>CAMCGZ010000004.1 GCA_945874535.1 Bdellovibrio sp. ZAP7
CCGCGCGTTACGAGACAGGAATGAGAAGATCCCCTGCTGGTAGCGGTTCATTTCGCCGCTGTCTTGCTCGACGAAGGTCTCATGCCCGAGCACATAGACCAGTTCTTTCAGATTGGCATTCATCTCGAGCTTCTGGAGTGCTTTTTCCATGATGGACGGAATGTCGGGCATTTCCATGTAGCCGTAACGGACCAGGACTCGGTGAAATCCCTTACCGAGGGTTTGCACCTCAACGCGATCGTCCTCGCATTTACCGCCCCTGCAAAAATAGGGTACCGTCTCTGAGGTGACGGTGAGCAAGAGAATGTCGGCATGGAGGGAGTGGAATCGCCTCACCATCCGGAGCACCACAGGTGGAACGCCGTTCGGATCGGAGGCGAGGAAGACGCCAATCCCGGGAATGCGGTAGGGGACCTCCTTCTCGAGGTTGTTCAAAAAGGCATCGAGCGGCTCGGCACTCCGCATGAAGTGGCGGGCGAGTAGGCTCCGTCCCACTTTCCAGAGCCACATGACCAAGAAGAAGAAAGATCCGATGAATACCGGGATCCAGCCCCCATCTACAATTTTCAGCACGTTGGCAAAAAAGAAGGGGATGTCGAATGCCAGAAACACGAAGAGCACCAACCATGAAAGAGCCGGTTTCCACTTCCACTTGTGACGAGTCACCTGAAAATAGACCAATGAGGTGATGGTCATCGTCCCGGTAACCGCCAAGCCGTAGGCTGATGCCAATTTAGTCGATTCTCTGAAAACCAGTACCAGTGCAATGCAAAGGACGGCCAAGGTGAGATTGATGAAGGGGAGGTAGATCTGTCCCTCGCCGTGCTCAGAGGTGTGCTTCACCGTTAAGCGGGGGAAGTATCCCAGTCGAATCGCCTGTGAGGTCAGCGAGTAGGCACCAGAAATGAGGGCTTGGGACGCGATCACGGTTGCCAGGGTGGCGAGTGCGATCATGGGGTACAAGAAGGTTTGCGGCACCATATTGTAAAAGGGACTACCCGTCGAATCCGGGTGAGTGATCAAAAAGGCGGCTTGCCCGAGGTAATTCAATACGAGGCATGGAAAAACAATGTAGAGCCAAGCTTTCCTGATCGGAATTTTCCCGAAGTGTCCCATGTCGGCATAGAGGGCCTCGCCCCCCGTGACCGCAAGGACGACCGAACCCAGCATTCTGAATGCATGCCATCCGTGTTCCTTGAAGAACTCGACGGCATAGACCGGTGAAAGAGCCCAAACCACACCCGGGGCGTTGGCAATGTGAATGAGTCCCAAAGAGCCCAGACAAATGAACCAAACGAGCATGATGGGGCCGAATGCATTCCCGATCTTTTCTGTTCCATGTTTCTGAAATGCAAACAGGATGACCAGGATGACTAGGGTCAAAGGCACCACCCAGGCTTCCAGTGCGGGAGAGACGACCTTCAACCCTTCCACCGCGGAAAGAACCGAGATGGCAGGGGTGATGACGCCGTCACCGAACAAAAGAGCAGCTCCGATAATCACCAGAATCGCAGTGAATCCGACTTTGCCGGGGCCCCGGATTTTCACCGACTCGGGAAGCAGAGCCAGGAGCGCCATGATTCCGCCTTCTCCGCGGTTGTCGGCCCTCATCATGAACACCACATACTTGAGTGTCACAATCATCATGAGCGCCCAGAAGATCAGCGATACCAGTCCGAACAGATTGGCTTGCACCGAGGCAGAGACTCCGTGAACCGGGTTCACGCATTCTTGAATGGTGTAGAGCGGGCTGGTTCCGATGTCACCGAACACGACACCGAGAGCGCCGAGCACCATGAGCATGGAATTGGATTTTTTTGTAGAATCACCGATGGTTGCCATGATTCGGCCACCATAACCGAAGCTCAAGAAGACGGCATTAAAAAATGAGAAATCGGACAGCGGGGCTCCGGGTCTGATTCGGCGTCAAGAGGCGGGTCCCCGGGGGTGAACCTGGAGACCCGTAAGGTGGGATGGTCTTGATGGAAACAGATGGGTTGGGATAGCCGGATCCTGTGAGGAATCCAACTAGGGGACAGGCCGTCGAACCGGTCCCGGAGCCTCGCGGTCACTAATCGGGACTCTGGCGCAACGGGTCATCACGACCGGCCTGCCGGGGTTCCGAATATCGCATCATGGGTTTTTCCTCCCGGAGCCTTCGAGTAGGAGGCGGGAGTCCGAATTGAGTTCGAAATTCTCGGGAAGCGTGCCGGTGTAGAGCACGCTTTCTGTTGAGATTCGGCCAATCGCGAGGCGGAGCTTCTTCCAGGCACCACCCCGATTGGAAACTTTGAGAATGAGTGCAGCTTCCGGATATTCCAAGGGACCGGTCATCACCACGACCCGATGGAGTGCGTGGTCCGGTAGGACCTCATACAAGTGACCGGAATACTCGACGTGATTTTGAACGCTCAGGATCGTGGGGCCGGCAGCGACCGGCATCGGCCGGCAGGCCAGGAGCAGGAACAGGGGGCTGACTTTCAGGCTATCGATCCACATGTCCCGTGTATCGCAAGATCAGTGCCATGCCCAAATCGATGGAGGGGGAGGAGGCCCCCGGATCAAGTCGACCGGGGGGCGTTTCTCCTCTTCAGTGGGCGCTCATGCCCGATTCACTCACAGCGAGTGAGGAATTCTCTTCTTCCAGTCCTGGTTCCGGTTCATTGGCGCTCACGAGGCCATATTCGCGTTCCTTCCGGTAAAGAGTCCGGCGGTTGATACCCAGGATGTTCGATGCCTTGTCCTTCCGGCCTGCGGTTTTTTCAAGAATCAGCTTGATGTAACGCTCCTCGAGCTTCTCCAGAGTCGGGAAGTCGCGTGTCGCATCTCCGAAGAAGCTCTCCGGGCTCACGAGTTCATGAGTCGGCAAATCACCCTCATCGACCAATGCATCTCCACACAGGACCACTGCGCGCTCGACCACATTCTCGAGCTCCCGGACGTTTCCTTCCCAGCGGAGGCGAAGCAGCTTCTGAATCGCTCGCTTGGTGAAGCCCTTGACCATGGCTTGGTTCGCCGCAGCGTATTTCTTTAAAAAGTGCTCAGCAAGCAGTGGGATGTCTTCAGGGCGGTGACGAAGCGGTGGAATCTGAATCGGAATCACCGAGAGCCGGTAAAAAAGATCGTCCCGGAAACGGCCGTCTTTCATTGCTGCGCGAAGGTCCTTGTGTGTGGCAGCGATAATCCGAACATTCACATCAATGGCGATGTTCTCACCGACCGCACGGATCTTTCTTTCCTGGATCACCCGCAGAAGCTTCGACTGAAGGAGCGGATTCATATCCCCGATCTCATCGAGGAAAATGGTACCGCCATTGGCTTCTTCAAAAAGACCGCGTTTTCTCTGGATGGCTCCGGTGAAGGAACCCTTGGCGTGCCCGAAAAGTTCCGATTCCAGGAGATTCTCTGGAATCGCGGTACAGTTGATGGCAATGAAGGGCTTGTTGGCCCGAGGGCCGCTCCGGTGAATCGCTTGTGCGATCATTTCTTTCCCGGTTCCGGATTCACCCGTGATGAGGACATTCGACGAAGCCCCCGACACCCGCTCGACAAGATCGAAGATCGCCTTCATGTTCTGGCTCTTTCCGATCACATTGCCATAAGACCAGGTCTTCCGGACTTCTTGACGGAGAACGGTATTGTCTTGCTGGAGCTTTCTGAACTCAATGGCCCGTTCCGTGACCGTGTTCAGCTCGGCGAGCTTGAACGGCTTGGTGATGTAATGAAAGGCGCCTTTTTGCATGGCCTCGATGGCGGTCTCGATCGTTCCGAAACCGGTGGCGAGGATGACGGGGATCTCGGGTCTCAATTGTTTTAATTGCGCAGTCAATTCGATGCCGTTCATTCCCGGCATCTTGATGTCAGAGATGATGAGGTCGATTTCGCCTTCGTCTTCGTTTCTCGCGAGCGAGCCTCCTTCAGAGAGTGCAGCCAGGGCCGAAGTGGCGTCGGCGAAGCTGTGGATTTTGTGTCCCTGGTCTGTGAAGACATCGGAGAGCAATGTCCTCATGTCGGGTTCGTCGTCAATGATCACTATCGAATAGATGTTGGTTGGTTTCTGCATGGTGCGGAGGAATACATTTTTTCAGATGAAAAAGAATCTAAAAAATAGCTGTTTCACATTATTTTCCGAGGATGGAGAATTTGAAGATTATCTGAAGATTTATATTTTATTTGTATAAAATCTTGATTCCATCTTTAGCGGCTTGTTGGTATGACTTCACCCCATGGTGACTCGTCAGAACATCCTGGTCCTCGGATTCGATCCAGATGAACAAATCAGGTTGGTAGAATTATTGTCCGCTGGCGGGTCGAAGTGTCCCTTCTGTGTTTGGATCGAGCCGGGTGTCGATGCGCCGGATCTGGTGATCGAACGGTTTCATTCCGGAATTCAGCACGTGTCCCGCATTCATCATGTGCCGGTGCTTGGCGTGGTGAGAGCGTCGGACGCATCAGAGATTCAGTTTGATTTCAGCTATCAAGACTTGCTTCTTTGGGAAACGCTGACAGCCGATTGGCTCAGGATATCTATCGGACGCGTGATTCAGAGATTCGCGCTCGAGAGTGAGAGACGTGAGGTGGAAGCGAGGATGATTGTCCGGGAACGTCTCGGTTCGGTGGGGCTTTTTGCCTCGAGTATCGCGCACGAGATCGGAACACCCCTTGGAGTCATTCGCGGTAAAGCCGAATATCAGTTGTTGAAGCATCAGGACGATCCCCGTTATGTGAGGGATCTCAATGTGGTCATTCAACAGGTGGATCGCATTGCCCGGTATGTCAGGGGCGTGGTGAATCTGGGTTCTGGCAATCATGGCGGCACCCTGGTTACGGTGAAGCTCTTTTCCATGATGGGGGAGGTTCTGGAGTTGATGAAGCCCGCGCTTCATGCGTCGGGAATCACTGTGGATTTGAGTTGTGAAGAAAGCAAGGTCGGGCGGGTGAGAGTCGAGCCCGAGTCGTTTCGGCAGGTGCTCTTCGAGTTATTCTCGAACTCCATTCATGCGATCGATAGCGCCATTCGTAAGGGATTGATTCAAGAAGGCAAAATCCGCGCATCCTACCGGATTCAGGATGGCCGGATCGTGTGTTCTTTCTCGGATAACGGTATCGGGATGAGTGCAGATGAGCTCGAGAGTATCTTTCATCCCTTCCGCTCGAATAAAGGGTTTGGTGAGGGTTGGGGTCTGGGACTGTCTATCAGTTACAGACTGATTGAAAGTTGGAACGGGACTTTGAGTGTTCAAAGTGAGCCCGGTCGCGGAACTCTGATCACCTTTTCCTTACCCGAGGCGACGGATCAGGTCCGTCCGCAGGTCGATCAGGCTCTCCCGGGACCCTGAGAGGCTTTCATCCGTGCTCACGATCCGCTTGACCAGGGGATCTCCGTGTCCGAAAAGCCACGTCAGGAAGTGGTTTTTATCCATGCCCGGTCCGCTCAAGGCGCAAAAGCGGTGGCGCTCGATGTGCCGGACCAATTCCATGTATGTTTTGAGGCGGTGGATGGGCGATTGGGAGACTCTTTTATAGTGATGCTCGATTGGGTGGCCTCTTTCGCTTGTAAATTCCATCAAGAAGATTTCTGTGGACCCGATCCAGAGCAAGAGTGAGATGTGAAGTGGTGTAGGTGGCGACATGATCGGATTTCCTTTCGGTCGTGATGAAGCAAGGACTGCGCCAGCAATGGGCGTTTTGGTTCCATTTGGAGTGCATTGCCGGACGGAACGTCCCGATCACCGGAGTTCGAGTCCCTTCTTCAAGAAAGCACTCCCCCAAAGCTCGAGCAGTCGCTTCCTCACTTCCTCCGGGATCCGGGTGCCTGAGCTACCCGTGTAGCCGGCAATCACGCTTCGCTCCAGCTTCCGGTAGCAGAGATCCGATCGAGGCGTGTGCGGGACCTCTCGGATGCAAGACTCATAGAACCTTTCGTGCAGGGTTTCTTGATTTCTAGGCGTCAATACCTCAAATGCGCTCCCAAGTAAGAAAAGCGCATCTCCCCGTTGTTCGGGACTGAGTTCCTGTTTCATAGAACCGTACAAGTCGGTTACCGCCCTCCAGTACCAGACCAGGCTCGACCGGTCGGTTGCCGACTCTTGAAGTTTTCGTGCTTTCACGATGTGTTGGCGGGCTCGTTTCAACAGGGATGTTCCTGTGATTCGAATCTTTTTTGGGGTGGACTCCCGCGACCACGCTTCCAGATCCCTGATCCATCCGGACAGGTCGGCGCCGAGATACTTGGGAAGGGTTTCGAGCTCGAGCAGGGGTTTGAGCACACCCAGGAGACGGGCCGGATGGCCCGCAGTGCGGGCTTCGAGAGATAGCAACTCATAGAGAGCTTCTTCCAAGATGAACTGGGAATCCGATGAGGGGATGGGACGTCGGATCACTTGCCTGAATTCCTCAAATGCCTGCTCGATGTGTCCCACGCTTCTCAAGTACCTTCCTCGGTCGATCGGATTCCAGAGGACCAGTTCTTTGTCTTCAATCGGGTGTGCGATCGGCGATTTGGAACCGGATGCGGAGTGGCACTCGAGGCAGGTCGTGCTCAAGGTACGGAACAAGGCTCTCGAATAGGCGGTTTGCCCGAGTCTCCAGGCAGAGGTCATCTGGTTTGCCTGCTCGGGGAGGGCTTCTCCCAGGATGGAGTAAAGTTGCCCCGTGCCTTGGGTCGACTTTTGTGTGCTCACCCGGTGCGCGAGACGCCCCAGGCGCTCCATTCTGACTTCAACCTTCTGGTGCTCCGGTGAACCCGGTTGGGGAAGGGGGCGGGCTAGATCGTGATTCAGGTTCAACAAGATGGCGTGAAGCTCGATCATGCCCGTTTTGAGTGCACTGTCGTCGGCATTGCAGAGCAGGGGGAGGATCAACACGAAGGAAGTGATTGTAAAACGGAAACGTTTCATGCCCGGGTCACTTCAGGTTTCGTGCCGGAGTCTGGCTTGAACTTTGCTGGTATGCGGGCATGAGTGAGAACGGATCGAGTCGTATCCTTCAGTTGAATCAGGTATCCCGCAACGACCTGCACCGGGTCGGTGGAAAAGCCTCAAATCTGGGTGAACTGTTTCGCATGCTTCGGGGTCGGATTCAGGTACCGGGTGGTTTCGTCCTGACTCTGGGCGCATACCGTGAGTTCATTGAAAAGAACGGGATCGATCTCGTTCTGAAACAGCATTTCGGGTCGGGAGAACTGCTCGATCCCGCCCGAATCGAGCTCATTTCGACCCAAATCAGGGATGCGTTTCAATCGAGTCATTGGCCGGAGCCCTTGGCCAAGGAGGTTCTATCCGCCTATATGAGTATGAATGCCGCCCGTCCGGGCAGGCGTGACGTGGCGGTCCGGAGCAGTGCGAGTTCCGAGGATCTTCCATCCGCGAGTTTTGCGGGCCAGTTGGACTCTTTTTTGAATGTCGAAGGCGAGGAGTCACTACTCGATCATATCCGGATGTGTTTTGCCTCGAACTATACAGCAAGGGTCATCAGCTACCGGAACAGCCGGAAGATTCCCCAAATCGGATCCGGTTGTGCGGTGGTTGTTCAGGAAATGGTGCGCTCCGATCTTGCTTCGGCAGGGGTCGCCTTCACCCTCGATCCCGAGTCAGGCCATGAGGGGGTGATCCTGATCAACTCGTCATTCGGTCTTGGAGAATTGATGGTTCAGGGCGAGATCGTCCCGGACGAGTTCATGGTTCATAAAGACCGCCTCAGAAAGGGATTCACTCCTCTCGTGAAGCGGGAACTCGGGTCCAAGGAGCTCAGTCTGGTATACGATCCCTTTCATACTGACCGAACGGTGCGGGTACGCGTGGCCGACGAAGAGCGGCACCGGTATTCGCTTACGGATGAGGAGGTTCTGGAGTTGTCACGGGCCTGCCTCGAGGTCGAGGATCATTATTCAATAGGAAGTTTGCGCCGGAGGCCGATGGACATCGAGTGGGCAAAAGACGGTCTCAGCGGTCGCCTTTATCTCGTGCAGGCCAGGCCCGAGACGGTTCACTCCCTGCGCCCTGTTCCTTCCAAGCGTCCTGCATTCAGGTTCGAAGTGATCGGAAGTCCCAGACCTCTCCTGATCGGCAGGGCAGTAGGGGATCAGATCGCATCGGGAAGAATCCGGCGCATCAGGCAGATTTCAGAGCTCGGATCTTTTCAGGCTGGCGAGGTTTTGGTTGCAGATCGGACCAATCCTGATTGGGAACCCGCCATGAAGATTGCCTCGGCCGTCATCACCGCGAGCGGTGGGCGAACCTGCCACGCAGCGATCGTGGCCCGGGAGATCGGGATCCCAGCCGTAGTGGGTGCCGGTGCCGGGATCGATCTGATTCAAAACGGGACCGAGGTGACGGTTTCATCGGCAGAGGGCGAGGAAGGTCGGGTCTATCCGGGTACCGTCGCAGTGCGCACCATTCCCGTGCCTGAGGTTTCATTGAAAGGCTTGAGAACCCGCCTTTTGATGAACATTTCCCGTCCCGGGGATGCCCTCTCCTGGTCACTATTGCCGGGTGGCGGTGTCGGCCTCCTGCGCATGGAGTTCATGATCGCCTCTGAAATCCGGATTCATCCTTTGGCTTTGTTGAATGTGAGGAAGATCAAGAGTCAGGAGACCCGGCGCAGGATCGATGCATTGACCCGTGGATTCGAAGACAAGCAGGAATTATTTGTCAGGAAGCTATCCGAAGGGATTGCCTCGATCTGCGGGGCGTTTTATCCACGGCCCGTTACGGTCCGCTTCAGTGATTTCAAGAGCAATGAGTATGCGAATCTGATCGGCGGCGATGAGTTCGAACTCCGGGAGGAGAACCCCATGTTGGGACTCAGGGGAGCGGCTCGGTACTCACATCCTCTCTATCGTGAGGCTTTCGAGCTCGAGTGTCAGGCGATTCTCAGGGTTCGCGAGGAGATGGGCTTTGACAACTTGAGTGTCATGCTTCCATTTGTCAGGACCATGGTGGATGCCGATGCCACCCTCGAAGTGATGCGTGAGTCGGGTTTGGTCCGGGATCGGAAGGGCCTTGCCATCTGGATGATGTGCGAGGTCCCGGCGAACGTGCTTCAAATCCGGGAGTTCAGTGAGCGCTTCGACGGGATCTCGATCGGGTCCAATGATCTCACCCAATTGATGCTCGGAATCGACCGGGATTCCTCTGCGGTGGCTCCGCTTTTTGATGAGCGTCACCTGGCTGTCAGGATGATGATTTCTTTTGCCCTCCGTGAGGCCAAACAGATCGGAATGAAGAGCTCTTTATGCGGACAGGCCCCTTCGGACTACCCCGAGTTCGCGCGTTTTCTGGTCGACGAAGGGATCGATAGCATTTCGCTCAGCCCAGATGCCCTGTTGAAGGTTGCCCAGGTGGTTTCCGAACACGAAAAAAGGAGTAAGGAATATGTCCCGTCACCCCATGCGGATTCTACTCGCACTGGACCCGTTTGAAAAACACCTGAGGCCGCCCGAGTCTGAGATCCGGGAATGGCGGCGGTGGTTCTCCGAATCCGGTGCATATGTCGAAGCGGTGCATGTGATTCCTTGGGATCCGGAGCCATCCGAGGCTGCAGAACACCATAAAAAAGCTTTCGATCGTCTGCAGGCTTTGATCGAGGATTGGGGCATGGATGGTTGGGTGAATCCTTCCGTGATCCAAGACCGTTTCGGAGGAAGGAACGGGGCTGTCGAAACCCTCGTGGAAGTGATCGGAATAAGGTCGATCGACCTGGTCATGATGGCCTCCCGAGGGCGGCGCTGGGTGAGCAGGATGGTTCTCGGAAGTTTTTCTGAACGTTTATTGCTTGAGTCCCCCGTCCCGGTTCTTTTCCTCGGCACCCGGGCTATCGTCACCGAGCTACCACCTACGGTTTTGTTTCCGACTGACTTTTCAGGTTCTTCCAGGGCCGCCTTCGAGGTGTTCGTCGAACAAGTGAGGACCTTCGGTGCTGAAATGCTCCTCCTTCATGTTGAACAGTATCCCGGCCTGATCACCGGATACAGTTTGACCGGGGTCGGTGCGTACCTGCCCGAGGTTTACTGGAAAATCCAGAAGGAGAGTTCCATTTCCGAAGGCGAATCCTGGGTCGAATACGCAAAAAAACAGGGAGTCAGAGCCAAGTTCCTCATGGAAGAATGCGGGAGCGCTCCAGAGGCGGTGATTCTCAGGACCGCTTTCGATCACGGGGTCCGCTTGATCGGTGTCGCCTCGGTCAGGTCCGAGTTCGAAAAACTCATCCTGGGGAGTATTTCGACGCGACTGTTCCGCTGGTCGCGGATGAATGTGTGGGTTCTCGGTCCAGGCGCTTATGGGGCCATCCTGGCTCACAGCTCGCCTCAAACGTCGCCCGGGGCCTCACCGGCTCCACCGAGTTGAGGCCTACGGTGGCACCGGAATTGCTTTGATCAACTGATAAGGAGTGACCTATGAAAACTTTGCCCTCATTGTTCGAAAGAAGTCTTGGATCCACCACTGCCCGCAGTCCGTTCAGGAGTTTGCTGAATCTGCAGCGACGAATGGATCAGTTGATGAACGAATCCTTTCCTGAAGCCTGGAGTGAAAGTTCACTCGAGGCCGGATTCGAGCCCCTGTGTGATGTGGAGGAGCATCCTGCCCATTACCAGTTTAGTTTTGATTTGCCCGGAATCAAAAAGGAGAACCTGAGCATCGAAATCAGCGCGGACAACGAGCTCAAGGTGAAGGGCGAACGCAAAGCTGAAAAGGAGATCAAGAGTGGATCCGTTCAGCAACGTGAGCGGATGTGGGGGGCCTTCGAGCGCACCTTCCTGCTTCCCAAATCGGTGAAGGCCGATCAGATCGAGGCGCAGTACCGCGACGGGGTCCTTCAGGTGACGGTTCCGAAATCCGAACCGACCCAATCGAGATTGATCAAGATCACCGAAGGCAAGCCCGGCCTCTCGGCTGAGAAACACTGAACCCGGCATGAGGGCCCGACGCCGTTTCCCGCTTTTCCTGGTTCTTCTGGCACTCTGGTGGTTGTTGTTCACCCCCGGTAGGAGTCTGACGGGAACCGGAAGCGAATCCCTGCCTTACAGCGCTTTTCTGGATGAGCTGGAGCAGGGGAGGATCACCTCGGTCTTGATCCGTGAGGATCGGATCGAGGGAGAGCGTTGGGCCCCTCCATTCCGTATTTCGCGCGGGTTCAGAACGACCCGGATCGAAGATCCAACGCTGATCGAGCGTCTTCGCTCGAGCGGTGTCCGATTCGATTCGGTGGTCGGGGGAGGGTGGATCCGGGATACTTTTTCCTGGATCCTTCCTCTCCTTTTCATGGCGGCATTCTGGTGGTGGATGTTGCGCGGGATCGGTCGTGGGCAGACCCAAATGGGTGCCATCGGCCGATCTAAGGCTCGGGTATATGTGGAGCGGGACCTTTCGGTACGGTTCCAGGATGTTGCAGGAGTCGATGAGGCCAAAGTCGAGCTTCGGGAAGTTGTCGAGTTTTTGAAGGATCCTGCCCGATACGGACGTCTCGGCGGGAGGATGCCGAAGGGGTTGCTCCTCGTGGGCCCACCGGGAACCGGCAAGACTCTCTTGGCCCGAGCGGTTGCTGGCGAGGCGGAAGTTCCTTTTTTTTCTATCAATGGGTCCGAGTTTGTGGAGTTGTTTGTCGGTCTCGGTGCTGCACGGGTACGTGATTTGTTCGAACAGGCCAGGAAAACCGCTCCCTGCATTATTTTTATCGATGAAATGGACGCGCTCGGCAAAGCCCGGGGACTCGGAGCCCTCTCGGGGGGTGCGAATGATGAAAAAGAGCAGACACTCAACCAACTGTTGGCCGAACTGGATGGTTTTGATCCTGGGGGAGGAGTGGTCCTCCTCGCAGCCACGAACCGGCCCGAGATTCTCGATCCAGCATTGCTCCGCTCGGGACGCTTCGATCGTCAGATCCTGATCGACATGCCCGATCGGAAGGGCCGTGAGGACATTCTCCTGATTCATCTGAGAAAGGTGAATCATTCGGATACCGTCGAAGCCAAGGTCCTGGCCGGAATCACCACAGGGTTTTCGGGTGCGGATCTGGCAAACTTGGTGAATGAAGCAGCGCTCATTGCCACCCGCCGGGGAGCGAACCAGGTGGAACCTGCCGACTTTACGGGTGCGGTCGAAAGAATGGTTGGAGGCCTGGAGCGGAAGAGCCGGGTGCTCGCGCCGGATGAGAAAGAACGTGTGGCTATCCATGAGATGGGACACGCCACGGTTTCCTTCGCGTTAGACCGCGGCAAAACGGTTCACAAGGTGAGCATCATCCCGAGGGGCATCGGAGCACTCGGGTACACCATGAGACGCCCGATGGAAGATCGCAATCTGATCGCCCAGTCGGAGCTCGAACACCAGATCGCGGTGCTCCTCGGAGGGCGTGCCGCCGAAACCTTGCGATTCAAAGAAGCCTCGACCGGCGCAGCGGATGACCTTTTGAAGGCGACCGAGGTCGCCCGAGCCATGGTCGAGCGTTATGGAATGGGGGTAGACCTCGGACCGGCGTCCTGGATGCACGATCCGGCACCTCCGATTCCCATGCGGGAGTGGAACGGGCTCAGCGGGCACAGTGAGGAGATTCGAAAGCGGATCGACGAGGAGACCATCCGGATCCTCGAGCACGCGTACGGATTGGCCATGCGAACCCTTCGGCACCATGAACGGTTCGTCGAGGCCGGAGTGAGTGGATTGCTAGAAAAAGAGAGCCTCGATGAGGCCGAACTCCAGACGCTCTGGCGTCTCCACGGGGAAACCGAATCAATCGCCCCGCAAGGCTTCGATCGGGTGCAAGCGGGCGGCTCTTCTGGCCGGCCAGAGCCCGAAAACCATACCCACCAGACTTGAGAACCAGAACGCACCCAACACGCCCGGAATCGAGATCGAAGTCACCCAGCCTGCGATCGCTGAAATGACGAAAGAGATGAGCACTCCGAGGATGATTCCGATCACACCCCCGAGCACCCCGATCGCTGCAGCCTCGATCAGGAACTGGATCAAGATGTCACGTGAAGTGGCACCGATCGCTTTTCGAAGCCCGATCTCGCGGGTCCGCTCGGTGACCGATACCAGCATGATGTTCATGATTCCGATTCCACCCACCACGAGTGCGATGCTGGCGATGGCAATCAACAGGGTTCCGAGTGTTTTGCTGGTCTGACTGAGGGCGTTCTGGATGTCAGCCATGTTGAAGATCCGAAAAGCCTCTTCAGTTTGTGACTTCGGGATCTCGTGCCGGTCGTACAACAGGTTTCTGAGACGGCTCTGGGCATCTGTCATGTCGGCACCCTTTTCGATCTCGACTTCGATCAGATCCACCCATTGCTTGCCGAAAACGCGGTACATGGCTGTGCTGATCGGCAGATGCACCTGATCGTCCCGATCACCGAAGCTGCTCGCTCCTTTTTCAGGGAGCAAACCGATGACCCTGACTGGCATCCGGTTCAACTTCATGGTTTTACCGACAGGATTCTCAGAGCCGAAGAGATTCCGGGACACGGTGAGACCGATGACTGCAACCAGTGAGCGTTCTCGGTTCTCGTCTTCGGTGAAATATCGGCCGATCGAGGGTTCCACGGCATGCATCCGGGCATATCCCGGTGTGACCCCGTAGACTTGTGTGGCGGCATTCTTTTCCTGCCAGGCCACCCGTTGTCCATTCCCGATCACCACCGATGTGGCACTCTTCACCATGGGCAGGGTATCGGCTATGGCGCGGGCATCTTCCCGCGTCAGTTTGAGCCAGTCGCTTTCTGTAGTCACCCCCCCAATGCGCACAGCTGCCGGTCGGACGGAAATCAGATTCGATCCGAGAGAGGACAATTGGGCCTCGATCGATTCACGCGCCCCTTTCCCGATGGCAAGCATGGCAATCACGGCAGCCACCCCGATCAGAACCCCGAGTGTCGAAAGAACGGTTCTCATGGGGTGGGCGATCAGGGTGTGAAAGGCCTGCCGGATCAATTCAAAATACGGTCCTGAAACGGGAGCCGTCGGGAGCGAAGGGGAAACCTCGTGCGCGTGTCTGGACTTTCCTCCTGAGGCTCCGCTGTCTTGTGCGATCTTCCCATCCATGACCGAGATCACCCGGTGTGCGAACGCGGCCACATTCGGATCGTGAGTGATCAAGATGACCGTGATGCCTTCCTCATTCAGACTCTTCAGAAGCGCCAGGATTTCGAGTGAACTCTTGCTGTCGAGGTTGCCGGTCGGCTCGTCCGCGAGAATGATCCGGGGTTGATTGACAAGAGCGCGCGCAACCGCCACCCGTTGTTGTTGCCCTCCTGAAAGTTGCGAGGGCCGGTGTTGGAGGCGGTCTTCGAGTCCAACCTTGGTGAGGAGCTCGCGGGCAGGCCTCAGATTGGGGGTTCGCTGGGAATACAGAAGCGGAAGGGCAACGTTTTCTTCGGCGCTGAGCCGCGGGAGGAGCTGGAACTGCTGGAACACGAAGCCGAGTTCTCTCCTGCGGGCCTCGGCCGACTCCTGCTCGTTCATCCCCGAGGTTTCGACGCCCTTGAGCCCATAACTTCCCGAGTCGGGTCGATCGAGGAGTCCGAGGACATTCATCAAGGTGGACTTGCCGGAACCCGACGGCCCCGTGATTGCCACAAATTCACCCGGAAAAATTTCGAGTGAAATCCCCTTCAGGATCTCAACCTTCTCTTCTCCGAGAGGGAAACTTTTTCTGATGTCGACGAGTCGAATGAGCGCTTGCATGCGGGAGGTTGTCAATGGCGTCTTCCGCCCATCGGGCTGAAGGGGTTGGTCGGTAAGGATTTCCGGTTCGAGTCGATCGGTTTCAGGTCAGGAACGAGGAGGACTTCACCGGGCTCGACTCCGCTTAGAATGACGGTTTTCTTCTCTCCGCTCGGCCCTGCCTTCACCGGGAAGCAACGTTCTGCCCCTGCGGATTTTTTACGGAGGCAGGCACTCCCATTGTCAGATTGAATAGCCTCATTCGGCACCTGAATCGCTTCGGGCAGTTCTTGCAGGATGAACCGGACCGTGGCGGTCATGCCCGAGAGCATGTGGGCCGGAACCCGGTCCGGTAGGACATCCACCACATAACTGGTGACATTGTTCACGGTTTTTGAATCAAAACCCCGGTGAACCACCTTGGCCTCGAGAGTCTCGCTCGGATACGCATCGAGGAGCACCTGTGCACGTTGTCCCACACTCACTTTCGAAATCGAGGTCTCATCCACTTGAGCCTTCACCGTCAGTCGGTTCGACATCACGAGCAGGGTGTCGCCGGCGTTGAAGGATTGTCCGGGCTCAAGACTTCTGAGAATGATCATTCCCCGAATCGGAGCGTAGACCGGGGTGGGCCGGTAATACTGTTCCCACTGGGCCAGTTCCGCTTCACCCTCAGCCCTCGCCGAATCCAGAAGAGCGGCGCGCTCGGTGGTGCTGACCCAGGCCAATACCGTGCCTGCCGCGACAGTTTGTCCCTCGCGAACGAGAATCTTCTCGATCCGCCCGCCAATGGGTGGGCGAATGGCAAGGCGATTCTCCGGAGCAACCGACCCGGTGGAAAGGATCATCTCGGTGAACGGACCTTTTTCAACAAGGGTCTCATGATAGGTTTTCTCGCCCGCGTCCGGACGGAGAGAACGGTAGCCGAGCCAGGCGACGACCAGACTCACTCCGATTGCGATCAGCCAGAGTTTCTTTTTTCCGGAAGTCTTCATGGAAGGTCTCCTTTGCCCCGGCTTTGCATCCAGGCGCTTTCCGCAATGATCCGGTCTCTCTTGCTGATCAGCGCGGTCTTCTGACGGTTGATGAGATCGGTTTCGATGATGTCCCATTGCTCGAACATGAGGATCCCGTTGTTGTAGCGTTTCCGTGAGATGGTCGCGCGGACGGTTGCCGCCTCGAGTGTGGCGAGATCCACTTTCCATTTCTCGACCGACTGCTGGAAGGAGAACAGATTTTGCCTGAGCTCGTTCAGAATATCGAAATCCGTTGTTTGCAGGTCGGCGGAGGCCGCACGTTCCTGGGCTGCACGGGCCCGGACTTCCCTGAAGGTCGAGAGACCACTGAAGATCGGGATGGTCAGGGTGAGTCCCAGGTTCCACTGCCGATTCTCTCCGGGTAGCGGGCGGTCTCCCCGGTTCGAAGTGCTTCCGGTGAGGTCGAGACTCGGCAAGAAGCCGCTCCAGGATCCGGAAGCGACCGCTTCGGCCAGTTCCTGTTGGGCTTTCCGAATCCGGTGCAAGGGGGTCTCCGGTAGAAAGTCCTCGGCTTTGGGTCCTTCAGGAGGGCTTTGGAGTGGAACTTCACCCGCCGGCTCGATGTCAAAGGAATCCTCACCGAGCACATGAGCCAACTGTTGAGAAGCGATCACCGCTTGATCGCGCGCCACCCGTGTCTCGAATACCGCCTGATCGTAGAGTGCTTTCGAGAGCAGGTAGGACCCCTTGTTCTCCCGGCCGTTTTCATAAAGAGCCCGGACGAGTCGCTCGTTTTGTGAGCGACGCTCACGGATCCTTTCGGCAAGTTCGCGGTTTTCACGGGCATAGCGGTACTGGGCGTAGGCCTTCCTGAGCAGGAAGCTCACTCGTGCCCGGGTTTGATCGAGAGTCGCCTCGGCCACAGACCTGCGGGAGCGGGCTTGTCGGATGGTGGCGTAGTCCCGAAGCCCTGAAAACAGATTCATCCGGAGCTGCGCGTTCAGTCCGTGGAGCGGGTCGCCGTAAATCGAAGCAGGTGACTGTCGTGTGGCGGACAAGCCCGCTGAAAGCTCCGGAAAAAACGGGGAAAGAGCAACCCCGAGATTCTCTTCAGCCGCAAGGAGGTTTTCGCGGGCACTCCGGATCTCAGGGTTCTTCTGCGCCACGATCCGGACGCAATCCTCAAAGCTGAGGTCTCTGGCTGAAACATCCGAAACCCAGAGACTGATCCAGAGCAGAAACATGATTTGATCCTAGCATTGACCGGTAGCGTCGAGTTAAAGTTTTCTTCATGAACAAGACATTGGAAACCAGACTGCATGACTCCTTGGTGGAGATCATCCGGAAGACTTCCGCCGAGCTTCCGGACGATGTGTTCGAGGCGATCGAAGAAGGGCGTCAGGCCGAGCAAACCGGTTCCTCCGCGGCCTATGCGATGAACATCATTTGCGACAATGTGGACATCGCCAAGCGGAAGTCCCAGCCCCTGTGCCAGGACACCGGAACGGTCCTCTTTTACATCCATTTTCCGATGAAAACCGATTACGAGAAGCTTCAGAAGCTGATCAAAAAGGCCGTGGTTTCGGCCACCAAAAAGGGCTACCTCCGCCAGAACAGCGTGGACTCCATCACCGGTAAAAACAGCGGGAACAACATCGGCCCCGGGGCTCCTGTGATTCATGCGGAACCCTGGAAGAAAGACCATTTCGAGATCAAGCTCATGCTGAAGGGCGGCGGCTGCGAGAACGTGGGGGCGCAATACAGTTTGCCCGATTCCCGCGTCGGGGCGGGTCGGGATCTGAAGGGTGTTGAAAAGTGCATTCTCGATGCGGTCCAGAATGCTCAAGGCAAGGGCTGCGGTCCCGGGATTCTCGGAGTCGCGATCGGAGGCGATCGGGGTACCGGCTATGGGGCCTCGAAGGAGCAGTTTTTGAGAAAGCTCGGGGACCGGAACAAGAATCCGGATCTGGCAGCGCTCGAGGAACGGATCACCCGTGAGGCGAATGAGCTTGGAATCGGTCCCATGGGATTCGGTGGCAAAACCACCTTGCTCGCAACCAAGATCACCGCGCTCAATCGGGTGCCGGCCTCGTTTTTTGTGAGCGTGTCTTACATGTGCTGGGCGTTCCGTCGTCAGGGCGCGAAAGTCAGCAACAAAGGGGAGATTCAAAAATGGCTGTATTAGAACGCGAAGGCGGAGCGATCCAGTTGACCGCTCCGTTCACCGAAGAGAAGATCCGGAGTCTGAAAGTGGGCGATATGGTGGAGATCACCGGCTTGCTTCTGACCGGACGGGACGCGGTTCACAAATGGTTGCACGATGGGAATGAACCCCCTGTGAAGGAAGTCGACCTCAAGAATTCGATCATTTATCACTGCGGGCCGGTGATGATGAAGAAGGGTAAAAATTGGGTCGCAACTGCCGCTGGACCCACCACCTCGATTCGTGAGGAGCCTTATCAGGCGGGCATCATCGAGAGATTCGGATTGAAGGCCGTGATTGGAAAAGGCGGCATGGGCGAGAAAACCCGTGAAGCCTGCAAAAAGTTCGGATGTGTTTACCTGCATGCCGTGGGCGGGGCCGCTCAGGTTTTGGCCGAACGGATCCGTGCAGTCGAAGGCGTTTACGGACTCGAGACCTTCGGGAGCCCCGAGGCGATCTGGAAACTGAGGGTCGAAAAATTTCCAGTCGTGGTCACGATCGACGCGCATGGAAACTCACTCCACAAAGAAGTCGAGGCATCGTCTTCGAGCAAGCTCGTTGAAATCGTCGGAAAAATCGGGAAATAAATGGGTAAACTCGACGGCAAGAAGGCCCTCGTGCTCTGCGCATCGGGCGGGATCGGATTCGGGATCGCCTCAGAGTTGATGAATGAGGGGGCCCGAGTGGCGGTCACGGGCAGGACTGCCGAGCGCCTGCATGAAGCGAGGAGTCTCATGCCGATCGAAGAGACTCTCCAGGTCGATCACGCCTTCCCGGGAGCCACTCGACCGGTGGTCGAGAAGCTCATCGAAAAGTGGGGTGGGCTCGACATCCTCGTGCTTCATTCGCCGGCACCGGTGAAGGGGTACGTGGAGTACTTGAAGCCCGAAGATTGGAAAGACGGTTTCCAGAAGATTTATTTATCGCCTCTCGAAGCTCTTCAGGGCGCACTTCCGGCTCTCAAGAAATCGCTTTCACCACGCGTGATCTTCGTGTTGTCCACCGCGGCACGTGAGCCGATTCCAGGCTTGCCGATTTCAAGTTCCCTGCGTGCCGGACTCGTTTCCCTCTGCAAGTCTTTGTCCCGCGAGTTGGCTTCCGAGCAAATCACGGTCAATGCCATCCTTCCCGGCTACACCCGTTCGGGAGATCCTCTGATCACAGGTGGTGCCGGCCACATCGAGCAAACGGTTCCGCTCAAAAGGCTGGCCGAGCCCTTCGAACACGGGCGTTTGGCAGCGTTCTTGGCCTCACCTGAATCCGCATACATCACCGGGCAGGCGATTGCAGTGGATGGCGGCCTGATTCGGGCCTGATCGTGTCGTCTGGTTACCAGTGGGCTGTTCTGAAAGGGGCCAATGGCGTGCCCGTCAGTCCTTCGAAGAATTTCCGGAGATCTTCCGGCAAGTCGGCCTCGAAGGCCATGATCTTTCCGGTCGATGGGTGCCTGAAGCGCAGTCCGGCAGCATGAAGGGCGTGTCGGGGCAGAAGGAGCCGCGCCTCGACCTCTGCATAAGTGGTGGAGACAGGTCCCGGTATCTCAAACGGAGCATCCTCGTCCGGGCCACCTTCTGGAAAAGAGCCTTCCTCGAGAGAGTCCGGTTCCGAATCGGTGGGGTCCTCACTCTCCACGGGATCGGGTGAGACCTCCGACCGAAGGTCATCACGATTGCCGTCGAGGAGGGTCAAGACGTCATCTTCCGGGATTCCGTAAACCTTGTCACCGACCAGGGGGTAGCCCGCGATCTCGGCATGGACGCGAATCTGGTGCTGGCGCCCGGTTCTCGGGAAGCAGGCCATGAGGGTGAATTCGCCGAGAGGCCCCTGTCTCGACTCGACCATCTCGAAGCGGGTTTCTGAGGGCAATCCCCCGGATTCGACTGGCAAAGGGACCATTTTGAGGCCGATCCGTCCCTTCGGGTTCTTACCAATGGGAGTCTCGACAGAGAAATGGTTCTGATCCGGGCGGCCGCGGACGATGGCCAGGTAGTATTTCTCGGTTTCGCGGTTCCGGAACTGTGAGGTCAACGCATTGCAAGCTTCTTTGGTCTTGGCGAGTAGAAGCACCCCGCTGGTTTCTTTGTCGATGCGGTGCACGAGGAAGAACTTGCGCTCGCTCGCCAAGTCCACTTTGAACCCGTCGGTTTTGAGATGGATGAGCAGGGTGTTGAAGAAGTATCGTCCCGCCGGGTGAACGGGCAGGCGAGGCGGCTTGCTGATGACCAGGATCTCGTCATCCTGGTAGAGGACTTTGTAGTTGAAGTCGACTTCCGGCTCGGGTCTGCGAATCGATAAAACTTGCACGATGTCGCCCGGTTGAAGAGCAGAGCTCGCCTTGATCTTGCCCAGGGTCTGGTAGCGGGAACTCTCACGGAGCACGGTCACCGCCCCGGAGTCGATGGCCCGCTTCAATTGCTCCCGCGAGCGACGCGTGTAGCGGTCCATCAAAAAGCGATCCAAGCGGATTCCCGCCTGATTCGGTCCTACGGAATGGGTGACCCGGTATTCCGTCCCGGTGATTTTCTTCGTGGTGTCACTCATTAGCTAAATTTCTCTATCACAAAAAGATTTGCTTATCTGACCTTTGTTCCTTACCCTTTCAGCATCAGGGATGAGAGGGGGAAACAATGATTCATCCATTACTGGTAGCAATGATTGCTACATCCGCAGTAGTGTCCGGTTCCGCAAATGCCGCTTTTCAGGTGGTTCCGGCATCTAAATCATACATGCAACTCGAGCAGGCGTCTTCGCCTGAAACGGCAGCCAGGCACTTTCTGAAGAGCATGGCCTCGGAGCTCGGGCTACGGGACGATCTCTCGGACCTGGCGTTCGAGTCGGTGACCCCGACTCCAGCCGGGTATTCGGTGCGCTTCCAGCAGATGTCGAACGGACTGCCGATCGACGGAGCCAATCTCGTGTTGACCCTTTCTCGCGATCTGCGGGTACTCGGTTATGTGAGTGATTATGTCCGTTCTGCCAATGGATACGGGCTCGAGTACTTCTCCAAGCAGAATTTCCAGTTGACCGAGCAAAACGCCCTCGATCGGGCTTTCGAGCAACTTCAGATGCGGTCTTCTCCGACCCGTCTCGAGACTGCGAAAATCATGATGATGGTTTCCGGTTCCCTTCGCTCGGTGTACCGGATCCAGCTCGCTTCTCCGAACGACCGCCTTTACGCCTGGGAAATCCTGGTCGATGCGATCGACGGACGGATTCACCGGTCGCGTGATCTTTCGGTTCATGCCCGTGGACGGGGCCAGGTGGCTGCGAAAGTGTTTGATCCGAATCCGACGATTAAATCCGGCAAGTCGGCTCAAGGATTGGATGCCAACAACGCTCACAATGCGTTCTTCGAGACGGCTCTGACCCAGGTAACCCTCGATAACTTGGATCAGAAGAACGGCAAGTACGTTCTTTCGGGTCCAAATGTGGTGATTGTCGATTCCGAGAATCCGAAAAATCCGGAGTGCACCTTCGGTGATAAGATCGACCTCAAGCGGAACGACCCCTGCTTCGATGGCGTGAACGTGTACTACCACCTCGACAAGAACTTGAAGTATCTGAACGGGAAGCTCGGCTTCAATGCCAAGCCGATCAAATACAAGGGTGGAATCAAGGTAGACCCTCACGGATTGAACGGGGACGACAACTCCCATTACAGCCCGTTCTCGGACGAACTCGCGTTCGGTCAGGGCGGTGTGGACGATGCTCAAGATCATGATGTGATCATTCACGAGCTCGGACATGCGCTTCATTCCTGGTTCACTAAAGGACATTTGTCCCAGGTCGAGGGTTTGAGTGAGGGAACCGGCGATTATTGGGCGGCCTCTTACTCCCGGACCTTCATGAAGCCTGGGCATATTGCCTATAACTGGACCTTCTCGTTCGACGGGCACAATGAGTACTGGCCGGGGCGGGTGACGAATGTCACGGCGAAGTATCCGGAGGGTGCGCGCGGTTCGATCCATACGGCCGGTCAGCTTTGGGCAACGGTTTGTATGGAAGTGCTCGAGACGATCGGCAAGGAAAAGGCTGATAAGCTTTTCTGGACGGCGATTGCCAGCTTGAACGAGCGCTCGAGCCAGGCGGATGCCGCGAAGGCGTATGTGGTGGCGACGCAGCAGTTGTTTCCGCAGGATTTGCGGGCGGTGGTGGGGAAGTTCAAGGCTCGCGGATTCCCCGTCAACTGACCCTTTTCACTGTTGTTGTTTAACTAGAGGGATTCATTTTTGGCCTGGTTTTTGTGGATCTAAGGTCCATGAAACCAGGCTGCCCTCGTTTTAAAGACCACCCAGTTAAAAATATAGGTCCGGAAAACGGATCAGTGATCGCATACGGATCATTCTTTCGTGCTTGCGATAGTCGGCAGGTGAAGCGCTTTCGCTGTCGAGTCTGTGGATTTTGTTTTTCCCAGAGCACAGGAACTAGGCGTTACAGGCAAAAGAAACGGCGTATTGTTTCTCCGCTGTATCGACTGCTGGCTTCAGCAGTATCCCAGAGAAGGGCCGCGAGATTACTCGGGGTGGATAAGAAGACCGTGGTTCGTTACTTCAGATTCATCGCAAGCGAGTGTTTAGAACGCGAACAGCGGCGGTTAAGCAACTACAAGTATGAGCCACTTTCTAGAGTTCAATTCGACGATTTGGAAACGTCCGAACACACCAAGCTGAAACCACTCAGTGTGGCGTTAGCCGTCGATCCCGATACCCGAAAAATCCTTGGTATTCAGGTGTCTCGAATGCCGGCTCGAGGCACGCAAGCCAAGGTCGCTCTGAAGAAATATGGGAAGAGGAGGGATGAACGTAAGTGGGGATGGAATCGACTTTTCCAGAGTTTAGTCCCTATGGTGAAGCCTGATGCAGAATTTTTTTCGGATCAGAACCCGCATTATCCTCCCGTCGTAAGGAGATATTTTCCATTTGCCCGTCATGAGACAACGCCAGGAGGACGTGGGGCCATTATCGGGCAAGGAGAGCTGAAGAAGTTGGCGTTCGACCCGCTTTTCGCATTAAATCACACGTGTGCCATGCTCAGGGCCAATATGAACCGCCTGCTCAGGAGAACCTGGTGTACGACCAAGACAGTACGTGGCCTTAAAGAACATTTGGCAATCTATGTTGACTATCACAATCGGTTTTTGACCGAAAGTTAGTTGGGGACCAACAGGGAAAGGGGTCAGTTGGAGCGGGACATGAGGAAGCCAATCACCTCTTTAGCCCCATCCACCCCATACCCGAACTTCCCCTGCATATTCTGAATCGTCAGAGTCGCCAGCTTCGATCCCTCCGAAGTCTGGTCCTCGTGGTCCGTTCCGAACTGCTTGAGTGCCGTATGCATCTTCTGCAGCAGAGCCTTCTGGCTCTCGTAAAAATGCTTCTCCATCTTCATCCGCATCTCGGGAAACACCTTAAAGTAATCCATCTGCTCATTCGGGTGGTCCAACGACCAGGCACCGATCTGGGTGATCAGGTTCCTACGGAACTGGGTGCGAGGTTCCTCGTCGTTGGGAGCTCCGACAATCGTCTCGAACTCCTTCAGCAGCGCCTGATCCGGTTCCTCGTAGGCCCCCGTGATCGGGTTCTTGATCCGTTCCTTCTTCAGGAGCGACGACAAATGCCCGATATACCGGCGCATGAAATCCCCCCACTGGCGCGTATCGTACAAGCCGAGACAGTCCCTGACTTCGCGATCCACCAACTGGGCGTATTCTTCGAGCACGACATCAATGAACTTCTCATGGTCGTGGTACTGATCCACCGGATCCTGTCTTAAGAATTCATACTCCGTGAGCCGTTTGACGAACTTCTTCAACTCATGGATCACGGCAAGGGGAGACAAAGCCTTGAATTGCGGATTCTGGGCCGCATCGATCAGAAGCGTTTTCAGCTCACGGGCAGAGGCCCCCGTTCTACCCTCGTAATAAGGTACATTGGCGTATTCTTCTTCGATCCGGGCGAGGGAGGCCTTCAGGTGCTTCCGCTCCTCTGCAGAGATCCGCTCCGGTAATTCACCATTCTCGTACAGCTTCAGTTTCTCAAGAGGCGTCAAACGCTCCACCACATTCGAGATCTCTTCTGGGTAGTGATCGTGATGGGGCCGTTTCAGGCGCGTGAGAACCGACCACATGGCAATGGTCCAGGCCGTATGGGGTGTGACCGTTTTTTCACCGGCAATCGACGCCAGCAGGGGTTCATAGACCCTCTGTTCTTCGGTGAGTCTGAGAAGGTAGGGCACCTTTACTAGCTCGATCCTACCCTTGAAACTGCTGAAATCCGGGTATTCCTTGAAGGCATCGAGTTGGAGTTCGTTCGAAGATCCGATGAACACCGTATCGAGGTGGACAATGCTCCCGCCGACATTCACCTTGGCGGTCTCGCACGCGGTCAGCAGGTACTTGTAACTGTCGAGCGGGCGCTTCAGGAGATCATTGTAATCGATGATTCCTCGATTCGCTTCGGCCAGGTCGCCACTGATCGAAAACAGGTTGATTCCCTGGAGACTGGCCGGCAGTTGCGACAAGGACCGGTTCATGGTCAGTTGCTGATAATGGGCATCGACGTGCATCTGGGGCTCGACCGTGATGAGTCCGGTCCGGTACATCCGTGAAAGGGTGAAGCGCTCCACACGGATGTGTTTCAGGACCTGGGAATAATCTCCCTGATAACTGTTGAGCAGGGCTTGATAGATGAGTTGGTCGCGATGGGACAGGCCTCCCTTGACCAAGCGATCGGGGATCGTAAAATCGTATTCGCCGAACCATTTTGAACGTTCTTCTGCCGGGATCAGGAGCACCGGGTGATCCCGGAGCTCGCTCGGAATGATGCAGGCGATTTCCTCGTCGGGAAGGTAAGCGTAAGTCGTCAGGCTTCCGGAGCGGCGTTCCTGCTCACCTGTCCGGATCCCGAGACTCCCTCGAGTGACCTTGTCGATCGGGAAAATCCACGAAAAGGAGTAGAGTGCCCCTTCACGGGTTCTTGAGTATTCGCTGAGTCCGTCCATCAGAGCCGATACCAGAGTGCTCTTGGCGCTTCCGTTCGGACCGTGGAGTAAGATCAGGCGATTGTTGATTCCCTGATTGGAGAATGCACGCAGGATCCGGTAAATCTGGTCCTGGACATTCTCGAGTCCGATCACCTTTCCTTGAAAGGCGCGGAACCCTTTACCGCTCCTACCGTAATGTTCGAGCATGTCGGCAGAATACCCGGCCGTACCTCTGAGTTGGCGTGCAGGTTCGTTCTTCAGGATCTTCAAATACTCTTCGAAACTCAGGATCTGTTGATCGTCCCTGAATCCCTGTTTCACGCTCCTGCTGAGCTCATTCAGATCCATGACCGGTTCCTTTCAAAGCGGTGATCTTGCCGAAGCCGGCACGGACTGAAAGCTTCAGCGCCTGGACCACCAGGAAATTCTCAATGTATTGAATCTTATCGGATGAGGCGAGTCCGCTCTTCTCGAACCATTCCTTCTCGAGCGAGATGATCGTCGCGAACAAAGCGTCGATTTCCGCTTTCGATGAAAACGAGATTTTCTGGATCGGCAGAAGGGGGCCCTCCACCAGCACCCGTTCCACCGGATGCAGCGGGATCAGGTCTGCGAGTGGCTCTTCCAGAACCGGTTCGATCCACTCGTCGAAATCATCCATTGCGGTCGGAAAGGCCACGATTTCACGCTTGAGTTCACGGTCCTCGGCATAACGGGCGGGAGGGACTGAAAACTCCACGATCAGGTCGCGGTGAAGATCCCTCAAAGAATTGATCACTTCTCCCCAGATCATGACTGTCCTGTGCGGATGATCCGCGAGGAAAGCGGAATCCGGTCACGGTACTGCAGGAGTTTTTGCATCACGGACTGATCCCGGAAAGATCCCTTTTGGCCGAGAGTTTCACGGGAGGGGCGAAGCGCCTGTGCCGTGGCCCGGACCGGTGCCGGAGTCCGGGATTCCGGTGCGAGTGACGCTTCGATCAGGCTTTCGAGTTCTCCGAAGCGCGAGATATTCCGCGCGTCCGCCCTGGGCTCATCCACGCGGCCTTTTTCCAAAACGCTGATCGAGAACAATCCTAATTCACGATGCATAATTTCCGTTCTTTCACTTCGGTTTGTTCATCCTTGATTTCCCAGTCCGTCCTGGAAAGGGCCATATCGGGAATCTTCAGTTCATCCCACTTTTGAAGTGCTTCAAGCAGTAAAGCGCGGGAGGCTTCGGCTCGGGGCTGCGCTTCGTTTCGCATGCCACCGCCCATGACTAAGAAATGCAGTGTTCTTTCATTCCAGAGAAGCGGAGCATAAACCGCCTCACCTAGCGCACCAGTGATGAGCTGTGACTTCATGAGTCTCGAGAAATGCCCGTCGAATCTCCAATCGAGATGGGCGATCATTCCCTGAAGCGGGCGCTCGTTCTCGAAACAAAGGAGCAGGAGTCCGGAAATCTGCTGGTTCGAGAGTGCTCGATCAACCATCAACACCCTTTCAGCATAGCTGAAAATAAGGGGAATTCAAAGGCGTCAGGATTCTGACGGAACTTTGCCGGCCTGGGACTCCGGTGTCTTGCTGATCGGGTCCAGAACGCCGTTCAAGAAGGAGGGAGTGTCCTTCTCACCGAAAACTTTTGCGAGTTCGATGATTTCATTCAGGGTCACCTTGGCGGGGACATCTTTGAAGAACAAGAGCTCGGCTGTTCCGATTCTGAGGAAGGCCTTGTCCACGGCGGCAATCCGCTCGAATTTCCAGTTTTCGGCGAACTGTTCGATAAGGGTGTCGATCCGCTTGATTTCACGGAGTGTGGTCACGATCAAGCGAAGAGCGAACTCGGTTGAGAGTTCATGGGTTCCGAAATGGCTCAAGTGGCGGCTGAAATCTTCTTCGATCTCAGAACGCTCGATCATCGGTTCCTGTTGTCCGTCGTAACGGTAAAGGAACTGGAACGCCAGTTCCCTTGCTTTCTGTCTCGGGGTGAGATGCGAAGAAGGGGCGCTCATGACGGTTCCTCGTTCAAAAAGGGAAAGCTGAGATTGGTTTTTTCTCCGGTGAAGGCCACCGGTGCATCGAGATGCGAGTTCAGATCAGCGACGAATTCCTCGACATCCCGGAATTCACGGTAAACCGAAGCAAAGCGGACATAAGCCACCTTGTCGAGCTTGTGCAGGGCGCTCATGACCATTTCACCCACACTTTTGGAGGGGATTTCCTTCAATCCGTAACTCTGGATGTTCTTTTCGATCTGGGTGACTGCCGCTTCGATCTGTCCGGTGGTCACGGGGCGCTTCTGGCAGGACTTCTGCATCCCCATGAAAATCTTCTCGCGGGCGAAGGGCTCCCTTCTGCCATCCTTTTTGATCACATTGGGCATGACTTCTTCGATGCGCTCATAGGTCGTAAAGCGTCCGCCACACTCCAGGCATTCCCTTCTGCGGCGGGTCATGTCGCCGGTCTGGTTCAATCGGGAGTCGATGACCTTGGTCTCCGGGGTGGAGCAAATCGGGCATTTCATGTCGGCCACCCTACTACAAAATGGGTCGTTCCGCCACGGAAACCACAAGGGATTGTGGTTCGGCCCCTTGCGACCGTAAAAATCGCTTTCCAATCCGGCCATAACCCGATAAATATTTGAAAGTATGCCGAAAATCGAGGCCAAAGCCCTTCAAAAAGAGCTCGACACGGGAAAAGTCCGTCCCGTGTATTTTCTGCATGGTCCCGAGCGGATGAAGTCGAGGGAATTGGTCCGGCGCATCCTCCGTGCGGCCTTGGCCGGAACTGAACCGAATGCCTTCAACTTCGAGAAACTCGATGCGGCTGAGGCCGGTGTGGAACGTGTGCTCGATGCCACCCAGGGATTCTCCCTCGGCGGGGGCGTCCGGGTGATCCTGGTCCGGAATGTCGAGGACTGGAAGAATCTGGATCCGCTGGGCGATTACCTGAAGCCGCTTCCTGAGTCGGAGGCCGTGGATCCGGCCGAACTTCAGAGTGTTTTGATTTTGGTCTCCAAGAGCTTCGATGGCAGGAAGAAGGCGTCGAAAAGCATCCTCGAGTCGGCAGCGGTGACCGAGTGCGAGGAAGTGCAGGAACAGGATCGGGAACCCTGGGTGGACTATCTCGCTAAACGTCGGGGAATCCGACTCGAGGCGAGTGAACGCCTGACCCTCAGGGGACTCGAGCCGTGGTCGCTCGATATCGTGGACCAGGAACTCGCAAAGCTCGAGCTGGTGGGAGATGACGTGGCCCTGCGCGGACAGGCGCTTCTGAGCGGAGTGAGTGCTTACGCTCGCGATGATTTCATCGACTCCATTTTTTGCCGTGACCTGAAGCGCGCGCTCGGCCTGCATCATCTGTTTTGTTCGGACATGGAGATTCAGCTCCCCTTTTTAGGGCTGCTTTCTTGGAATTTGAGGCATCTCAAACTTTATGTCCTCGAACAGGAAACCCGGAGCCGCTCTGCAGAGAAGCGCAATCCATACCTGCTCAAGAACCTGGAGCGTTGGAGGAGGCACTGGAATTCGGCTTCACTCAGGAGTCTCGAACAGGGACTCTTCAGTATCGATTTTTCTCTCAAGAACACCCGCTTGCTCCCGGCGGGACTCTGGACCGATCTATTGGTGGCGACCGGTCGGAAAGGTCACTCGTGAATCTGCTCTTTCGTCTTGCATGGATCATTTTTGAGAGTTTTTTCAGGCGTAAACTCCATCCACTTTCCGAGTCGGTTCTTCACCTCCGGGTCCTGCCGAACGATCTTGATTTGAATTTTCATATGAACAACGGAAGGTATCTTTCCCTGATGGATCTCGGCCGGCTCGACCTCCTGATCCGGACCGATCTGGCTCAGGCTCTGGTGCGTCACCGCTGGCAACCGCTCGTGGGAGCTCTCAACATCCGTTACAAGATGTCGCTGATGCCGTTCCAGAAGTACCGCCTGCGAACCAAAGTCGTCGGATGGGATGAGAAGTGGTTTTATATCGAGCAGCGATTCGAACGCGGGAATCGGACCGTTGCGGTGGGGCTTGTGAAAACCCTGTTCCGGGGAAACGGTCGGAACATCACTCCTGAAGAGACTTTGAAGCTGATCCAAGTCAATATCGACCCGCCGAAGATTCCGGAGAACATCACCAAGTGGTTGTCGATGGAGGCCTAAGTCCTCTCAAATCCGGTCTTTCGGCCGGGGAGTGGGCTCTTCCTTGCGGATGAATTGCCTCTCGCTCCGGATCCGGCATTTCTTCGGGGTCCGTTTGAGGCGGTAGTCGTCGACCGCGGCAGCAATTTCTGCGGCCAGGGTCATCCGGGACTGGCGGAACAGGATCCGATCCCGGTCTTCTTTCAGATTCATGAAGCCCGACTCGATCAGAATGCTCGGCATGTCGGTTCCCAGCAACACATAGAACAGGGCCTGTTTCACCCCTCGGTCGGTGGCCGCGTGTTTGATCCTCGCTTGAACCGAGCAGGCGAGCTCCTTCGACGGAGTCAGGTTCGAGTCCAAAATCAGGTCTTTCATGATCAGTGAGACATGATTCGATCCCGAGGAGTGATTCACTTGAGATCCCTTCAAAACAGCATTCTCGAGGTCAGCCAGGCGTTTCGAGGTGTCGTCCGTGGCATGGTTCAAGATGAAGGTCTCCACTCCGCCCGATCGGACTGTGTCGCTGCTTGAATTCATATGTATCGAGATGAACACATCAGCCCGCATCTTGTTCGCCAGGGCTGTCCGGTCACTGAGAAGCACTTCCCGATCGTCAGTCCGTGTCAGGGCGGTTTTGTGCCCGCGGATGACGAGTTCCCGCGCCAGGTCTTTAGCCAAGAGGAGAGTGAAGTGCTTTTCAGTCAGTGTCACATCAGCGACTTGTTTGTGGATCGCCCCGGTGTCGGGCCCGCCATGTCCCGGATCGATCACCACAGTGAACTTACGGTCAGCAGTGGCGGCATCCGCCGAACCGCACAGGAAGGAGAGTGCCGCAAAAAAAGAGGAGTGTTTCCGGATGATTCCCACGTGAAGATTAGGGTATCATGGGGCGGATGAGCGTCAACTCGGTTCGAAAACTCGGTGCTTGGTACCGTAAGAACGCACGCGATCTTCCGTGGCGGAAGGGGAGTGATCCCTATCGCGTCTGGTTGTCCGAGATCATGCTCCAGCAAACCCAGGTTAAAACGGTTATTCCTTATTTCGAGACGTTCTTGGAGCGCTTTCCCGGGGTTCAGGATCTGGCGGACGCACCGCTGGATGAGGTACTGCGTCTCTGGGCGGGACTCGGTTATTATTCCCGCGCAAGGAACCTTCACGCGGGGGCCCGAGCCTTAGCTGAGCGCTTGAGGCAGGGGGAGGGTTTTCCTCGAAATCGCGAGGATTGGTTGCAAATTCCGGGTGTCGGCCCCTACACGGCCGGCGCGGTGTGCTCGATCGCCTTGGGGCTCCGGGAACCCATTGTCGACGGGAATGTGGTCCGTGTCCTGTCTCGGTACTACGCGATTGAGGACGCTGACCCCCGTTATCAGCGCATCTGGGATTCTGCGCGGAAGTGGGTCGAGGTGGAAGAAGTCGAGCCGACCGTTATCAATCAGGGGTTGATGGAGCTCGGAGCTTTGATTTGCACTCCGCGCAACCCTCGCTGTGAAGTGTGCCCTCTTAGCAAGAGTTGTCGTGGAAAGGCAAATCCATCGATGTATCCGGTCAAGAAAAAGAAACCGGAACTCCTTCGGATCGAAGAAGAAGTCTGGATCCTTTTCAGGATGACAAAATCGGGTCCGGAAGTGGTCTTGCGTCAGAACTCGAGTGGTCCCTGGAGGCGGGGGCTCTGGGATTTTCCGCGTTCTGGAACGCTTTCGCTTGGGAGTGAGAACCTGCTCGAGGCCGAGTGGTCGTCGCGCTATGCGGTCACCCGACACCGCATCACCCGCTTACACCGTGCCTTCCGGGTTTCCCGAGTCCGATTGAAAGAGGGGGATGGCTGGTTTCACTTGGAAGATCTACCGGCGCTTTCAGCTCCGACTCGGAAAGCCCTGATCGCTCTGAAAGAACGGATGGGTTAGCGGCGCGGTCCGGTATAATCGGGAGCGCAGTGCCAAGGGTCTGAACAGCTGGGTACTTCCACCGTGCGACGGGTGATGTAACGGATCACGCCTTCGCCGATCGGGAGGGAGAGTCCTGCGGTAGAAAGAATCGCGCGGGAATCGCCCGTGATCAGAAGAGCCCGGACCGACTGGATGGTGAGAGAGAGCCCTGAGCAAAGACGGATGGTGTCGCTACGGTCCTTGCCCGACGCGCGGACTTCATCCGTGCTCATCGCTTCGCCGTCACCCTGGGTGAGAAGAGCCTCGAATTTGCAGCTCTTGCCCTGTTCGACCACACTTCCGGTCAGCACATAGTCGTAATGTCCGTGGGAGGGGATCTCAGGATCGCCAAACCGGTCCACCCGGACCTGGGTGTTGATTTGGAACACCAGATTTTTGGTTTCCCCGTTGGCCACTTTGATCGCGGCCGAAAATTCATTGTAACTCTCGCCCGCTCGGTCGGTCACCTGAGCCAGAGTGGAAGTGGAAATCAGCATGGAAAGCAGAACTAAAACGTTCATGGGTCGGATTCTCCTGGATTTTGCCGCACTTTATCAAACAGAAATGAAAAACGCAAGAAATCCAGATCAGGGGAGGTTCCAGGTCGGAACAAACAGGTTGTCGATTCGCTGATCATGATGATCTTGGAAGCGGTAAGCCTCAGTGATTCCAATGATTTCTTCAGGCATTCCCGGGAAGTGGCAGAGGAGCGGACCCCCGGAATCCCCTGGATTGGCAGAGGTCTTAAGCCAGCCGCTCCGGGGGACCATATGAATCAAGCCCTCCTCGAGCCAGAATTCCACTCCGGCGGGGCGACCGATAAGCAGGTGACCGGATTTTCCACGCGAGTCCATTCCGAACCCGGCGATCCGGCAAGAGACAGATTCCTTGAGTAAGCCGTAGCGGTCAAACCAGGTGTCAGCCGAGCGTGAAAGTGACAAGGGGCTTGCCCGACTGCGCTTCCGGGTCTGGATCCGAGCAAAGTCTCGGGTCGGCGAGGGATGCTCCGGATCCAGCCAATCGGATTCAGGAGGGAGCTCGTATCTTCGAACCCTGCCGAGCCAATTCCCCCCGCAGGTCACGGTGGCGGAGTAATTCCGGTTTTGGGGAAAACAATGGGCGGAGGTGAGAACGGTGTTCTCAGAAATCAGGCTCCCGCTGCACAAAGCCTCGGCTTCTCCTTCATCGGTTTCAATTGAGATGTCGATTCGACAAAGAGCGGGATGGTCCTTCTCGGGGGCCCGCTCAATCCCGTCACCCATCATCGCGGGGCTTGCCCAGACCTCACGGATCGGGCCCAGAATCAAAATGAAGTTGAGCACCAGCCGGAGTAACTTCATGCGTGCTCCGATAGGACCCGGTCTTTCCATTCAGCGAGCTTTTGAAGCGCGTCGATCGGACGGAGCGTATCGGGATCCAAGGATTTCAATTCTTCGAGAACCGGATGATTCATGAGAGGTGCAGGCTTCGGAGCTTCAGTTTCTTCTGGAACAGCAGCGAAGAGCGACATTTGAGAAGACCTTGGGCCGCCTGCCCCTTGTGACTCGAGCGTTTTCAGGATTTCCCAGGCCTGTTTCACCACCGGCTTCGGAAGTCCTGCCAGTTCAGCGACCTGAATTCCGAAACTCTTGGACGATCGTCCAAGGGCCATCTCATAGAGGAAGGTGAGTTTCCCGCGCTCATCGAGCACCTTCATGAAGGCGTTCTTCAGGCCGGGAAGCGAAGCCTCGAGCTCGGTGAGCTCGTGGTAGTGCGTGGCAAAAACAATCCTCGCTCCTGAATTCCGGTGCAAGTATTCGAGACTGGCCCGCGCGACACTCATTCCGTCAAAGGTGCTCGTCCCACGACCGATTTCATCGAGAACGATGAAGGAGCGTTCGTCGGCGTGTTTGAGTATGTGCGCGAGTTCGACCATCTCGACCATGAAGGTGCTCTGACCTTTGGCGATGGCATCCTGGGCCCCAATCCGGGTGTAGAGTGAATGAAAAACCCCCCATTTAGCGGACCGCGCGGGGACCGGCGCTCCTGCCTGCCCGAGGAGGATGATCTGGGCCACCTGACGCATCAGAGTCGACTTCCCGCCCATGTTTGGCCCGGTGATGATCAGGGTCCGGGTGGATGCTCCCAGTTGGAGATCGTTCGGTACGAAGTCGCCAGAAAGGGCATCTTCGACCACGGGATGGCGGGATCCTTCGAGGTTCAGATCGAGACTCCCGTCCAGGTGCGGGAAGGTCCAACCGGGCCGACTTGCCAGAAAAGAGAGGCTCAGCCACGCGTCCAGTTCTCCGATGGAGTCTGAAAGTGTTTTCAGTGTTCCGGAATGGGTGAGCAGCTCATCGACCAGTTTTTCGAAAAGTTTCGACTCGAGGGCCCTTTGGCGGCTCGAAGCAGAGAGGATTTCTTCCTCGAATTTTTTGAGTTCCTCTGTGAAAAAACGCTCACCGCCAACCATGGTCTGCTTGCGCTGGTAGCGATCCGGAACATGTTTCAGGTTGGCACTCGAAATTTCGATGAAATACCCGAATACCCGGTTGTATTTCACTTTTAGTGAGGAGATGCCCGTCGCCTCGCGCTCACGGAACTCGAGATCAATCAAGAACTTCTCTCCATCACGGGTCAGCTCCAGCAAACGGTCGAGCTCGGGATCAGCGCCGGTTTCGAAGATGCCGCCTTCGCGGGTGTGGGTCGGGGCTTCGGGTTTCTGAATCTTGAGAATTCTCGAGGTGATTTCTTCGAGAGCCGATGCCGCGGACTCGAATCGACTTCCCAAGGTCTGGAGCACTTCAGATTCGAACCGGGTCATCAGAGAACGGAAACGGAATGCGCACGAAAGGCTCTCTGCCAATGCATAGGTGTCTCGCGGATTCGCCAGGCGGGTCGACAAGCGCCCCAGGATGCGGTCCAGATCATAAACCCCTCTCAAGGTTTCATGAATCTGACGGGCGTCGAGTGCGCGGTTCGAGAGTTCAAGGATCGCTACCTGCCGATTGCGGATAGCCTCGAGATCCCGGAGCGGACGCTCGAGTTCGGGCTTCAACTTCCGGGAGCCCATGGACGTCGCGGTCCGGTCGACAAATTTGAAAAGATCATCGAGATCCAAATGCCGGAGTGTTTCTGGCCCGGTCTTGAGCCGGTCGGACTCGTGGAGCGGCTTCGGCTCATGCAAGTGCGGCAGACGCTCGATTCCTTGCGACTTCAGGACATATCGGATCAGAGTGGCAACTGCTCTAGATGCCGGTTCGGACTCCAGGAGTCCTGGAAGCACCTGACGATCGAATTGGTCTTTCAAAAAAGGACCGACTTCGACGGCAGAAATGAGATTCGGAGCCACTTCTTCGATCAGAGTCTCACCGGACCGCTCCAGCACCGATAAAATCTCGGCAGGGGTTTTCCCAGAATTCAGGAAGTGCCGGATTTCGAGGAGTGCGGGATCCTGAAGCACTTGGCCTGACTCGAGAGAATCAGAAACCCTGATTTCACCCGTCGCCGGCTCGAGAAGGGCCAGGATCTGACGCTTGTCAGGAGTCGCAACCAGGCAAGCCAGGTAGCGGGACTGCTGATTCCGTCCCAGCTCGAATTGGACTGCAGGACTGAAGGTCCGGATGATCTTCCGTTCCACGATTCCCTTGATTTGATCCGTGGTCATGCCTTCGGGCAGGATCTGTTCGGCAATCGCCACTTTCTTTCCGGCATTCAGGATCTTTTGGATGTAGTTCGTGGCGCTGTGGAAGGGAATGCCGGCCATGGGCATCGGATTTTCGCTGCGTTTGTCGCGGGAAGTGAGGGTCACCCCCAGCAGGGGGGCCGCCGCTACGGCGTCTTCGGCGAATAGCTCATAAAAGTCCCCCATCCTGAAAAAAAGAAACGCCTCTCCGGCCTCTTGTTTCAGCCGCACGAATTGCTTCATGAGGGGAGTGGAGCACTCAGGAGAGTTGGGATCGAGCCGGTAAGTCATGAGGGCCCGGTTCTAACAAAAATTCGTGCCGCAGAGCAAGAAAAACCTTCGGAAGTCTGATCATTTTATGCTATCCCTTTGCCTTCGACTTCAACAAACTCGGGACGGAATTTACAGCCGATTCTCCGGGGAGGGACCATGGAAACGAACGGGAACAAAAAAGTACTGGTGAAGACCTTCGGCTGCCAGATGAATGTGGCCGATACCGAACGGATGATCGCCCTGATGGGAGAGCAGGGGATGACCCCGACCGAGAATCCGGCCGATGCCGACTTGATCATCATCAACGGGTGTTCGGTCCGGGACAAGGCGGTCCATAAAGCTGTTTCATACCTCGGAGAACAACAAATTCTGAAGCGTGGACCGAATGCCAAGAACCCGGTGATCGCTCTCGGTGGCTGTGTCGGCCAACTCGATAAGGGCGAGGTCTTCAAGCGCGCACCCTATCTCGACTTTGTATTCGGACCCGATGCGATCGATCAACTTCCCGAGATGGTCCACCGAGCACAGAGTGGGCAGCGGCATTTTGTACAGGTGGAGTTCGATAAGACACTCGCTTATTCGACGAATACCAAGGTCCACGGGGCCAAGGCTCAAGCCTTCGTGAACATCATGAAAGGCTGCGATAAATACTGCACCTACTGCATCGTGCCCTTCACCCGGGGGCGAGAAAAATCCAGGACGATCAGCGAGGTCTTGGACGATCTGGCCGGTCTGGTCGAGAAGGGCGTCAGAGAAGTCACTTTGCTCGGGCAGAATGTGAACTCCTTCGGTAAAGGGAATCCGAACACCGGGGGTTACGAGCCGAGAGAGCTGAACAATCCCATTGGAAAGGTCGGGCCTCGCGCGGGTGAGGAAAACTTCCCGCAATTGCTGTATGCGATCGATCGTGATCCCCGACTGGCCCGCTTGAAGCGGATCCGTTTCACTTCATCCCATCCTCTCGATTTCAGTGACGAGTTGATCGCCTGTTATGCGCCCGTCGAGCAAGGCGGGGTGGCCAAGCTCGCGCGGCACCTGCATTTGCCTGTCCAATCCGGATCCAATCGGGTTCTGACCAAGATGGGGCGCCACCACCGGATCGAACATTATATCGCTCAAATGAAGCGTTTGAAGGAGCTCTTTCCGGGAATCGGTCTTTCGACCGATCTCATTGTGGGCTTCCCGACCGAGACTGAAGAGGAATTCCAGGAAACCATCGCGCTACTGGATGCGATCGAATACGACAACATTTATGCGTTCGCCTATTCGCCCAGGCCCGGTACACGTGCCTCGCGGATGGAGGATGATGTTCCAGCCGAGACCAAGAATCGCCGTTTGAATGAGCTTCTTGCGCATCAGTTGAAAATCGCCAAGAAGACCTATGCTGCCCGGGTGGGGCAAGTAATGGAAGTTCTGGTCGAGGGAATCGCCAAGAACCAGAATCTCATTCCCGAGGGCGGAACCGGCCGGGTCTGGACCGGTCGGACTTCTTGCAACCGCGTGGTCAATTTCATCGATGACAGTGCCAGGAACCATCTCGGGCGCTTCCTCTCGGTTCGCATCACCGGCTCCACCTCGCTTTCCCTTTCGGGCGAGCTCGTGCACGATCCTCACTTCGCCGAACGGAATGACGATCCCGTTCAGTACACCTCTTCGTATTCCACCTCGGAGGTGGCGCCATGATTCTTCCGCACAAGGGGTTCAATCCCGTTATTCCAGAAAGCTGCTTCATCGCTCCATCGGCCGACATCATCGGGGATGTCGAACTTGGAGAAGAATCCTCGGTTTGGTTCCAGGTGGTGATCCGGGGGGATGTGAATCGCATCCGGATCGGTGCCCGGACCAATGTCCAGGATGGATCAGTGCTTCACGTGACGAGGAATCACCCTCCGATGAAGGGTGCGCCCCTCACAATCGGAGACGATGTCACCATCGGGCATCGAGTCACCTTGCACGGCTGTACCCTCGGGAGCCGGATCCTGGTCGGGATGGGAGCTGTGATTCTGGATGAAGCGGTGATTGGAGATGATTCGATCGTCGCAGCAGGGGCACTGGTCACCAAGGGAAAACAGTTTCCACCGAAATCCCTGATTCAGGGAGCGCCCGCCAAGGCCGTGCGGGAGCTTACCACCGAAGAACTTCATCTGCTGAAAGCCTCGGCCACCAATTATGTGGGTGATACCAAACTCTACAACGAGGAATTCGAGCATTTGTTTGGCGATCACGATCATGCCGACGGCGAAAACGATTGCTGTGACGACAAGGAATGCGGTTGCTGATGGATCCATTCGTCCACCTTCACGTTCACTCCCACAACAGCTTCCTGTCTTCCACGGTGAAGATCAAGGACCTGGTGGACCGTGCGAAGGCGGAGGGAATGTCCGCGCTGGCCCTGACCGATTCCAACAATATCTTCGGAGCGATCGAGTTCTACTTCGCTTGCAAGGATGCCGGGATCAAACCCATCATCGGTTGTGATTTGGTTTATTGTCCGGATGGACGGGATCAGGTTTTCGAGCCCGGCAGCAAAAAAACGCTTCATTCCCTGGTCGTGCTCTGTAAAGACATGACGGGCTATCAGAACCTGTCTCAGTTGCTGAGCCGGGCATTCAAAGACGGTGTCAACAACAAGACTCCTTTGAGTGATTTGGTACGCGGGGTCGTGGACCGCGAGCTCCTGAATCAGTTCGGTGACGGCTTGATCGTGTTGAGTTCTTCCATTCGTGGGGAAATCGGCTATCGCTTGCTCACCGGTCAGGAAGAAGAAGCGATCTCATCGATCCGTTGGTTCAAACAGCGCTTCAAGGATGACTTTTACCTCGAGATTGTCGACAACGGCATTCCCGAGCAGGAGTCGGTGAATCAGCGTCTTGCTGAATTGGCTCCCGGCCTGGGTGTGGAGTTGGTCGGTACCAGTGAGGTTCATTATCTGGATCCCTCCTACGCCGAGGCTCACGAGATCCTCCAGTGTATCCCCCTCGGTCGTAACCTCGGATTCGACCGGCCGAAGTCCCTGGTACCAACTGAATACTATTTCAAATCTTCGACGATGATGCAGGAGCGCCTCGACGCATACCAGGGCGCATTCGAGAATGCAGGGAAAATTTCCGCCAAGTGCGACCTCAAGTTCAGATTCAAAGACGAGAGTGGAAAGGCCATTTATCATCTTCCCACTTTCAGACCCGATGGAGTGGCCAAGGGTGACCCCTTCGATGCGGTGGAGTTTTTCAAATCCGAAGCCCGTGAAGGCTTGAAGAAGAGATTCAGTGAACCGGAGTTCTCGGGGCCGGAGGGGAAGATGCGACTTCCCCATTGGGGTGAGCTCGAAAGAGAGTACCTCGCCCGCCTTGAGGAAGAACTCGGGATGATCGAGAAGACCGGATTCTCGGGCTATTTTTTGATCGTTTCGGACTTCATCAAATGGGCCAAGAACCACGATATCCCGGTTGGTCCCGGACGGGGTTCAGGTGCGGGCTCATTGGTGGCCTACTGTTTGTACATCACCGATATCGATCCCATCGAATTCAAGTTGCTCTTCGAGCGCTTCATCAATCCGGAGCGGGTATCGATGCCCGACTTCGATATCGACTTCTGTCAGGATCGTCGCGGGCGGGTGATCGAGTATGTCGAGAACAAGTACGGCAAGGACAATGTTTCCCAGATCATCACCTTCGGTAAACTTCAAGCCAAGGCGGTGATCAAGGATGTCGGCCGGGTTTTAGGTCTTCAGTTCTCCGAAACCGACCAGATCACCAAGCTCTTTCCGGATGAATTGAACATCAAACTCGAAAAGGCCCTCGAAACGAGTCCTGATCTCAAGGCCAAGATCGAATCCGAGCCCAAGCTCAAAAAGGTTTGGGAATACGCAGTCAAGCTCGAAGGACTTTACCGGAATGCCGGCATGCACGCTGCCGGAGTGATCATCACCGAAGAGCCGATCGTGAGTTATTGCCCGCTCTACGTCTCCAAAGACGGTGATGTGGTGACCCAGTTCGACAAGGACTATTCAGAGAAAATCGGCCTGGTGAAGTTCGACTTCCTCGGCCTGAAGACCCTGACCGTGATCGACAGTGCGGTGAAATTCATCCGCCATCTTCCCGGACAGGAAAACTTCGATCTCAAGGCTGTTTCATACAAGGACCCTAAAGTTTTTGATTTGATTTCCAGCGGCAATACCAATGGGGTGTTCCAGGTCGAATCCGAGGGAATGAAGGACCTCTGCCGTCGGATCATTCCGAACAGCCTCGAGGACATCACCGCGATCAACGCCCTTTACCGGCCGGGACCGCTCGGTTCGGGGATGGTGGACGACTTCATCGACCGGAAGCACGGAAGGCTCGAGACCCGTTACGAGCTACCCGTTCTCGAACCCATTCTGAAAGACACCTATGGCGTGATCCTGTACCAGGAACAGGTCATGCAGATTGCCCGGGATGTGGCCGGTTATTCTTTAGGCCAAGCCGACATGCTCCGTCGGGCCATGGGTAAGAAAAAAGCCGAGGAGATGGCCAAGCACAAGGAGATCTTCGTTCAAGGCGCCACGGGAAGGGGCGTGGATGCGAAGAAGGCAGGGGACCTGTTCGAACTCATGGCCAAGTTCGCCGAGTACGGTTTCAACAAGTCTCACTCGGCCGCTTACGGCCTGATCACTTACCAAACGGCGTACCTGAAGACCTATTTCCCGGTTGAGTTCATGGCAGCCCTGATGACTACTGAAATGAGCGATACGGACAAGCTCGCCAAGTACACGGCGGATGCCCGGGCCATGGGAATTTCGGTTCTGGCACCGGATGTGAACACCTCCATCCATGCCTTTGCAGTCGAGGCGCTTCCATCCAAAATCAATGGATTTACGCATGCGATCCGCTTCGGTCTCGAAGCGATCAAGGGAGTGGGTGGCGCCGCTGTCGATGCGATGCTCGAGGCGCGTGCGGCCGGACCGTTCCTCTCACCCTTGGACTTTGCCAAGCGTTGCTCGATGCGTAAAGTGAACAAGAAGGTTCTTGAATCGCTCATCCAGGCCGGGGCCTTTGACGGGCTCATTTCCAAGGCGGGCTTCAACCGGGCCTCCCTGTTTGCTTCAATCGAAAATCTGATCCAATTCGGTCAGGACGAACAAGCCAAAGCGGAGCTCGGGCAGAGCTCACTCTTTGATGATTTTAAAGCAGAGGAGATCAAGGTTTCAGCGCCTGTCGATTCACTCATCAAGAGGGAAGCAGAATGGCCTTTCGCCAAACGCTTGCTCTCTGAAAAGCAGGTTCTTGGATTCTTTGTTTCCGGGCACCCGATGGAAAATTGGCAGTCCATTTGCCAGGATTGGCTCGGACACCACTCGGTGAGTTTAAAGGAGTTGGCAGAGAAGACTCCCCCGGTTCCGGAACAGAATTCCTGGGGTGCCGGCGCCCAGAAGCCCAAACGCAAAGAGGTGAGACTTGCGGGGATCATCAGCGAGTTCAAAGAGATCACGACCAAGCGTGGCTCGAAGATGGCCTTCATGCAGCTCGAGGATCTTTTCGGGCGGACGGAGATCGTAGCCTTTGCGGAGTTTTACTCGCAGCATTCTGCTTTGTTGCACGAGTTGAAGGATTCACCGGAACCTCTCGTGATCACAGGAGACTTCCAGGTCAAAGAGGGGCAACCCAAGGTGCTTGCCTCGTCCATCCAGAAGCTCGAGGATGCGCACGCATCCCGGTCGGTGAGTGTCATCCTGGACATCGATCCGGACGAAACCGGGATCGAGCAACTCCGCAGTCTCAAACAACATGTATTGAAAAATCGCGGGAAATGCCCAGTGTTGATTCAGTTCTCAGCACCTGACTGGAAGGGCCGGATGGAGTTTCCAAAAGAGCTCCGGGTGGACGCCACCCCGCAGTTTGCTGCTGAGGTGAACCGTATCTTCGGCCGGACCGTGGCCAGACTTCAGTAGACAAAAAAAGTCACCTTTGTTGTAATGGAATCGGGTGGGAACGAAAAAGAAATTTCGAATCACTAAGCGGTTCCAGGAGATTCTCCAGATTGTCGGAAAGAGCATTTCCGATCGGGGAACCTTTTTGTGGAAGCCCGAGGGCGAGAACCGCATCAAGATCTCTTGCGTCGTGGAAGAGGTCGACCCCGAGAAGAACCGCGTAAAAGTACTGCTGGAAGCACCTAGCTCCAAATTGGCCAATGGCGAGACTGTTTTTTTGAAGTTGCACTTCAGGGATGCGGCATTCAAGGCCAGGATTGTGTCGTTGGAGGGCAAGGTCGCCATTCTCGGATTTCCGGATGAATTGGCCTTGGAAGAGAAGAGGAGCTCCCCTCGTTTTTATTTCCACCCGAGTGAAGAGAAATTCGCGCAGTTGGTCACCTTCAAGGCCGGTCAGCCGGACTCCGAGCGGTTGCATGCTGTGCTCGTTTGTGATGTCAGTCAGGGGGGGCTGGCCATTTTCATCCCTGCCAAGCTGAAGCCGTTTTTCGAGATCGGTGGGCGGATCCGGCTGTGGCAACTCGGTGATTTGAGAATTTCTCCACCGGTTGAAGGAGAACTTTTGTTCTCCATTCCGTTCTCGATTTATGAGGGCATGGGGAAGCGGGACGGTTTCAAAGTCGGAATGAAGTTCTCCGACAACCTGCAAGAGTCCTTGATTGCGCGCTTCGTTCAGAAAACGACGGTCTTTTCTATCGATGACAAGCAATTGGTCAGGGATCAGGAGTTCCGAGAGAACGTGAAAGCCAAGATCGGCTCCATTCATAAAGAACTCACCCGGAAGGGACCCTTCAAGAAGTTCCTAGCCGCACTCGAGAAGGGCGGGGGAGATGCGCATTATCTGAGACAGCACATCCATCTTTTGTGTCAGGTGATGGCGGGGCTCGGGACCCGTTTGGGATGGATTTCCGATAAGAGCGTCGACAAGCTCATTTACATCGCCTACCTGCACGACATCCGGTTTGCCCAGCATCTGCACCTGGCGCGGATCCAAGGGAAGCGGGATTTTGTCCAGATCGAGGCGACGCTCAGTGAAGAAGAGAAAGTGGCGTTTTGGGAATCACCGGCGTATGCCGCTGAGATTGCCAGGCAGGACCTTTCATCCTTCCCGGATGCGATCAAGATTCTGATGCAGCAGAAAGAGTTGCCGGACACGAGCGGATTTCCGCAGGGGATTTCAGGGGCCCAGATCGCCCCTTTGTCGTCGTTGTTCATCGTGTCCCATTATTTTGTGGATTACATGATAGAGAATCCATCTTGGTCCATCGACGAGTTCATCAAGATCCACAAAAGTTTCCTGAAGGGGAACTACTTCCAGAAAATCATGCAGGCACTCCAAGAGAGCTGAGTCACTTTATTTTTGACTCGGAGCTTCGGCATTCGCCTCGGGATCACTACTCTTTTTCTGGTAGCGATTGGTGATTCGGTCGAACAGACTGATGTCCTTCGACTCGAGAATGCGCTCGTCAGACATCGCCTCGAGCCTCCGGAATACCAGGGCCTTCGGGTCAGATTTTTGCTTTTGAGGCTGGGGATTTATCTGTCCCATCATATTTTTCAGCATCGAGTTGAAGTCGGCCATGGCGTCCTTCTTCGCCCCTTTTGGAGCCGCTTTTGATGCATATTTACTGGCATATTCCGGGTTTTTGGCGAGATCTTCTTTTGCTTTTTCCAAGGCAGAGGTCAGCGTGCCTCCAAGTTCTTTGAAACCAATTCCGTTGGCCACATAGGGCCCGACAGATGCCGGGCTTCCGTCCCCGCGGTATTCTTTGACGAAATCACCAACGGGTTTGCCGAGCATCTTTTTGAATCCGTTCATAATGCCTTTGTCTGAGATCATGGCTGAGAGAGTGGGGTCCTGTACGGTTTCATTGATACAGCTCAGATATGCATCTCCTGGGACCGAAGAGCATTCACTCGAACCTTGGATTCCTGCTGTTTGCTGCATTCCCGCCTGCTCTTGATTTACTTTTGGAGGCGTGAATCCGCCGGCAATCGAGGTTGCGCTCACATTGTTCCTGATGGACTCTGCAACATCGAGGTTCTTCTTGATCCCTTGCGACGCGGCCTGCATCCCGAAGCCGGATAGCACCGCATTCATCGTTGACAGTCCGAAGGCCACCCAACAACCAGCCTTGTCCAATGCTTTTTTAGCGCCTTCTCCGAAAAGTCCGACGATCATTCCACCGAAAGACTGAATGGAGCTTCCGATCGGTTTCACGCTATTCACCCAGTGATCAGCATTGGTCGCGACTGATTTTGCGAATCCCATGTCGAGCCCCATGGTGAGGATGCCCAAGACTGTGCTGATGCCCATGCAGACCGAGTTGATATCGGCTCCGACGAATTTTCCTAGGCTATCGAGAATGGCGAGAACCAGGAACGTTATAGCAACCAGAGAAAATATGATGGTCTTGGCGGCTTCCAGATCATACATGGTACGGCCGTTTTTTGCGTTGGTGCACGCCGCGGAGGCCTGGGTACCCCCAAGAGTCGGATCAGCCCGCATCTGCTCTTCAGACGCAGCCAGGACCGGCTTGCAGACCTTGTCGTAGCGATCGCTCTCCGGATACCAAGCCTGTGCTGGCGTGGCGAGTAGTGGATTTAGAGTCAATGCCTGAATCAGCATGGCTGATACCAACACGCGGACAGTTCGAGTGAGTTTCATCGTTTCCCCCTGTGAATGTAACTCAACGGACACTAAGCATAGTCCTCAGAAGACCGAGCCTTCTGCCGACTTTTTCTGATAGCGCTTGCTGATCTCTTCGAAGATGTTCTTGTTCCGGCCGATGACAGCTGTTTGGTTAGAGGCAGGGGAGCGGTCTCCGAACTGAAGTTCTCCAGGACCTTTCTTCTTTTCGGGTTCAGCTCCCGGCAGGAACTTTTTCAGAAGATCGGCAAACCCGGTATCGACCCCGGCTTTACCCGCACCACCGGCATTTCTGGACTTGTACCCGGCACCTCCTGCAACGGGTGCGTAAGATCCCGCTTTGGTCACTGCTACTGGGCCCTGAGCACCAGCTTCCATGGCACTCTTGTCAGCAGAGGTTCCTCCGGCCATGCCCGGTCCGGCGCCACCACCGCCACCGCCGCCTTGATCTTTCGACTCGATGAAAGCTCCAGCTGGTGGGCCTTCAGGCACCAGGTTCGGGTCATTCGGATTGATGTTCGAGTTCTGGGCAAGGTCATCTTTCTTGCCTTCTTCTTCGGTGGTGACTGCGCTTTGTATCGGACTCAGAGCGTTCACGCCATCTTGTCCGCCGCCCTGGGTGATCCCGCCGCCCATGGCAAATCCGTATTGCTGGGCGTTTCCGGCCATCTGAGCCTCGATTGCATTGATGGCAGCGGCCTGCTGGAATTTCTGGACTCCTTGCATGATCATCCCCCCTGCAGCCACACCTTGGGCCACACCCGCATTGGTCTGGCTTTTGTTTTCTTCTCTTTTGTTTTTCGACACATTGCTCATCCTGGCGTTGTAGTTGTCATCTTCGGCTTTGAGATCGGTCTCTTTTTTGGCGAGAACTTTGGTTTTCTCGTCTTCCAGTTTGTCAATCACACTTTTGTTGTCCATCAAACATTTGTTGTCCTGCCCGCAATCTTTGTAGGCTTTGTTGGCCGCACTGATTTTCCCATCCAACTCACCGATTTTAAGATTGGACTTGGTTTCGATCTCAGTTTTATTTTTCGACAAATCATAAGAGAGCTCGTCTTTGGCCGCGCTGGCAGTTTCAGTGACATTGCTCATTGAACGAAAGTGTTCCTCGGCACGGAAGGCCTGGAAAGCCCCCAGAGCCATATCCAGGATCCCGCCGGTGTTCAGGGCTTTTTTCGCGTCTTCCGCAGTTTCGCGGCGAGCTGCGTTGATCTGTTCGAGATTGGTATTCATCGAACCTTGCTGGCGGAGTGAGGCCTCGCGATCCTGAGCGGCCATTTGAACTTTTTGTCCAGCGACTGCATCAGTAGAAGTCGAGACTTGGGTCGAGGTCATGGAGATCGCTTGTGAAGTCGCTACGTCCTCACCTCCGTAATTCCCGCCGTAGGCCCCGTCGTGCTCTTTTTTAATGTCATCCACGCCTCCGGCGGCGTCGTTGTCTTTTCTTGCTTTCCGTTCTGCTTTGCGGGCAGCCCTCAGAGCTTTTCTGTCTTCATCGACTTGGTCTTTTGCAGCTTGAAGTTTGCCTTCCCGGACACCGATGTCACCATCCAACTGTTGTTGACGATCAGCCACACCACTATTGGTCTCGCCTTCCTTGTCGAGGAGTCTTTTGTTGTCCTTCTCATCGTTCAAAGTTTTTCTTTCTGCTTTTCGAGCATCGCGGCTCGCCTCAAGCTTTTTTTGCTGGTCTACGACTGCTTTTTCTTTAGCTTTGTAATCTTTCTGGATTTGGGCTCGTTCGTTTTTTGAGGCTTTTCCGGCATTGATGCTGGCTTGATCCAAGGCATTCTCAGAATCAGGACCAACCCCTTTGGCTTCCGAGGCTCCTACTAGGCTGGTGTCACTGCCTTCGCTTGAGGCATTGGGGGCGGGTGAGGGTGACGCCGTAGGCGAGGACAAAGAGGCCTGTCGTTTATTGTAGCTGTCTTGTTGAGACTTGCGATCGCTGTACTTGTATTTCTTTGGGGCAGAAGACTGACTTCCACATTCGGGACTTGATTTCCAGGTCCCACCTTTATCGAAGCAGGTGCTCAAAAATTCGGACTCTTTCATGGGCGTGGTGTGATATCCCGGATCACACTTTCCATTACTGTCTGCCGGCTTGGTGTCACGGATCCCGATACAGATCAATTGGTCTGGATTGAAGGGGGTGTAGGCCCATGAAGACGCGGAAAGTGTGCCGAGCAAAAGAAGTGCAACATTGAAACGAACCATAGATCCCCCTATTGATGAGTTTATCCTGACACATCTGGTAAATCCAAACTATTTTTGTCGGATAATTAGATGTGCGACAGGAACACTACCTTTAGACCTTAATCTGTTCGGCATAACGAGACCGGTTCTTGAGGCCAGGTGGAAGAAATTATCCTATTAATTCCGGCTACTTACGAAAGGCCCAGACGTGATTCTGGCTGAAGAGGTAGAGCCAGTCCCCGAGGAACCAGAGGTCGGTCAGGGGTTCTGAGGTCTGGGCTCCGGCCAAGTGGTGCCCCTGGCGAAGGTCGCGGAAGGCCACTCCGGGGAGCTCGTTGGGCTCAGAGACGGAGAGGGCCAGAATCAGGTGGTCTGGAGAAACCCGCACAAAGCGATCGCTAAAATCGGAAAGCGAATGCTGCCAGAGGAGGGTGTTTGCGCTCCACTGGCGGACTTCCAGTCGCCCATTGTCCACGAGGTTCAGGTAGCTCTCCCGATCGAGAGGATTCAGTCTTAGGACCTTGCTCGGAGAGGTGAAAGTCCAAAGTTTCTCGAAGGTGAGGGGGTTCAGAGCCACCCAGTCTTTGGGTCCGGTTCGAATCAGAATTGCCGGCGAAGAGGTGTCGGAAACCAGCTCGGCGGATTCGGGATAAGAATGCTGGATCTTTTTCAGGGTCCGACCGGAATGCGAATCGAGGACCTGCCACCAGCCCTTGCGGTTGGCAACCTCGGGTTCAAAGACGGCCAAATGACCGTTCATCGGCAAGGGCCGGGCTTTCGAGTAGAGTTCGGGGCGCTTCCACAAAACCTCACCCGAGCGGGCCTTCAAACTCCATACGCCCTGGCTTCCCGTACTGACGACGATTGCCTGGCTTTCGGAATCGTAAGCCAATTGGCCTTCGCGGCAATTCGGGATATTCCTTTGCCAGAGCAGGGAAGGGTTTTGCAAATCAATTGATGAGATCCGGAATGAATCGAGCGAGGTTCTGTCCAGAATGAACAGACGGTTCTGAGTCTCGACCGTTCCGAGGATGCGATGGGTGTGGAGACGGATGCTCCAATGATTGTATCCGGAGTACGCGTCAAATCCGTGAATATTGCCCGAACGGTCACGGAGAACCAGGTGTCTGGCTTCGGCGGTGAGCACCCGATCAAACTCGAAGGGCAGCCTGAGTTTGTATTTGAAGCGAAATGGCAACTTGCGGGTCAATGCGATTTCATCAGACGGGAGTTCAGTCTCGGGATTGCCGACCGGCTCAATCCATTCTGTGCGCGCGAGTGAGTCCATCGCAACCAGGCGGGATTGACCCGGGTGCAAGCGGCTGGTGAAAAACGGCACCGACCAACTGAGTGCCCCGAGTACGAGCGAGCTCCAGGTGATGCCGATCAGCGCCTTCCGGTACCGTCTGATCCCGGGCGACCGGAATGCGGTCAGGGTGATGGCGCACGAAACCGATAGGAGAAAAAAACTCCAAGACAGAATCGAAAAAAACGAGATCCGGTTCAGGAACTCGATCAGTAGAACCATGGCGCTACTTTAGGCGATTTTCTTGGTTTCAGCCAACTTCTTTTCAATCGAGGAAAGGAGTCTTCTGACGTTGGAGATCTGGTGTTCGACGATGAAGCGTTCTTCCTGGCTGGATTCACCGAGCCTGCAGTGAAGGGCATTCAATTGATCCACCAGGATCAAGAACTGGTCCGGAAGGTTCCGTTCTTGGGCGTTCAGTACCGGAATCCGGTTCTCGAAGCCCTCTTCCTCTGAATTGCTGGTCAAGTAGCGTGTCTTTTGGGGTTCGATCCAAATTCCCCGGACTTCTCCCGGATGGTGCATCGAGGGAGCCTCGGCTGTGAAGAACAAGGTGATTTCAAGGGTGTGATTTTCTGGAAACTGGTGGATCCGCAAAAAATCTGAATGTTCGGATAGAACCTGAAATAGCGGATGCTTTTTTCCGGATGCGGGCCAGGTGTGCTCCATCAGGTGCTTCAAGGTCAGCGTTCTGTCCTGGAAGGTGAACTTGAGAGCGATGCGGTGGTCGTGTTCCGCCAACTCGAGAGTGGCGCAGGAGTCGAGTTCGCGATTTCTCGACTTTCCTTTAAAGCACATGAGCCAAAGAGCTGTCAAAACGAAGCGGATCGAGCCTACTCGGTCTTCCCATCTGCGAGCACGCAAGAGAGGGAGACTCATCACGGAATCGAGGCAGTGGGTTCCGCTCCGGTCATGCTCATACCATTCCTGGTGATAGATTTGATTCTGCTGAGGAACGATGCCGGAAAAGCCGGTTTTCTGATCCGGGTAAACCAGTGCTGTAATCAACGTAACGATCTCGCTTTCCGTCATGCGGAAGAAATCGAGCAGGATCATCCGGTGAAAGTTCGGAAGCGTGTTCAAATCGAAAGGAAGAAGCGTATCGGCAAAATAACCGGCTACCGTGACGCCTTCGAGCCGGAGGGCTCCGAAGTGGGCGTCGAGCTGTTTCCAATCGAGATAGAGATGCCAAGGCAAAAGGATCAGTGAGTATTGACCCTGGCCGGCCTTTTGAAGGAGCGATTGGACCCCGTCTTTTGGAGAGAAAACCTCCAGGTTGCACTGAATCCGCAATAAACTGATGAACTTGGTGAACTGGGCCTTACGCACATGGGGAAGCCGTTCATCCATGACAAAAGCGATGCGAGCCTGCTGAATCGGACCCCGTTTCATATCTCTTTTCTTATCGTCAAAAATACGACAAACTTGACCCCGTGAACGAGAAACAAGCGAAAATCGTTGAATCTCAGGGACTTGGCCAGGCTGTGGTGGCGGGGGCCGGGTGTGGGAAAACCACCACCCTGGTCGCCAAGTGCAAAGCCCTCATGGCCCGGAATCCCGAGGCCCGATTCTGTGCGGTTTCTTTTACGGAGAAATCCGTCCGGGATCTGAGGGAGGCCCTGACCCAAGGCCTGCCCGGAGGGGAGTTGTCCGCTCATTGGGTGAAGACCATCCATGGACTCTGCTCCTCGATCCTGAGGGAGTTTCCTTCGCAGTCCGGGCTTCAGGGGGGCGAGCGGATCCTGCTTGAGGACGAGTCTGCCCGTTATTGGGAGCGAAGTCTGGCTGTCCTTTGGACCTCCACCGACAATTTCGAGATCTCGGAGGCATTGGACCGTTTGCTCGGTGTTTATTCCCGAAGCACACTGGAAGATCTTCTGAAAAAACTCCGATCCCTCGAGTCCTTTGGGGTCGAACAATTCATCACCCGTTCTTTCGACCGTCCTGAAGTTCGCGACCTTTGGAATGTTTTCAGCTCGGTCAATCTCCGTTACCGTCATTCCAAGAACCGGGAAGGGGTGTTGGATTTTAATGATCTCGAGACCCGCGCTCGGAAGGCTTTGGAGTTTCCGGAAGTGAGGAGTCATTACCAGGGTCGATTCGATTTGGTGCTCGTGGATGAATTTCAGGATACCAATCCGATTCAGGGAGAGATTCTCGAGCGTTTTGTCCGACCGGACTATTCGAACCTGACCATTGTCGGGGATCCGAAACAATCCATTTACCGGTTCAGAGATGCGGATGTCAGTGTGTTCCAGGACCTGGTGAAAAAGCTTCCCGAGCTTCATTTGCTCGATATCAATTACCGGTCGAGGCCTTCCATCATCCGTTTTGTGAACGAAGTCTGTGCACCAGTGTTCGAGCTGAGTGATCTCCCCTACGAGCCACTCAGTGCCGGGAGGGACCAGGGCGGTGCGGAGCAGGCTGTGATTCGGGTGGAGTGGGAAACCGAGGACGATCTGGCCCGGTTCTTTCTTTCACAGCGGATGGCTGGGGTCGATTTTTCGGAATTTACCGTACTGGTCCGTTCTCTCAGGAAAGAGAAAACCCGGAATTTCCTGGCGGCATTGGAAAAACACCGGATCCCTTTTTTACTCGGAAGCGGCGGACGGTTTTATGAGGATCCCCGGGTCAAGGAGTTGGTGGCTTTTTTGAAGGGCTGGCTCTCTCCGGGAAATCTGCTTTCTCAGGCTACGGCTCTCCGGAGTCCGTGGATCGGCATTCCGGACGCGACCTTGCACCAGTGGGCTGCAACACGGGGAGACAGCGGTTATCTGGATCGCTTTTTCCGGGAGTCCGATCATCCCGTGGCAGTGGCGCTTCGGGAGGGATACCTCGGACCGGATCGGATTTCGAGGTTCCGTCCCGGGATGATCCTCGCACGCTTGCTCGAGCTCGAAACTTTGGATGAGCAAATGGTCCAACCGCTGTGCTCTTTGTGGCACAAGTGCGAGGAGCTCAGTCGACAGGGGCGACGGTTTCATGAAATCGTCCAGACACTCGCTCAAGCGGTCGAGGATTCGAAGATCGAGCGTGAGGTCCCTGCTCCGGCAGAGAAGGGCATGCTCCGGATCATGACGGTTCATGGTTCGAAGGGACTTCAATTCCCGAGAGTGGTTTTGCTCGATTTTGATGGCGAGTACCGTGGTGGTGGCTCAGCGGATCTGATCTGGGACCGGAACCGCGGGGTGCATCTCTTCGAACGGGACGAGGACGGGCAGCGCCTGAAAGACGGAAGCTCGAATGAGTTCTGGTCCGGAATCGAAAAACAGGCAGCCGTGGCGGAAAGCAAACGTGTGTTTTATGTGGCGCTGACCCGGCCTCAGGAACAATTGATTCTGGGATGGAAAAAAGAGGTGAAGGTCCGGAAGGCAGCCGAACATCCCGACTATCGTCCCGGTCTCACCGACAATTGGCGGGAGTGGGTGGAGACGGTGGCGTTGCCTCCACTTTGGGAGCCGGTCGAATCGGCACTGGAGGAGGTATCCCGGCCAGAAGTCGGTCCGTACGTGCCGGTCCGGATCCGGGATTTCGATCCCCGCCCTTATCGTGCCCGTCATTCTCCGAGTGAGTGGTTGGTGCTTTCGCAGTGTCCGCTTCGCTACCGCTGGAAGTTCTGGGACGGACTGGATGATGCCGAGGCAGAGCAAAAGATTCTGCCCGACTCTGAGGTTTCTGGCGCTCCTGAGGCTTCTGAAGTCGCCGAGCAAGGAAAGCGGATTCACTCTCTGCTGGAACACGAGGACTGGGAGGGACTCCGGCGGGAATTCGGTTCTGCAGAGATCGCCGATCGTACTATCCGGGAGCTTGAAAAAGCCCTCGGCCGGACTGATGACGGTATCGAAGTCTATCCGGAGCTCGGATTCGAAGTTCCACTCTCGGCACGTGAAGGCTTGGTCGGGATGATGGACCGCTTGGAAGTGGATCGCGCCCGGAAAACGCTTCGTGTGGTCGATTACAAATTCACGGCCCGCCCTAAATCGGCCCAGGCCTTGATCGATCAGTACAGTCTTCAGATCCGGCTCTATGCCTGGGCGGCCTCCCATTTGGTGGAATTCATCCCGGAACGCCTGGAAGGGGCCATCGCCCATTTCAGCCGTCAGGAGGGTCTTCAGTGGATTCCTTTACCCGGGATGAATCGGGAAACGCTTGAGGTCGAGGTTCAGGATTGGTTCCAGAGATCCAGGATTGACAGCATGCAGCCATCACCCGGAGACCATTGTCGCTTCTGTGAGTTCAGGGAGCGATGTCCTGTGAAACCAGGGCAGTCTTGACGCACCCCCGCATTGACGGGGGCTCCGGATTTTGATTCACTGTGGGGACACCTATGGCGGACAGTAAAAAAATTTCGAGTTCCTCGACAGCGGAGTATTTTTCCAAGAATCTTCAACAGGTTGGGTTTTCGAGCCAGACCAAGGCGGTTCTGACGACGCTGAAGGAAGCGGTCGACAACGCACTCGACGCCTGTGAAGAGCATGGGATCACTCCAGACCTCAAGGTCGAGATCGACCGTCTCGGGCCCGGTTCGATCAAGAACTCGGAACGGATCCGGGTGGTGGTGGAAGACAATGGTCCCGGCATCGATGGAGAGGATCTTCCCAAGGTCTTCGGAGAGTATCTTGCCTCGTCGAAGTTCGGACGGGGACGTTGTACCCGCGGACAGCAAGGGATCGGGATTTCGGCTGCGACCACCTGGGCGCAGCTCACCTGTGCTCAGGGCGCAAAAGTCGTCTCCAAGACCAAGGCCATGAGAAAGGCCGTTTCGGCCCTCATCGAAGTGGATATCAAGAACAACAAGGGGGTCATGAAGAATCGGGAAACCTTCGATTGGGATCGCCCCCATGGAACCCGTGTGGAGTTCATGTTCGATGGGCGGATCCAGATCAACGGTGAGGCCGGGCTCTTGAACTATCTGCTCGGATCGACTCTCGTCAATCCGCACTTGAATCTCGAGTACAAACTCCCGGATCAGGAGTGGCAGAAGGTGGAACGTGTCACCCAGGAAATGCCGATGATCCCGGAGGCGACCGAGCCGCATCCCCATACCATGAAGCTCGGTGAGTTCATCGCCCATTCCCATTTGTTCGGCCGCCAGAAGGTATCGGCCTGGCTCAAGAAAGGTTTCAGCCGGATCGGTGATTCGGTCATCGATGAGATCGCCAAGAAGAAGGAATTCGGCCTCCCGAAGTCGATGTTCGAAAAGCTCGTGGATCAGTTGCCGGACGGTGAGCTCAACAAGCTGTTCTCGGCCATCCAGAACACCGAACTGAAGGCACCCTCCACCAATTCGGTTTTGAGTATCGGTGAGGACGCTCTCGCAAAATCGATCCAGCGTTTGGGGAAAGTCGATTATTTCTCTGTGGTGACCCGGAAACCGACCATTTGTGACTTCAAGCCGGTTCAGGTCGAGGTGGCCATTGCACGTCTGGAGTCCAAAAGCTCCGAGGCCGACAGCCCGGTTCAACTCTTGCGTTTCGCCAACCGGGTTCCGCTCCAGTTCGACAAATCCGCGTGCGCGATCGCCCAGTCGATCACTTCGGTGAACTGGCGTTCTTACGGATTGGCCCAGCCTAAGGATTCTTTCCCGACCGGCCCGTATATTTTTGCGGTTTCGGTGGTTTCACCTTTCATCAAATTCAAGAACGCTTCGAAAGAAACCATCGATGCTTCGGATGAATTGGTCGAGGAGATCCGACGTGCCTTGATGCAAGCCGGGCAGAAGTTGTCGCGTTACATCAAGGCCGAGCACAAAGCCAATGAACTCGAAGAGAAAATCCGCTACATCGAACAGTTCGGTCCCATTCTGGTGGAGGGACTGGCGCGGATCACGAATGCCAAAGAGGACCAGAAAAAGCGCGCGCGTGACGGTCTTTTGAAGATTCTCGGGCGCGACGCGACCGCTACTGAAAAAGAACTGACCGATGCGAATAAGAAGCTCGAGATCCAGAAAGCCAAGGACGCGGAGGAGTAGGAATGAGTACTAGAAAAGGCGGCAAACTTCAGAGCGAGATTCCGGGCCTCAGTAAAGCCTTGTGCATGAAACTTCTCAGTGATCTCGAACGCGGGAAGCGACCTGTGCTCCATGCGACCAAGTGCTCTCTCGATAATGCGATTTACAATCACAAGGTGGGGTATTTCACACCGGGTGGTAAAAAAGTCGCCACCGAGCTGAATGTCAGTTCGGTCAAGAAGATGTCCCGTGCGGTTTTCATGCTCGAGATTCTTCTGCGAAACATCGATACCGGCGCCGTCAACACCAAGCGCGAATTGTACTACATCAGCAAGGGTGAAACAAAGGGAACGCCTTCACTGAAACCGCTCGATTTCACCGAGCAAGGCGAGAGCGACGATACGATCGATTTCATTTGCGAGCTCCTGGAGTGCTATCGCGAGGAGATGAACTGTTACGCCAACGACCGGGGCGGGCAGACCTATTCTCAAAACCTTGTTGTGACGGAAACCCTTCCGGACGGGGATACCGCAGTGGTAGATCTTTCGAAGCTCGGAACCTCGCCTTTCCAGCCGAAGAACCGTCCCCAGAATCTCAGGCTCTCGATGAAAAAGAAGATCGACTTCTGCCTCATTGTCGAGTCCGAAGGTACCGCAAACACTCTGGTCGCCAACGGAATGACCAAGCGGCACAATTGCATCGTGATGGGTGCCCAGGGTGTGCCGTCGAACGCGGTACGGGGTTGGGCCAAGCTCATCCAGGATCAATTGAGTGTTCCGATGTACTTCTTCGGGGACCTCGATGCGTACACCATGCAGAATATTTTCCGGACCTTGAAAGCCGGATCAGCGGCCTCTTTGATCCGGAACCAGGATTACAGTGCTCCGGATGTCCGTTTCCTCGGAGTGTTGCCGGAAGACATCAAAAAATACGACTTGTTCGATTATCCGGTGAAGGAGAATGACGCACAGGAAGTCCGTGCGCTCAAGAAAGCCGATGATGCGCTCAGGAATGATCCGTTCTTCCAGGATAAAAAGAACAAGGGTTCAGCCGACATCCTCAGGTGGCTCATGAAAAACAAGCGCAGGTGCGAGCAGCAAGCGTACTTCTCGGTGAATCCGAAGGATCCGACGATGCCGGAGAAGATCATCATCGACAAGATCAAGAGGGGCGAGTACGTCTGATCCCGCTTCCTCGGGGCATCACTGGATGATGCCGAGGTTCCGGTTGCACTTGGAGAGCTCGCTGAAATAAGAACCGCCGATTTGCACCTGGCCGGTTTCGAGGTCGACTCCCATGATGGAGTAGGGTCCGAGACCACTGCCGTTTTTGGACGAACAGTAGATTCCGGTCTTTGCATCTTCCGACAAGATCAGGTCCTGGCTCATCTTGATGCAGGCGCCGAGGGAGGTCGACACCGCGCGATCGAAGCGGACGTGACGCCCGTTTTGAATCATCCCGAGAATCCAAGGCCCACGACCGTCCCGGTCACGGGAAGTGCAGAGGAGGGGATTCGAGGGAGTGTTCCGGACCGCATCCATGGCCTGGGTACAATCCTCCATGCGCTGGTAGGAAGTTCCGGGAATGAAGGTGGTCTGGATGCCCGAAAGGAGTGCCAGGGTATAAGGGTTCCGGCCATCACGGTGGGCCGGGACGCAAGCATAGGGACCAGGCGTTGCGGAGGCTCCAGGGTCTTCACCGCCGAGCCACTGGGCCTGGCTGGGCACTTGGGAAAGCATTCCGAGGATGACGATCCAAATCCGGTTTTTCATGGGACCCCCTGTTTGGGGCCGGACATTAAGCAATTGGAAGCGCCTTGTCAAGGATCTTATCGGGGGCGCGATTCGACCATTTTCCTGAAGGATTCCTCGAATCCGACCCAGGTGTCGATATCGCCGGTAGAGACCCCGGCCTTGGCCAGAACTTCCTCCAGGATCCGGATCCGTCGATCGAAGTGACCGGCCAAGATTGGAGCGAGATTCCGGTGTGCCGTTGCGGGCCCGTGCTCCGGAGGGGACTGGATCAGCCCGGCAGAGTGCAGAACAAAGAGGCTCTGCTTGTCGGCGATGCTGTCGGGATCCTTGCCGGTGAAAAAGAATCCGATCATCACATCTTGAGCCATGGTCCTGTAAAACTGGCGCATCAGATCTTTGAAAGCGTCTTCGCCTCCGAGGGATCGGACGAGTCCTTGAAGGCGTTCACGTGAAAGAGGGAGACGTTGGGTCATAAAAAAAGGCGGAGCGGTTGCCCGCTCCGCCCCTGGTCAGGTTCACTTCACGTCCATGAGTTCGACGTCGAAGTACAAAGTGGAGTTCGGAGGAATCATGCCGATGGCGCGATCGCCGTAAGCTTTGTCAGCAGGAATGGTCAGCTTGCGCTTACCGCCGACTTTCAATCCGAGGAGGCCTTCATCCCAACCTTTGATCACTTGGCCGGAACCCAGTACGAAAGTGATCGGTTCCTTGCCAGCGGAAGAATCGAATTTGGTGCCATCCTTAAGTGTGCCGGTGTAGTGAACCGATACGGTTTTTCCGTTCACTGCTTCAGCGCCTTTTCCGGCCTGGACTTCTACGATCTCGAGCTTGCCGGCTTCTGCAGCAGGAGCTTGAGCGACTTGTTGAGTGGCAGGTTGAGCAGGAGCGCTTTCAGTGGCCTCCTCTTTTTTGGTGCATGCGGTTGCGAAAACAAGAGTAGCAAGTGTGATGAAGAACATGGATTTCATGGTTGTAGTTTCCTTTCCGAACGTTGATGTCCCTATAATAGATCTGGAATTCGTTGATTGACAAGAGTAGTCTTCTATCATGAATCCTTTTGATGCATTCTGGTTCGGCCTGGTTCAAGGTGCGACCGAATACCTGCCGGTGAGCAGTTCCGCCCACCTTTTGCTGCTCCCCAGGGTTCTGGGCACTCCGGATCCCGGATTGGCCTTCGATGTGTTTCTGCATGTGGGCACGCTTTTGGCCACTGCGGTTTATTTCTTCAAGGACTGGCTCGAGATTCTTAAAAATCCACTTCCAAAGAAGGATGGGAAGAAAACACTTTCCTGGATGCATCTGGTGGTCGGTACCGTTCCTGCCGTAGTGGCAGGTGCACTTCTGAACGGGTGGATCTCATCGCACCTGAGGTCTCTCTGGATACTCTGGATCACCCTTCCTTTATTCGGGGTACTGTTGTGGTGGGTGGACCGGAAGGTTACGGCCGATCGGAAGCTCTGTGATGCAAGTCTGAAGGATCTTTGGGTCATTGGCTGTATTCAAGCACTGGCGCTGGTTCCGGGTGTTTCGCGCTCTGGAAGCACCATCACGGCTTCGCGACTGCTCGGTTTCGGTAGAGCCGAATCAGCTAGGATTTCGTTTCTGCTTTCGCTCCCGATCACTCTCGGGGCGGTGATTTATGAGAGTCGCCATTGGCATGAGTTGATGGACTCGATTTCGGGGGCCGGCCCCCTCCTGATCGGAACGCTCACGGCTCTGGTTTCGGGCGCCTTGGCGATCCACTTGTTGATCAAGTGGGTTAGCCGGACCAGCTTTGCCATTTTCGCAGTTTACCGGGTGATCGTCGCCGTGCTGGTGGCCTGGTTGCTCGGTCCCTGAATTCCGAGGTAGCTCAATGCCTCTTCCGCAGTATCGGCGACATGGAGCCGGGCGAATTCAGCCTCGGTGATCATTCCCTGGGGAATGAGGGTCTTACGGCACCAATCCAGAAGACCGCCCCAGAACTCGCTCCCGATCAAAACCACGGGTCTGGGATGCATTTTCCGGGTCTGGATCAAAGTGATGATCTCAAAGCACTCATCGAGGGTTCCGAAGCCTCCAGGAAGGATCAAAAAGGCCTCGCTATAACGGCAGAGAAGGACTTTCCGGACAAAAAAGTACCGGCAGACCAGACTGTGCGTCAGGTAAGGGTTCGCTTTTTGCTCGCGCTCGATCGTGATGTTGATCCCGATGGAGGGCGCCCCTGCCTCGAAGGCCCCGCGGTTTGCCGCTTGCATCACCGCTCCGCCACCACCGGTGACAATGGCGATTCCCTGGTCGCCGATCTGTCTGGCAACGGTTCGCGCCAGATCGCAGTAAGGGTGATCATCGGGAGTGCGCGCGCTACCGAATACGGTAATGGCCCGACGGGTGTTCCTCAGAAAATGAAATCCCCTCCAGAACTGAAACCCGATCCGGAAAAACATCGCGATATCAGCGATCACCCGTGCGCGATAGGGCGCTTGGTGTCCCAATGAGGATCTGGAGCGGTCCATGTGGAGCGGGTTCACGTCTTCTTCTTTTTCGGTACTGGCTTGCCCGAAAGGTACTGTTCCGTGACCAGTTTCAGCTTGGTCTTCACGTTATCGGAACGCTCCTGATCGAGCAGGATTTCGATCGCTCTGATCTCATCCTCGAGTTCCCAGCGTGAAAGCATGCTCGAAGAAAGCTCATCGTGAGTCTCCGGATCTTTCATGCTGGCGATCACCTTGAGCTTGTGTCTCAAGCCGAGCATCCGTTGAACCAGTTCGAGCTTTTCTTCACGGGTCATGAGGGTTCCTCTCAGCCTTTCAGCATTCCGCGGATCACGTAATGCAGGATTCCGCCGTTTTTGTAGTACTCGAGTTCGTTCGCCGTATCGATGCGGCCCTGGAGCTGGATCTCCTTGGAGGTCCCGTCAGCGTGCGTGACCCGTGCCTTCAATTTCTGCCCGGGTTGAACCGTGGTGATTCCCTCGATATCGATTTTCTCGTCGCCTTTGATTCCATGAGCCTCGGCGGATTCGCCAGGAAGGAACTGCAGGGGAAGAACGCCCATGCCGACCAGATTGGACCGGTGGATCCGCTCATAGCTCTCGGCGATGACCGCCTGAACCCCGAGCATCATGGTCCCTTTTGCAGCCCAGTCTCGCGAGGATCCGGTTCCGTATTCCTTGCCGGCAATGACGACGAGTGAGGTGTTCTCTTTCTTGTAGGTCACAGCTGCGTCGTAGATCGACATCTCGGTGCCTTCAGGGAATTTTTTGGTGAGACCGCCCTCGACACCGTTCATGATCTTGTTCTTGATCCGGATGTTGGCGAAAGTACCGCGAACCATGATTTCATGATTCCCGCGCCTTGAACCGTAGGAATTGAAGTCCTTCTGTTCGACCCCCAAAGAGATCAAATGCCTTGCTGCCGGGGAGTTCTTCGAGATCGAACCGGCTGGCGAGATGTGATCGGTCGTGATCGAATCACCGAACAACCCGAGGATGCGGGCTCCGCGGATATCCGAAAGGGGTTTGGGCTGTGCTGTCAGTTCCTGCAGGAAGGCGGGTTCTTTGATGTAGGTGGACTTTTCGTCGAAAGAGAACAAAGTGCCTTCCGGTGCCTGGACGCGGGCCCAATACTCATCGCCTGCGAAGACATCCGAATAGCTCTTCTTGAATTGTCCGGGGGTCACGTGCTTCGAAACCAGGGCTTCAACCTCGGCGTTGGTCGGCCAGAGGTCTTTCAGGAAAACCGGTTTCCCGTCTTTTCCGGCGCCCATTGCTTCGGTGGTGAGGTCGAGATTTACTGTCCCGGCAATCGCATAGGCGATCACCAAAGCAGGGGAGGCAAGGTAGTTCGCGCGGACTTGCGGATTGATCCGGCCTTCGAAGTTCCGGTTGCCCGAAAGCACTGAAGCCACTACGAGCTTGCCGTCCGTCACCGCTTTCGAAACCTCTTCGATCAGCGGGCCGGCGTTTCCGATGCAAGTGGTGCAACCGTAGCCCACCACATTGAAGTGGAGGTCTTCCATGTGTGGTAGTAATCCTGCTTCGGAAAGATAATCGGTCACGACCTTCGATCCGGGACCCATGGAGGTCTTCACCCAGGGTTTGACCCGAAGGCCCTTCTCAACGGCTTTCTTGGCAAGCAAACCCGCAGTGATGAGACCGCTCGGATTTGAAGTGTTCGTGCAAGAGGTGATCGCAGCGATGGTCACAGCGCCATGCCCGATCCGGGTATCGACTCCGTTCAGGGTCAGCTTGACTTCAGACTCGAGTTTGGCTTCCGGGTCTTTCATCTGAGCCAGGAGGGTCGGCAGACTCTTTGCGAACTCAGCTTTCACATGAGGAAGGGTGACCCGGTCTTGTGGGCGGGAAGGCCCGGCCAGGGACGGCTCGATCGATGTCAGATCGAGTTCCACCACATCGGAGAAAAGAGGTGTTGCCGAAGGATCGAACCACATCCCCTGTTCTTGATAATAGGCACGAACCAAAGGCACCAGGTTGCTGCGTCCGGTCAAGTTCAGATAATCGATGGTCTTCTCGTCGATCGGGAAGAAGCCGATGGTCGCTCCGTATTCAGGCGCCATGTTGGCGATCGTTGCGCGATCGGCCAAGGACAGCCCGGCCACACCTTCGCCGAAAAACTCGACGAACTTTCCGACCACTCCTTTTTTGCGGAGGATCTGGGTGATGGTGAGCACCACATCGGTCGCGGTGATTCCCTCGCGGGTCTTTCCGCTCAGTTTCATGCCGACCACTTGGGGGATGAGCATGGAGATCGGCTGACCGAGCATGGCGGCTTCGGCTTCGATTCCACCCACGCCCCAGCCGACCACCCCGAGACCGTTGATCATCGTGGTGTGAGAATCGGTTCCGACACAAGAGTCGGGGTAAACGGTTTCGGATTCACCCTCAGCGGAAGCGGTCATGGCCACCGTTGCGAGGTATTCGAGGTTCACCTGGTGGATGATGCCGGTTTCAGGCGGGACCACTCTGAAATTGCGGAGGGACTTCTGTCCCCACTTCAAGAACTCGTACCGCTCCTTGTTGAGCTGGTATTCCTTCTCGCGGTTTTTATGGAAGGAGTCTTTCTGCCCGAAAAAATCGACATTCACAGAATGGTCGATCACCAGGTCCGCCGGCGTGAGCGGGTTGATCCGATCTGGATTGCCGCCCAGACGCTTCATTGCCGAACGCATTGCCGCCAGATCGCAGACCGCCGCAACGCCTGTGAGATCTTGAAGCACCGTGCGAGCGGGTGTGAACTGGATCTCCTGATCAGGCTCGGCCTTGGGATTCCAGGAGGCGAGAGTTTCGATATCGGTCTTTTTCACCGCCAGGTTGTCCTCGAGACGGAGGAGGTTCTCGACCAACACCTTCATGGAGTGCGGGAAATCCGAAACCGGCTTACCGGACTGGGCTGCGAACTTTTTAAGAGAGAAGAAGCGGTAGGTGCGGCCATCGACTGTGAGCGTCGACAGGGAGCCGAAGCTATTGGGATGTTGTGATTTCATATGGGTAGAAGTTTAGAATAGGAAGCGCCGCGTTGTCGAACGAATTCGGATTCTTTTCGGGACTCCTGAGTTGCAAGTCCCCGCCAATGGTCCATAATGTGGCCATGGAAAAAATTTGGCACAAAAGTTACCAACCTGGTGTTCCCAGCGTCATCGATACGAATCAGTTCGTGTCTTTGGTGGATCTTCTGGAAAATACTTTTCAGCGTTTTGCAACCCGTCCGGCATTCCACAACATGGGGAAGACCCTGAGTTATGCGGAAATCGACCGGTTGAGCTACCGTTTTGCGTGCTATTTGCAGAACGATCTCAAGCTTTCCCGCGGCGATCGTGTGGCGATCATGATGCCGAATATTCTCCAGTATCCCGTCGCTTTGTTCGGGCTCTTGCGTGCGGGAATGGTCGCAGTGAACTGCAATCCGCTCTACACTCCGCGCGAACTCGAGCACCAGCTCCGTGACTCCGGAGCCAAGGCGATCGTGATCGTCGCCAATTTCGCCCACGTTCTTGAAAAGGCGATCGAGAAGACCGACGTGAAACATGTGGTGATCACCGAACTCGGAGATCTTCTCCCCTTTCCGAAACGCCTGTTGGTGAATGCGGTGGTGAAACACGTTAAGAAGATGGTTCCCGATTACAGGATTTCGGGGGCATGGAGTTTTCTCGGGGCCCTGGCTGCCGGTGCGACGACCACGCTCAGCAAGCCGATGGTCCGCAGTGAGGATCTGGCTTTCTTGCAATACACAGGCGGAACCACCGGTGTTTCGAAGGGTGCGATGCTTTCGCATGGAAACATCGTGGCGAACTTTCTTCAGGCGAAGGCTTGGATTCAATTCCTGGTAAAAGAGGGCGAAGAGATCATCATCACGCCGCTGCCACTCTATCATATTTTCTCACTCACAGCGAATTGCATGATTTTCTGTTCGGTGGGTGCACTGAACGTTCTGATCACGAATCCGAGGGATATCCCTGGGTTTGTGAAAGAGCTGAAGAAGTGGAAGTTCACGGCGATCACGGGCGTCAACACCTTATTCAACGGCCTGTTGAACCATCCGGAATTCAAAGACTTGAATTTTTCGGGACTGAAGGTGGCGCTGGGGGGTGGTATGGCCGTTCAGCGTGCGGTTGCCGAGAAATGGAAGCAAATCACCGGAGTGCCGCTGATCGAGGCTTACGGACTCACTGAAACCTCTCCTGCCGCTTGTATCAATCCGATGAACTTGAAGGATTACAACGGATACATCGGGCTTCCCTTGCCTTCGACCGAGATGGCGATCCTCGATGATGCCGGTAAAGAGCTCGATGTGGGTCTGGTGGGTGAAATCAGCATTCGTGGTCCACAGGTCATGAAAGGCTACTGGAACCGTCCGGATGAAACTGCCAAAGTGATGACTGGCGACGGTTATTTCAGGACCGGCGATCTCGGTTACATGAACGATGAAGGGTACTTCAAGATCGTCGATCGTAAGAAAGACATGATCCTGGTTTCCGGCTTCAATGTCTATCCGAACGAGATCGAGGATGTTCTCGCGCTTCAGCCCAAGGTTCTTGAAGTGGCGGCCATCGGAGTGCCTGACGATAAGTCAGGCGAGGCGGTGAAAGTATTCGTGGTGAAAAAGGATCCTTCGCTGACCGAGGATGAACTCCGGGCCTACGCGAAGGCCAATTTCACGGGTTATAAGCTTCCGAAGTACGTGGAGTTCCGTCAGGAACTCCCTAAAAGCAACGTTGGTAAGATCCTGAGGAAGGACCTCAGAGACCAGGAACTCAAGAAAGGACAGTCTCACAATGGCTAAGATCAAGGTTCAGAATCCGGTAGTGGAACTCGACGGGGATGAGATGACCCGGATCATCTGGAAGTACATCAAGGACCGTTTGATCCTTCCTTACCTCGATCTCGAAATCAAATATTACGACCTCGGGATGGAATTCCGTGACAAGACCGACGACAAAGTGACCATCGAGTCAGCAGAGGCGATCAAAAAGTACAACGTGGGCATCAAGTGCGCGACCATCACTCCGGATGAGGCGCGTGTGAAGGAGTTCAACCTGAAGCAGATGTGGAAGTCGCCGAACGGGACGATCCGCAACATTCTGGATGGCACCGTGTTTCGCGAGCCTATCGTTTGTAAGAATATTCCACGGCTCGTTCCGAATTGGACCGCTCCCATCATCATCGGGCGGCATGCGTTCGGAGACCAGTACCGTGCGACTGACACTGTGATCAAGGGGAAGGGCAAGCTCACCATGACCTTCACTCCTGAAGACGGCTCGGCCCCACAGGTGTTTGACGTCTATAACTACAAAGGCGATGGTGTGGCATTGGCGATGTACAATACGGACGAATCCATCACCGGTTTCGCCCACGCTTGCTTCCGGATGGCGTTGACCAAGAAGTGGCCACTGTACCTTTCGACCAAGAACACCATCCTCAAGAAGTACGACGGCCGTTTCAAAGATATTTTCGAGGCTGTTTACCAGAAGGATTACAAAGCCCAGTACGAGGCCGCAGGAATCACCTATGAGCACCGCCTGATCGACGACATGGTCGCTTCTGCACTCAAGTGGAACGGCAATTTTGTCTGGGCTTGCAAGAACTACGACGGGGACGTGCAGTCCGACACCGTCGCCCAGGGCTTCGGTTCTCTCGGTCTCATGACTTCGGTGCTGCTGACTCCGGATGGAAAAACTCTGGAAGCCGAGGCTGCACACGGCACGGTGACCCGCCATTACCGGATGCACCAGCAGGGCAAACCGACCTCCACGAATCCGATCGCGTCGATCTTTGCCTGGACGAGAGGCCTCGCTTTCCGGGGCAAGCTCGATCAGAACCCCGATCTGATCCGGTTTGCTGAGACGCTCGAAGACGTCTGCATCAAGACGGTGGAGAGCGGCAAGATGACCAAGGATCTGGCAGTCTGCATTTACGGTGACAAAGTCGCATCCCATCAGTACCTCAATACTGAGCCGTTTCTCGAGGCTTTGAACGAGGCACTGGCCCACAGGCTGAATCTGGCTTGAAGCCGTTCTGGTTGATCCTGCTCGCAGGAATGTTTTTTCAGAGTCCCGCATTCCCGGCACCGAAATACGGTCCGGGGGTGCGGGCTCTTTCCACTGATTCAGAGGCTCTCAGGAGGAATCCTTCCCCGGATTTCTGGAGTCTGATTCCCTATTACACGCCTCAGCAGGATTCCCGATCCTGTTCGATCGCATCTTTCAGCATGATGCTGAATGCGTTCGACGTACTGAAAGGGGAACGCAAATCAGAGGATCGTTTGATCGATCAGAAGGCTTTCGTCAAGTTGATGCTCGACATGAGGCCCATCGAGCGGTTTTTCGGTCGTCTGATTCCCGGCAAGACCCTTTCACTCGAGGAGTTCGGGACTGTGGCGGCTGAGGCGCTCAAGCGGAGAGGGCATCGAGGGCTCAAGGTCGAAGTGATCCATGCCGAGGGAAAGGCCTGGAAAGAAAGGGTCGAATCCGCACTGAAGGCCAATGAGAATTCCTCGAAGGACCTGATCCTTGCTAATTTTTTGCAGAGCGAACTCACCGGTGACCCCGAAGGCAAAGTGGGGCATGTCGCACCGGTTGCAGCTTATGATGCCCGGTCGGGGAGTGTTCTGATTCTCGATCCGGATCGCGAGTACTACGAACCGTACTGGGTGCCCATGACGACCTTTTTAAAAGGGCTCGAGACCCGCGATAGTGATGCAGGACGGAACCGCGGTATTCTATGGATCCACCCCTAAAGCTATGAAGTTTTTTTTGCTCGGATTTTTTTTGTTGATGCTTGCTGTCGGATGCACAGGGAAACCGGCCGCGCCGGAATCGTGGTCTTCGGTAGACGAGTCTGTGCGTAAAGGCGTGCTTTCGCCACCCTCGCGGGTGTCCGCGTCTGGAAAACGGTGGATCCTCTCGACCCAGGGCGCAGAAACCACCCGGATTGCCGCCGGAGTCCTTCGAAAGGGTGGCACTCTGGTCGATGCTGCCATCGCAGCTTCATTTGCCATCAGTGTGGAGCGTCCGCACTCTACCGGAATTGGCGGAGGCGGCTTCCTGATCCATCGCAATGGAAAGACCGGGAAGGTTCGCGTGTTTGATTTTCGCGAACGGGCTCCAGCCAAGGCGCATTCGCGGATGTTCCTGGATGATCAGGGTGAGGTGATTCCCGATCGATCCACAGTGGGCGGGGATGCCGTGGCTGTGCCGGGGCTCGTTCGGGGTTTGAAGGCGATTCATGATGAATTGGGAAGTCACTCTTGGGCTTCTTTGGTCAATCCGGCGGCTAAGCTCGCGGAGAGGGGTTTTTCGATTTATCCTTCCCTGGCGCGTGCCATCCTGTCAGAAAGGAAGGATCTCGCTCGCTACCCCGACAGTAGGAAGATTTTTTTGCGTCAGAATGGCAGTCCGCGAGTCGAGGGAGACCGCTTGGTTCAGAAAGATTTGGGTCGAACTCTGCGGGTTCTGGCGCGTGACCCCGAACAGTTTTATCAGGGTGGGATCGCAGCCAGGATCGTTGCGAGTGTTCGTCGTCACGGGGGTAGGGTTTCAGCGGCTGACCTGCTTCAATATCGGGTGAAGAACCGCGAGCCTGTGATTGCCGACTGGCGCGGGTATCAGGTGATCTCCATGCCTCCTCCGAGTTCGGGCGGAATCCATGTGGTTCAAATCTTGAAAATGCTGGAATCGGATTCCTTGTCTGGTGCAGGCTTTTGGAACGCAGACAGCATCCACCTCATCGCCTCTGCCATGCAGCAGGCTTTTGCCGACCGGGCCCGCTATCTCGGAGATCCTGATTTCGTGCCCGTTCCGGTCAAGGGACTGATCGATGGTGTTTATCTTGCGGCCCAGCGAAGCAAGTTCCGGAATACCGCCCGTTCTGCCGATTCGGTCCAGGCTGGAGCTCCGGCGATCGCCCCCGCTGAACACTTCGAGACGACCCATTTCAGCATGATGGACTCCGACGGAAACGCGGTTGTTTCGACCCAGACGATCAACGGCTACTTCGGCTCCAAAGTGACAGTGGAGGGAACCGGGATCGTACTCAATAATGAGATGGACGATTTTTCGGCAAAAGTCGGTGCGAGCAATCTTTTCGGGGCGACTTCTTCCAGTGACGCCAACCGGGTGGACCCGTTTAAAACTCCTTTGTCTTCGATGTCGCCGACCCTGGTCTTGAAAGACGGAATCCCCGTGCTGGCAGTCGGGGCTCCGGGGGGGACCCGAATCATCACGGCTGTTGCACAAACCATCTTGAACCATCTGGTTTACGGGCTTGATCTCTATCAGGCGGTTGCGGCACCGAGGATTCATCAGCAATGGCAGCCTGACGAGCTGATGATCGAGAATATTCAGGTGGATCCGTCTGTTTTACAGGAGCTCCACATGAGGGGTTGGAAGATCCGCAGGGTGCCCCCTCAAAGTAATGTCATGGCGGTTGCCCGAACTGCCGAGGGATTCATCGGGGTCTCCGATCCGCGGGATGCCGGTACCTCGGACGGAGAGTAGTCGGATCAGTCCCTCACACCTTGGGTCTTCAAGTAGTGATCGAGCAGATTCGTGAGCTGGAGCAGGGAGGAAGAACCTCCGGTGCCCTCGACACAGCAAGAGAGGTATTCGCGTTTCTGTTTGAGCGGGAGCACCCTCTGAGTCCGCTCCCACTCCGAGAAGAGAACCAATGCCGAAGCCCATTCAGAGACCGTGTAGGGAGATTCATCCACTGTTTCAATCCAGTTTCGGACTTCTATCGCATCCAGATCGACCACTTGCTTGATGAGGAACGCAGGAGCCCGGAGTGTCACCAGCTCTTGAAGCAGGATTTCGAACCCCGGACTCAAAGCCACCGGAGTACCTCGGCAACAGGGGTCCCTTTTCTTGCGGCGTAATCCTCAAGCTGAGTATCTGAAACCGACCCGACATTGAAGTACTTTGCCTCCGGATGAAAGAAGTAGAGTCCTGAAACCGAGGAAGGCGGATTCATTGCAAAAGAGGTGGTCAATCCGACACCGATTGCCTGCTCGACCCCGAGGAGATTCCAGAGGGTTGCCTTCTCGCTGTGGTCGGGACAGGCCGGGTAGCCCATGGCCGGTCGGATCCCACGGTATTGCTCGTCGATCATGGATTCGATGGAAAGATCTTCGATGATGCCCGCTTCTTTTCTCGCTTTTTCGTGGAGCCATTCGGCTGCTGCCTCGGCGAGACGATCACCCAAGGCCTTGACCAGAATCGCCGAGTAATCGTCCTGTGCGCGTTTGAATTCGTCCGAGAAACTTTCGACCTCGGGTCCTGAAGTCACGCAAAATGCTCCGAGGAAATCACGGCCCGAAGGCCGGATGTAGTCAGCGAGACAGTGGTATCGAGGAGCACCGACTTTGCGCTTTTGCTGCCGTAAGAAATGGAAAGAGTGACGAGTGTCGCCGTTCACTACTGTCAGATCGTCTCCCTTTCTCTCGACCTCGTACAATCCATAAACGGCCTTCAATCGGAATCGGTTCTCACGAACGATCCTTTCGAGCAGGGCTTGAGCGTCCTGAAATAGAACCGTTGCCTCTTTGCCGTGCACTGGGTGCTCGAGAATCGCGGGGTATTTCCCTTTGAGCTCCCAGGTCCAGAAAAACGGCGACCAATCGATGTATCGAGCCACCTCCGCCAGGGGCAAAGAATCGAGTATCCGTGTTCCCAGAAAGGAAGGTGAAAGCGGAGGTGACTGGTTCCAGTCCGGATCGCCTGCAAGGGAGCGAGCCTCCATGAGTGGAAGGAGGTCCTCGTTCTTCCTCGATCGCTCATGGGATTCTTTCAACTTTTGCTGGGTCTCGCGCAACTCCTTCACGAACACCGGTCGCAAATGCGGACTCTTCAATTTGGTACAGATCTCGACCACCAAAGAGGCATCGCCGACCTGGACCATGGGTGCCGGGTAATGTTCGGCCATCTTGATGGCTGTGTGAGCGGGAGATGTGGTTGCACCACCGATCAATAATGGGACATTGAATCCCTCACGCGACATCTCTTTTGCAACGTGGATCATTTCATCGAGCGAAGGAGTGATCAGGCCGCTCAATCCGATGAAATCGGCACGACTTTCTTTGGCTATCTTCAGAATCTCTTCGCAACGGACCATGACGCCGAGGTCGATCACCCGATAACCATTGCAGGCAAGTACCACCGAGACGATGTTCTTACCGATGTCGTGAACGTCTCCTTTTACTGTGGCGATCACAAAAACTCCCGAGCCCGAGCTTAAGCCAGCCTCTTTTTCGGCATCCATGTACGGAGTCAACCAGGCAACGGCTCGCTTCATGGAGCGTGCGCTCTTGACCACTTGAGGCAGGAACATTTTTCCGGCACCGAAGAGCTCACCTACGGTTTTCATGCCGTCCATGAGCGGACCCTCGATTACGGAAAGGGGCTTGCCGTACTTGATTCTGGCCTCCTCGGTATCTTCATCGATAAAGTCGGTGATACCGTGGACCAGCGAATGTTCAATCCGCTTTTCTAGGGGAAGTGCGCGCCAGGCGAGCCTCTGGTTGTTGCTTTTGTCTTTGGATGACGGATCGGTTTCAGGATTCTCCTTCAACGCACCTGCGAGTTTGATCAGATTCTCGGCCGCTTCGGGAGACCGGTTCAGGATCACATCGGTCACGGCCTCTCGCAGGGACGGCTCGATCTCGTCGTAAACCGTGATCATCCCGGCATTGACGATCCCCATATCGAGACCTGCACGGATGGCATGGTACAGGAACACACTGTGCATCGCTTCGCGGACTCGGTTGTTCCCCCGGAACGAGAACGATACATTCGAAATGCCTCCGCTCACTCTCGAGCCCGGACAGCGTGCCTTGATTTCACCGGCAGCACGGATGAAGTCGAGGGCGTAGGAGTCGTGTTCCTCCATTCCTGTGGCTACGGTCAGGACGTTCGGGTCGAAGATGATGTCATTCGGCCTGAATCCGGCTTGATCCACCAGAAGGCGATAGGAGCGCTCACAGATCCGGACTTTGTCGACGAAGGAGGCGGCCTGCCCGTTCTCATCGAATGCCATCACCACGACGGCAGCGCCGTATTTCCGTATTTTTTTCGCTTGCTCGAGAAAGGCGGTTTCTCCCTCCTTCAGGGAGATGGAGTTCACAATCCCTTTTCCCTGCAGGCAGCGCAAACCCGATTCGAGAACAGTCCATTTCGAACTGTCGATCATGAACGGAATCCGTGAGATGTCCGGGTCCGATGCCAGAAGATTCAAAAAACGGGTCATCGATTCTTCTGCGTCGATGAGTGCCTCGTCAAAGCAGATATCGAGGATGTTGGCACCGTTTTCCACTTGTTGTTTTGCGACTTTCATCGCCTCGTCGAAGCGATTTTCACGAATCAGCGTGGCGAATCGGGGTGATCCCATGACATTGGTGCGTTCACCGATGGTCAGAAAGCTGTTTCCGGAAGCCCGGTGCACCAAGGGCTCGAGGCCGCTAAAAATCAGTGCATCATCCATCGAGCCCGGGGTGATCGGTCGAGGCGGAATGCCTCTGACTGAGGCGGCAATCGCACGGATGTGAGCCGGCGTGGTCCCGCAACATCCTCCGACCACGTTCAACAGACCTTCCGCGGCGAATTGCTTCAACGTGGTGGAGAGCATCTCGGGGGTCTCGTCATATCCGGTGGGAGCGAGAGGGTTGGGAAGTCCGGCATTCGGATAACAGGATAGGGCGCAATCGATCATGGGGCTGAGAGCCTGTAGATAAGGCCGCATGTCCTTGGCTCCCAGCGCGCAATTGAGGCCGACACTGATGGCCCCGGAGTGGGCGACAGACGCCCAGAACGCCTCGATGGTCTGACCTGAAAGGGTGCGTCCCGATTGGTCGGTGATGGTGGCCGAAAGCATGAGCGGAAGCTTACGGGAAGGTGCCTCTTCTCCGAGATCGAGGTAGGCGTGGATGGCCGCCTTCAAGTTCAGGGTATCGAAGGTGGTCTCGAAGAGGAGGAGATCGACTCCACCGTCGATCAATCCTTCGATCTGATCGCGATAAGCCGACTTCAGTTCCTCGAAGGTCACCGCACGGTACTCAGGCCGGTTCACATCCGGAGAGAGCGATGCGGTTTTATTGGTCGGCCCCACCGCACCGGCTGCGAAGCACAGTCGGGGTTCGCCCCTGGCTTCCGACTCTCGCATGACCTCGAGACAGGCTTCTTTGGCGAGCCTTCCAGCGGCGATGTTCATTTCCCGGACAACCGATTCGAGGCCGTAGTCTTTTTGGGCGATGGTCGTTCCGTTGAAGGTGTTCGTCTCTACAATATCGGCTCCGGCCCTCAGGTATTCCAGGTGGATATTCCGGATCAATTCCGGGCGGGTGAGCACCAGAAGATCGTTATTCCCTTTCAGATCTGAGGGGTGATCCTTGAAGCGATCTCCCCGGTAGTCGGCCTCCGTGAGGCGATACTGCTGGATCATGGATCCCATCGCACCATCGAGAACGAGAATCCGCTTACGAAGTTCCTGGACGATCATTTCAGACACTTCAATACCTCCAAAACCACCTCCACCCGCCCGAGAGGGGCGCTGATGGCAAAGCCTTCGCAATCGTTCCAAAGTGATTTCATCACCTCTACCGAAAGTTCGATTCCGGTACGGACCGCACGTTCGGGATCATCCTGCGTGGAAGCCATGCGCTCGAGGGCCCACTCGGGAACGTGAACCCCCGGAACCTCATGGGCCATGAATTCGGCGTTCTTATGGCTGATGAAGGGCCAGATTCCGACCAGGTGGGGGCGCTGTTCGTTTCCGATGCGGTCTTTCCATTTCCGGAAGGTATCGGGCTCGTAAACGGGCTGGGTCACGGCGTAATCAGCGCCGGATTCGACCTTGTACTTCCAGCGCCGGAGCTCCAGTTCGAGGTTGATCGCAGTCGGATTGGCGGCCACTCCGATGCAGAAGTCCGTTTTCGAACCGATCGGATCTCCAAGAGGCGTGAGTCCTTGGTTCATCCGGTCCACCAGCCAGGTGAGACCGATCGAGTCGATATCGTATACCGCCGTGGCATCCTTGCTGTTACCGAGTTTGGGTGGATCTCCCGTGACCAACAGCAACTCGTGAACTCCATTGACCGATGCACCCAGCAGGTCCGATTGCAAGGCGATCAGATTCCGGTCCCGGGTGGTCAGATGGGGAATGACAGTGATTCGGCGAGATGGATCCGCTTTCACTCTCGAGGCGAGATGGAGGGAGGAGACCCGCGTGGAGGCACGAGCTCCATCCGGAACATTCACGAATCGGACTCCGGCATCTTCCAATCGTGCGAGGGCGGAGTCAAACTTGGTCAGGTCGGTTCCCCGGGGGGCTGTGAGCTCGACTGAGATGACTTTTTCACGTCCCTGAAGGGCTTGACTGAGGGAGGAGGCACTCCGACTGGCGAGATCCCGGCGGGTCGGATTCAGCTTTTCGGTGATCTCGATGCCACCCGTCACCCTCAGTGGTGCAGGGGAGGGGGCTGCCTTCACTTCCATCATTCTCACCGCTTGAGCGATCGCACGGATGTGGTCAGGACCGGTTCCGCAACAGCCGCCGACACCCCAGGCTCCGGCTTCAATGAAGCGTTTGGCGAACTTTGCCATGTAGTCGGGCGAAGTCATGTAGAAATACCGGCCATTGATGTTCCGTGGAATCCCGGCGTTCGGCTGGATCACGATCGGCAAGGAGGTGAGAGGACGCAAGATCTTGAGAGACTGCAAGAGATCGTGCGGGCCTTCGGAACAGTTCATTCCGAGCCCCTGGACGTCGGGACGGCTTCCGATCCGGCGTGCAAAACCTTCGATCAAGCCCGTATCCGAGCTCTGAACCGTGATGGAAGCCAGGATCGGCCTGATCCGATCGACCTTTCTGACCCCTTCGATGGCACATTCGAGCTCATCGAGGTTAGAAAAGGTTTCGAGGATGTACAGGTCAAAGCCCGGCTCGGTTGCCGCATCGCGCGCCAATCGGGTGTATTCCTCCATGACCTCTTCTTTGGATACGGGCCCCAAGGGCTCGATCAGGGCTCCCATCGGTCCGAAGGACAGAGCCACTTTCCCTTTGCCGCCCTTGGCTGCCACCGCATTCTGAGCGGTTTTGATGGCCAGTTTTAAGAGCTCACCCTGGCGGCTCCGGATATCGAATTTTTCGAGCTGAGGCGAGGTCAGTGAAAAGCTGTTGGTCGTCACGATCATGGCGCCCGCATCGAGGTAACTCTCGTGCACACCTTGAACATCCCGTGCATGCGAGGCGTTCAATTCCTCGAAGGGGCGGTTGATGTAAAACCCGCGCTCGTACAATTCGGTCGCCACCCCTCCGTCAAAGACAGCATAAGGGGAACTCAAAAGGTCGTTGAGGCCTGGCATGGGCTCAGGGTACCTTGGGAAAGCAAGTTTTTCATTGAAAATCAATGACTCAGGCTGAGATAATGGATGGATGGACAATAGCCAAAACCGGAAAAAAAGTTCACTCCTGATCAATCCCAAGTTCCAATGGACCCTGATCGGATATACAGCACTCCTTGCCACTCTGATCCTGATCACGGTTTACGCATTGATCAGCTACGGTTTCCAGGAATTCATTCAGATCGGGAATCAGGCGGGGTTACCTGCTGATCACATCTATTTTCAGTTCATCCAGATGCAGGAGGTGACCTTCAACCGGGTCATTCTGATCATCGCAGCGGTGATTGGATTGATTCTCATTCTCGGTGGCCTCGCCATCTCCCACAAGATCGCCGGACCAATCCACCGGATGAAATACGAGTTCGCCAAGATGCGCGACAGTCAGGGCCCCGAGTTGAGTGAGATCCAGTTCCGGAAGGGCGATTTTTTCCCCGAATTGGCTGAATCTTTCAATGAGTTGGTAGCTGCCTGGAGGAAGGGGCGCTCTTGAATCAGAACTCGCGTTTTCCGATTCCGGACGGCGTGGTCGAGGTGACTGACGATGATCAGCTCAATCTCGCTTTCTTCGAGCTGAAGAACTTGAAGCCGAAGGGAACGGTTCTTTTTTCGGGTGAGACCAAGGAAGTGACCTTCCAGTTTTATTGCGGAGAATCCCGCGATGAGGGCATTTTTGCTAAAATCGAAGGGAATATGCCTCCTCATGCGAAGAGGGTCTATGAATACCTGGAACGGTACTCCCGAATGGAGGCATTCGTCACATTGACCTTGCTCCAGTTCAAGATGGTTTTCATCGCCCCGAGGACGATTTTGAAGTTCCTTCCGGGGGGGCAGAGGGTGCTTTGGTTCGATTTCCCGTATCGCATCCTGAAGACTCACCGGAGAAAGTTCATTCGGATCCCGTTCAATGAGAATTTTCCTGCCGAGCTCCGGTTTCATACGGAGGCCGGGATCCAAGTGCGAAAATTGAAAGATTTGAGCCGGGAAGGCATGAAGCTGGCGCTTCAGCCCGGAGATGAGGCGCTGTTTCAGGTCGGATTCCGCCCGAAACAGTCTGTCTTGAAGGTTCTGAACCGGGAAATGCCTGTTGGATTGGCGGTGATGGCGGTTCAGGGCAATGCGGCTGCAGGCTTGAAGATCCTGGCCATCTCCGAAGTAGACAAGCTGTGGATCAGGGATTGTATCCGGATCTTGATGAGGCAGATTCTCAAGATCGAGGATCAGTCTGTAGATGACGAGATCAAGGACAAAGAGTGAACCCTATCGGGCGCATCCGATCCGGTTTCACCGGTAAATTCGGCGTTCCCCGTCAGTCTTCGATGGTTGACGAAGCAGTGGGAATTCTGAAACTCGAACAGGACCCGCGTTTTTTAGAGGCCATTCGGGACCTGGAGTCCTTCAGTCATGTCTGGGTGATTTTTCTTTTCGACCGGAATGACGAAGGGGATTGGCGCCCGACGATCCATCTTCCCCGTCTTGAAGTCGATCACAAGGTCGGAGTTTTCGCGTCACGCTCTCCCCATCGACCGAATCGTATCGGAATGTCGGCTGCGAGGCTTGGCGAAATCGACCGTAAGGCTCCGGGTGGGATCGAAATCACCCTCTATGGAATCGATATTCTCGACGGGACAGCAGTATTGGATTTGAAACCTTATGTTCCTTACGCGGACTCGATCCCGGATGCCAGGGGCTCCTGGACCGAACCACCGATCAGGAAGTTTTCTGTGACTCTGGATCCGTCAAATGAGGCTCTGATTCGCGCGGCTGGAAAAAGGAATCTGGATCGATTCAGAGGGGATCCCGTGGTTTTTGTGCTCAAGATGCTCGAGCTCGATCCCCGTCCGACACCCCAACGGGAAACCATGCCCATTGAAGATCCCTCCAATGAAGGTCGCCGATTCGCATTCCGTGTCCTGGATCTCGATATTCACTGGGAGATCCGGTCGGGGGGAATTCATGTTTTGGAGGTTCGACGAAGCTCTCTGTAGATGCGTCCCACTTCGTGACTGCCTCCGGCTTTTTGAAGTGCCAGGTAGAGCGTGACCAGATAGGCTCCGAATAGCATGAATTCGCTCGATAACCGCACCTTCTTTTCCATCAGGAATTCGAAAACTGAAAGAAAGGTTTTCTGGAAATCCTCCAGATTGAACCGCATGGGAAGCTCACGGGCCGAACCGAAATGGGAGCGGAAAAGGGTTTTCATCCGCTCGCGCTCCTCCTGACTCCAGGAGTCGGACAGAAGTCCTGTCCCGCGAAGACCGCTCTCGAACAGATCTTCCCTGTCGAAGTAAAAGCCGTCGTAAAGTTCCAGGAGCGCTTGGCGGAAGCCGGGCGAGAAACGGTACCAGAAACCGTTCGGACGGAAATGCAACTTCCCGGGAGATTGCGAAAAGTGCTCGGGTCTCAGGTCAAGAAAGACGCCTTCGTCGATTTCGAGTTGCGAGAAGTAGTAGCGGAGAAGCAAGTCTCCGAACTCCTGCGAATCCCCCGAAGTGGGGGCGGGTGGAGAGTCGAAGCTTAAAAAGGAGGAGAAAGAGGTCTCCTGAGCCTTTTTCAATCCTGAGACTCCGCTTTGGGAAAGCAAGCGGGCGGCCATCAGCGGAGCATCCCGTCTCACTCCCTCCCAATCGGTCACTTCGAACCCCAATTTGGGAACATGCTTCAGCAGTTCGCGGACAAGAGAGGGGAGGAATTGCATGATACTCATGGCCAATGCTAAAATGCTAGCACGGAGGGCTCATAACTTGGAAAAAATCATGCTGACCGGGATCACCGGTTTCGTCGGTGAACGTCTTGCCCGAAAATTACTGGACTCCGGGAAGTCGATTCGAGCCTTGGTCAGGAATCCTTCGCGGGTGACCTGGTCACACCCTGCTCTGGAGTTGGTTGCCGGTGATGTCCGTGACGCGGCCCGGGTACGCTTGGCCATGGAAGGGTGCACCACCGCCTACTACCTCGTACATGGTCTGGCAGAGGATTCCGCGTTCGAACATGAAGAGGCGAAGGCTGCCCAGGTATTTGCCTCTGCGGGGCGACTCTCCGGTATCGGCAGGATCGTCTATTTGGGTGGACTCGGAGATGAATCCACGCCACTCTCGCCGCATTTGCGGAGTCGTCATCTCACGGGGGATATTCTCAGGATTCCAGGCATTCCTGTGACAGAGTTCCGGGCGTCGATCGTGATCGGACGGGGTTCGACCTCCTTTGCCATCCTGTCCTCCTTGGTCAGGCGATTGCCTTTTTTTGTCGAACCCCGCAATCTCAAGGCCGAATGCCAGCCCATTCATGTTTCTGATTTGATGACCTACCTGACGGATGCGACAGGAGACGGGATCTTTGAGATCGGAGGCCCCGATCGTCTGACCTATGCCGAATTACTGTTGAGAACGGCCAAGGCCTCGGGACTGTCCCGCAGGCTGCTTCCGGTGCCTCCTCTCGAGGTTCTGATTCTCAAGGAAGCTTTCGAGTTGATTTGTCCCGAGTATTCCAAGGTCGGCGGGCATCTGTTCGAGAGTTTGATTCACCCTACCGTGGTCACAAACGGAAAGGCTGCTGTCGAATTCCCCGAAATCCGTCCGGTCGGTGTGGATGAGGCACTCCGACTTGAAGGTGGAGCAGGGGAGGAGCAAGCACCTCTGCTCTCACCGGCACACTTGGCCGAAGTGATGCGGATGCTGGAAGGCAGATTCGAAGCCGTGAAGGGCCTCAGGCCCCATCTGTTTTCGATTTTGGGACGGTTTTCATCGGTTTGATCGAGAATTCAAATATTCGATGAAGGCGTCATGGGTCGATTTCGAGGGCAAATCCGGAAAAAGCTCCCGAAGCTTGCGATTCGACAAGACCGGGCGGAACCGCAGAAATCCCACTTGTTCGGGGCCATAGCGGGTCAAGCCGAAGGTTTTGAGTGCGACCAGGGCCATCGCCAGAATCGGGGCGGGAACCGACAAGTAGGGCTTACCTTGGATTTTTGCGATTTCACTGAGCGTGAGAACACCGTCGCCGGAAACGTTGAAGATGCCATCCACCGGATGCGTGCATCCCCGAACGAAAACCTCGATCAGATCGCGATCCCAGATGAAAGTGAATGGAGTACCCGCACCGGAGATACCGAACATGACGGGCTTGTCGAAGAGAGCGGTGATCTGGTTCCTCACTGTGGAACCGATCACGGTGGAGAGTCGTAAAACCAACTGTTTGAGCTGCGGATGGCGGAAGCGGTAATCGGCAAGTAATTCCTCTACGATCCGCTTGTGATCCGAATAGGCGAATTCCGGATTTCCACGAAGGGGAGCGGTTTCGTTCAACTCGGAGGGGGAGTCCGCGTGATAACCGTAGGCCGCCCCCGAACTGCTCACGACAATCTTCGTGACTCCTCCGGCTAGACACGCCTCAAGTACATTGCGGGTTCCGAGAACATCGACCGAATACTCGAATTCACGGGTGCTTTCGCGGCCTGGAGTCACGATCGAAGCGAGGTGGCACACCACATCGGGACGTTCGTTCCGGATCAAATCTGAGGTGGATTCGCTTCTCACGTCAGCCAGGCACTCCTTGACTTTGGCGGGATGGCGGCGGCCCCCGGCAAACGGGCGAACATCGACTGCGACCACACTGGTGACACTCGCCTGTCCTGATAACGCGTCTGTGACCAAAGAGCCGATATATCCGGATGCTCCGGTGATGAGAACTTTCATTTCAGTACCAATTCTTCCTTTTGAACCAAATCAGAAGAGACACCACGACCATAGCCATGAACCCGAGCAACATGAAATAAAAGCCCGGCCACTTGAGCTCGGGAATGCCCTCGATGTTCATCCCGTAGACACCCACGATGAAGGTCAGCGGCATGAAGATCGCCGATACAACTGCCAAACGTTGCATGATGACATTCATCTGGTGAGTGGATTTGGACATATCGAGAGTGAGGTTGGCCGCATACATGTCGAAAACGGTTGCCGATTGGGCACTCAGTCCGTCCAGCTCCCGGATCAGGCTAGAAATCTCCTCGGAAACGTCTTTCAGGAAAGGCCGGATGGATTCTTCCTCGCCCCGGAGCTGGCTCCGTTCGTAGACCTGAACCAGTGTCTGCCGTTGAGGAATGAGTGACTTCCTTAAAGTGACGACCAGTTTTTTGAATTTCAGAATCCTCTCGGTCACCGGAGCCAGGGAGCCCCGAAGGATGGATTCTTCGATCTCCTCGAGCTCTTCCTGCCATCGATTGACGATGGGGCCGTAGTCTGCGACCAAACCTTCGAGCAGGTGGAGGAATATCCTCGAACTCCCTTTACCGAGGAAGGCCTCCGGGTGCCCCTGAACCAGGCCCTTCAGGTAGTCGAACAATCTTGAAAGGTGGGATTGATGGGAGGTGATCAGAAAATTCACTCCACGAAAAACGGCGACACCCCGGTGCTCGCATTGTTGCTGTTCAAAATCATAGAACAGGCGGTGCAAGATGACATAGTCGTACTCCTTGAAACTATGCATGCGCGGAACCGTCGAATGGTGCGCGAGATCTCTCAGAGCGTCGGCATCAAGCCCGAACGCTCCATGCATCTGTACGATCTGCTCGGGTGATGCGTCCGTCAGATCAATCCAGATCTGATCCCCAATGGAATCCTTCGGGACGGTCTTCCAGATCTGGACCAGTCCTTCAATGGAATCGACATCTCCTGTTTCCAGGCGGGAAGTCTCTTTGCGCCAAAGGGTGTAACGGGCTTTCATGATTCTATGATGCGGGACTCCAAGCCTTTCTGCATCCCTTTTTGAAGTCCGATAATGATTATTATGTAAACCAATATGACGTTCCGGTGGTTTTATTTCTTCGGAATAGCGGCCGGAGCCCGGTTCAACGGGATATTGAACTGGGCCCTGGGGCCGAGACCGTCTGGGTTGATGAAAGTTTCCATGGGGATCACGATGTACATGGTCGTTCTCGTTTTCGGAAAGACCACGCCGGCTGAGATCTCTCCGCTGATTCCCGAACTCTTCGACCAGTCTTTCAGGAGCCCCACGTTTACAAAACCTGTGAGCGGGTTTTTTTGATACTGACTGGTGAAGGAAGCACCCAGATTCGCGCCGGTTGAAACCTGTTCTGGATGGTTGAGGTCCGAAAACCGTACTGGCGTCACGGTCGCACTGGCAATGAGCGATCCGGAGCGCAATTGATAGAGTCCTGTGGCTTCAGCTGAAGACCCGAGACGGGCTACAAAACCTGTCGTGTGCGTGATGCGACTCTGGGTTTCTTTTCCGGTGTGAGTCATTTGGACAATCAGATGGCCGGCCCGGTTGTCTTTATTTGTTTCGTAGCCGACGAATGTGTTCAAACTGGTGCCGTTCGACAAGCGGTTCTGAATCGCCGCACCCGATAATGCGCTCTGGCGCATGGGTTGCACGATCGCCAGTGCCATCACGTTGGTATTCCCGGTTTTGCCCAATCTTGGAATGCGACTCTCAAAGGTCAAAGTACTCTGGTTGAGTTGAGTGGCATTGATCTGAAAACTCAATGAATGATTTACGGTGCGTTTCATGCCCGGAAGGGTCCAGTTTTGTGCATAATTCATCCCCACGGGAACACTCAAGGGCCCCGCCTTGTAGTGTTGCGCACTGAAGGTGGGCTTGGAAGGCGGCGCCTTTGACTTCACTTGGACCGCAGTGATTCCGCTACCCTCCACTCGGACCGCGGTCCACCGGGCACTCGGCACCCACACATCCGGGCGCTCTGAATCGGGATTCAGTTCGAGCACCGCATAGTCAGTGAATTCAGGGTCGGTCACCAGAACCTGCGGCAAACCCGTACTTGAAAGTCCGTCCTCTCCGGCGTCCACCGGACAAGTTTCCATATCGGAAACTTGAGTCAGGTAGGCCGCTTGATCAAAGCCTCCGGGCATGAGCGAGTACAACGGGGCCAGGTTAGAGATGGAATGAGGTAGAACATTCGCGGCAGGAGCCTCGGTTTCCCCGGTACTGAAGACCGGAATCCATCGGTAATTGATTCTTCCGATCGCTGGGTCGGAGAATGACGTATTGACTCCGAGACCAAGACGGTTTTTCAAAGTGGTTGGATTGTTGATCGCGCTCTGGAGATCCGGGATTCGTTTGAATCCCTCGAAGCTGCTCAGATCGAGACTATTTCCCGGTTGACTCAGGTATTGATTCAACAGGAACAGGTTCGTTTCCTGGTTTGGATTTGTATAGACGAAGCCAGAAGTCCCGGGCGGCCATTGAGCCCAAGCGCTTCCGCCCGGTAGAAAAACTCCACCGGTGACCCACATCAAACCCATGAAAAACAACCATGCCAGACGCATGCACCATCTCTTCGACGGGGCGTCAAAAAAACTTCAGTGATATTTTATTATGTCAACTGATAGGAGATTGGAGAGCCATCCTCGTGACACACTGGGCGAAATCGTCACGACTGTTCAAACACGAAATGTACTCAAACTCGATCCCGCCAGATTCCAAAAAAAGCTCCTGATAGCGGATCCGGATTTCCTCCAGGGTTTCCAAGCAGTCCGCAGTGAACGAAGGCGACGCTACCATGAGTCGCTTGATCCCCTGCTTCGGAAAGTCTTCAAGCAAATGGTCGGTATAGGGTTCGATCCATTTCGTCCGACCCAGGCGCGATTGAAACGCGGTGATGACCCGTTCCGGGGAAAGCCCGAGACCGACCGCGATTCGCCGCGAGGTCTCATAGCACTGTGCCCGGTAGCACCAGCGGTTTTTATCCGTCCAGGTATCGCAACACCCCGGTGAACAGCATACCTCGGGAGCCTTCCGGATCTTGGCAATCTGACGCTCGGGGATGCCGTGATAACTGAGCAAGAGTGCATCAGGCTTGAAACGCGCGATGGGCTCTTTCATCGAAGCAATCAAGGATTCGATGAAGTCCGCCTCGTGAAAAAAATCCTGAATCACCCTGACTTTCACATCGGGCAGGATCCTTGGCTGGAGCGATTCAAATCGAGCAATCGAACTCTCACTCGCGGCATAGGAGTACTGGGGATACAGGGGAATGAAAACGAGTTCGTTAATGCCGTCTTTGCGGAAGGACTCGAGCACGCTCTCCATCGAGGGGCTACCGTAACGCATCCCCATTCTGACCAGTACTGCCTCGTCGGAACCGGCTCCGGCCAGGGCTTTGACCTTTTCGGTCAGGGCACGGGTATGAATGAGCAGGGGAGACCCCTCCTCTGTCCAGATCTGGGAGTACGCTTCCGCGGACTTGGCGGGGCGGGTATTGAGGATGATCCCGTCCACCAGAAGTTTCCGGAACAGGAAAGGAAGGTCGATCACGTAGGGGTCATTCAAAAACTCTTTGAGGTAGCGTCTGACATCCCGGGTCTTCGGACTGTCGGGGCTACCCAAGTTCAGGAGAAAAATGCCTTTCTTCGAGGATTTCATGGCGCCAAACTACCACCCTCCCCCCCTGCTCACAATCCCTATTGCCTCCCCCGCTTCTCCTGAATTATGGTTCTTGCCATGGAACAAAATTTCGCCACCTTCAAAACCACCTTGGGTTCGATCAAAATCAAACTTTTCCCTGAGACTGCCCCCATTACGGTCAAGAATTTCATCGGACTGGCTACCGGGACCAAGGAATGGCTCGATCCGAAAAGCGGTAAAAAAGCCGAAGGTCAGAAGCTTTATGACGGCACGATCTTTCACCGTGTGATTCCTGATTTCATGATCCAAGGCGGAGATCCGCTGGGCCGGGGAACCGGAGGCCCGGGATACCGTTTCGAGTGTGAGACCAAACCTACCGATAGCTTCGACCGTCCCGGAATTCTGGCCATGGCCAATGCCGGTAAAAACACCAATGGCTCACAGTTCTTTATCACGGTGAAACCGACACCTTGGCTGAACGGAAATCACACTATTTTCGGCGAAGTCATCGAAGGGTTGAATGTGGTGGAGCAAATTTCCAAGGCTCCCCGGGACGGGATTGACCGCCCGATCGAGAAAATCGTGCTCGAATCTGTTGTGTTCGAGTGACTCTTCGTCGTCTCAAAGATTCTTTTTGAATACACCGTAGCGATGCTCCCAAATCTGGAAAGCCTCGCCGCGTTTCAGCAAGTGTTCGCTTTGAGCCCCGTTCCGAATCAGTGCGGAAACCACTTTCCTGATTCCGTTTCGGGCTGCCAGGGTCAATGCATGATGGATTCCGAAAGCTGCCAACCCGGCACCTTGGTACCCTGGCAGGATGGCCAAGGTCTTCCAAACGAGGTATCCGGATTCCGGAAAAAGGAAGAAGTAACCGATCTCCTCACCCGAGGGATTCAAAATGAAAAAACTGAATTCGCTCAACAAGGATGCGAATCGGGGAGCCACAAGCTCCTGATAAGCTCGATCGTCAAAGGGCTCCGCGAGGAAACTCTGCTCGAAACTGCCGGCATTGATTCGGGTCAGGGCGAGCAGGTCCCGGGTCCGGTTTTTTGAGAAATCCAGTGGCCTGATGGAAAACCCCTGGCTCAATGCCTGTTCGTACCGATCCTGAGACTTCGGGAGAATCCGATCCAGGTGCTGGTAACCCCGGGAGTGGTACTCTTCGGCTAGACTGAAACCCGCAGCTCGAAACCATTCGACATAAGCCGCCGGCTGGGATGGCTCCCAAAAGAACGGAGGTGGAACCTCTGCCTCTCGGGCATCTTGCAGGCGCAAACGATAGTCGAATAGAGTATGGTAATTGACCGGCCCATAGACCGTTCGAACTCCGCGCTTACGAAGCCAGTGTCCAGACTCCTCCAAAAGAGCCAGCGCACGCGACTCCGCATCCGGTAAAGACGGATCAAAGTCGAAGAAACCGATGTAACCCGACTCGGGATCTCTCAAAGAGACGCTTGCTGCCACTCTGCCCGGAACCGATGCCCCATCGCCCTCATCAATGAGGTGAACCCTCTCGAATTGGAAAGGAAATGCGAGAATTTTCTTTTCGAATTCCGTTCTGGCAAAATGACTTCCGAGCTCCTGGATCTGAACTTCGCGGATCATAAGATGCGAATCTCCCCTTTTCCGGCGTCGACTCTCACTCTTTGTCCGGTCTTCAGGCGCTTCATCAGGCCGCCCGAAATCCCGACAATGGTAGGAAGGCCCAATTCACGGGCGACCACGGCGGAGTGAGAAAGGAGGGAGCCGCGCTCGATCAATAAGCCCGAGCAAGAAGGATACAGTGGCACCCACCCGGGGTCGGTTCGGGAAGTGACCAGAATCTCACCCTGAAGGTTCTCGGTATCTTTCAATTCATGAGCCACCCGAACCACGCCCTCCACAACACCCGGACAGCACGGTGTTCCGTAAAGGAAGTTCGGATCCTGATTCTTGGCCTCGAGTTCCCGAAGGAGATCACCCCCATCCAATACGGAAGGATAGGCTTCGGACAATCCGACAGCACCATAGGTTACGAAGCGATCCGGAGGGGATGGAGTCCGCTTGTACTCTTCAAATGCAGGCTTTCGGACACTCACCAAGTCCCGAAGAGAATGGGTCGGAAGACGCCCTTCCACAAAGGCGATGATTTCTTCGACAGTGAGGAAAAACACCTCGAACTCGTCGTTCAAAAGACCGAGCTTTACAAAGTTGCCACCCACCGCACGCATGAGGTGACGGACCAGTCCGTAACTCTTGGTACGGTCAAACCGCAAATCTTCGCGATTCCGGACTGCCGTGCGTGCATGCCCGAGTACCCAGAAGTAGATCCATCGTCTCGGTCCGAACAGTTTTAAACGGATCTTGTGCTCGGCTCCCTCCCGGATCTGCCGTTCGCGGATTTCCATGGCCTCAATCGAATAGGACTTCATCCTGACGTAGCTGGCCACATTTCCGACAACAAACGCCGGATCGTCATGCAAATCACGCTCCTCGAACTTGAGCTCGTTGACACAACGGAACCCGTAACGATCGAGGAACTCCAGGAATCGCTTATGAATCACGGAATTTTTCTCCGGCAGGGCCTTCCATGTTTCATCGGCGGAACCAGCCAGGAAAAAACTCCTGAATGCCGGATCCCCCTCGTCTATTTCACGGGCAATCCGCATCAACCATTTTGTGGGCTCGGTGCTCTCGAGATCCCCTTGCCCGCAAAGCAAATCGTTTTGAAGACTGGCCCCCGCATCTCCGGACTCGACCCATTTTGATGTGAGCGACTTGAGGACCCCGAAGAAAACCATGCAGAGAAAATCATTCACGATGGGCGCCTGCCAGCGAGGGAGGATCTCCCTCCTGAGGTACAGGAAGTAATCGATCTGCTCCGGGAGCGACCAAGCCCTGAAGTTCTCTCTCCTTCCGGCCTCATACATGGCATTGAAGTGGGTCTTGAACTCACGGATGATGGATGCACTCCTCCAGAATCTCAGAAGAGAAACGACAATCAGTTGGAGCTTGAGTCCGATGCCATAATCGGGTCGGTCTTTCACGAAATCGAATATCCGTTGATGCTCACTCGAAAGACTCTTCTTCACCCCCATCATTGTTTCCATGAAGGCGGGATTATTCCCTGAACCCGGCATGATCATGAGTAGCCGGTACCAATTGATCAAATTGTAATAGATCCGGCCACGGATGAGTCCGAGCATGTTCTGGAGTCGCTGATCGTTCTCCTGGAGGACCTTCTCAGGAACCTTCATCATCCGTGCGAACTGGAGATAGACCTGATAATACGCATAGCTGGCATACGAAAAAGTGAAAGGTGAGGTCACTCCACTGTAACTCTCGATGATGTTGGAGTTATCCCAGAGCGTTGCCGAGGTTCCATTCACTTTGGAATTGAAAAAAGACTCGGGTGGAAGCGAGGTCACCGGTCGCATCTGCAGAAAATGCAACGTCCCCCCGGCCAAAGCCCATTCGATATCCTGGGGAGTTCCCCCGGCTAATTGTTCGAGTTTCAATGCCGTCACACGCAACTCATCGAGTTCTTCGATTGAAAGCACCCTGGGGCGGAGTTTTCCAGCCGGAATGGCTTGCTTGATCAGGCCACCCCCTTCCTTCCTCCGGAGCTCATGCGTGTGTTCCGCCGGACGATGGAGGAGCACATCTCCTTGCACCCGATGGATGCGGAAGTGATCGGATTCGAGCTCGCCTCCCACCAAACCCTCACCCTGACCGTAAACAGCCTCAATCACCATGGCTTCCCGATCCAAAGGAGCCGAGGGATCACGGGTGAACAAAACACCGGCACGTTCAGAATCGATCATCTTCTGAATCACCACCCCCATGCGGGGCAAAGCGGAGGGAATCCCACGTTCCAAACGGTAACGAAGACCACGCTCAGAAAAAGCCGAGGCCCAAGCTCTCCTGATAGAACAGGACACCTGGGACATTCCTCTTTGAAACAAAAAGCTCGAGAACAAACCGGCAAAGGAGTGGTCCTTCGAGTCCTCATCGAGCCCGCTCGATCTGACTGCGAGTTCCTCGTCCAGCCATCCGGTCGCCCGTAAACGCCCCTCGAGCTCCGCCTCAAATGCCGGCAGAAGCGGGTGCTCTGTGAACCATTGTACGACTTGCTCTTCGGACTCCTTTCCGGGGATGAGTCCCGAAACCCGATCCCGGAGCCCGTGGTGGTCCAGGTATTCGTCGAACACCGGACTCGGCACACAAAACCATTCGGGAACCGGAATTCCGGCTCGGGTCAGAATCGCCAATTGCGCGGCTTTTCCACCGCCGAAAAGCCTGAAATCCGAATCCAGGTTTCGAACATCGAGTAAACGCTTGTTCATGACGAAAACCCCTCGATCCACTGTTGCAGGGGAAGACTCCAGAGTGCCAAGAGCAGATACAGAGTCACCAGGCCTTCAATGATTTTAAAACGGGATGGCGCCCACCAGAGGAGGCTCGAACCGGCCAAGATCAAGATGTAAAGAGGTCCCAGTACCGAGGCCACGCCCAGTGTGCTTGCAGCATGAGTGGAGATTCCAAGAAGCCCCAGGAGCAGGAATACCGTCTTTTCCTTTCCATATACGCTCAAGTAAGTTCGAAGGACCGGGTGCGCCTCTGGATCGAGCTTACGGCCCACTTCAAAACCGAAAAAGGCTCCAATCAGGAGCGTGCAAAACCAGAAGCCCCGGAGGTCATTCCAGGGGCTGTGAAAACAAGCCAGAACAAAGTAACCGAGTGGAAAAATGATGATCTGGTGAAGGATAGCGTACAACAAAGGCCTCCGGGCCAAACGATCGCCCAGATAGAACTCCACAAACATGAGATGCAGGTAGAACACTCCGAACCCGAAAAGGATTGCCGCCTGAATTCCCCCTGCGACCGCGGCGACACCCATCCAAAGAATCATCGACCATTGGAATCGACGCACAAAAGTTTTGAATTCATCCAGACGGAAAAGACCTCTCGGAAGGGGGCGCTCAGGATGCGCGATCTTGTCTTTTTCAAAATCTTTGGTCTCATCCATCAGGCGAAGTTGCATGAGAAACAGCATCCCACCGATGAGTGCGATCATGAAAGCCAAGGGTCCTCTCGGTTCGCTCCCTTGCACTGTGGACCACCTTCTGGCCGACTCCACGATACCGAGGGCCACCAACAGGTTCGGGATGAGTGGAAAGCGTTCCTTGAAATAAATTGACCAACGTGAATTCATCGACTTGCTCCTCGATCGATCCGGGAACGGTGTCTCCGGTCCCGGACGATCCTGGTTTCAATGACAGAGTGGATTTCAGCGAATTGCCGCAAGAGCTCCGGGGTCCGGGATCGAAGCCCCTCGCCTCGCAGAATCAAGCGATCGGATCCCGGCTCCCGATCGATAAATGCGGCACTGTGACCCATGAAACGGTACACGCTTTGTTCGAGCTCGAACTCGGAAGGCGACTGGAAACTCCGGCCACGGTACCAAAATCCCGCTTCATCTTCTGCAACCCGATCTCCCATGAAGTGCCAGACCCTTCCGGTGGAGTCAGTCCGCTTATTCCGGAGAACCTCATCGTCATTTCCGCTGTATCGTTTGCACACATGGTCACCGGTGACCCAAAGACCCTCGGAGCTGACCGAGGTTTCGATCCCTTGGGCGGGTTTTCCTAGATACAAAGTTTGAAAAAATCCCTTTTCGCGACTGAAACGAACGGCATCTCTGGCGTCCGAGAACGCTACCGGTTCTGCCTCACTGCTCCCGTATACATGCAAAAACCGGGTTCCTGGACCGAAGTGATCGAAAGCTTTCTCCAAGTCGCAGCAATCGCTCAAAGCCCCTCCGATATGGATCGAACGCAAATCCCTGGCTACACCCGCCTCCATGAGTCGAATCAGAAACGCGGGCCCGGCACTGAGTGTCTCCGGGCGCCACATCGGAGGAAGATGCGCGAGCCGATTCAGATGCCGTGCCTTCCAGCGGGAAGGGACAAAAACCGTTCCTCTGCCCATACCGAGATTGGCCAGGACCAAATTTGCAAAGATAGCTAAATCGGGTTTCTGAAATTGCTCGAACCCACCCGAAATCCGGATGGCCCGGTTCTGAGCACTCAGTCCCTCGTGGGTCCTGACCACTCCTTTTGAGCGCCCCGTGGTTCCGCTGGTGAAAGTGATCACCCCAGGATGGTCGCCCGGCACCGCCATCGATTGAAGTCTCTTCCGGCTGCTCGAATCCACTGGGCCCGAACAGAGAGAGCGAGCGGAACTCCAAGTCGGAACTCTCCGGATCGCGGCAGATCGCAAACCCCAAATTCTCCCCATGACTGAAGCAAGAAAAAGTCGGGGTTTCATCTTTGAGACGATGGAATCGATTTCGGAAAGTGGTAAAAACGGCTCTACCAGCAATACCGTCACTCCACGACTGAGCAGGGCCATGACCGTTGCATAAAACTCCACCGACACCGAGTCGGCCAGAAGTACACCCTCTCCGGGACCGATGCCCGCACGATCCAGATTTCTCTCTGCATTTCTTGCAAGAGCCAGCAAAGTCCCGAAATCGCTTGGATCTCCATCGAGAGGGAAAAAGGCAGGTGCTGTCGGAGGGATCTCCCGCTCCCAAAGCAACTCCATGGTATTCCCGTGCAGGCTCATCCGAGATTCCTCATCCTGACCGCCGGATCAATCGAAGCATCAAGGGTTGTTTCATGCCCAACGTGATCTGGAAGTCTCCCTCCGAGCTGCGCCCCGGAACGGGTTCAAGTTTCCAGGCCTGGAGCATGCGGATCAGAATCAGTTTGATTTCGAGGAGAGCGAAGTGCCGCCCCACACAGGTCCTCGGACCCATGCCGAACGGAAAAAATGCGAGCTTGTTTTTCTCTCTGAGTTCGGATGTCCATCGATCCGGATCGAATTCCCCGGGGCGATCCCAGAAGCCCGGATGACGGTGAGTCAGGTAGGGTGAAAGATACAAGATCGATCCGGCCCGGATCCGGTGTCCCCGTATCTCGTCGTCCTCGAGCGCCCTCTTGGTCCAGGCCCAAACCGGTGGATGCAAGCGGAGGGATTCATCCACGACTGCACTCAAAAACGGCATCCCCATGGCCTCTTCGGCTCCCGGGACGCGCTGTCCGACACTCCGTTCGATCTCGGTAAACAGTCGTTGCTGGTGTTCCGGATGAATCGACAGCTCATGCAAAATCCACGGGATGAGATGCCCGGTGGTTTCGAACCCTGCGAGCATCATGGAAACCGCCTCGTCGCGGAGTTGTGCCGAATCCATCCCCTCACCCGTCTCGGGGTCCCGCGCCTGCATCATCTTGGTCAGAAGGTCATCGCCCGCCTCTCCGGATTGGGACTGAGCTGTTTTTTGCCCGATCAAACTCCAAACCGTCCGGTCGATGGTTCTCAGGGCCCGGTGGAATTTAAGATTGGAGGGGGTCGGAAAGGACATGGGTACAGGCAGCAAAGCACCGAAGCGCCGGGTCAGGTAACGATTGATATAAACCATGGCCTGACGGAGCGATGTGAAGTCACCGGTGCTTTCAGTGCCGAACACAGCCTCACAGACAATTTCAAAAGCGAGCCGTTTCATGGACTCGCTCATCTCGACCGGACGGTGATCGGCTTCAAGCATTGCATCAAGGGTGAGACCGATCTTTCGATTCATGTCATCCACCATCTTGAGCAGACTGCCCTGGTGGAAAGTGGGTGCGATGAGGCGCCTCTGTTTCTTCCACTTCTCGCCCTCACTCATGAAGATGCCGTCACCCACGACCGCACGGAAATTGGTGGCCTTCACATAATTCCTGGCATTCTTCATTTCCACACGGTGAATGTCCTCTGGATGGGCGACCAGGACCAGTGTGTGCGGCCCCAATCTGAAGCGCACCACATCTCCATAACGCTCCCGAAGACGTTGCAAAAAACCGACCTTGTCGAGACGGTATTGATGTAAATTCCCGATCCAAGGCAGTCCGGGGACCAGCACGGGTATCATGCCGGCAACCTCTCAAGAACTTCAACTTCGTACATTTGCATCCTTTCCAGAGCGATCGATTCACGGAATGCAGAAGTGATGTCTTGAAAGCCCTGCCTGACCAGGCCTTCAGGCCGGTGCAGGTAGTGACGCAAGACTACACGGGCTCCTGGAAGGAGCCCCTTCCCTATTCTTTGAAGAAATTCCTGTTCGACCGGCGGATTGAAATAAGAGGCGACGTTCGAGAACGAGACAAAGTCGACCCCTTTGGCCCGCTCGAGCCCGCTGACCAGATCCCCTTCGATCCATTCGAGCTCGATTCCGCTTAAAGCTTGTCGGGCTTCCCGGTAAATCACGGGATCGGCTTCAGGTGGAAGCCCGGATGAAAATCGGAGTTCTCCGAGCAAAGTGAGCTGCAGGAAAAAGTTATCTCGAGCGAGCCCTTGAGCGAAGAGTCTGTCGAAAGCGCGTTGGTAGTAAGTCACGTAACCGACTCCGGTATTGTTGACCGGAAAATCGCCCGAATAAAGTAGCGAATTGAAGGTTCGGGCATTGCCGGCCAAGGCGATCAGGGCCTTCCACGGCAAACCACTCCACTCTCGGCGCACCAACTCCTCCTGCTCGGAAACATTTGTACAGGCGAAGAGTCTTTCGATCCTTCCGGCACCCAACATCAGCCGGGCGAGTTTTGAAAAGCCGATAAATGTACGCTCCCAACGCCCCTCCAGTAGAGGCGAGCGAAATCCGGCAGACTTCAATCGGGCCTCGAGATAACGACGACTGGAGGGTCTAAGTTTTAGATCCATGAAGATGGATTCCCGGTCCTGGGGTGAGACTTCGGAACCTCCAGGATAAGAGAAAAACCCGAGATAGTCCGGGTGATCGAGCACACGCAATAAGGACAAACGGAGATCGCATAAAGCGAGTTGGGGGGCGGACAGGTCGACCACGGCCAGACGACGCAGTCCGTTCTTCAACAGGGGCAACACACGTCCACCACTCCCGCAAACGACCCACGCATGAGTGCAGGGCTCAGGAAGAATATTGCGTTCCAGGAGGCTGTCCTCGTTGGTCAGGGTGTAATTCAATTCTCGGAAATATTGGCTCCCCACTCACGACAGAATAGAGCATTGACCGGCAAGTCCAAACCTGAAAATATGAGCAAATGTCGGGACTTTTGCTTCTTTGCTTGCGCCAGATCCGCGTAAGACCTTTCCGTTCTCTCCTGACCCTGTTCAGTGTGGCACTCGGGGTGGCACTGTATACTTCCATCGACATCGTCAATCACTCTACGCTCCTCAGTTTCCGTTCAGGAATCGAAGCTTTGAGCGGTAAAGCTCAACTGTCCATTCAAGGAGGAGAAAACGGGTTTGACGAGTCTGTCCTCGAAGATGCCGCAAAGCTTCCAGAAGTCGGATCAGCAGTCCCTCTGGTCGAGACCCGGGTCTATTCGGGAACCGGGCACAAGACCGAAACCTTGACCATTCTCGGAATCGATTTACTGAAGGAAAGCTCGGTCAGGGCCTATCAAGCGGACTCGCGCAACCTGCTCGATGATCCGTTGACGTTCCTCAATCAACCCGACAGTCTGATCCTGACGCGAACTTACGCGGACCGCCACAAAATCAAAAAAGGAGATCGCATCCGTCTGGCAACCGCTCACGGATCACGGAGCTTCACCGTCCGCGGACTCCTTGAGCCGGAGGGACCGGCGAAGGCTTACGGAGGCAATCTCGGTATTATGGATATCGACGGGGCCCGATTCCAGTTCGGTAAAAACGGGAAGATCGACCGGATCGATATCATCCCACGGGAGGGCTTACCGATCGACCGTGTCCGGGAGGCTTTGAAAAACCGATTCGAACCCGGCCTCGAGGTAGAAAGCCCCGCCACACAAGCGGACGGGATGAGGCGCCTGGTTGAGAACTATCAAGCCCTTCTTCAGTTTCTCGGTCTTCTGGCACTGCTGGTCGGTTTGTTTTTAGTGATGAATACAACCACGATTGCCATCGCCGAACGGAGGAAGGAATTCGGTATCCTCCGAGCGCTCGGGGCTCCAACCGTGTCCCTTTTGCTCATCCTGGTTTTGGAATCGGCTGTGCTCGGACTGATCGGTTCTTTTGCCGGGGTGATTTTGGGCAAGTTTGTCGCCGAGAAAACCTCCAGTCTCATGACCGGAGCGCTTTCTCTCCAATACCTGATTCCCATCCATCTCGATCGACTGTCGATCGGATGGCCTCAATGGATGAAGGGGGTGGGACTCGGAGCCGGAGTCGCACTTTTTGCCACGCTGATCTCGGGTCGCGCAGCTCTCAAGATCCAGCCCCTCGAAGCCGTCAAGGGTGCGCCCGCAGGCATTCCCCTCACCCATCCACTCCTCCCCTGGCTCGGATCCGGCTTCCTGTCATTGATCATGCTCGATGCCCTGTTCGGGTGGAGCAATCACCAGGCCTGGTTCAGATCCATCAATCCCCTTCTGCTGATGTTAGGGGCCATACTGACCAGTCCGGCACTGGTCAGGTCTTTCATCCGGCTGATCCGGGCTTTCGTTCCTTCGCCTTCCATCAGACTGGGGGCGGATCAACTCCTCCGGAATCCCCGGAGGACCGGAGGAAACATCATGGTGATGATGACCGGACTCATGCTGGTGATCGTTCTGGCCCTCACCAACCGGAGCATCAAGCACAGCCTCAACCTTTGGTTCGACAAAACACTCGCAGCCGACCTAGTGATTTCTTCCAGTGGAAAAATTCTTTCTTTCCAGGTCCAGCCGCTGGATGAAGGGCTCAAGTCAGAAATCGAATCCCTCCCGGGAGTGGATCATGCCAGCAACGGTGGCGCCACTGGCCTCCGTTACGTCAAACAACGTTATGACGGCCACACGCTGGCTCTCAAAGCCTTTGATCGTCCTCATCCAAGGGTCGGGAACCGCATCTTTGATCTTACTGAAGGGAACCCGGAAGAGGTTTTCGGTAAATTCTTTGATTCCTCCCAAAATTCGATTCTGGTTTCTCAGAATTTCGTCCTCAAATTCAAAAAACGCCCAGGAGATGAAATCGATCTGCCCACACCCACCGGGATCCGGAAATTCCGAATCGAAGGGGTGGTCGCCGAGTTCACCAATCCCGAGGGGGTGTTTTATCTGAACCGGGATCTTTACCGGCGTTTCTGGAAAGACCCGCTGATCTCGGGATTTTTTGTCACCGTCCTTCCGGGGGTGAACCCGGCAGATGTCCGCGCCGCCCTGGATTCCACTCTCGGTAAGCAAAAGGGCCTGATGGCCACGCTGAATACCGAACTCGCCCAAGAGGCCCGGGCCATGGTGGATCAGAGTTTCGCCTACACCCGGGCGATCGAAGCCTCTGCCTTACTGGTGGGCCTGTTCGGACTGTTCAATACCTTGCTGATCTCGATTCTTGAGAGACGCCGTGAAATGGGAATATTGAGATCCATCGGAATGACCAGGGCACAGCTGGTGAACATGATCATCGGGGAAGGACTCATTCAAGGTTTGGCCGGAGGCATCGCAGCTGTGGCCATCGGGGTGTTCGGGACTTATTTTTGGATCATGGGAACCGTTTCCTCACTCCTCGGCTGGGTCCTGCAGTTCTCAGCACCCCCCGAAGCCCTGTTCCGGACCGTCGGTTTCGGTCTCGGAGTCGGTATTCTGGCCGGAGTGATTCCCGCACGCATCATTTCAAAGCTTGAAATCCGCGATGCTCTCGAATCCGAGTGATGCGCCCTGCATTTTCACTTTGAATTCCGAATTCGAAGGGCTTAGGGTTTCAGCATGGATTCTCTTTACACAAATGCCAAACGCGAGTTCACCATTCAGCCGGGTTGTCCCTGGTATGAGGCTCAACAGGCTTACCAACCCGCAAACGTGAACTGGTGTGAACCCACCCGCTGCTCGATCATCAATGAGCCGGCGAATGCATGGTCGAATCTGGGGTTTTTGGTGGTAGGCGCCATCGTGATGCAACGGCTACAAGGAACCAAAGAAAAGACCCTTTCCTATTTCGGTTGGGCTGTTTTCATGATGGGGCTTTTCTCCTTCACCTATCATTCCACGAACAATTACCTGAGCCAGTTTTTTGATTTCATCGGAATGTATTTGATGACCAGTTTTGTCATCGCTTTCCACTGGAGACGGGTTGCCGGGAAAGACCCCCGCACATTGCTGGCCCATTTTTGGTTTGTGTTGAGTGCGAATCTGGCTCTCTTCATGGTCTTTGACATCATGGACATCGCCGTCCAGCACACCGTGATCCTGAATGTGATCCCCTTGGCTGCTTTGGATCTGGTGGCTGGATTCAAAGAAAAGCGACTCGGCCAATACCGCCATTATTGGGTGGCATTGACCCTGATGGTGATCGCTCAGATCTTCTCCCAACTCGATTTGAAGCGGATCTGGTGTGAGCCCGAGAACCTGTTCCTGCATGGACACGCCATTTGGCACGTTATCGGCAGTTTCGGGATGCTGTTTTTGGGGCTCCACCTCAAGTGGCTCCTCTCCAAGATCCCCTCCCGGTCCTGATCTCATTGAAATCGGTTGAAGTCCCCTACCGGACTTCCTTTCATTCAGAGCTTGCCAAGATGAATAATACCTGATAGAATCCGTCAGCCATGCGTGACGAGATCGCTTTCTTCATCAATCAGGAGTCCGGATCGGGAGAGGCCCCCCAGGTCGCCGACGCTGCAGCCGCAAGCCTCTCCGGACTCAGAGTTCGAAAGAACCTCCCGAAGAGCTCGATCGACCTCGCCCGTGCCTGCTCGGAGCTTGATCCCACCCGGACCCGGGCTGCGGTGGTTTTCGGTGGAGACGGAACCCAGACCTACGCACTCCGTGGCCTGATTGAGAACGGCATCCCGCTTTACCCCTTCCCTGCCGGTACTGCCAATGACCTGGCCCTGGATCAGGGAATCACCGGTTGCCGGAGTCAGCTCGGATCCCTGCTCGAGTCTGAATCGATTGAAGAGGTCCGGGTTCTTGAAGTGAATGGAATCCCCTTCTCGACCATTTCAGGAATCGGCATTGGTGCTGAACTGTGTGAGGAATACAATGATCTGAGAGCCCGCCATCGCTTGTTCAAGAAGGCCTCTCAGCGTATGAATTGCGAGATTTATTCGGCGCTCGCACTGAAAAATATCCTGAAGAACTGGGGCAAGGGACTCCAGGTCAGGATCACCCGTGATGGCCAGAGCGAAGAGCTGACCTTGTCCTCGCTCATGATCTGCAATCAAGAAAATCTGGCCGGAAATCTCAAGGTTGCCCCCGGCCAAAACAAACACGCTGACAGCTTCACTGTGCTCATTCATCCAGGAGTTTGCGGGTTCAACACTCTTCGGGGCTTGAGCTCGATGAAGTTCGGGAAAATCGATTCGAGCTTCATCACTTACAAGACGGAACGAATCCGGATCGAGTCTTTGAATGGTGCGCCCCTCACCGTATTCGGAGATGGTGAGATCCTGATCCGGAGTCCGGTATTGGAATTCCGGGCTTACCCGAAAAAACTGAGAGTGTACCGCGCGTGATCGCTCTGTTTCTATTCCTCATTGGATCCTGGGGTCATGCCGGACAAGAGAGTCCCACTCGACCTTTCGAGACCGACTTCTGCACGGGATTTCCTGAGGGGACTCGAAATGAACCCTCACTGTGGAAGCACTGTTGTGTCGAACACGATCTCCACTTTTGGGCGGGAGGATGCCGGGATGCGCGTCGTGAGGCTGACCGGAGGATCTACCAGTGCATCCGGGACTCAGGTGCACCGGGTATCGCTCGATTGATGTACCTCGGTATCCGTTTAGGAGCGGCCTCGCCCTTCAAGATCGAGAAGCGGAAGTGGGGAAACGGATGGAAAGACGGACGCGGCAATTACCGTGCTCTCCATCAAGCTGACATCCCATTGCTCGAATCTGAGATCCGCGCGAATCCTTCAGGAGAAGTCACCCCGGAAATGCTGGACCGTCTACTGGAGACACTCCGGGCACATCCCTGCAATCCATCCATCAAGGAAGACAATTCGTGATCTGCTCATAGGGAGCGTCCTTCAGGCGAACCCAGACTGCATCCTCGATCAAGTCTGACGGGGATCGGATTCCCTTCAACTGGCAGCGCCCCGAGCGGGAGAAGCGCATGACCGCGCCTTCTGCCGGCCATTCTCCAGACCGATACCGGAGCACACAGGTCGCACGTTCAAAATCACATTTCAGAGAGTCAAAACGGTAATTGAAATCTCCCGAGCACCAGGTATCGGCACAAATCGAATCTATTGCACCCAGTGCCTTCTGATTCCAATCCGCCCCACTGGCCCATGCCATAGACGAAACCAATGTGAGGAAACCGACCCAAGCGAGCGTGAACTTCATGCGTGACGGAGTACCTGAAGACGACGCGTTATGTCAAGAAATTACTTGCCCGGTTCTGTCGATGCGGGAGCCCGACCCGGGTCCCGATTTTCGACCACCACACGGGGGATGCCCAAGGCCTGCAATTGCTCGCTCAGGCGCTCTTCATTGTTTTCGGAATTCAAATGCCTTTGCAAGGTCCTGCCCACATACTCGAGTCGGGAATCCGTAACCTCCGACTCACGGCTCACCCGCTTGATCTCCTCCACCAGAGACACATCGAGTTCGGGGTCATTCTGTAGTCTCCGGAAGGCGACCGTCAACTCTTGCAAGGCCTCACGCCGTTCGGTGTCGGACGGATCCAGGATTTTCCACGCCTGCTTGAGCTCATTCAGGGCTACCATGGGGTTCCTGCTCATCCTGAATTGGACATCGGCGACACCTTCTGGCGTAGAGAGCTTTTCAATCGTCTGACGATTGAGCCCGATCCCGAGAACCTCGGGATCACGAATCCCCGGAGCCGGAGAGTCCGCCCGATCCTCTGCATGGGCTCTGGGTTCAACCCGGGAGTCACTGACATTACGGTTTTCGACGACCATCTCTGGATGACCTTGGATGAACACCGCCATTTCCTGAATGACCCTACGGTCCTCTTCTGGTGTGTTCGACGGAGCATGGCGATCCGAATTCAGAAGGTAATGAAACCCTCCGAAAATCCCAAGAAACGCCAGTACTCCGAAAACTTTGGTGAAGCTCATCCTGCCGATACATCCCCTGATGGAGCATCGTGGTCCTGCTTGAACTGCAAATTGTAAGCATCCGGAATCTCAGTAAAGAAGTCTCCATCCCTGAACTTCAAGGGCCGTGGACTCCGAGTGCTTGCAAACTCCTCAAGATGCACCCTCAATCGGTACATGGGCCCCGCGATTTTATGGGAGAGCACCAACCCGACCACTGAAACCACCCCCACTACAGCAATGAAACTGAGCACGGTGATCGCATCCAATTCAGTCTGTCGTGATTCGATGAACCGGTAGAAGACATGGTCCGCCTCAAGACCTGCAACCCGGGCCTGTTCCCTCAGTTGATAAAAGAACCACTGATGCGCCAAGTGCATGACGGCAATCACCCCGATGGCCAAAGCACTCATCCAGACCATAAACCGGAACTGGAAACCTGGGTTGATCAGTAAGCGCTTACGCCCTGGAACGAGCTTTTTATCCAAACGAGCCTCCTCGGAGTACCAGACTCCGTTTTTCTCAGTTCGGAAGAGTCAGAGAAGATCTTGAGGGGGGCTCTGTGACCCCCCTAAGATTCAATTGATAGATGAACCAATACCTGGACCCGACCCGCTCGTTGTCCCGCTCGTTGTGGGTTTATTCTGGACGTTATGCACCTTGTAGCCGTCAGCAATGTAGCTGTGGTCTCCGTCGGTGGTGAAATTATAGACGGTTTCGGAATTCATCACCGAATCGATCCGATGAATCCGGAAACTACCGTCCCGGGTCATCAGCACATCACTCGGATTCATATTCAAAACCGCCAATCCCGGGCTCTCCTTCGAGCTCAGAACCGGGTTCAGTGAACGCCAGCCACGATCACTCAAGAAAGGATGCGAATCGGTAAAGAAGGCCTTGCCCCCATTGAATCCGTACTTCAAGCCGCGATGAGGGATCTTGAAGAGCTTCGTCACCGAATTGACTTTACCGCTGGCACCGCGCACGCGGTCACCGATCCGGATTTCTTCAATCGCCTTGAGCGAACCATCAGCCATTTCAACCCGGGTTCCGGCAATGAAGCAGCCCGAGCCGGTTCCGCCTCCTCCACCAGTCGTGGTCGTGGTGCCCCCGCTACTGTAACCGATCAGTGAAATCGACCGGTTGAACGGCCCACCATTGGCACACTCGAAGGTCAAGGTGGTCGAATAGCTCATTGCCGAAGCGGGAATTCCCGTAACGGAAACCGAACAGGATGCCCCTGCAGCCAGTGAACTCCCGCAAGAAGAGCCCAAAATAAAGACACTGACGGGCGACATGCCCACCGTACAACCGGTAGCAGAAGCCGTTCCCGAATTGGAAAAGGTGAAGTTTGCGGCTGAAGACTCGCTATAAACAGTGACCAGCCCCAAGGAGGTCCCGGTACTTGGAGAAACTGAAAGCGAGGGCGCACTACTCACTCCGGATCCAGACCCACTACCGGATCCAGAAGTCGTGGTTCCCCCGCTTCCGACCACACCGGTTACCGAAATCTGACGGGAAATCCCTGTTCCCGAATTCGAACAACCAATATTCAAGTTGGTCGTGAAGGTGTTCACAGAGAGAGGAGTCCCTCGAACCCCGATCGTGCAGGATCCGCTCGCAGCGATCGTGGACCCGCAATTGTTCGATGAGACGGTGAAGACACTCGGATTACTGAGGGAATAAGTACAACCCGTTGCTGAAACCGAAGCGCTGGTGTTGCTAACCGTGTAGGTGGCCGTGGATCCGGACAAAGCGGCAACGGTCACATTACCGAGACTCTGGGCGGCACTTGGTGTGACAGAGAGAGTGGTTGAACCCGAACCGCTTCCTGAGGTGGTTCCCCCAGCCACTGGTACGGTCTTGGTATAACAGGAGTAATTGGCCCCGTTGTACGCCACAATCACGAGGCTACAGTTTCCAGAGCCCCAAACAGAGGTACAACTCGACAGTCCAGAATAGTAGGTGACCAATGGATTCGATGCAGAGCTACAAGCGCTTCCGGCCGAGACACCACCGCCCGAAACAGAGGTTGCGGCATTCCCAGCGACCTGGGACAAAACCGACCCTTGCTTCGCGCATCCCGCGAACAGAACCATGAAGCCACCCAAAACCACCCAGTGTATCCGTCCAGACATAGACACCCCTCTTCTCACAGTTTAACGGGAATCCTGTCGCGAACAAGCACTATTCTAGTCCATGATTTTGGTTGAATCCCCATGCAAAAAGGCCCCGTTCCAAGGAGGAACGGGGCCTTTCACTTCATCCTGACAGAACCGGATTACCAGTTTTTCTTGTCAGCGAAAGTTTCTTTCATGCTCTTAGGGAAAGACCAGCGAGGCTTTTTGGACTCGGGACGAGCCTTCACCATGATTTCTTCACCGGTGAAAGGGTTGGTGCCTTTTCCAGCCTTACGGCCTTTGACGTCACGACGGGCCAGCACGCCGATCACAGGGAAACGGACGCGCTCGCCGGAAGCGGCTTTCTTTGCACCGTTCAGGAATGCGCCTTCAACGGCGTTCTTGAGGTCAGAGCGCTTGATCTTCACTTGGCCGTTCTTGCCAGCGGTAGAGATGGCAATCAGGGCTTCGTGGAGCTCAGTGATCATGGAGAACTTGGTGTTCTTCTTCATGGTCTTCACGGTTTTTTTAGCTGCAGTTTTGGTCGTTGCTTTAGTTGTTTTCTTATTCTTTTTCATTAAAAAGATCCTCCAATAGGTCCTAGAGTATTGTTTTTTTGACGTTTGGCAAACGGTTTTTTTCATAAATCCTCATTTTTTCGGGCAGAAATCGGGTCCGAGCGCTAGCAGGTCGAGGTGACACCCGCCCGGAAAAATCAAAACTGATTGTTTTCCGGCTGGAAACCGCCATTTTTCAACATCCATTGACTGGAATCGGATCCTTGTCCGAGAATGGATCCATGTTGAAAACTGCCCCGTGCGGAAGAAAAAAAGTCCAGGAACCTGCGCCCACAGGCGAATCACTCGATTCCTGGGAAACAATTTTGACCGTCTTTTTAAGGGAGAAAAGCCTTCGTCTGACCGATCAGAGGAGAAAAATCGCTTCGATCGCGCTTTCACACGACAGTCATTTTGAAATCCAGGAGCTGGTTCGCGAAGTCCGGAAAAGCCATCCCGAAATCAGTCCGGCCACGGTCTATCGGAACGTGAAGACCTTGTGCGAGGCCGGGCTTCTCCAGGAAACGCTGGAGAGCCGTTCCGGTGTCACCCTCTATGAAAGAACCGAGTCCGAGCATCACGATCATATCGTTTGCTTGGACTGCGGATTGATTTTCGAGTTTCACAATGCCGCGATCGAAAAAGCGCAAACCAAAGCCATCCGGGCCATGGGCTTCTTCGAAACCCGTCACCAGCATGTGATTTACGCAAAATGCGACCTGATCAAAAAATGATCATTTCTTCAAAGCACCCTTGAGGGATGCCAAGCCCGCGAAGGGATTGTTGAAGGCCTGACCCGGCTTATCCGAAGAAAAACCTCTCGAACCTCCAGAAGACTCGGCCCGCGGCCGAGGGCGGGCATCGGGTGACTTGGGAGTGAAGGTCTTCCCCCCAGCCCCGGCCGAAGCGCTTTTCTTGTCGCCGGCATAGCTCACCACCAGAGGTTTGGATTCCTGCGAGGAGGGCCTGGCGGGCTTTTCATCCATTCGCATGGTGAGGGACATCTGGGATTTCTCGAGATTCACTTCGAGAACGCGAACCGTGACCTTGTCGCCGGGACTGACCACCTGGCTCGGATCTGTGACAAACTTCTGCCCCAACTGGGAAATGTGGACCAAGCCGTCCTGGTGCACCCCGATGTCTACGAAAGCGCCGAAATTGGTGACGTTCGTCACCACACCGGGACAAACCATCCCCGCTCTGACGTCTTTCAACTCGGTCAAGTCATCCCTGAATTGAACCGGAACAAAGACATCCCGGGGATCTCTTCCGGGCTTTTCGAGCTCGGAAACAATGTCTTTCAGAGTGAACTCTCCCAGTTTCGCTTTGGCTTCGGGAACCTTGAGAAGCTGCTTGGCACCGGAACCGACAAAATCGGAAACACTCTTTCCATTCGATTTTGCCATGGCTTCGAGGTCGGCGTAACGTTCGGGGTGAACCCCAGTATTGTCGAGCGGATTACCGCTCTCGGGGATCCGCAGGAATCCGGCCGCTAACTCGAAGGTCTTTTTACTGAAGCGGGGAACATCATTCAGATCCTCACGGGATTTGAACAAGCCCTTGGATTCACGGTACTCGACAATCGCCTTGGCGAGCCCCTCTCCAATGCCGGAAACGCGCGAAAGAAGGTAAACCGAACCGGTGTTCACATTCACTCCGACCGCGTTCACGCAAGAATCCATCACTTGTTCGAGTGCGCGCTTCAAACTGGTTTGCGAAACATCGTGCTGGTACTGTCCCACTCCGATACTCTTCGGATCGATCTTCACCAACTCGGCCAGGGGATCCTGGAATCGACGGGCGATTGAAATCGCACCCCGGACCGTAACGTCCAGATCCGGAAACTCTTCCCGGGCGACCGCACTGGCACTGTAAACCGAGGCCCCGGCCTCACTCACCATCACCACCGGCATCTGGATCCCGGCGTCTTTCAAAACTTGACGGATGTATGCCTCGGTTTCACGCCCGGCGGTACCATTCCCGACTACGATGGAACTGATCTGCCCGCTCGAGGCGACGGCGGTCAAAAACGCCTTGGCTTGGTTCTTTTCACCTTCCGACTGGAGACGGATTACGGTTTCCGCAAGAAACTTCCCGGAGCCATCAATCACAGCCAATTTGCACCCGGTCCGGATTCCGGGATCCACTCCCAGCACGGGTTTCGGTCCGTAAGGAGGTGCGAGCAGGATCTTCCGGACGTTCTCGGAAAACACCTGAATCGCCATCTGATCGGCCACGTCCTTCAATTGCTTGTGAAGTTCATTCTCGATGCTCGGGATCACGTGCGCCTTCAGAGCGATACGCGCGGCCTTCTCAAGAACCGGCCTCACCATCGAATCATGGGCGGCACCCGCCGCGCTTTGAAAATGCTGAAGAAGATCCGTATCGAACAAATTGTCCGACTTGCCACCGCCGAGGGAGATCGACAGCTCTTCTTCGATCCATCCCCTGCGCACAGCGAGATATCGATGAGACGACCTCGGCTCGAGCAAGGAGGATAACTTCTCCTCGTACTCAAAATAATTCTGATACTTAGAATTGGGCTTCACTTTGTCGCCCTTCAGAGTCTTCATGAAACCGCGTTTCTGGAAAGCCTCCCGGACGAACTGCCGGAGCCCCAGATCCTCACTCAGTCTCTCGATCAGGATATCGGTCGCTCCAGCGATCGCACTATCGGCATCCTTGAACCCCTTTTCCTCACTACGGAAGGTAAACGCCCAAAGCTCGAGCGTCTGTCCGGCCTCCGGAACGGCCGTGCCGCGGCCGACATCCCAAATCCAATCGGCCAAAGGCTGCAATCCCGCTTCTTTGGCGAGCGTTGCCTTGCTCTTTCTTTTCTGTTTGTAAGGAAGATAAAGATCCTCGAGCAGGTTTCTATCGAAACAACCCAGGATCCGGGTCTTGAGCTCGTCAGTCAGTTTGCCCTGCTTTTCAACTTCAGAGACGATGTAAGACTGGCGATTCAGGACCTCGTCCCACTCTTCCTTCAGGTCCATCACCTTCTGGATCTTGACCTCGTCGAGGTTCCCGGTGACTTCCTTCCGATATCGCGCGATGAAGGGAACCGTTGCGCCTTCTGCCTTGAGCGCGAGGACCGCATGTGCGGATTGCGCGGGAATGCTAGCGTCCAGAGTAGAGAGCCATTTTTCGAAAGTCATGATGTCGTTACCGGTGAGTTATTTTTTTCTGAAACGATTCCAGAGGCGGGAAAGACCTGCTTTCTCGTTGTTCTTCTGGATTTCCTGGAGCTTTTCCTTCTGCTCGCTGGAAAGATCCGCTGGATTGCCGTCTGAATGGGCCGCGTTCTCGAGTTGTTGATCGAGCTGTGGCGATTTTTTCAGAAGCTCCTGGACCGAAGGCGGAAGACGGCGTTGGAGATCTTCAAGTTCGCGAGTCACGTCCTTGCCCATCATCCCTTTTTGCATCAATGCCTGAAGCTGCTGCAATTGCCCCTTAGGCAAGCGCTGGATGGCAGCACTGAACTCGGCCAACCAGTTCAGATCCATTTTGGAAGGATCGAACTGGGGAGCTTCCGGAGCACTGGCTGACTCTTCCGCGGGAGCGGTGGCCTGGGCATTCCCCTTCCACTCAACGCTCTCAGCATGACATTTTTTGAACTTCTTCCCGCTGCCGCATGGGCAAGGGTCGTTACGCCCCACATTCTTGAACTGTTCTGTATCCATGAGCCCTCAAGGTTGCCGAAAGAAGTACGGGAAATCAACACTTCAGTTTGACATCCCCCCCCGGGAGAAGACAAACTGGAAAGGCTTGATACGTTCGCTGCAGGTGCTCCTGATTCCGATTTTGTTGGCGCTTGTCACCCTGTCCGACCGGGCCTTGGCGGAAGAGGTCGATCCGGATTATATCATCGACCGTCCCGACTACATTACCGGTGAACCATGGTACCGGATTGCGAAAAGCACTTGGTCGGTCGGATTGAGGACCGGGCTAGATGACTTTCCTTCTTCATCGGCTCAGGGCGACCTTTTTCAGATCACCGGAGACTGGATCATCCCTTGGCAGACCCTGGGATTGTTTTCAGTGGGGCCTCAATTCGCCATTTTGAATCTCAAGTCTCCGGTAGTCGGTACGGTGAGTGATCCGCTCAATCTGATGCTCGGAGCCACCTTACGCTATCAGCTGAAGCTCATGAAGAACCAGCCCTTGGTTCCGACTGTCGCCCTTTCCTGGGACTACTATCGGCTCAAGTCGGCATTCCCGGTGGCACCCTATGCGACGGGAAGCGGAATCAGCTTCTCTGCAGGGCTCTTGCTCAATCTCGGGTGGATCGATCGCGATACGGCAAAAGAGGCTTTCCAGAGCCTCGGAATGACCCGTGCTTACCTGACTGCGGAAGTGCAAAGCACAGCCTTCCAGAACACGGTCTTCAGTCGAGACGCTGTCTTTTATCTTTTTGGAATCCGTTTCGAATTCGAATGAATTCGGAAAATGGTGCGGCCGACTGGACTTGAACCAGCACACCTCTCGGTATACGCCCCTCAAACGTACGTGTCTACCAATTCCACCACGGCCGCATCACAGAAAAAAAGGGTAAGTTCGACACTACCCGAACCCGAAGGCCCAGTCAATGTCAAACGCTCTTCATTTTAGCGATCTCACGACCTTGGATGATCAAGCGATCGAGCACCATGTCGAGGAGACCCTTGTAAAAGTTCCTTTCGAATTCCAGGTCGTTTTTAAAGGAATCGTACAGGTCCTGCCGTTTCAGGGACAGAAGGACCACATCCTCTTTTGATACTGCTGTCGCAGTGCGTTTACCCTGTTGAATGAGGGTCACCTCACCGATGAATTCACCGGGCTTTTTGTAGGCGATGAATTGCCCTTTGATGAGAATTTCGAGTGTGCCCTTAGCAACAATATAAAGGGTCTCGCCTTCTGTTCCTTCCTGAACCACGACTGATCCCGCCTGGTATTCCTCCACCTGGCAAAGTGCTGCCACGTGACTTTGCTGGGCGTAATCGAAATATTTGCTGATAGGCATCTCTGAAATCAACTGGATCCGGTCAGCCGCAAATAGCGGTGGTTTGTCCGTACCGGCATCCGGGAACTGAACTTCGATCAATGTGGCATCATCGCCACTGGCCCGGGCGCATTGATCGGCAACCGGCTTCAAATCCTTGCCGGCAAGCATCACTTCAACCAACTGCGGGAGTCCCTGGCCGGAACTGAGGGGATTATACAATCCGTCAGTCGCCATCATGAGAATGTCCTTCGGCTGGAATTCGATCAGCAGCATGTCGGGGATAGTGAAGTTGGATCCGAATGCACGGGAAACCGCACCCGCCAAGGGATAAGCGGCCGCCTCTTCGGGCGTCTTCCCCATTTTAATGAGCTCGTCATACCCCTTGTGATCCTTGGTCAGGGTGTAGATCTTTCCCGAGCGGTAGAGGTAAGCGCGGGAGTCCCCGAGATGTCCGAGGATCGCAAACTGATGGTCCACCCAAACGGTGATGCAAGTACAATGCGAGTCCTTATAGTTCGAGTTCTGCTGGGAAAGGATGAGAAGATTCTTCTGTGCGTTTGAAAACGCCTCGACCAGAAACTCCTGCATCCTCTGCAATTTTCTCGGCCCCGGTAGCGGCTCTTTGTAGTTCTTGAGATAGCGGTTGGCCTCGACCAGTTTTTCCTGAATCTGTTTGGCCACGAATTCAGCCGCAAAACGCCCTTTTCCTCCCTCACTGACCCCGTCACAGATCACGTAGATCCCCTGCTCGGGATTCATGAGGGCAAAATCATCATTGGTGGAGTGCTTGGCACCCATGGAGCTGACTTGAACTGATTTCGGTTGGAACATACCCGAATTATCCCTGCAGACAAAAAAAAGGGCAACCTGCAACGCAGGCTGCCCTCCGGCAAATCGATGACGGACTTCTTAGAAGCGAAGTCCCGCAGGCTTGTACCAGCAACGAGGACGGAAACCGAAAGCATCTCCTTTTTCCTGATTGCATGCACCTTTGACGCCTTCACGATCACTGAACTCGATGTCCTTTGACACACTGCAGATTGCACCTGCGAAGTAAGTGTCGAGACGGCACTGTGCTTGAGGGTGCTTGTCATTGGTAGCGGTCACCTGAGTCGCCGACGGAGTGTTGAACTCAGGGGTGACTACGGGTGAACTGGTGTTGGAACCGCGACCGAGGTGGTACAGCAATACTGCAAGGACCCGACCGGTCATGGCAGAACGCTTACAAATGGCGATTTCCTTTGCGCTGCGGAAGCCGAGCTGACAACCGCGAGAAACTTCGACCGGTACGTCCATCTTTGAAACGATGGAGATATTGTCGTCATTTTCGATGACGCGACGGAAGCACTTCATGGTGGCGAAGTAATCCGACTGGCCTTCATTAGAGGCCCAAGATCCACCAAAAATTCCAGGATACTTCGGGAAACCACCCATGTGGTGTCCAAGCTCGTGACAAAGAACCATCATTTCACCGTCGAAGGTGTTGTGCTCGTAACGGGCCAGCCCGCCGAACGCATTGATAATCCACTTGTTGCCCTTGCGAGTCGCGTTGGCATTCACCTGGGTGTTGGTCCAGAGACGGTTGATCTCGAGCTCGGCACCCTTTTGTTTCACGATATTTTTATAAATACGCTCGATACGATCGATCGCGAGGTCGTATTCCGCCCGAGTGATCCCACCGGTACGCTCGAGACCATCCGGAATGCGAAGATCGTTCTCAGGTGCGAAGTCACACAGTTTGTGCTCCACATCTTTTGCCCCGTGTGCCTGTGCGAACGGCCCCTGCGCCACGCACACCAATACCAGTGCCAATGTTGCGATAAATTTGGTCATGTTCCCCCCCAAACGTTTTCCTTAACTTTCCCGTACCGATTCAGTTCAGAACGGGCCTCAGTCATTGAGTCGTCAAATGGTCTCAGACTTCGGACAAAAAACAACAGCTTTTTGACTGAGTCGTCAAAATCCATCCCGGTAAAAGCCCGAAACATCCATGCCCGACTTCACCAATTTGAGTTCCTGGAGCTGCTCATACAAGCGCTCCCAACGCTTTTTCTCCATGGAACCGAGCTTTTTTTTGCGTGAATCCGAGCTTTCAATGAATCGCTTCTGGATTTGAGCTCCCTCCTCGAAAGTCGCAAGGTCCATGCTCGGATTGAGCTTTTGCATGGCGGTATTCGTTTTTCCGGGAGACTGAAGATAGGCCTTCCAGCCATCGCGCGTAGCGGCAATGAAGCGTTTTACGCGTTCGGAGTTCTCTTTCAAAGTGTCTTCATGAACGATCACCACGGCCAGATAGGGATTGAAACCGGACTCCGAAATGAGCAGGGTCCGGGGCTTCTTCCCTTCCCGGCGTGCGGCAATGGGCTCAGCGGTGATGAAGCATTGCTGGGAAAACAGCGGATCCCTCAGAAACGAAGTGATCCCGCCCGTGTAGGGAACGATCGATGCAGTGACCGGAGCATACTGTTTCTCCAGCCAAAGGGTGTAAGGTAGCCCCTTCTGCAGGGCGATTTTCCCTGGCGTTTGGAAAAGCTCCTTCAAAGTCTTGATCCCCCGCTCTTCGTGCACCATGAACCCTTGAGGATCCTCTTGATACACGGCAAACAGAGCGGTCACTTTCGCCCCCTGACTGCGCGCCAGGATGATTTCATCGGCTGCGGCGATCCCGAATTCCACTTTCTTCGCTGCCACCATCTGAGTCACGGGCTGACCGGCGCCTCCCGGCAAAATCGAGACTTTCAGGCCGGAACGCTCGTAAGCCCCACCGAGCAATGCCTCGTAAAATCCCCCGAACTCGGGCTCGGGTTTCCAATTCAGGGCCAGATCCTGGGCACCGGAATACGAAGTCAAAAAAAGGGCCACATACCCTGCGAACAGGGCAATCTCAATTTTCCGGAGTTTTCTCATGCCGAGAGATTATCGGATGGACGAGCGAAAGACAGTAAAAAAACAGGATACCGAGAAGGGCCGCCAGCAGAACGGCTGCGAAGACACGGTCCACCCGCTGTTGGTTCCGCGAAGCATCAACAAACCCCCCGAGACCGCTGCCCGATATGAATTCACCGACAATCGCACCGATAACCGACAGACCGGCGGCAATCCGGAAGCCTCCGAAGATTTGGGGAATCGCCGCCGGAAAACGCAAGCGGAATAGAATCTGCGCCGGGGTGGCATCCAGCATCCTGAACAGCTGCAAAGAAACCGGATCGGTCGAGGTGAGCCCCTGCACGCTGTTTGCGATCACAGGAAAAACCGACACGATGAACGCAGAGGCGATCACGGTGGGCATTCCGTATCCGAGCCAGATGACCAGCAAGGGTGCGATGGCGATGATCGGAACCGTCTGGAAAAAGATGGCGTAGGGATAAAACATCTTACGGATCCGGGTGGATGCCGCCAAGACGAGTCCGGCGAGAAGCCCGAAGGCCATGGAGAGCCCCAGCCCCGCACCTGCGGCGAGAACCGTTTCGAAAAAAGCCTTCCGGTACAGGGAGGCATCCTCGACCAGAGTCTTCAACACCGATGAGGGAGACGGAAAAAGATAGGCGGGAAGCCATCCCGACCGACTGGCGAACTCTCCGAGCAGGGTGACTCCGAGCAAGGGGATCAAGGGTGCCAGACGCCACGAGGAAATCATGTCCTTCCCTCTTTCAGAAGATTGAAGCACTGTTCGACCCGGGACAAAAACCGGACATCACCGCGAAGGGAGAGTGGCCGCTTGTCCCCGAGAGCCAAAGCCTCATCCAGAACCACCTTTCCGGGGCGCCCCTGAAACACCAGTACCCGGTCCCCGAGCCAAAGTCCTTCTGTGATGGAATGAGTGACCATCAGGATGGTCGACTTCATCTGCAGGAAAAGCTCCCGGAGTTCGAGTCCGAGTTCGATCCGGATCGGTTCATCGAGTGCTGCAAACGGCTCATCCAGAAGTAAAAGATCGGGATCGGTCACCAGAGCCCTTGCAAGGGAAACCCGCATTTTCTGCCCCCCGGACAATTGGGCGGGGAAGCTGCTCCTAAATGACAGAATGCCGAGCTTTTCCATCCAAGGGAGGGCTTTTTCCAAAGCCTCTTTCCGGTCAGCTCCGCGCAATCTCAAGGGGAGAATCACATTCTCCTCCACTGTTGACCAGGAGAGGAGCGCCGGTTCCTGAAAAACAAAACTCATCCTGGATCTCGGCACGGAGGTCTCGACCCCGCCTTCTCCGGGCACTTCGAGTCCCGCCACGAGCTTAAGGAAGGTGCTTTTGCCGCACCCGGAAGGGCCGAGCAAGGTCACCCATTGCCCACGCTCCACCTCGAGATCGAGAGGTGCGAGGCCTCCTCCCGTTGACTCATAACGTTTGCCAAGCGCCCGGGCCCGAATCATCGGCTCAACCTGGCGCGTCCGCTCACTTTGCCCGAAAGATCGCATAAAGAAACCGCCACCCGGGACAAAGGTGCGTCCGGGAGCTCCTCCGTGAGGCGCTTCCAGATCCAAGCTGTGAGGTTCTCACTGGTGGGAGAGACGGACAGCACACTGTTCAAGTGAGTCCCCTCCACTGCAGAAAAAATGCGATCGAGTGTGGACTGGAGAAACACCAAATCGATCAGGCGATCACTCGACAAAGGCCAGTCCGCCGAGAACTCGGCTTCTACCTTCCACAGGTGGTAATGCGGGACTTCGAACCCGGTCAAACTGTGAGAAGCCCGGAAGGAGCTGAAAACCGTGAGTTCGAGGTGACGGGGTTCAGCGGGTGTTGACACGGGTGTAAACCGCCCCCTGTCCCGGCGCCTCTTCAATCAGGACTGAAACCGAGATCAAGTTCGGATTGTCGAGCAAATCATCGAGCTCCGCGCGAAGAAACTCGTAATAGGCACGGGCCAGTGCCTCACAGGTGATGTTATCGACCGCCAGCAAAACCGTTTCATCGGTCGGGATGATGTATCTCTTCCCGCATAACTTGAACTCGTGGGAGGCCCGAGTCGTTTTGATTTTCTGATAAAAGGGATTCTTGGTGGCAATCAGGACTTTCTCATCCCATAGCCCAGCGATTTTTTTCATGGCCGATTTGAAATCCGAAAAAGGAATCAGATTCTCGAAAGAAGCATCCCGGAGGACTACCGACAAGGAGGGTTGGTATTGATGTCCGTGAAGAGCTTCCTTGCTTCCGTCCAAAAAGACGGTCATGTGGCTGGCGGAGAACTTCAAGGCCTCTTTTCGAATGCGAAGTTCATAATGTTCAGGCATAGTCCGGATCATACCAGAGGTACCCATGAAATCACCAGCCTTGTTCGAAGACTTGAATATCTTGGTCACCGGTGCAGGTAAAGGATTGGGGCGCGCCGTGGTCGAGGAGCTCCTGGCCCGCCGGGATCGGTTCCCGCGGATCAAGATCGCACTCAGTGCCCGCAGCGAGTCCGACCTGAATGGTCTCGCTGAACTCGCCCGCGGATCGGGCGTTGAGACTCTGATTCTTCCCGGCGACCTGGCTCAGGATCCGGTAGCGGGGGTCCGTCGGATCCAGAAAGCCTGGGGCCGGATCGACGTGTTGATCCACTCTGCCGGAGTGGGCCGCTTCGGAGATTTTGGAACCTATACCCCCGACGATGTCGAGTTCGTCATCCGAACCAATGTCGATTCTACCTTTCTCCTGTTACAAGAAACGTTCAATCTGATGAAAAATCAGACCCCGCAAGCAGGGCTGCGCGGGCAAATCCAGGTGATCACTTCGGTTGCGGCGGAAAAGCCCTTTGAACACAGTGCCCTCTATTGCATGAGCAAGTACGCTCAAAGAGGGCTGCTCGAAGTGATGCGGATTCCTGCGGCCAAAGAAAAGATCCGCATCCTCGATGTCCGCTCAGGAGCAGCGCTCACCCCGATGTGGGGTGCTGTGGAGCCCGGCATGGAGGCCCGCATGATGAAACCCTCGGATGTGGCCGGTGCAATGGTAGATGCTCTGTTGCTGAACGCCCGAGCCACGATCGAAACCCTCACGATCCGTCCGGTCGGAGGGGACATCTGATTCCATGTTGTTTCGAGCCCTTCTGACCGCTCTCCTCTGCCTAGCTCAGTCCATGGAAACGCATGCGGAGACCAGCGAATTCCGATTGCCCCCTGTCACGATCACGGGGGATGCGAGCTTCGAAATGCTTCGCAGGGAAACCTATCTCCCATCCATTCAAGTCCCCCTCGACGCCGCTCCCGGAGCGGTTCTCGACTCTCTCAGCAGGTTTTCTCTTTTCCCGCCCCAGAACTACGGATACCCGGCTGGAGCCAGCGGTCTGAGTCTCGGAGGACGGAGCATTGAAGACACCCAAGTCACCACTCTCGGAGTCCCCCTGAACCTGCCACAGGGGGGCGGACCGGATCTGTCCACCTTCCCCGGATTCCTCTGGTCGGAGGCCCTGGTCGGATCGTCCACGGGCTCCGCAGGATTCTCACCGTCCGCAGCTGCCGGTTCCATCGAACTGGTACCCTGGACACGTTCCCGGATCACAGAAAATTCTGGGCCTGATTCACGCTTCACCAGCTCGGCGGACCGGCAACTTCAAACCCTCTCGATCGGGACCCGCAAGGATACGATCGCCATGTTGGCCGGAGTCAGCTCAGGAATGCTCCGCGGGCCGTCCGGCTCCTTGAGTTACGAGTTCATGAGGTCCTCCATCCATCGCTCCCGCTTTCACATTCTCGGTTCGGATCTCGAGGGGGATGTGCCCGGCGGAGGCATCAAACGGAGTCGCAGAATCCTTCCCGTTCTCGAAACCCGGACCCTGATCGCGCAAGGCACTGCACTTGCTAGCACCGCCTTCGCCGACCTCACCGACCTTTACGGAAACAGATCCGAACAGTTCGGTATCGAAAACTCTCTCACTTCGGGACCCTGGCTTCTGTCATTTTCCGCCCGCCACATCCATTTCAGGAACGAGGGCGAATACCGGGAGTGGCCCCTGCACGCCGGAGTCAGTCGCGAGTTCGGCCAGCGCGGGAAAATGAGGGTGCGCGCCGGGATCGATGCTGTCCGGGTCGAGGACACCGGAGTCGAGCCCGGAGGAAGGGTGTCGATCCGCTGGAACACCAGGGGACCGCTCACTCCGGTCCTCGAACTGTCTTCCATCGCCAAGATGCCCACCCTTTCCGCCCGGAGGTATGTCCTCGACACGGGATCCTACCGTTACCGGGGGAATCCGGGACTCCTGCCGGAGCGGGTTTGGTCCGGAGTTCTTGCGGTCGATCAGGTGGGCTCGAATTTCCAGAGCCGTTGGACATTGAAGTCCGAACTCAGAAACGACGCCCAGATCAACACTTCCGGCCGGCCCGAGAACACCACTTTGAACGCTGGTAATGCCATGCTTTTCAGTGCGCAGGCAGATGCACGATTTGTTCTGTCTCCAGCCTGGACCCTGAGATCGGGCGCCCTCCTCAGTTGGTCCCGGCTCGATGCCACTGGACTCGCCTACCCGGACCTGCCTCCGTTCGCATGGAACGGAGGATTGGAAATCGGCCTCGGAGATGAATTCAAGCTCGAAACGGATGCACGGTACCTCGGCGACTCCACCGCATTTGACGGTTCGGCCCATCCGGCCTATTTTCTGGTCGATCAACAGATCCGCTGGTTTCCGGCACAGGACCTTGAGCTGAGGGCGGGCGTGATCAATCTATTTGATGAGCGTGCACAAATGGTCGTCGGCTTCCCGCTCCCCGGACGCTTGATCCGTGCGTCGGTCAGCGCCGGATTCTGAAAGATTTAGCTCCGGAGGCAGACTTCAAGCCTGAGATCGATGGTCTGCCAGGCCATGAGAGGAAAAAGATCGAACAGCCCCACAGCCGAGCTCGAGTGCCCGGTCACATAAAGTCTCATGGGCTGGGTGAGGTCCCCGAGTTTCAATCCGTGGGTGTCGGCGAGGGAACGCAAGCGGGCATCCACAGCCGCATGGTCGACACCGGCGTCCTGCAAACGGGCCGTCCCCGCACCAGCGATGCGTTCGGACCATTCTTTACGGAGGTCGATGATTGCCATACGGATCCGTTCCTTGAGCGCAGGATCCTTGTTCCACTTGAGAGCGCTGCCATCGACGGGTACGGCTCCGGCCTCGAGTAATGGATGGAGTTGATCGGCCAGTTCCTTGACCAGCTTCACCTTCGGCGCCACGAAGGGCACCAGTTCTGAAGCGTATTTCGATTTCAAGGACTGATAGGAGGAATCCGAGAACCGATCCCGAAAGTCGTTTTCCAGGATTCCGAGCAACCGCTCCGGAGCCGCGCGTTTCATGTGTTCACCCGCAATCCACATGAGCTTCTCGGTGTTGAAAACTGCACCGCTCACTTGGACATCCCCGAGCTTGAACAGGCGGATCATCTCTTCGAAAGTGAACAACTCCTGATCGCCATGGCTCCAACCGAGACGGACAAGGAAATTGAGGAGTGCCTCTGGCAGATAGCCCTCCGTCCGGTAAGCGTTGGTGGAAGTCTCTCCGTTCCGCTTGGAGAGCTTTTTCTTGTCCTGACCGAGAATCATGGGCAGGTGGGCGAAGACTGGCTTTTGGGCCTGGAGTGCGTCGTATAGAAAAATCTGCTTCGGAGTGTTGTTGATGTGATCGTCCCCGCGGATCACATGGGAGATCCTCATCTCGATATCATCGACCACCACGACGAAATTATAGGTGGGGACGCCGTTCGAACGGATCATGACAAAATCATCGAGATCCTCGTTGGGGAAAGGGATCTCCCCGCGAATGAGGTCGGTAAAGGACGTTTTCCCGGTGAGAGGAAATTTTGCGCGGATGGCGAAAGGTTTATCGGAGGCCGGATGATTCAGCTCACGGCAGGTCCTGCCGTACATGGGCTTTTTGCCCTCTTTCATCATCTGTTCACGTGCAGCCTCCACCTCCGCTTCGGTACAGGTGCAGCGGTAAGCATATCCGTCCCGGATCAGTTGCTCCGCGACCGCACGGTAATGCTCCAAACGGTCGGATTGATACAAAAGCGGTTCGTCCGAGCTCATCCCCAGCCAGTCGAGCGAAGTGAGGATATCATCCGTGAAACGCTTTTCCGAACGATCGGTGTCGGTGTCCTCGATCCGGACGAGGAACTTCCCGCCTTGTTGCCTGGCAAAAAGAAAATTGAACAAGGCGGTACGGACACCACCGATATGAAGAAATCCCGTGGGCGACGGCGCAAAACGGACGCGGACCGGTTGTGAACTCATGGACCTGACATTACACCAGATTTACCGGAACCCAAAGCCTCACGGTATGCCGCCAAACCCCTGATGGCGCGGGAGTCAAGGGTCAAGGCTCCCATCAGGCGGTGTTTTCCGTTGAATGACTTCAAAAAAGGATCGGTCAATTTCTGGGCATCGATTCTGGGAACGGAGCCGATGCTGTGACAAGCCATGCAACTCTGGGTGAAAAGCTTTTCGCCCCGACTGGCGGCCGGGTTGGTCCGGATGGCGAGGGCGGTCCCGGGATAAGTATCGGAAGCCCTGGAAAACTCCACTTTTTGAATCCGTTTGATGGTGAAAAACTCTTTTGGAACCAGAAGGCGGTTCGGATCTCCTTCTGAATCCAGGGCCCCGTTCGATCCCAGGCGGAAACGGATGAACCCTCTCCAGATCATGAATCGAGGCACCCGCGCCGTCTTTCCGTCGGCTCCGTAAAGAGTCATCAAATCGATGTCGGCCTTCTCATTCAAATCCAGGGGACTGGTGATCGAATCGAACCACTCCTGAACTGAGATCCTGCCGGAAGACTTTTTGGCGAAACGGGAAAAGTCCGAAGCACCGGCTTCACGGATGACCCTCACCCCTTTCGGGGTCACCAAATTGACACTGAAAGCGTTTGCATCCGGCGCCACCATCCACGACACCAGAAAAAGCAAAGGAAACATGACAATATGACAACAATCTTAGCACTTACTGTCAAGTTATGGTTTACTGAACCAGGGAGGCTCCAGAACTTTGGACCAAGAAGTCATCAAAAGCCTGACGAGGATCAGTCGTTCCCTTTGGGGGGATCTCGAAAAATCGGTCGTGATCGGGGCCGATACGCTGTCCACGGTTTGCCTGTTGCGACTTAGTGACGAGCGCACCCTCGAGCGGGCCACCCAGGTCATGATCGAGCGCGCGGAGCGGAATCCGCCCCGTTTACTCGCTCTTCAGCACCCGTTTTTCCGTTTGGCCCCCGTTGAAAGATTCCTGCTCACCGCACTGCATATTGAAAAATGGGATTATGGCCGGATTGCACGCACCCTTGGCATTGAATCCCAACTGATCGAACCCTGGGCTTGGGCCACTCGGATCAAGTATGCCTTCCAGGAAATGGAAACCGGTCTCGATTACCCTCACGGGCCGGCATCGCTCGGAGTTTCTTGCCCCGCCTATGATCCCGGCCAACCGTGGACTCAGCGGCTGCTGGATGACGAGCTTGGAAAACAAGAGAGGCTATTTCTTCAAAATCACCTGCTCGCCTGTGAGAAATGCAGGAAGACTTTGGACCTTTCCAGAAGGGTCTTCTTCAAGATCGAAGGAGTCATCCCGGTCAGGGATGTGCAAACCGAAGTCGAAGTGGCCAGTGAGAGGATCTACCGGATCTGGAAGTCGGGTGAATCCGCTTTCCGTCCAGTGAAGACCACCATGAAAGAAAGTCTGGTTGTTTTTTTCAACCAGACTTCCGTTCAGATCATTCTTTTCGGATCGTTGATCCTGTTGATGGTTCAGCGATTGAAATAGGCTTTCCCGTTGGTGAGGTCGGCGATCACGCCATTCCCCTGCATGCGGTAGGAGTTCGTGAAAGACGTCTGAGAAAGGATGCTTCCGTAGGTCACGCCCACGTCCAGAGTGACTGCTGCTTCGGGATTCTTTTCGGTCCCGATGTTCTGGATGGCGACTTCGGCCACATTCACATCCATATTGAAGCCCCAGAGAACGTGGATCCTTTTGGGGATCACGCGTGCTGCAGCGATGTACTTGCCTGTACCCCGGACAGAGCCCCCATAAATCACACTGACCACATAAGAGAGGTCGATCACGTCCATCCCGTAGAGGTTCTCCACGGTCATGCTGAGTTCGATCCCGTGCTCGGGTTTCCAACCGGTAAGTGCTCTCCAATCCGATTTTGCGAGAACCGGGAGCGCCTTGGAATTCTGCCGGGACACGTTCAAGACCGCTCGGTTGTCCTGGATGATGCTCCAGACGCGAAGAGCGATATCGGCAATGGCCAAGCCGACACCGCCCTGACCGGGGTTCCCCGGGTTCATCTGCTCCAGACCTCCGGTAGCCACCGACTGCGAAGAGAACTCACGACCGATACTGGCGATCAAAGCCTGATCGACCTCGGTTGCACTCACCCGCTTCTGTTTGATTTTGATCCGACCCAGCTGATAGAAAGGATCTCCTTTTTGGATCTCGGCTGCCTGGACCGGCATTGCGAAAACTACGGCCATTACCCCTACCCAGAACCCCATCTTACTTTTCATCATGTACATGGTTTCCTCTCTATGGGTGGTGAAGTAACATAATTGATGCACCACGGCAAGACTAAAACACCTTGACTCTGTTTTTTAATCCCGATAGGTTCAGGCTGTCTCTGATCGATATTGGCTCGTAGCTCAGTGGTAGAGCACTACCTTGACATGGTAGGGGTCGCTGGTTCGATCCCAGTCGAGCCAACCAATTCTCCGATCATGCTATGCTAGAGGGGTGTCTCCCCCGTCCCCCCATCCAATCGTGTTTTTCGACGGTGAATGCGGCCTTTGTGACCGGACTGTACGTTGGCTGATCGCCTCCGATCCGGGGGCTTTGCTCCGGTTTTGCCCCCTGCAATCCCCTCATGCGGTCGAACTGCTCCCGGGGATTCCCCGATCCAGCTTCACCGACCCGGGGACTTTGATTCTTCTCGAGCAGGGAGCCCTCTCCTTCAAATCTGATGCCGTTCTCCGCATCCTGACCCTCCTCGGAGGCTGGAAGGGTGGTGCCGCCGGAAGCGCCCGCTTCATTCCTCCTTTTCTTCGAGACCGGTGCTACGACTGGGTGGCCCGGAACCGTCACCGCTGGTTTCCAGCGGGTCAGCACTGCATGAATGACCCCGGAATCCGAGGCAGGTTCATCGGATGAGAACTCCTGACATCCGTAAAACGGTGGTAATCGCTTTGATCCTGATCCACCTGTCCGCCCTCTTGCTCGAAGTGGCCCCCTTCAAGCCGAAGGCATATCCCGGTCATGGCTTCTTCGCTTTCTATCTCCAGTCCACCGCTCTTTGGCAGGACTGGTCGATGTTTTCGCCCGATCCGCTCCGGTTGAACCTCCACGTCGAAGCCAAGGTCCGCTACCGGAATGGTCGGGAAACGACCTACGCCCTCCCTCGCCTCCATCAACTTCCCCTCTGGGAGCGGGTCGTGACAGAGCGATATCGGAAGTGGGCGGTGGACTGGTTGAGGATGGATGAGAATCGTCATATTTGGGCGGATGGTGCGCAGTTCATCCTGAGAGAAATCCCCCGGATTCAAAACAATCCAGTGGAGTCCATCCGGCTTTTCAGACTTTGGCACGAGATCGAAGATCCACGGACGCGATTCCGGGAATGGGGCTACCGGGTTCCGGACCCGGAGCTCACTGGCTATGAGTTTCACACCTTGCAGATACCGGATGCGGGGGGTGGCAGATGATTCGCAAGCTGATCCGGATGTTCGATAAGTTCTTTTTCCATCCGATCCCGATCACCGGCGTTGCCAGGATGCGCATCCTGATCGGCATCATGGTCCTGATCCAGGCGCTCACACTTCTTCCCGGGCTCGAACACTTCTTCGGACCAGATGCCTTCGTCTCGACTTATTCCCTGTACGGTCCGGATGCTCCCCACCTGAGGCTGATCGATTGGCTCGGTGGAAGCAACCGGGCGGTGCGGGCCATATTCGGGATCCACCTGATCGCGGCTTTCTGCTTCACTATCGGATGTTTCACCCGCACCTCGGGCATCATCACGTACCTCACTCTCATCTCCATTCATCACCAGAACCTCACCATCCTGAACTCCGGCGATACCGCCCTTCGATTTGCACTGTTCTTCCTGATCTGGTCACCTGCGGGAGGAGCATGGTCGGTCGACTCACGGAAGAAACCGACCACCTCGGACCATGCACCCTGGGCTCTCCGGATGATCCAGATTCAAACAGCCGCCATCTACCTTTTTACGGCAATTTCCAAGCTCAACGGTCAATCCTGGCGCGACGGAACCGCCGCCTACTATGCCACCCGTCTCTGGGACTTCGAAAGGTTCGGTTTCGATCCCGTCTTCAATTCACTGACCGCTATGAAGTGGATCACTTGGGCGAGTGTCGGTCTCGAACTCGCACTTGGAACCCTGATCTGGATTCCCTCCCTACGGATCCCGCTCATTCTTTCGGGGATCGCATTTCACCTCGGCATCGAGTTTTCGATGAACATTCCCTGGTTCGAATGGATCATGATCATCCTCCTGGTCGGAATGTGGCCCGCAAACCGGACTTTTTTTCCACTCTTGTCGCGCAGAATGAAGTCCGTGCAATCGTGAGTGACTGTGAGCGGTAGCGGACCAGCGTTGGGTCCTTTCGTCCTGAGTCGGTGGAATTTTTTTCTCGCTTGCGCGCCCCGGCCTTCCCTAGGGTGTTTCTGTGAATGGAGAAACAAACCCGATGAAGAAACAGATTCTAAAAGGTGCGAGCCTCACCCTGCTCCTGTCTGCGTGCAATCTCTACAATCCCTACGATGGAACGCTACCGCTTCCTGAGACCCCACCGTCATCCGATACCGGGGGCACTGCCCCGACACCGCCCCCGGTGATCGTGAGTGGTGACTGTTCGGAAGACCCGACAGTCACCCACTGCATGGCCCTGAAGCTGATCACCTACCGCAATGGAGGTCTCGACCCGACCCTGGAAAAGATCGAAGCAGACAGCCTCGTGGTCGGCATGAACCGCGTCTGGCGACCATGTGGAATCGGATTCACTCTGGAGATTTTTGAAACCGTGGATCCCGCGGACTACCGCCTTTCTTACAGCCCGGACTGGAGGACGGAATCGCAAAGGATCCGCGAAACCTTCGGGGACCCGGAGCGATTCCTGGTCGTCGCTGTCGGTCCATGGAATATCAGTACGATTGCAGTGACCCAGATGCCTGGAACAGGGCCGTACGGGGTGTTGGTGGAAGAAGACTACGCCACCAATGAACTCACGGTAGGACACGAGCTCGGGCACTACATGGGCCTCTACCACATCCGGGACACGGACAATCTGATGAACCCCTACATCGGCACCGGAACCGAAGCGTTGACCTCCAACCAATGTGAGATCGCCCGCGAAACCAACAGCCGGTACTGGTTGGCCATGATGAGAACCAGATAAGTCCCTAGAGATCCCGCCTTCCTCCCCCCCCGGAGGAGGATTCCGGGGCGGAACCACAGCTGGCAGCCACTGCCACCCCGCCCCGGAATCCAGTCCGGAACGTAAAATGGGATATAGGCCATCCAGCAACTCCCGTGCCAATAATTCTACAAATTAAATTTAATTCCCCCCTTTCGACAGCACCAAACGGGGGTAAAATCAGAAGGAAGGCCTCCAACGCGGAGACCGGAAAAGGAGTCAGGACATCATGAATGTGAAAATCACCTACAAACATCTGTCTTCCACCGACGGGATCGACGAAGTCACCCGTAAAAAATCGGAGAAGTTGAAAAAGTACTTCAAAGGGAAGCTGAATCTCGACTGGAACTTCACGGTCGAAAAACATGCGCATGTGGCGCATTGCCACCTGACCGGTGATCACATCGAATTCTTTGCCGAGGCGACTACGGAGAACCTGTATTCTGCGATCGACGAGGTGATTCATCACCTGGAACGACAGGTGAGACGGAATAAAGAACAAGTACGGAACCACAAGGGCCAACCCAAAGCCCCGGCCGCCCCTCGAGCTGCCTGATCCCGGTTCCTCAAGGATCCACAAACGCGCTCCGGGACCTTCCCGGGGCGCGTTTTTCATTCAAGGTGCGCTCTTGATTTCGCGAATCAATCGAATCGACTCAAGAGTTGCGTGGGCAGCCTCACGACCTTTGTTGTGGGCATCGTCCCGTGAACGCACCAACGCCTGTTCGTCCGTGTAAGTGGTCAGCACTCCGAATGAGATCGGCACTCCGGTTTCGAGACTGGCCTGCTGGATACCGACCGCTGTACCGAGACTGATGAATTCAAAATGGGCGGTATCCCCTTTGATCACGCATCCCAGGCAGATCACACCATCTACAGTTCCACTACCGGCCAAAGTCTTGGCCAAGAGAGGAAGCTCGAATGCACCCGGCGCCCGGTATTCCTTCCACTCCCGGATACCCTGCTCGCGCAAGACATCCCGTGCCCCCCGCGCGAGTCCGCCAGTCACCTCTTCGTTGAAACTGCTCACCACCAGCGCGATCCGGAACTCACTCATACATTCCCCAGGTCGTGACTGAAGCGATCCCGTTTGGTCTGAAGGTAACGACGGTTTTCGGGAGTGACCCGGGCATCGAGTTGAACCCGCTCTTCCACCCGGATTCCGAACTCGGAGAGTTCCTTGGCCTTGGCGGGATTGTGAGTGATCAGTCGGATGCGGGTCATGCCGGCACGGGTGAGCATTTTGACTGCATCCCAATAGTTCCGGGCATCCGGCTGGAATCCGAGGTCAACATTGGCATCGAAGGTATCGCGACCGTCATCCTGAAGTGCATAGGCTTCGATCTTGTTGAACAAACCGATTCCGCGGCCTTCGTGATTCTTGAGATAAACCACAGCTCCGCCCGCTGGATCGGCAGCAATCCGTTCGAGTGCCTGGTCCAACTGAAAACCGCAATCACAACGGAGAGAGCCGAGAGCATCCCCGGTCAAACATTCGGAATGGATCCGGACCAGCGGCGCACCGGAGGCCCCCGTTTTCGGATCGAGCTCGAGCAGAGCGTGTTCCGCTCCCGTGATCCGATTTCTGAAACTCCTGATCCGCCAGGTGCGGCCATCATCCGGAGTGTGGCGATTGGGAAACGCGGCAGATCGGCTTTCGTCCATCCAATCCGACGCAGAAATCTGATGACGGATGAGATCCTCGATCGTAACGATCGGGATCCCGAATCTCTCGGAAAACCGCTCGAGATCCGGCTTACGCGCCATGGAGCCATCCTCGTTGATGATTTCGCAAATCACGGCAGAAGGAAGCAACCCGGCGAGTTTGCAGAGTTCGATCGAACCTTCAGTATGACCGGCTCTTTCGAGGACCCCGCCTCGAGCCGCCTTCAAAGGGAAAATGTGCCCGGGGCTGACCAGATCGTGCCGTGTGGCGGAAGGGTTGGAGGCGGTCAGAATGGTATGCGCGCGGTCAGCTGCCGAAATGCCGGTAGAAACTCCACGGGCGGCCTCGACGGACACGGTGAATGCAGTCTTCCTCGGACTCCCGTTCTCCTGAACCATCGGTGGGAGAGCGAGGCGCTCCACTTGGTCGGCCTCGAGAGACAAACAAACAAGACCACATGCCTGACGGATCAGAAAGTTGATCTTCTCGGCCGTCGCAAACTGAGCGGCAAGAACCAGGTCTCCCTCGTTCTCCCGGTCTTCGCTATCCACGAGGATCACCATGTCTCCCCGTTTCAGTGCTTCGATCGCCGCATCAAGCCTGTTCATACACCTTCATTCTTTCCAAGTACTTGGCCAGAATATCTACCTCAATATTCACTAAATCACCAGTGACTAATTCCGGCAGGGAAGTCTCGCTCCAGGTGTGGGGAATCAGTTGGAATCCGGCCACCCTACCGGACAAACGGTGAATGGTGAGGGAAATCCCGTCCAGACAGATGGAACCCTTGAGCACACAATAACGGGGCAGATCCCCTTCAGGAAACTCGATATCAAGATCGACATAGCCGGTCTCCGCTGTCTCAATCCGGGAAACCCTTGCGGTTCCATCGACATGCCCTTGAACCCAATGACCGGAAAGACGGTCTCCCATCCGGAGAGCCCGCTCCAGATTGACCCGTTTCCCGACCGTACACCTCGATAGGGAGGTCCGCTCGACGGTTTCAGGGCTGACGTCGAACTCGATCCGCTCCGGGCCGAAAGCCACCACGGTCAGGCAGACGCCGTTGATCGCAATGCTCTCGCCGAGCACGAGGGGGTCCTTGACCGCTTCCAAACGGTAGGGATTCGAAAGAACCAGGCGGTAACTCTTCGCACCGGTGGAATCACGCGAAACCACGGTCGCAGTCTTTTGAATGATCCCTGTGAACATCAGTATTCCCTCATTCCCTGGAGAGGAGTCAGGCGTGAGGCACCATGTGCCGGATACCAGGACGCCAGACCCACGATCAAAAACGAAACCAGAGGAACCCCCAAAAACACCCATGGATCGAAAACCACGGGCAGGGTTCGATCGTAATACACATCGGGTAGCGAGATGAACTGGTAGCGTTTCAAAAGCACACACAGAAGAAAGGCTCCAACGGTCCCGGTCACGACTCCGGCACCACCGATCAGTAGTCCCTTCCACAGAAAGATTCCACGGATATCGGATGCCCGGGCCCCCATGGTCCTGAAAATGGCGATCTCCTTTAACTTCTCCTGCACCAGCAAGGTCAAGGTCGACACGATATTGAGACTGGAAATCACCACGGTGAACAGAAGAATCAAAAACATGGCGATCCGCTCGAGTCTCATCGATGCGAAGAGATTCTGATTCAGCTCGTTCCAATCCCGGATGCGGATGCCCTTCAATTCCTTGCGGTAGCGATCGGTGAATGCTTCCGAAATCGAGGCGTCTTTCAAAGTGACTTGAACCTCGCTGATCGCTGCTTTTTTTCTGAGAAATGACTCCATCGAAGCCAGAGTGGTAAAGGCGATGTGACTTTCTTGCTCCGGTACACCCTGATGATAAATGCCTTCGACAATGAACCTCTTGACTCGGGGAATGTTGTTGAAGGGACCGTCCATCTGAGAAGGTGAAATGAGTGTCACGAAGTCGCCCGGAATCAGCCCGAGCTCGTAGGCGAGCTCCTTGCCGATAAAAATCCCCGGATAGCGGACGGCCTCAGGGCCCTCACGGTCCACCAGCATCTGTGGAAGCGCCTCCTCCACCATACTTTTTTTCAAACGTGCGATCCGCTCAGGCTCGACTCCCTGGATTTTGATCCCCGAAACCTTGTTCCCTGCCCGGATCACCACCTCGCTCCCGAGCACCCAACTCACAAAATCCACCTCTTTGCTCGAAACCAACGAGGCGACAGCCGGAATCTGAAGAAATGAGGAACGGGGGACGAGTCCTTGATCGAAGCCGTCCAGATCAGGGGTGGGATGCATCAAAACATGCAACTCGCTCGAAACCAATTTCTCACGCAATTGTTTCTCGAAACCGTTCATCACTGCGAGCACGATGATGATGGCGGCCACACCCAGCCCCACACCGCCCATGGAGAGCGCGGTACTCAGACTCAAGAACCGGGTATTCCGCTTGGCTCTCAGGTAGCGACCGGCCACCCAACGGATCCAATTCAGGGAACCACTCATCTGCCACCGCTCATCTGTGGAAAGAACCGCGCTCAGCGAATCTCCGGAGAGCATCACTCGGCTCGAATCTCATCCCGTAAATTTTCGAGAGTTCGCTCAAACGCTCCACGACCTGCTTCAGACCGCGGTCGTAGGCATAACGGAGCAAACCACCCCGGAAGGGCGGGAAACCGGTTCCCATGATCATGCCGAGGTCCACATCATGAGAGGACTCGACGACTCCCTCATCGAGGCACCGGGCGGCTTCATTGACCATGCTGAGTACACACCGGTCGACCATCTCCTCAACGGAAATTTTCCCGTCAACCGGAGTGATCCCGAGCAGGTCGTAGATCCCCGAGTCGAATTTGCGCTCAGAGCGATCCTTGCCCTCATAGAGATAGAAGCCGGCACCGGACTTGCGCCCGAGGCGCTTCTCGTTCAGCAAGCGTTCAAAGGTCCGCGGGGGAGACATCCGATCACCGAAAGCATCGTGCAGGATATGCCCGACCTTGTCGCCGACGTCGAGACCGACCTCGTCGATGAGTTCAATCGGCCCCATCGGCATTCCGAAATCGAGCATCGCGCGATCGAGTTCCTCGATCCGCACCCCGTCGGAAACCATGATGGCCGCCTCGGTCAGGTAGGGCATCAGCAGACGATTGACCAGGAACCCGGGACCGTCCTTCACCACGATCGGAGTCTTACCGATCTGCTTTGAGAATTGGAAAATTTGCGAGACCGCCTGATCAGAGGACTTCTCACCGCGAATGACTTCGACGAGCGGCATCTTGTGGACCGGGTTGAAAAAATGCATGCCACAAAAGCGCTCCGGATGCTTCATTACGGATTGCATCTGGCTCACCGGCAGAGACGAAGTATTGGTCGCGATCACGCAATCGGCACCCACATGGTCTTCCAACTCTTTGAGTACGGACTGTTTCACGTCCATGCGTTCGACCACAGCCTCGATCACCACTTCAGAAGAACGGAAACCGTCGAAGGTCGTGGTGGGTGCGATTCGCGCCAACTTCTGATCGAACTGCCTTGAAGTAATGGATTTGCGCTTCAGACTTTTTTTGAAAAGTGCCAAAGCGGATTGGATTCCGATCTCGAGTCCGGGCAAACCGATGTCTTTCATCCGGACACTCACGCCTTTGTCGGCCAATAGGTGGGCGATCCCTCCGCCCATGACTCCGGCACCGAGAACAGCCGCACTCTGGATTTTCTTGGTCTCGGCAGTGCGTCCCTCGGGCAAACCGGTCGCTTTCTTCACTCCTTCCGTCATGAAGAAAATCCGGATGCAATTTTTGGATACCGAAGTGGCTGCCATTTCACCGAAACCGCGAGCCTCGCGCTTCATCGCTTCTTCACGACGGGATCCACGGAAATCAGCGCCGTATCCGGTTCCCGTCTCCTCGATCACATCGATCGCTGCGAGAGGGGCAGGATATTTACCTTTGGTTTTCGACAACACGCCCTCACGGGCCTTCTTAAATACGACACTGCGTCCGAGCGGATTGTTCTCGAGCAACTTCCCGGCGATTCCACCCATTCCGCCCAATTTCGGTTCACGGGCGATCCGATCGCCGCGCTTCAGACGATCCAGATTCCGGATCACCCAGGCGGTGGCGTTCTCTTCAAAATCCTCTTTGACCAGACAAGCATCGGCCAATCCGGTTTTTTCAGCCTTTTCTCCGGTCAGGGTTTTTCCAGAAAGGATGAGATCCAGTGCGGTCGCAATGCCGACTTTCCATGGCATCCGGACGCATCCGCCCATCCCCGGAATGACTCCGAGAAGCGTTTCTGGAAGACCGATCCGGGCCGATGGATCGTTCGACATCACAATCGCTGAGCTAGCCAGAGAGAGCTCGCAACCGCCTCCCATGCACGTCCCATTGATGGCAACCACTCGTGGAAAAGGGAGATCTTCCCACTCATTCAGCAGCTTTTGACCTGCTTCCGAAAGGGCTTGGGCCTCAGCAGCTGTCTTGGCGGCTTGGAACAAAGTGATATCGGCGCCGGCGATGAAGTTTCCGGGCTTTCCCGACACGAGAATCAGGGCCTCGATTTCAGAGGCCTTGGATTTCAACAGTGGAATCAAAGCTTCGAACTCGGCCATGACTTCCCGATTGAACTTGTTGACCTTCTCCCCTTTCAGATCGAAACGGAGAAAAGCGAGAGAACGGCCCGAAACTTGACGGACTTGAAGATCAAAATGATTCATATTCCGAAAGTTTAGGCTCTCCGGGATTAGAAGTAAATGCCCACACCGGCGCCGACCGACCATGACGCACTCCGACTCAAACTCATCGCCGACTCCCATCCCACCGGACTCCCTGGAACCGTATTGGAGTCGGACCCTTTGTCGCCGGAATGAAGCCTGAGATCCAACCAGGCGGACAAAAGGCGCTCGAAAGAGTACCAAAGTCCCGCACCTGCAAAACCCTCCCTCCCCTCCCAACGGGATTGGAAACCCGGCGCCTCGAGGGTGCCTGAAATCCAATGAAACCCCCCGCTCAAGAAGGGTTCGAGTCCCGCCGACCTGCCGAAAGGAAAGACCCTACCTCCCAATGTCCAGGCCCGCCCCGAACTCCGGTACAGGGGCCCGAAACCGTCAAACCAGAAGTCTTGGGTCTGCTCTTGCCTCGAAACAAATCCCTGCAGGTAGGCCCCCCAACGAACACCTGCTTCCCACCCGCTTCGGAAACCGGGAAGCTCGACCACCTCCGGAACACCCAAGAGTGAGTGCGATTCCGCTCCTCCGCCGAAGTGGAATCGCCACTGCGGCCCCGCCTCGGTCTCGACACCGTGAGTCCAGTCGGATGCGCGGGCAGGCTCCACGAATAATGCCGCCATCAATAAAAACAGGGTTTGCAAGACTCGGATGCGCCACACGCCCCAGTCCTTGCAAGAATCGGCTCAGCTTTGGGGTGTCGCTGTCTGAGCCAGATCTGGACGCTGCTCTCTTTTGGCCAATAAATCGAACATTCTTTTCGCGACTTCGAAACCGCCATGAATGCCGGCAGAGGGAAGGGATTCCTCACCGATCAGAAACAAATTGGGCACACCTGTCTCGAGAGGAAGAGAGGATGTCTCGTCGTAGACCAGGCGTTCTAGCGGAATACGGCTCAAATCATCAAAGGGATGCAGCCGCGGAAGATCGACGGTTTCGGCCCGCTCAGGATCCCTGACATCCGGCACCACTTTACGGAGATTGTATTCCAGATCCGGAATCAGTTTCTGACAGACTGCCAGCATTCGCTCCGCAATGCGCCGCTGCTCGTCCCGGGCCAGGGTCGATTCGCTCATGGGAAGGGTGATTCGCAACCGGAACTGCCCCTTCCCTTCACGGAGAACCTCAAGCACCGGGGCCCCTGACTCCACCACCAGCATCCGTGTTCCGAGTCCCGGTGGAATCACATCCGGCGCACACTCGAAACGGACATCGAAGGTCCACCCGGAGGGCTTCGACCTGAGATCGAGATCCTCACTCATCATCGAACGGAGGTGGTCCAATTGGCAGGCGAGGATCCCATACCGGGCAGCCACCATCCGCGACGTCCCGAGTAACTGCACCCCCACAAAATTCTTACGATCGAGAAAAATCCTGCGCAATTGCCCGGGCCGGGCCACATGTGCTCCCCACTCTTCGAGGCGGGATAAAAGTCTCCGGGTCACCCAACCGCTTTCACCATCGTGATAAACAGTTCCGTTCACCTGATTCAAAAGCTCCATACCGGCAGCGCCTGGGTCGAATGCAACACCCGGGTCCCGACCGAGCTGCAGGCAACGCAATCCGCGGAAAAACTCAGGACTCGCCATGACGTTTGAAGCCGGATCCTTCCCGAAGTGGAACTTGAACTCCTCTTTACGTTCTTCGTCGTCGCTCACCACCCGGAAACGATGTCCGGGACTCAAAACCTGGATCGGATCACCATCGCGATCCGGCCAAGCGGACGGATTCCAATCAAAATCCCCGAGAGCTTGCCGGGGAAGAACGTTAGCACCGGAGTGATGGCCCAGAGGGAGAATCAGCACGCGAAGATCCGAACGGAGAAGCTTACGGGCGGCCCAAAGAGCCGCCGGGTGTTCTCCGATGATCACAAAATCGTACTGTGAGAAAAAATCCATTCCGATTCAGCCTACCGGATGGCTCGACAGCTTTCAAGGAGACGCAGATAAGCCTGTCTCTTCGTGTCCAAAAACGGAGTCTGCCTTTGCACTTTCCAGGGTTCGCGTTTCAGCCAATCGGAGATCTCCTTCGAATCCCGACAAACCGTCAGGATTCCGGCCTCGACCAACTCAGGGACCTCGGGAAAACGATAAGCATTCGTCGGTCCACACATGACCTGCAATCCGGCCACGGCTGGCTCGATCGTGGAATGAATTCCCTGGTGGAACCCCCCCCCGACGAACGCCCAATCGGCCACTGGATACAATTCGACCAGAATGCCCATTTCATCGACCAGTAAATACCGTCCCGAGATCGCCTGTTCCAGATCGTACCGGATCCGCTCCAGATGGGTCGGACTCAAATCGTGCGGAACCACGACCAGACTCCCCGGCAGCAGGTCGGCGTGAGCCAGCAATTCCTGCAAGTCGGCAGACCAGGCACTGCCCACCACACCGATCGGCTGGGGCAGTGCTGCGATCCGATCGCGCCAAAAGATGACCCTCTCCCCCGGCGGACGGGAAATCCTCCTCGCCACCCGTTCATAACGGGGATCACTCCCGTGCTCGACTTCAGCCCCCGGAAACCAAGTCCTGAGAACCTCACCCGACCCGGGACGGTTGCAGTAAAAAACCAATTCGGGTAGCGCGGCAGGGGCGAAAATCCTGGAAATCCATTTGAGAGAGGGACGTTCCTCCGCATTGATCACCACGACCCGGACTCCGAGTTTTCTGGCGGCAATCAAAGCCCCGGGCCAGAGATCGTACTTCGAGACCACCAATTCCCGGGTGCCGTAGCGTTGGAATGCCTGCTCCCATTCCGAGTCACGGGGAGAGAGCCCGCTGAAACGCGCCCTGCCCTTCAGCTTTTCCAGTCCCTGGCTCCCTGAAACCGAAAAGCAACTCACGCAAAACCCGGTTCCAGCGGACTCGAAATCCTCGATCAAAGGCATGAGCATCTCGAGTTCGCCCAGACTCGCAGCATGAAACCAGACCGGTGCTTGGACCGCCGGCGGGATCTCCCATATGCGCGAACGGAATGCTTCGCGACGTGCCGGACTCAGGAGCCCGGGCACGGGTATCCATCCGATTTCGATCAGGTCGAGCACTCTGGAGATCAGCCGGGCCATCACCTGAAGGTTTCCTCCACTCGCCCGGAGCCGAGTCCACGCATGCACAGGTAAGGATCGGAAATGCGATAGCAGGTCCTTCCATCTTTGGAGCAGGGAGCGCAGGACAAGGGAAGCGAAACTGCGACACTTTCAGGTCTCCAGGGGCCAAAACCGAGCTCGGGACGGGTCGGACCGAAGATCACACGGCTGGGAGTCCCGACTGCTTCAGCCAAATGGGCGAGTCCCGTATCGCTTCCGAGATAAGAAACCGCATGTTTCAGGAGAACCGCCGTATTCCTGAATTCAGGCTCCTCGAGGGCATCAACCACGGGAACTCCCGCGTCTTTCAGACCCTTCACCAATGCCACGCAAGGCAGATCGGATTTTCGACCGAGGACCAGGGGAGTCCACTGCCTCGTCCGGTAGAGCCCCGATAGAACCTCCACATAACCGCTCACCCGCCACTCTTTAGAGGGCCAGCGTGAAGCAGGCATGGCAGCCACATACTGCTTGGATTGCAAAGAGTAGCGCTCCAGCACCTTTCGTTCCTGCTCGACAGGAGGCAACAGAGACGTCCACGAGGGGGGCTGAAGCGGGCGGAGTCTGCTTCCGTCCAGGCTCGCACCGAGACTGGCGAAGCGTTTCCAATAAGGATCAGGTAACCACGGGCGGGGGCAAGCTCCCTTCAAAAGTAAAAGCGCAAAATTGCGAACCCGTTGTTTGGAGATTGAAACATGCACAGACCGCGCTCCCGAAACGAACAGATCCCTCAAACGGAAAGTTAAAAAAGCCAGACGGCTCCGGAGGGTCCGATGCAAGTCCACTCTGACAGCATGGCCCGATGAGTGCACCTCGTGACACAACCTGAGCCAACCCTTGAGCCCGCTCTTTTTATCGTAGACCCAGAGTTTCCTGATCCGTGGATGTCCCTCGAGAGCGAAGGCGAACTCCTTGGCGATGATCCAGTCCACTTCCACATCAGCCGGGAGATTTTCAAGGAATGCGGTCGAAAGGATCACATCTCCCAAACTGCTCATCCGGATCACGAGGACTCTCATTTGGAGGGGGCCTTTCTCAGAATCCGGACTCCGCCTTGCCTCGTGTAGGCATGAACATATTGCCCCTGATGAGAGCCGACCACCGCATCCACCCTTCCGGGTGAAACGGGTCCGTAGAGCACCTGCCTCGCGCCTTTTCGAATTTCATAAGGAAACTGAACCATCACTTCGCCCCGTAGACTCATGAGATCGAGTGATCCCTCGAATGCGGGATGAAGCGCAATCTGGACATCACTCCTCTCGGTATCCACATGAACGGGTCCTTTCAAAGCCTCGAAATCCAACATGACCTGTCCCGACTGAGTCCGGACATTGGCGGATCCCTCGATTTGTGACAAGAAAGCCCCTCCCTCATCACTCTGGAAATGAACCACTCCGGAATAGCCTTCCACCGTCAAAGGGCCCGAACCGCTGTGGACGCTCAACACACCCCGGCTCTTCAAAACCCGGACTTCTTCAGAACCTTGGTCGACCGACAATTGCCCCGGAGACTCCACCCTTTCAATCAAAACCGGTTTGGAACCGACCACCAAACGTCCATTGACGCGGGAATCACGTAGGGTCAATGGGCACTTCGAACAATTGACCACCAGGGGCTTCGTCATCTCCAGGCGTTGTAGATCGATCCCCGAGTTCTTTCCGCTCAAAGTCAAACCGCCCCGCCACTGATCCACTTTGAGTGAGCGTCCCTCTCCCAATACCAGGGTGAGGTCGCTTTGATAGGGAGCACGGATGTCGAGATCGACCCGAACGGAATTCTTCACCCTGGCTCTCATCTTCGAGACCAAATCCTGACCTCTGGCATGACCCACCCGGACCTCGAAACGCTCACGGGTCTCAAAGGTCACCAAGCCGAGAGTCTTGAAAGCCTGCTCGGCTTCCTCCCGGGTCTCGGCCATCATCTGGAAACGCATCTTCACCCGGATCCGGTCTTGGACCGTACCGCTGATCCGCACCTCTCCCAACTGGTGAAGCAAGTAAACGGGGAGCCTCCGGGTCATGAGTACGTCCTGTTCGACCTCATCCTGAAAGGATTGAGCGCCACGGGCATCCTCTAAAAAACCGAATAAAATCGAGCTCAATGTAAGCCATTGAATCCACTTCACGATGCAATGAAAATACCGTGATTCCCCGGTGAGTTCAGAAAAAAGTGGCGATTATTTCTTGATTCCACTATGCGGTGCGTTAAAATCAAAGAAGTGAGTCGGGGTTCTCGATCAGCGAGGAGTGGACACGATACATGTAAAATTTAGAGTCCTGACGGATCAGGGCTCGTGAAGAGGCGGGAAATACCTAAAACCCCCTTTGAAAAGGGCAACCCGACGGAAACGTCGGAGACGCAAAACCACAGAGCTAAGGGCCTTTCACCCCGAAGGTCTACGCTGGCTGGGCTGCCAAAGGTGAGGAAGCCTACAAAGCTTTCAAGGGGGGTCCCGATGCAACTCAGGATTTACTTACCCCGGTAAATCATACGCAATGGACCCCCTCTTCATTCTGGAAAGGTGTGGCTGGCTAGTCCGGTCACACCTTTCTTATTTTCACGGGTTACGATAAGACCCTGTCCCATGGCATTTGAGGGACTGCTGGTCACCGAAATTTTTTACTCACTTCAGGGAGAAACCTCCCTGGCCGGTGTCCCCTTCACTTTCATCCGCCTGACCGGGTGCAACCTTCGCTGCGTGTACTGTGACTCAGCCTATGCTTTCAAAGGAGGCACCCGAATGAGCCTAGTGGAGGTGCTTCATCAGGTCCGCACGTTCGGAGCCAGAGAAGTCTTGCTGACCGGTGGGGAGCCCTTGCTCCAAAGAGGCACCTTACCCCTCCTTCGGGCACTTCGAGCTGAAGGGTACCGGGTTTCAGTCGAGACCCACGGAGAGGTCTCCATCCGGGACGCGAGCCCGCTCGCCAGGATCGTGATGGACCTAAAAACCCCGGGCTCGGGGATGTGCCGGGAACGCTTTCTGGAAAACCTTCCTCACTTGAAACCGGAAGACGAAATCAAGTTTGTGATCACCTCGAGAAAAGACTACGAGTGGGCACGGGATTGGACGCGTTCCGGTAAACTCCCGGTTCGAGAAATTCTTTTTTCCCCAGTCATGCAGGTGAAGGAATCCCCTGGAAAATATGAAGGGGTTGAACCGAGGGATCTGGCTGACTGGATCTTGAATGACCGTCTCGCCGTACGGTTCCAACTGCAACTTCACAAACTCCTCTGGGGCGCGGATACCCGAGGAGTTTAAAACTGGAGGTTTTCCCAAAGGTCCCGTGAGGGACGCTGCCCGGAATCGAGCTCTTTGATAAAACGGTTCAGGCGTTCCTTCAGCTTCTCCCGATGCGCTTCACGTTTATCTCGCCAGGATTTTTTCTCGGCCTGGAGTTTGAACACCAGTGAGGCGTCGAACTCCTTCTTCCTCTCGACAAAGCCGAGCACATACTTCCTTTGCTCGGGGCCAGTCGGATGTTTTTCAAAATACTTCCTGCGGGCCAGTCGTTCTTTCTCTTTCCATTGCTTGCCCTCTGCGCTCTGGGCGGTTTGGAATTCCCGGAGTGCAGACCGCTCCTGGTGTTCAAAGGCGCGCTCTGCCGATCTCAGTGCTGACCTGAACTCCATACGGAGCTTCCTCCGCTCTTCCTCGGTCAGGGGACCTTCCGGAGTAGCGGAAGGACTGGCCAGTGCAGACGGAGACGGAGGGGGGGTTGCCCCCCCCTCCTCGGCTTGAGCCAATCCGGCCCGCAAGAGTTCGAAACCGATCCACCAGGCGGGAGTTCTCATGAAAGACCTCAGTATACGGCCTGAACTCGGGAGATCTTGAATCCCCACTTGTTCACGCTACCGTCGGTTTTGAGAACGATCCGTCCCTCAGACCCGCTGAAGTAATCGGTGACATGCCCGTTCCGGGTACCACTCACACTGTCGACCACGGTTCCGTCAGCAGCCACGGTTTCAACCAGATCGTAACCGGCTTCGGTGTCGAGCTGATCGATGACCACGCGGATGAAGCGGGCACCGGGAACCTTGATCGGATAGGTCTTCACCTGTCCGTTCTCGTAGGGATGAGTAGACTCGATGCTCATGGATACGTCTTTCCAGGAATTCTCGGCGGGAGCGTCGTCCACTGGAAAAATACCGTGCAAAGCGTTGTACACATTCACCCGACCGCCCGACACACTCTTACGTGAGAGTGCACGAACCTTGTCACTCGAGCGGATCAGGAGGTCCTTGATCTGGGAGTAAGTGAGGGAGGGGTTGGCAGAGCGCATGAGAGCCGCGATCCCGGCAACATGAGGAGTCGCCATGGAGGTTCCGCTCATCGCTCCGTAACCGCCGTTCTTAAGAGTGGAGAGGATCTTCACACCCGGTGCGGCCACGTGAACGGTGCGACGTCCGTAGTTCGAGAAGCTGGCGATCTTATCCTGATTGTCGGTTGCAGCAACCGAAAGCACGTTGTCGATCTGGTAGCCGGCAGGATAAGTGGCCCGTCCGTCATTGTCATTCGAATCGTTACCTGCTGCGGCGACGAAGAGAATCCCTTTGTTCCGGGATTCCATGATGGCATCATAGAGCGCCTGGGTGAAAGGACCGCCACCCCAGCTGTTGCTCATGATGTCCACACCGAGCTTGGTCGCGTGTTGGATGGACTGGACGGCGCCGGCAAGCGAGCCGCTGCCGTTCGCATCCAAAAACTTGATCGGGATGATGGTGACATTCCAGTTCACACCGGTCACACCGACACCGTTGTTTCCGATCCCGCCGATGGTTCCTGCGCAGTGAGTCCCGTGGTTGTGGTCGTCGCGTGCATCCGCGTTGTTTCCTGCAAAATTGTAACCGCTCGCCGCATCCACGTTCGCCTTCAGATCCGGGTGATTGTAATCCACACCCGTATCAATCACGGCCACACGGATCCGCTTGTCCCCGGTGATCCCTTCGTTCCAGACCGGAACGACACGGATGTCAGCTCCGGCTTTGCCCACCTGACCGGCAGCATCCGCCTGACCGACGTTCTTCAGGCCCCAGAGAGCACCGAATTGGGAATCATTCGGATTCTGTTCACCACGACCGAGAGCTTTGAAAATGTAGTTGGGTTCGGCGTACAAAACAGCCGGATCCTGACGGAGTGCCTCGAGGGTTTCGCGGGAAGGAGCACCCGAGACCTTGAAGGTCGCGAAATCATCGCTGGTATTGAATCGGGAAAAGCGGACCGAGTCCTTCATTCCGATCATGCGGCTCAAACGCTCGGAAACATCCTGAAAAGGATTGCTCGAGGATTTCAGCGCTTCGGGACGAACGCGGACCACGAACTCACCGGGACGAACCGGATAGGATCCGCCCGCAGCAAAGCTGGAGAGCGCCGTGAACATCAGTGTGGCCAATACGAGCAATAGTCTGGGAATTCTGAAACGAGCCATTCCTGTTCCTCCATGAACAAGGGTTGAAACACTAAAACCAGTGCTTTCAGGAGACTCGATCCGGAATAATTACACAAGTTTTATTCAACCGCGCGGGCCGACTTGATCCGGAGGGTTGGGCTGGTTTTGCCCAGGAAGCGGTTGATCTCGGGTATGCCTGCGAACTCACAAGGATTTCCACTCTGGGCAGATTTTTCCATCAGCAACGTGTCATCTAGCCTCTCTGCGGCATTGAACCAGATCCCCTCGAACCCGCGAGCCTTGCGGGAACCGAGCCGGAGCTTCACATGGCGCCCCTTCAGGATGCTCTGTTGTTCGACTCTTGCCCGGACTGCGAATACCGGCTCGGGATGACCGGGGCCGAAAGGAGCCAGACGCTCGATTTCTTCGAGTGCTTTCAAATCAAGTTCTTCGAGTTCGCAGTACGACTCGATCCGGATCGGGTGCTTCCGTTTGTCCGGAACTTGTGAGGCCACCGTACTGTTGAAATCGGAAGCAAAAGAATCGATCTGTTCGGGGCGGAGTGAAAGACCCGCGGCATACTTGTGCCCGCCGTAGCCGAGCAAGTGGCCCTTGGAAAGGTGCAGAACTTCGAGAATGTTGCACCCTCCGTAAGACCGGACACTGCCCTTCGCAATACCGTCCTCACGAATGGCTAGGATCACGGCAGGCCGGTGAAAGTGTTCAGTGACCTTCGACGCGACAATCCCGACCACGCCCTCATGCCAGCCCGGATCTCCCACCACGACCGAGTGAGAAAAACGACCCTTTTCCAAACCAGCCTCCACCCGGGCCCTGACCTCGTCCCAAATCCGGTTCTGCAATTCGGCCCGTTCGGTGTTCACGTTCTCGAGTTCGAGTGCGAGTCTTCGACCCTCATCGGGATCCTTCGTGGTCAATACCCGATAAGCGGTCTCGGCAGATCCCATTCTGCCTGAGGCATTGATCCGCGGTCCGAGTGCGAATCCGAGATTCGAAGGACCGACATTCTTCACTTCGATTCCGGCTACTTTCATCAACTCCCGCAGACCGGGCTTTTCGGTGTTCCTGAGCACATCGAGGCCGTGCTTCACGAGGGTCCGATTGTCTCCGACCAGTGGAACCATGTCGGCAGCTGTTGCAATCACCACCAGATCGAGCAGCGACTTCAAATTAGGCTCAGCAAGTCCACGCGAAGCGAAAAACCCGTTCTCCCTTCCGAGCATCCGGATCCCCATGCAAAGGTAGAATGCCAGAGCGCAACCACAGAGTTGCTTCAGCCCCGACTCATCGTCCGAACGCTGTGGATCGACCAGAGCGAACGCTGCAGGCAAACCCCTGACCGGATCGATCTGATGATGATCCACAACGATCAAACGGATTCCGAGTTCCCGCGCCTTTTCAGCAGCGTCAAAACTGGTGATCCCGCAATCGACCGTGATCAGGATGTCCACTCCATCCCGGTGGGCATCCTCGACCGCCCGAACTTGCAAACCGTAACCATCCTTGAAACGGTCCGGCTGAACCACATCGAAGCGGAACCCGAGATCCCTGAAAAACCAGGTCAACAGTGCGGCACCGGTGGTGCCGTCGACATCGTAATCCGTGAACACCCTGAGACTTGCGGGCTCCGACCCCTGCTGGCTGGCAAGAATCGCAGTGGCCGCCTCCTGCATGTCACGGATCCTGAATGGATGGGTGAGCGAATCGAGTCTGGGGTTCAAAAAACTTTTGACCGCATCGGGGGTGGAAATCCCACGATTGACACACACAGTTGCGGCTAAACGACCGAGCCCGGTGTTCTTCGATAAAAAAAGGGCCGCCTCGTCGGGCGGCCCTCCATCTGCGGACTCGGAAAAAATCCACTCATGTTCGAGCATCGTTGATCCGGCTCAAATCCCGATATGGGCTTCGGGAGAAAGCTTCACCTCGCGGCGCTTACGGCCACCGGTACGCTTCTGATTCTCGCGGTAATGGGTCAAAACGATCACCATCGAAGAAGCGATGAAAACCGAGGAATAGGTCCCCACCACGATCCCGCACATCAATGCGAAAGCGAAAGGCTCGAGCACATGCCCACCAAAAGCCCAGAGCATCGCCACGCTCACAAAAGTCGAAAGCGAGGTCATGATCGTTCTGCCGAGAGTCTGATTGATCGACTGGTTCACCACTTGCTCGATTGAAGCGGAAGGGTTCAGTTTCAGGGTCTCGCGAACCCGATCGTAGACGATGATCGTATCATTATTCGAATAACCGATCAGGGCCAGGATCGCAGCGAGAACGGTGAGGTCGAACTCCTTGCCGGTCAGGATGAAAATCCCGAGGACGATCACCGCATCATGAAACAATGCCAGAATGGCGCCCGGAGCGTACCGGAAGTCGAATCGAATCGCGACATAAAGGAGGATCGCAATCAGAGAATAGAACATGGCCAAAAAGCCGTTCTTCCTGAGCAAACCACCTGCAGAGGGACCGACGATGTCGGCAGCCTTGATCTCGAACTCGCCGGTTTTGAGCTCTGCACCGAGGATGTCTCCGATCTTCTTTACCGCGACGTTGAGATCCTTGCCTTCTTGTTGCTGGGTACGGATCATGTATTCGCTATCCTTGGCATCACCGAGAGCCAGGATTTTCAAGCCGACCACATCACCCTTTTCCAGAACAGTACGGAGCTTTCCGGTGTCCCAGGTCTGGGGAACACGGACCTTCACTTCGGCACCGCCGGTGAAGTCGATACCGTAATTGAGCCCCTTGGTGAACAACAGAACGAATGTCGCCAGGATCATGATCACGGACAGTCCGAGCCAGACCTTCCTTTTGCCGACGAAATCGATATTGGAATCAGGACGAATCAAATGAAACATGTGCAATTCCTCTCCTGTCAGATACTGAGGGTTTTGGCGCTACGCTCTTGCATGCGCTTCAGATAAAAATCGAACAAGACGCGGCAGACGAAAACCGCCGTGAACAAGGTGGTCACGATCCCGATCAACATGGTGACCGCGAAACCCTTCACCGGACCGGTCCCGTAAATCATCAGGATGATAGCGGCAATCCCGTTCGCCACGTTGGCATCGAGAATGGTCTTGAACGCCTTGTCAAACCCGGCTTCCACAGCGGCTCCAATGGCCTTCCCGAGGCCCAACTCCTCACGGATCCGCTCGTAAATCACGACGTTCGAATCGACTGCGATTCCGACCGTGAGAGCGATACCGGCGATCCCCGGAAGAGTCAGGGTCGCTTCTAGCCAAACCAGAATGGCCAGCACCAACACGACGTTCATCATCAGAGACATGACGGCAATGAGACCCGAAATCCGGTAATACACCGCAGCCAACAGGAACACGGCCAGAATCCCGAGGACGCTCGCAAAAGCCCCTTTGGATACGGAGTCTGCACCGAGGCTCGGTCCGACCACCCGTTGCTCCATGAGCTCCAGCTGGGCAGGAAGAGCGCCTGCACGAAGCACGATGGCCAGGTCTTTCGACTCACGCAAGGCCTCGTCATACCCGCCACGGCCGGTCGTGATCACACCCCGGGATCCGATCTTGGAATTGATGTTCGGAGCAGAGTGGACGATACCGTCCAGAACAATAGCCAAACGCTTCCCGACGTTGTCTCCCGTCAGCTTTTCGAAGTTCACGGCACCGCGTGGATTCAACTCGAAAGCGACCTCTGGCCTGCGGGACTCCTGATTGAAAGAGACCTGCGCGTCCTGAAGATCATTACCGGTGACTTCAGCCTTGGATTTCAACAACAGGGGTACGCGACCCATTGCGGATTTCTCGAAAGCGATTTCGTCGCCGGCAGGAATCTTCGCCTTAGCGGCGTCGTTGATCTGACGGGCGTATTCGGAGAACTTGAGGGGTCCGCCTTCCTCGTACTTCAGGCCCTTCTCTTTTTCAATTTGTGCGATCAGGTCAGAAACGATCACGTTCCTCGATCCGTCCTCATCCACCATCTTGAACTCAAGCTTGGCGGTCCGTCCGATCAGGTCCTTGGCACGGTCCACATCTTTGATCCCGGGAAGCTCCACGACCACACGGTCATTCCCTTGGGAAGAGATTTGGGGCTCAGCAACGCCGAACTCATCGATCCGGTTCCGGATGACTTCGATACTCTGATTCACGGTTTTCTCGCGAACATCATTCCGGTAGTCATTCGAAAGACCGAGCTCGTACCAATCCGGTTTGTCCTCGGTGATCCGGAGATTCGGAAATTCCTTGGACAGCAACTCGCCGACTTCTTTTTTCTGATTCGCAACAAAACGAATCACCACTCTCGGATCATCACCTGGAACACCTTCGGTCCGCACTTTGTTCTCGACCAATGAGATGGTTTTGGTTTTCAGCCGGTCACCGAGTGAACCGGACTGGCGGTCGGCGATTTCCTTGAATACTTTGTTGAAATCGACACCCATCACCAAATACAGGCCACCCTGGAGATCGAGCCCGAGGTTGATCTTTTTGGAGAACCAGGATCCCTTGGCAGGAGAAGCCTTCTTGAAAGACGGCAGCACATAAGCGACCGAGAAGAGAGTGACTACGATGAGCAGGGTGAATTTCACCCACCATTTCTTAGACATGACTGGACTCCTTGGAGCTGGGATTACTGGATCTCGCGGACTGGGCCGGTGACCACCTGATTGACCTGACTTTTCAAAACCTTCATCGAAACATTTTTCGAAACATCGAGCATGACAGTCTTCTCGTCGAGATCGGAGATCGTACCGAAAATGCCTGCAGATGTGACCACTTGGTCACCCTTCTTCAATCCGGACATGAGCGATTGATGTTCCTTCATGCGCTTTTGCTGAGGACGGATCATCAGGAAATACATGATTCCGAGCATGATCAGGAAAGGCATTGCCATCCCCATGAGATTGGGCTGTTGCTGGGCTCCGAGGGTCTGGGCGGGGGCGGCAGTGGTGGTAGACGTGCCAGCAGTGGCCGCAGTCGCGGCACTTTCTGCTGTGGTGGCGGGAGCCACTACGTTCGGAGCCGAAACCTGCCCCTCTCCGGCCAGGGCCGGACTCAAATGAACAAGACCGATGAAAAGCGCAAGAGCTGTAAAAGTTTTCATGATTTACGACGTTAATTCCTTCCCCTGAAATTGGGAATAAAAATCTTTAGACCATTCTTCGAAGGAACCCTCGAGAATCGCCCTTCGCATCTGCCTCATCAGATCCAGGTAAAAATGAAGATTGTGAATGGTATTCAATCGAGCGGACAACATTTCTCCTGCTACGAAAAGATGTCTCAAGTAGGCCTTGGAGTAATCCCGGCAGGTCTCGCATGAGCAATTCGGATCCAAGGGGGAATCGTCATCCATGTACTTCGCATTCTTGATATTGACACGACCCACCGAAGTGAAGAGCTGGCCGTTCCGTGCATTGCGGGTGGGCATGACGCAATCGAACATGTCGACTCCTGCACGCACCGATTCCACCAGATCCTCAGGCCTTCCCACACCCATGAGGTACCGGGGCTTTTCGCGCGGCATCAAGGGTGCGATGTGGCGGACCACCTGATGCATCATCTCCATCGGTTCTCCGATAGCGAAACCTCCCAAAGCAAAACCATCGAACGGCATGCCCGAGAGATCCGAAATGGACTGTTTTCTCAGGTCCACATCGAGGCCACCCTGAAAAATCCCGAATCGGGCTTGGTGCGACTTGAGTGGAACTTCAAGTCCCCGCTTTGCCCAATCGACTGTCCGCTGCATGGCCTGCTTGACAAACTCGGGCGTGGCCGGGAAAGGCGGACACTGATCGAATGCCATGACGATATTCGAACCGAGTGCACGCTGGATCTCCATCGACAGTTCGGGAGTGAAGAGGTGCCGTGATCCGTCGATGTGGGACTGGAAGGTGACGCCGTGATCGGTGATCTTGTTGAGACCCGAAAGTGAAAACACCTGGAAGCCGCCGCTGTCGGTCAGCATCGGGCCATCCCAGTGCATGAATTTCTGGAGCTCTCCCAAACGCTCGACCCGCTCATGACCCGGACGCAGATAAAGATGGTACGTGTTCCCGAGAATGATCTGGGCACCCATGGCCCTGAGCTCGTGGGTCGAGACCGCCTTGACCGATCCCACCGTCCCCACGGGCATGAAGGTCGGAGTTTCAATCTCAAAATAATCGGAATCACCTGCAGAACGGGAAGCTTTCGTCTCCGCACTCCGCCCCCCGGAAGGCATGGCACGCGCTCCGAGAGCCCGTGCATAGGGATGCTTCTTCAGTTTCAGCATGCCGGCCCTGGCACGGTGGACCCCCGACCCATCGGCGATTTCACGGATCACTTCGAACTGGAGCGGCGATGTACTCATGAGGCGATTCTTCCAGAGTCCCGGCTCCAGGTCAAAATTTGACCGTGGGGTGGGATTCCCTTACACTCCCGCTATGAGCAAGGACTATCAAACCTTTGAAGCATTCTGGCCTTTTTACCTGTCCCAACACTCCAATGACATCTGCAGACGCCTGCACGTAGTCGGTACCCTGCTCGCAGTGGTTTGGCTCACCGTCTGCCTCATCCGCCAAACACCGGGCTGGATGATCGTAGCACCCGTCATCGGCTACGGATTCGCCTGGACCGGTCACTTCGGTTTTGAGAAAAACCGCCCGGCCACTTTCAAGTACCCGCGCTGGTCCTTCATCGCGGACTTCAAAATGATGTTCCTGTTTTTCAGTGGCGGCCTGAACGCCGAACTCGAGCGCCACGGGATCCGAGGCTGAGTTTCTTTTTTTTCGAAGGCACCATCATGAAGTAGAGGCTTCCAAGTCGATCGGTCCGACCTGCTGCGACCTCTGCATAGGCGCCTTCACCCCAGTACACATCGACACGACCGGGAGTTTTGATGGCTCCTCCGGTGTCCTGGGCAACGATGAATTGGGAAAACTGTTTCCAAGCCACCGCCTGATCCCCCGAAACCACGGAGGGTCTCTCCGTGCGGATCAATCCGATCGCCCCCATCGGGAAAATGCTTTTGTCGACAGCGATGGAATGTTTCGGTGTCAGAATCGCTCCCGAATATCCGTAGGGCCCGTCGGCGTCCTGTTTGAAGAACACATAGCTCGGGTTCTGATTCGAGAATTTAGACCACTCTTCCGGATGAACCTCGAGGAAATACTTCCGGATTCCCTGAAGGCTGATGTACTCCTCCGGAACGCCGGCCGCTCGCATCACCTTTCCTAGAGACACATAAGGATGCCCGTTCTCACCGGCATAATTGATATTGAGGCGCACTTCTTTACCGTCGCCTTGATCCATCAAGATCGTTCCGGATCCTTGAACCTGCATGATGAACGGATCAACGGGATTATCGAGCCAAGCGAGCTCGAGGCCTTTACCGGCCAGAGCCCCCTTCTCGATCTGCTCACGGGTGAAGTAGGGGTTCCGGATATCGGGCGGGAGACGGTAAATGGGATACTGATAGGCCCCCTCACGCTTGGCCTTGGCCCGATGGATGGGGTTGAAATAACCGGTGAACTGGACCTCTCCGGAATCGGGCTTTCCGGTGGAGCGATACCATTCGAGTTCGGTCTTAGCGAGGGTGAGCAACTCATTGAGGCTGTTCACGGTAGAGAGCTTGGACAGGAACCAGTTCGCGGTGTCGGTGCACCAGCGTTTCTGGTTGATCTTCTTACCGGCGAAATTCCAAACAGCCTGGGCGTCCTGGCACCGCTCGAGCTGACGATTCAGGGCTGATTTCAAGCCCTCACGGGACCCCGCCTCGAAGGAGCCCTGATCGGCATCATCCATCTCAAATCCGGGGATCTCCGTAGCACTGATGCGCACCAGGGATCCGGAATTGCCTTGGGCGAATGCCGGAAGCGATCCGGAAAGGATGAAACAGGTCGAAAGAAATCCGAGATGAAATGCCAAACGCTTCATATCCCCCCCAGGAACGGTTTCCACGGAAGATAATGCATTTGAAAGCGATGCGCAATCCAATAAAAGAGGGGCAATTCCAAGGGATTAGCATATAATCAGCCCATGCGGGACACACTCCTCGGACTGGACATCGGCGGGACCAAAACGGAGATCTGTCTGGTTCGTTTGTCAGCAGGAGCCCGACCTTTCACCTATCAACTCCTCGGATCCCAACGCCTCACCACTGATCCTCAGGCGGGGCTCGAGTCCTTTCTGAAGCGTGTATCCACCCAAATCGATCGCTTGCTCCTCGATCAGGGACTCGGGCGGAAGAGCGTCCGCTCCATCGGAATCGGAGTGCCCGGTGCGCTTCATCCTCAAACAGGCGTGCTTTCACAATCGAGCATCCCATTTCTTTCGGGCCTCGCCCTGAGAACGGTTTTTGAAGGAGCATTCCCGGACCTCGGGCCGGCGGTCCTCGAGAATGACGCCAATTGCTTCGCCCTCGCTGAGGCCAGACTCGGGGCCGGGGCCGAGTGGGCCGAACAAAATGGCATCCGGCAGGAAGACTTCTGCATGCTGGGCGTGACACTCGGAACCGGAGTCGGCGGCGGCATCATCATGAACGGGCGCCTCATCCGTGGTAAGCGCGGTGGTGCGGGTGAAATCGGGCATTCCACTCTGTTTCCTTCGGGTCGTCCTTGCTATTGCCGGAAGCTCGGTTGTGCCGAGCAGTACCTCTCCGGTGGTGGGCTCGAACAATCCTACTTCGCCCGGACCTCAGGCAAAGAACGCTTGTCTGCAAAAGAGATCTTCCGGAGACTCGATGAATCCAATCCCTTCGCTCTCGCCACAGTCGAGTCTTACCGCGAGGACCTCACGACCTTCTTGTCCAATGTCTCGAACATCCTGGATCCTCACGTCATTGTTCTCGGGGGCGGATTGAGCACCCAGGACCGCCTCTACTCGGGCCTCGAGGAACGCCTGAAAGAAACCTGTTTTTTAACCGAGAATCCGCCCTCCATCTTGAAGCACAGGATCGGCGATTCTGCTGGAGTGATCGGGGCCGCCTTGTTGGCCCACGAAACGGAGGATGCATGAGTACGAGAAGAGTCCACGAGGCCCCGAGCTTTGCGCGGGTCGAAGATCCGAAGGAACGCGCCCGACTGATTCAGGAACTCATCAAAATGAGACCCAAAGCGGAGGTCAGCCTCGAGGGCTTTCATGAGATTCTCGCCGGGCGGATCACCGAATGGAATCCTCAGCGCAAAGCCTTCACCGTGAAATGGGACTCGCTTTCAGACAGCTTCCACCAGAGAACCGGATCCAGTACGGGCTTGCGCAGTTATTTCAAGGTGAGCCTCTTCACCACCCAGCTGGTGTTCCGGGCCGAAGCGGTCCGGAGGCTCCCGGACGGAAGTTATCATTACCGATTTCCCCAGGAACTCTACAAACAGCAAAAACGCGGGGCTCTGCGGGTTCCCCTCGCCCGGGGTATCGGGAAACTCAGAACGAACGAAGGAACCTTTGCGATTGAAGACCTGAGCGTGGGCGGGGCGCGGATCGTGCTGACACCGGATCAGAATCGCAAACTCCATGAACTCACCGGATGCGAATTGTTGGTGAACGGATGGGTGATCAGCACGCCTGAGTTCACCGCCACCCTGACCCACCGGACCGAGAACGGCTCCGGCACCCGGTTTGCAGGACTCAATGAGAACATCCGCACCGAGATCAAACAGTTTTTGATCGAGGCCCTCAGGGCCTATTACCTAGAGGCATGGAAATGATTCCCGATCCTCAGACCTGGCTTTACCCTGAAATCGAACCCTACCGGACCGGCACTCTGGCCGTTTCTCCGATCCACACCCTGTACTTCGAAGAATGCGGCAATCCCTCTGGTAAGCCTGTGGTTTTCATCCACGGGGGTCCGGGTGGTGGCTGCGGGCCTCAAGACAGGCGCTTTTTCAATCCCGACCGGTACCGGATCATCCTGTTTGATCAGCGCGGTGCCGGAAAAAGCACACCTGCAGCCAACCTCGAAGAGAACACCACTTGGGACCTGGTCAGGGATATCGAAAAACTCCGCGAGCACCTCGCATTGGAGCGCTGGATGGTGTTCGGCGGTTCTTGGGGTAGCACTCTCGCCCTCACCTATGCCATCGAACATCCTGAGCGGGTCACCGAGCTCGTCCTCCGGGGGATCTTCATGATCCGGAAGCAAGAAATCGACTGGTATTATCAGGAAGGCGCCTCCTTCATGTTCCCGGACGTCTGGGAACAGTACCGGGATCACATCCCCGAGTCTGAACGGGGTGATTTCGTCAGGGCTTACTACCGGCGACTGACCGATTCGGATCCGTCTGTGAGGGTCGCGGCCGCCCGGCCTTGGACTACCTGGGAAATGTCCACCTCGAGACTGCACACCCCCAAAGAAATGATCGAATCCGCGGTGACGGATGAGTTCGCCATCAAGTTCGCCCGGATCGAATGCCATTATTTCATTCATGGCGGATTCTTTCCCGAGGACGACTGGATCTTGAAGCGGATCGACCGGATCCGTCACATCCCTGCAGTGATTGTCCAGGGACGCTATGACGTGGTTTGTCCGCCCAAGAGCGCTTGGGACCTGTACCGGGCCTGGCCAGAGGCGAGACTCCACCTGACCCCGGATGCTGGGCATGCCTCCCGGGAGCCCGGAAACGCCCGGGCCTTGGTGGCGGCCACCGACCGGTTTGCGGAGCGCACCTAAAAGGGACTTGCCGTGGGGGGCGTTTCCAGTTAAATCTACCCTATTCCGTTATTCCCGAGAGGCTCGGTAGCTCAGCTGGTTAGAGCACCGCATTCATAACGCGGGGGTCGGCAGTTCAAGTCTGCCCCGAGCCACCAAATGTCAAGCTGGTCGAACACGAGACCGGTAGATTATTTATAAACGGGGAGCTGGATAAAACCAGCTCCCTTTTTATTTTAGCACTCCCTACCGCAAAATGCAGATCAAGCCGATCTGGAAAAACCTCAATCCTTTCAATTAAAGTCACAATAATTTTTTGTTTCTTGGCCACACTTAAACCCGTACTTTTTAGTTTGTTTAAAATCTCTAAGAAATTTTCATAACTTAAAAAATCAACGGGCATTTCTTTTTGAAGTTCTTCACTTTTTAGATGCAAGATTTTTTCATCAAATTCTTTTTTCTGCGCCTCTAATTTCCCCATCTGATTATAAATCGCCGTAGCCGAAACTTCTTTCGGAAGTTCTCCAAGCCTTACCGTTAATGACTCCGGGATTACCCCCAAAAACTGTGAAGTTTGATTGATGAGTCACTCCGC
>CAMCGZ010000005.1 GCA_945874535.1 Bdellovibrio sp. ZAP7
CACAACCTCCAGGAACACTCCATTGTGTTGATTCGTGGTGGCCGGGTGAAGGATCTTCCCGGTGTCCGGTATCACACGATTCGCGGAACGCTCGACACCCAGGGTGTCGCGAACCGTAAGCAGAGCCGTTCCAAGTACGGCGCCAAGAAGCCCGCCGCCGGCGGCGCTGCCAAATAAGTAAGAAGGAAGCAGGACCATGGCACGTAAAAAGGTTGCAGCCAAACGCGAAATCAATCCGGATCCGATCTATAACGATCTGATCGTGGCAAAGTTCATCAACGCTCTCCTCTATGATGGAAAGCGTGGAATCGCAGAGAAGATTTTCTATTCCGCGATGGACATGATTCAGGAAAAAACCAGCGAAGAAGGCATCAAAGCTTTCAAAAAAGGACTTGAAAATATCAAGCCCCTGCTTGAAGTGAAATCCCGCCGCGTAGGCGGTGCGAACTACCAGGTCCCGGTCGAGGTGAAGCCCGCCCGCCGTCAGTCTCTGGCCACTCGTTGGTTGATCGAATCCGCCCGTGGTCGCGGTGAGCAGACCATGGCCGAGCGTCTGGCGATGGAAATCATCGACGCCTCCAATCAGCGCGGTTCCGCGATGAAGAAGCGTGAAGACATGCACCGGATGGCTGAAGCCAACAAGGCATTCGCCCACTACCGCTGGTAATCGGTGATTCAGTTTGATAAAAAGCCCGGCTGCGTTTCGCAGGCGGGCTTTTTTTATGCGTTCTGCTAGGATGATGTCCATATGAACAAAGCCCAGGAAAAGAAGCTCGACGAGAAAGTGGCCGCCCAGCTGGCGAAGATCCGGAATATCGGGATCATGGCCCACATCGATGCGGGTAAGACCACCACGACTGAGCGGATCCTGTTTTACACCGGTAAAACCCATAAAATCGGTGAGGTTCACGAGGGTACCGCGACCATGGATTGGATGCCTCAGGAGCAAGAGCGGGGCATCACCATCACTTCTGCTGCTACTACGGCCTTTTGGAAGGATCATACCGTCAATCTGATCGACACCCCCGGGCATGTCGATTTCACGATCGAGGTGGAGCGTTCGCTCCGGGTGCTCGATGGCGCGGTGGTGGTCTTGTGTGCGGTCGGCGGGGTCGAGCCCCAGACAGAAACAGTCTGGCGGCAGGCGGACCGCTACCGGGTTCCGCGCATCGCCTTTATCAATAAAATGGACCGGGTCGGGGCCGATTTCGGTTCCGTCGTGAACCAGATCAAAGAGCGCCTCGGTTGCAAGCCTGCGCCGATTCAAATTCCCTGGGGAGCTGAAGACCGGTTCGAGGGGATTATCGACCTGATCGAAATGCGTGCGCTCCGGTGGGTGTCTGGTGATCTGGGTGCGAAGTTCACCGTCGAGGAAATCCCCGAGGAACTCAGGGATGAAGCGGATCTTTACCGGCAGGCCTTGATCGAAAGTGTTTCGGACTACGATGAATCCATCATGGAGAAGTACCTCGGAGGCGAGGAGCCTTCCGCGACCGAACTCCGGGTAGCGATCCGGAAAGGCGCCATCGGTCTCAAGATTCTCCCTGTTCTGTGCGGGGCAAGCTTCAAAAACAAGGGTGTCCAGTCCCTGCTCGATGCGGTGGTGGATTTTCTTCCTTCACCGCTCGATCTGCCCCCATTGGTGGCTCACCATCCGACCGATGAAAGCAAGGAAATCCTGTGTTCTCCCGATCCCTCCGAGCCATTCGCCGCGCTGGCCTTCAAAATCATGACCGATCCCTTCGTCGGGCAGTTGACCTACATCCGTGTCTATTCCGGCAAGCTCGAGTCGGGGCAGGTGTTCTGGAACACCAATAAAGGAAAGCGCGAGCGCGCCAACCGCTTGCTCCGGATGCATGCGAACAAGTCCGAAGAGGTGAGTGAGATCACCGCAGGCAATATTTGTGCGATCGTGGGTCTGAAGCTCGCGACTACGGGCGATACGTTCTGTTCGGAAGGCAGGCAGTTGTTGCTGGAAAAGATCGAATTTCCGGAACCGGTGATTTCCGTGGCAATCGAGCCGAAGACCAAGGCAGATCAGGAAAAGCTCGGCCAGGCCCTTCAGCGGCTCACGGTTGAGGATCCTTCGTTCCGAGTTTTTCAGAGCGAGGACACCGCACAGACACTGATCAGCGGGATGGGAGAATTGCACCTCGAAATCATCGTCGATCGTTTGAAGCGCGAGTTCAAGGTCGAGGCCAATGTCGGGAATCCCCAGGTTTCCTATCGCGAAACCGTTCTGGGGCAGGCCGAAGGCGAGGGTCGTTTCATCCGGCAGGGTGAGGGGGTCAAGGGTCAGTACGGTCACTGCACCGTGCGACTGAAGTCGGCCGAGCGGGGTAAGGGATTCACTTTCATCAACCGCGCGCCGGAATCCCAGATTCCCAAGCAGTTTGCCCTGGCCGTCGAGCAGGGCATGAAAGAAGCCATGTCAGGCGGTGTGCTGGCCGGATACCCGGCGGTCGACATCGAGGCGACGCTTTTGGGCGGATCCTTCAGTGAAACCGACTCGTCCGAGATGGCTTTCAAGGTGGCCGCCGCAATGGCTTTCAAGGATGCTGCATCCCGGGCACAGCCGACCATTCTGGAGCCTCACATGAAGTGTGAGGTGGTTTGTCCTCAGGACTACATGGGAGCTGTTATTGGAGATCTGAATGCCCGTGGGGGGAAAATCCAGGGCATGACAGCCAGGGCAGACCTCCAGGTCATTGATGCCGAGGTGCCTTTGGCGAGAATGTTCGGTTATTCCACGGTGTTACGCTCTTCTTCCCAGGGGCGGGCCACCTTCTCCATGCAGTTTTCGCATTACTCCGCCGTTTCTTCGCAGGTGCTCGAGGAGATCAAGCAGAAGGCGGGAATTCTGCCGGTCCGTCCGGTAGATTCCGGTTCCCAGGGCGTCTGAGGGGAAAACGCGGATTTCCGCCAGTTTTCACTTGTGCTTCGGGACCACCTGGGGTAATCGTACCAACTTGTCGATCCAAATTTTGGCTCTGCTGCTACAGTTCGCGGGCTGTCTCGGTCCAACGGCACTCAACTAGAGTTGCCATTCCTGACAAAGGAAAACCGAGGCGAAGCACGGCCGGTCCCGGAAACGGGTTCCCGGAAAATGTGGCGAAATCCAGACACCGGGTGTTTTGCGAGAGCAAAGGGCCCCTGGGTTTCAGTCACCGCGAATGATGAGAGCGATATTCGGTCGTAAAAAAAGAAGAAATGAATTTTGCGCTCCTTGAGTAAGGAGGGTCCGGCCCCCGGTGTAGGGTTGGTGCTCCTGGAAGAGGACGACGAAAGAAGGAATGTTATGGCAGTTGCTGAACACAAAATCCGGATCAAGCTCAAAGCGTTTGATCATCGCGTTCTGGACAAGTCCGTATGGGAAATCGTGAACACCGCCAAGAGAACCGGCGCAGTCGTTCGTGGACCGATCCCTCTCCCTACGGTCATCAATAAATATACCGTTCTTCGCTCTCCTCACGTTGACAAGAAATCCCGTGAGCAGTTCGAAGTGCGCACTCACAAGCGTCTTCTGGACATTGTGGAGCCCACCCAACAGACAATCGACTCCTTGATGAAGCTCGATCTTTCTGCCGGCGTGGATGTGGAGATTAAATCGTAAATTGTGGAGTCGGCACTCGCCGGTGAAATGGCGAGGATGAGACGGTCTCCTGTCGGCTCGATGCCGGCAAAACAAAGGTGAGGTTATGGAACAAAACACTGAAACTCAAGCGACTGCAAACACTGCAACGCTCTCCGGACGTGGCGGGATTCTCGGCGTCAAGACCGGAATGACCCAGGTCTACTCCGATGACGGCCGCGCTCTCGCTGTGACTGTTGTGGAAATCAAGAAGAACACCATCACGCAGGTGAAGAAGGCCGACAAACACGGCTATTCTGCTGTGCAGGTCGGTTTTCTTCCTAAAAAAGAAAATCGCGTGAACTCGGCCGAAAAGGGCCACTTCAAGAAATCCGGTCAGCCCGGTTTCTATCATGCGCAGGAGTTCCGCACCGCGGACGACGCAGCACTCGCTTCTTTCTCTGAAGGCCAGGAGTTGACTGCTGAATTCTTGAAAGCCGGAGATCTGGTTGACGTCAGTGCCGTCAGCAAAGGTAAGGGCTTCCAGGGTGTCATGAAGCGTTATCACTATGCCGGGGGCTACAAGTCCCACGGTGCTTCCGTTTCGCACCGCCAGATCGGTTCGATCGGTAACCGCGCCGATCCGGGCAAGGTGTTCAAGGGCAAGAAAATGCCCGGCCACATGGGGCACAAGAATGTTTCCATTCTGAACCTTAAAGTGGTCCGCGTGGATCTCGAAAAAGGAATCGTCCTGGTGCACGGAAGTGTTCCGGGCCCCATCAGCGGCATCGTCACGATCCGCAAAGCAGTAAAGGCTGAGGTGTAAGATGCCAGCATTAGAACTGTTCAATCAGAAAAAAGAAAAAATCGGTTCGATCAACTTGAGTGATGCCGTTTTCGGCACGGAAGTGAATCGCGCTCTTGTTCACCAGGTGATCAAGGCCCAATTGGCCGATCGTCGCCAGGGAACTGCCAAGACCAAGACCAAGTCTGAAGTCCGTGGCGGTGGCCGCAAGCCATTCAAGCAAAAGGGTACCGGTAACGCACGTCAGGGTTCTACTCGCTCTCCTTTGATGGTGGGTGGTGGTCAGAACTTCGGACCTCAGCCACGCTCTTATGCTGAGCGGACTCCCAAGGAAATGGTTCGCGGAGCTCTTCGTTCTGCTCTTTCTGACCGGGTCAAAGCGGCTCGCGTGATCGTCCTCGATAAGCTGGCTTTCGCAGCTCCGAAGACTGCCGATGCTCAAAAGGTTTTGAAAGAAACCTTCAAGCTCGAGAATGCTCTGATTGTTGCTATGGCGGATCAGAACACCGAGTTGTCCGTACGTAACTTGAAAGGCATGCGCCTCCTCAAGACCGAGGGACTCAATGTGTACGACATCGTGAAGTATGACTGGTTGGTCATGACTCAGGATGCGGTGAAGGCGATTGAAACCCGCCTCGGAACGGAGAACTAAGATGCAAGACAAAATCTTTAATGTCATCAAGCGCCCCGTGATCAGCGAAAAGAGCACTGCTCTTGCTGAAGTGGCAAACCGCTACGTGTTCGAAGTGGAAGCTTCTGCGACCAAGCCCGAGATCAAGAATGCTGTGGAACAGCTTTTCAAAGTCAAGGTCAAGGCCGTGAACACCCTCGTGATGCACGGAAAAAACAAGCGTTCCGGACGTTTTGAATTCAAACGCTCGAACTGGAAAAAAGCGATCATCACCCTGTCTCCGGGCCAGAAGATCGAACTGTTCCAGGTGAAACAGTAATTGAGAGGATCCAGGTAAGTTTATGGCAGTCAAAACATTCAAGCCTACAACCCCCGCTCTCCGGTTCAAGTCTTCGCCCGATTTCTCGGTGCTGACCAAGACCTCCGAGCTTCCCAGCCGCCCCAATCGTCTTCGTAAGTTCAAGACGAAGTCCGGTGGACGTAACGTCTACGGACGGATCACCGTCCAGCAGATCGGTGGCGGACACAAGCACCACTACCGTCTGATCGACTTCAAGCGCGATAAAGACGGCGTTCCAGGAACTGTGGCCTCCCTCGAGTACGATCCGAACCGTACCGCTTGGATTGCCCTGATTTTCTACAAAGACGGCGACAAGCGTTTCATCGTGGCCCCAGAAGGCCTCAAAGTGGGCGATCAGGTGCTGTCGAGCAACAAGGCCGACATCAAGCCGGGGAACAATCTCCAGATCAGCTTCGTCCCGGTCGGTACTTTCATCCACAATATCGAAGTTGAGCCGGGCAAGGGTGGACGCCTCGCGCGTTCTGCAGGAAGCTACGGTCAATTGATGGCGAAGGAAGGCGATTATGCCCAGATCCGTATGCCGAGCGGTGAGATCCGTTTGGTTCATGTGAACTGCCGCGCCTCGATCGGTCAGGTTTCGAACCTGGAACACGAGAACGTCAAGATCGGTAAAGCCGGTCGCTCCCGCTGGATGGGTATCCGTCCTACGGTCCGCGGCGTGGCGAAGAACCCAGTCGATCACCCAATGGGTGGTGGCGAGGGCAAGAGCTCCGGTGGACGTCATCCGACGACTCCATGGGGTAAACCGACCAAAGGCTATAAAACACGTAAGAACAAGCGTACCGATGTGTTCATCGTCAAGCGCGCTTAATTGAGGAGATTCTGAAATGGCAAGATCACTGAAAAAAGGTCCCTTCTGCGATGACCACCTCCTGAACAAAGTGGTAGCGGCCAAGGCCGCTAACGACAAGAAGGTGATCAAAACCTGGTCCCGTCGTTCAACGGTTCTCCCTGATTTCGTCGGGCTGACCCTGGCCGTTCACAATGGACGCAAGTTCGTCCCTGTGTTCGTGACGGAAAACATGGTGGGCCACAAGTTGGGTGAGTTCGCTCTGACCCGTACTTTCCACGGCCACACCCCTGGCGACAAGAAGGCTTCTGAAGCCGCTGGCGCAGGCAAGTAAGCGGGAATAGAGGAGATTTAACAATGGAAACAATGGCACTTTTGAAAAATATCCGCGTGACTCCCCGTAAACTCGGCGTCATGGCCGATGAGATCCGGGGCAAGTCTGTGGCACAAGCCGTGAACTACCTCGCTCTCTCTCCCCGTCGCCGCGTCGCGGCTCTCGTGGCTGGCGTGCTGAAGAGCGCGGTTGCCAACGCCGAGCAAAAGGGTGGAATGGATCTCGATCGCCTGGTGGTGAGCAAGATTCTGGTAATGAAGGGACCGACCCTGAAGCGGTTTAAGAGTCGTGCAAAGGGTTCCGCAAGCCGGATCCTGAAGTACTCCAGCCACCTCCAGGTGTGCGTGGCCGAAGCGGCTCCGAAAAAAGGTAAGAAATAAGGAAACAAAGAAACCTGGCGGTTTTTTGGAACATAGTGTAAAAAGACCGCCACTAGCTAAGGAAAGAGAACCATGGGTCAAAAGGTACATCCGATTGGATTTCGACTGGGCGTCACCAAAACTTGGGAAAGCCGTTGGTACGCGAAGAAGGACTACGCGAAACTTCTGCATGAAGACCTCAAGCTCCGTAAGGAACTGAAGAAGAAGCTTTATGCAGCCGGTATCGCCAAGATCGAGATCGAGCGCGCAGCCAACAAGGTGAAAATCAACGTTCACACCGCCCGTCCAGGGATTGTGATTGGCAAGAAAGGTGCTGGTGTAGACCAGCTCCGCGCCGAGATCCAGAAGTTCTCCTCCAGTGAGATCCTTCTGAACATCATCGAAGTGAAGAATGCCGAGGCGAACGCCCAGCTCATCGCGGAGAACGTCGCAGCGCAGCTCGAAAAGCGCGTGGCTTTCCGTCGCGCGATGAAGAAGTGCATGACCGCAGCATTCAAACAGGGTGTGAAGGGAATCAAGATCCGCGTGGCCGGACGTCTCGGTGGAGCCGAGATTTCCCGCGCCGAGTGGTACAGCGAGGACAGCGTTCCTCTGCACACTCTTCGTGCGAACATCGACTACGGAACGGCTGAAGGCTACACCGTATACGGAATCATCGGGGTGAAAGTGTGGGTTTACCACGGCGAAACCCAGACACTGAAGCGCCAGGCTGCGAACGAGGCGAAAGCCCTTCAAGCCGGTGGAAACACAGCTAACTGATCGAGGGAGCGGATAAGACATGTTGACCCCTAAAAGAGTGAAGTGGAGAAAACAAGCGAAGGGCAAGATGCGCGGACGTGCTGAGGCGGGTTCCGGCGGAATGCTCTTCTTCGGTGAGTTCGGACTCCAGGCAGCCGAGTGCGGTCGTATTTCGGCCAAGCAATTGGAAGCCGCGCGGGTTGCGATGACCCGTCACGTGAAGCGCGGTGGGAACATCTGGGTACGGATTTTCCCGCACAAGCCGATCACCAAGAAACCTGCCGAGACCCGGATGGGTTCTGGTAAAGGTGGTGTCGAAGAGTGGGCAGCCGTGATCAAGCCCGGCCGCATCGTTTTCGAGATGGCCGGCATCCCCCAGACCGAGGCTTTCGAAGCTCTCCGCCTGGCAGCACACAAGCTTCCCCTGAAGTTCAAGCTGATCAATAAGGAAATGGAGTCCAAGGCTGTTGCTGCACGCACTGCCAAGTCGACTCAGAAGAAAGCCGCTACTGCGGCTGCTGCGAAGTAAGGAGCGGCGTCATGGCTAAGAAAAAATTGGAAACGCTCAAGAATCTTTCCGTGAAGGAGATGAACCAGAAGATCCTCGAGGGTCGTAAGGTGATCTTCGAATCGAAGATCAAGCTGGCCACCGGCCAACTCGAGAACACCGCCTTGCTGTGGAAGGCCCGCAAGGAAATCGCACGCCTCAAGACTTTCTTGACGCAGAAAGCGAAGTGATAGGGGAATTTATGGCAGAAACTAAAGCAAAAAAAGCAGCAAAAGCAGCTCCAAAAGCGGTCGTCTCCGAAGCGGCCGAGGCGAAGGGACTCCATCGCCGGGTTCTGGTTGGAATCGTCACCAGCAGCAAGATGCAAAAGACTTGCGTGGTTCGCGTCGAGCGCCAGGTGCGCGACGGCATGTACGGCAAGTACTTGACCAAGGCCAATAAGTTCAAGGCACACGATGAAGAAAACCGCGCCAAAGAAGGCGATCTGGTGGCTATCGTCGAGTCCCGCCCCCTGTCCAAGGACAAGCGTTGGGCGCTTCAGAAAATCGTCCGTTCAGCATCCTCCGAGATGCTGACCAAGGCTTAAGGAAGGTTGAAGGAGATTTCCCATGATCCAGATGCAAACGCGACTCGATGTCGCAGACAATTCCGGTGCACGTTCCGTGATGTGTATCAAGGTTCTCGGCGGAACCCGCCGCAAGTACGCCACGATCGGTGACATCATCGTCGTGTCCGTCAAGGATGCCAGCCCGAACTCCAAGGTCAAGAAAGGCGACATCATGAAAGCCGTGATCGTCCGGACCGCCAAGGAGGTCAACCGTAAAGACGGCAGCTACATCCGTTTCGACAAGAATTCGGCTGTTTTGATCAACAACAACAATGAACCGGTCGGAACCCGTATTTTCGGGCCGGTTGCACGGGAACTCCGGGCGAAGAACTTCATGAAGATCATCTCCCTGGCCCCTGAAGTGATTTGAGGCGTTTATGACAAAGCTGTTCATCAGAAAAAACGATCTCGTGGCAGTGACCGCGGGCAAGGATAAAGGCAAGCAAGGCAAGGTTCTCAAGGTTGATTCCAAGACCCTCCGCCTGTTCGTCGAGGGCGTGAACATGATCAAGCGTCATGTGAAGCCGACTCAAACCAACCCCCAGGGCGGCATCGTCCAAAAAGAAGCGTCGATCGCTTATTCCAACGTCATGTTGGTAAGCCCGACGACCAAGAAGCCCATGCGCGCTACTAAGTTCAAGCGCGGAATGAAAGGCGAGCTGATCGAAAAGACAGCCGCCAAGAAGTGATCCGGAGGATTGAATCGTGGCAGACGTGAAAGATACTGAAAAGAAGAAAGAAGCCAAGCCAGCGGCCGCCCCCAAGGCGTCCGGAGGCAAGCGCGAAAAGGCCTCTCTGGCGAACGCCGTGAAGATCACCCCCGCCGGTGAACTCAAGGTTTCCCCGGTTGGCCCGGTCCGGATGCAAGAGCATTACGAGAAGACCGTGTCTCCTGCTCTCATGAAGCAGTTCAACTACAAGAGCTCCATGCAGGTTCCCCGGATCGAGAAGATCGTGGTGAACTGTGCAGTCAAGGAAGCGGTCGGTAACCCAAAGGTTCTCGACAGCACCATGAACGAGATCATGGCGATCACCGGTCAGAAGCCGGTCATGACCCGCGCCAAGAAGGCCATCGCAGCCTTCAAGGTCCGTAAGGGCAACGCAGTCGCCGTAGCTGTGACACTCCGTCGCGCACGGATGTATGAATTCTTCGATCGCTTGGTGAGCATTGCGCTCCCCCGGGTTCGCGATTTCAAAGGGATCAGCCCCAAGTCCTTCGATGGACGCGGGAACTACTCCCTCGGCGTGAAAGAGCAGATCATCTTCCCTGAGATCAACTACGACCTGGTCGACGCCATCCGCGGGATGACGATCACCATCGTGACCACTGCAGAGAACAACGAACAAGCGCGGGCGCTCCTCACTGAGATGGGCATGCCTTTCCGCAAGTAATAGGAGATCGAGTCTTGGCTAAGAAATGTAAACTCGTAAAAATGAACATGACCCCGAAGTTCAAGTCGCGGCAAAAGAACCGTTGCCCGCTGTGCGGCCGTTCCAAGGCCTACATGCGCAAGTTCAATATGTGCCGTCTGTGCTTCAGAGGTCTTGCGCTCAAGGGACTTCTCCCGGGCGTCACCAAATCCAGTTGGTAAGAGGTAATAGAATATGAGTATGACTGATCCAGTAGCAGATTTGCTGACCCGCATCCGGAACGCAAGTGCCGAGAAACACGAGAAAGTGGAAATTCCCGCTTCCCGTCTTAAGGCCAATATCGTTCGCGTCCTGAAGGAAGAAGGTTTCATCAAGAACTTCCGCCTCATCAAGGACGACAACGGTCACGTCACGATCAAGGTCTACCTGAAGTACGACGATGCCGGCGAAAGCGTCATTCGCGGAATCCGGCGCGTGAGCAAGCCCGGTGTTCGCAAGTACGCCGGAGTCGGCTCCATCCCGAAGGTGCTTGGCGGAGTGGGGATTTCGATCCTCTCGACTTCCAAAGGCATCCTGGCAACCCAGAAAGCCGCCCAGAACAAAGTGGGTGGTGAGATCCTTTGCGAGGTTTGGTGATTTATGTCACGCGTAGGTAAAGCTCCCATTAAAATCGCTCAAGGTGTGAAAATCGACCTCAAGCCTGGTCTGATCAAAGTGGAAGGCCCAAAAGGCAAGCTCAGCTTCGATCTTCCGGCCGGAGTGGTCGTCACTGTCGAAGGACAGGAAGTGAAGATTTCCCGGGGTGACGCTCTCAATGCAGGCGCTCTCCAGGGTGTCGTCCGGACCCAGATCCACAATATGGTGACCGGTGTCTCCCAGGGGTTCACCAAAGAACTCGATATCGTCGGCGTCGGTTATCGTGCCTCTACCAAAGGAAACGTGCTTTCCATGACCGTGGGTTATTCCCACCCAGTGGACTTCAAGCTTCCTGAAGGAATTCAGGCCAAAGTCGAGAACAACACTCACGTCGTGCTCACCGGCTGTGACAAGATGCTGATCGGTCTGACTGCAGACAAGATCCGTGGCGTGAAGCCACCCGAACCTTACCAGGGTAAGGGCATCCGTTACACCAATGAACACATCATCCGCAAGGCAGGTAAGGCCGCCGCGGGTGCCAAGTAATAGAGGTTCAAATGGCAACTAAAATCGGTAAAAAAACCAGTCAAAAACAGGTGATCCGCTTCAAGCACAAGAAGCGCATCCGTTCGAAGATCGCAGGCACGTCTGAAAAGCCCCGCCTCGTCGTGTTCCGCTCCAATGCGAACATGTACGCACAGTTGATCGACGACACCAAGGCGCACACCATCGTTGCCGCATCCACCATGGAGAAAGAACTCTCCAAGTCGGGTGCGAACGTTGAGGGAGCCAAGGCAGTCGGACAACTGATCGCCAAGCGGGCCATGGCCAAGGGCGTGAAGGACGTGGTGTTCGATCGCGGTGGTTATCTCTATCACGGCAAAATCAAGGCTCTTGCGGATGCAGCCCGCGAAGCTGGACTGAACTTCTAATCCCCGAGAGGACTTGAAAATGGCAATCGGATACAACGACAAAGCAGAAGATACCGAATTCGAAGACAAGGTGATCCACATCAATCGATGTGCGAAAGTGGTGAAGGGCGGACGCCGCTTCAGCTTCGCGGCCATCGTAGTGGTCGGTAACAAGAAGGGCCAGGTCGGCGTCGGTCTCGGTAAAGCAACCGAAGTTCCCGAGGCGATCAAGAAGGCCGGCAAGCGCGCCCGCAAGGCGCTCGTGACCGTACCCCTGCACGGAACCACCATTCCGCACGAGATCACCGGTGCTTTCGGTGCGAGCTCTGTTCTCATGAAACCGGCTCCTGAAGGATCCGGCGTGATCGCAAGCTCCGCTGTACGTGCGATCCTCGAGGCTGCAGGTGTGAAGAACATCCTGACCAAGTCTCTGAAACGCGACAACCCTCACAATATCGTTCGTGCGACTTTCGACGCGCTCAAGGGGCTTCGCAGCCTCTCTGACATCGCCAAGTCCCGCGGGAAGACCGTGAGCGATCTCCAATCTTGATCTGAAAAGAGGACGTTATGGCTAAAGATTCCAAGAACAATACGATCGTGATCCGCCTCAAAAAAGGCCGGATCTCATGCAATCCTAATCAGAGAGCGTGCCTCAAGGGGCTCGGTCTCAAGAAGCGTCACCAAGAAATGACGCTCGAAAACACCCCGGCGGTCCGTGGGATGGTGAAGAAAGTGATCCATCTGCTCGAGATCGTAGCGGACAATTGAATCGGAGTAGACCATGTTGAAATTAAACACTCTCAAGCCTCAGGCAGGATCCTCCAGTCAGCGTAAGCGTCTGGGTCGCGGTTCCGGTTCCGGTCTCGGACCGACAGCCGGTAAAGGGGACAAGGGTCAGCTGCAACGTTCCGGCGGGACCTCCCGTGCGGGCTTCGAAGGGGGTCAGACTCCTCTGTACCGTCGTCTTCCGAAGCGTGGCTTCACCAACATTCACGCACGCAATCATGCTGTGTTGAATCTTGCCGACATCGAGGCGAAAGTTCCTTCTGAATTGAAAGAACTGAACCTGAAGGTCGTGATCGAGCTCGGTCTGGCCAAGAAGAACTCCGACCGTCTCGTGGTTCTCGGTAATGGAAACCTGACCCGGAGCTTCAAGATCCAGGCGCACCGCGTTTCCGAGTCTGCTGCGAAGAAGATCTCCGCAGCCGGCGGTTCGATCGAAATTGTCAAGGTTCAGTAATCCGCGATTCGCGGATAGCGGGATTTGATCGAAAGGTACGGCATCGGGCGGAAGCACCGTTGTCGTACCTTTTGTTGTTTGAAGTTGGACACTTCGGCGTTAGGATTTCATAAAATCCAATACCATCAAGGGGCATCACATGGCAGGGGCACAAGGCTTAGTCAAGATTCCGGAATTGCGGAAAAAGATCATTTTCACATTGGTGGTACTCGCCATTTACCGGATCGGGGTGCACATTCCCACTCCGGGCGTCGACGGTGCCGCACTCCAGGCTGCTTTTGCCAGCATGCAGGGGACCATTTTCGGGTGGTTCAATCTGTTCAGCGGCGGGGCGCTCGAGCGTTTTTCGATCTTTGCTCTCGGAATCATGCCTTACATCTCGAGTTCCATCATTTTCCAGCTTTTGACCGTGATGGTGCCTTATCTGGGCGATTTGCAAAAAGAAGGCGACCAGGGACGCAAGAAGATCACTCAGTACACCCGCTATGGAACGGTGATCCTGTGTTTCATTCAGGGCTTCGGGATCGCCTCGACCCTTCAGGCTTACAGCAATCCCCCCGTGGTGCTGGATCCGGGTTTCACGTTCAAGTTGATGACCACCATCACCCTGACCGGCGGAACCATGTTCCTGGTTTGGTTGGGTGAGCAGATCTCCGAGCGCGGGATCGGTAATGGTACCTCGATGATCATTTTTGCCGGTATCGCTGCCCGGATTCCTGATGGAATCGGCTCCGCTTTCTCTCTCGTCCGGACCGGCGAATTGAGCTGGCCGAAATTGCTTGTTGTCGGAGCGCTGATTCTCGCCACCTTTTTCACCATCATTTTCGTCGAGCGCGCATCCCGTCGCATTCCCGTTCACTATGCCAAGCGCGTAGTCGGTCGCAAGATTTACGGCGGCCAAAACACGCATATTCCGCTGAAGCTCAACACTGCAGGCGTCATTCCCCCGATCTTCGCATCCTCTTTGCTGATGTTCCCTGCCACCATCGGGACCTTTGTCACGGCTGGTCTGGTCCAGACTGTGTCGGGCTGGTTGTCGCCGGGCGGTTGGTTGTACGAAGTCCTCTTTGTCGGGCTCATTTTCTTTTTCGCGTATTTCTACACCGCTGTGGTGTTCAAGACCGAGGACGTCGCCGAGAACCTCAAGAAGTACGGCGGGTTCATTCCGGGAATCCGCCCGGGCGAGAATACCGTCCGGTATATCGATTACGTGCTGACCCGTCTGACTCTCGGTGGTGCGGTATACATCTCTTTGATTTGCGTTCTCCCGACCATCATGTCCCAGACGCTCAAGGTTCCGTTTTATTTCGGTGGGACCTCGGTGCTGATTCTGGTCGGTGTGGCATTGGATACCGTTGCGCAGATCGAGACCTTCATGCTTTCGCGTAACTATGAAGGGTTCATGAAGCACGCCCGGGTGAAGGGCAGAGCGGCCTACACATGAACATCCTGTTCATCGGCCCTCCCGGATCCGGAAAAGGCACCCAGTCGAAACGTTTGCAAGACCGTTTCGGCTTGGTTCACCTGAGTACCGGAGATATGTTCCGTGAGGCGATCACCCGCCAGACTCAGGTCGGAATGAAGGCGAAGGGGTTCATGGATCGGGGTGAATACGTGCCCGATTCGGTGGTCATTGATCTGATACGGGACCGCCTTTCAGCGCCGGATTGCAAGCAGGGATTCATTCTCGATGGATTTCCGCGGACTGAGCCCCAGGCCGAAGCACTCGATGGTCTGTTAGCCGGGATGGGAATGAAGCTCGATGCGATTTTCCAGTTCGATGTAGCGAAGCGGGTTCTGGTAGAGCGCCTTTCCAGTCGACGGGTGTGCCGGAACTGCGGTTCCACTGTGAGTCAGGACCAAGTGGAGTCCGTGGGCGCCGAGTGTTCAAAGGACAGCGCGAAAAAGTGCGATTTTTACCAGCGTTCGGATGACGCGCCCGAGGTGGTCGGTCGCCGGATTGAAGTTTACGAAAATCAGACTGCCCCGATTGTCGGTTTTTACTCGAAGAAACCCGGATTTCTCAAGGTAGATGCCGATCAGCAACCGGATGCTGTTTACGGAATTCTCGAGCGGGCGCTCGGTCCGGCCTGAGTACGGGAGTTGATGTGGTTCTACTCAAGTCACCTGCGGAGTTAGAGAAAATGCGGCGGGCCGGTGCGGTGGTCGCCCAGGTCCTCGTTGAAATCGCCGAGCTCGTGAAGCCGGGAGCGACGACGGGCGATCTCGATCTTTTCGCCCAGACCCGCACCAAGGAGCTCGGTGCGAAGCCGGCTTTCAAGGGCTACCACGGCTTCCCGGCCACCCTTTGTGTTTCCGTGAACGAAGAAGTGGTGCATGGAATTCCCTCCAAAAAGCGGGTTTTGAAGGATGGCGACATTGTCGGAATCGATTTCGGGGTGATTCTCGATGGGTGGTTCGGTGATTCGGCCAGGACATTCGCCGTGGGGAAGATCTCTCCAGAGGCCCAAAAGCTGCTTGAAATCACTGAGAAAAGTCTGCACCTCGGAATCGAACAGGCCCGGGGCGGGCATCATCTTTTCGATATCGGTCACGCAGTACAGAATTTTGTTGAGTCCCACGGGTACAGCGTGGTACGAGAATTTGTTGGACATGGCATAGGCAAGAGTCTCCACGAAGATCCGCAGGTTCCGAATTTCGGGATCCGGGGAAAAGGGATGCTTTTGAAGCCCGGCATGGTGCTCGCGATCGAGCCCATGATCAATGCGGGCAAGCCGGAAGTCCGGGTCCTGTCGGATGGCTGGACTGCGGTCACCGTGGACAAGGCGCTGTCTGCTCATTTCGAGCACACGGTGGCGATCACGGAACAAGGTCCAGAGATTTTAACAAGGGTTTAGGGAGCCTGAATGAGCGAAAAAGAAGGTGCGATCCAGATGGAAGGAGTTGTTGTCGAGCCACTTCCGAACGCAATGTTCAAAGTGAAACTCGAGAACGGCCATCAGGTTCTCGCTCATATTTCCGGGAAAATGAGGATGTTCTACATCAAGATTCTTCCCGGCGACAAGGTGACCGTAGAGCTTTCCCCGTACGATTTAACCCGGGGAAGAATCACTTACCGGGCAAAGTGACCGGTAAAGATCAAGTGCGCCAAGAAGCGCGAGGAGTAGTCGATGAAAGTCAGAGCGTCTGTTAAGAAAATTTGCATGAAATGCAAGGTGGTCCGCCGCAAGGGCGTGGTCCGCATCATCTGTGAAAACCCCCGCCATAAGCAGCGTCAGGGATAATTGAATCCGGTTGTGCCGGAATCGGGATTTTCAGGCTTGACTTACGGGTCGCGTCTGATTATGACATCCGTTTCCAACCACGCACATCCGCCATCTCCATTTACGAAAGGGAAAATCAGTGGCACGTATAGCAGGAATCGACTTGCCTAAAAACAAGCGCGCGGAAATCGGTCTGACTTACATCCTCGGTATCGGTCGCTCGACCGCCAAGAAGATGCTCGAAGCATCCAAGATCGACCTCAATAAGAAAATTGAAGAACTGACCGAAGCCGAAGTGGCCAAGATCCGTGAATTCATCGACAAGAGCCTCAAAGTCGAGGGTGACCTCCGTCGTGATACCAGCATGAACATCAAGCGTCTGGTGGACCTCGGCTGCTACCGTGGTGTCCGTCATAAGAAAGGCCTGCCGGTTCACGGGCAGCGCACCCACTCCAATGCCCGCACCCGCAAGGGACCTGCTGTGGCGATCGCCGGCAAGAAGTCCGTCAAGGCGATGAAATAAGGATTGAGACAAGGAAACAATCGACATGAGCGAGAATAAGACTGTGAAGACAGAAACCGCGACCGAGGAATCCTCGGAAGCAAAAAAAGTGGTGAAGACGACCAGCTCTTCAAAGAAAGGCGTTTCCACAGGGAAAGCGTTCATTCTTTCCACTTTCAACAACACCATCATCACGCTGACCGACCAGATGGGTAATGCCATCGCATGGTCCAGCGCGGGTCACAAGGGCTTCCGGGGTTCCCGGAAGAACACCCCTTTCGCCGCGCAGGTGGCAGCCGAGGAAGCGGCCCGCAAGGCCTACGATCTCGGACTTCGTAGCGTGAGCGTATACGTGAGCGGCCCTGGTGCCGGTCGCGAATCCGCTCTCCGTGCGATGTCTCTGGCGGGTTTGAGGGTCACTTACATCGAGGATACGACTCCGATTCCACACAATGGCTGTCGTCCTCCGAAGCGTAGAAGGGTTTAAGGGAGATTATCATGGCACGTTACAGTGGTGCAGTTTGTCGTTTTTGTCGTCGTGAAAACCAGAAGCTCTTCTTGAAGGGCGATCGTTGTTTCACTGAAAAATGCTCGTTTGAGCGTCGCTCTTATCCGCCAGGGCAGCATGGCCAAGGCCGGATCAAGTTCTCCGAGTTCGGGCTCCAGCTTCGTGAGAAGCAGAAAGTCCGTCGGATGTACGGGCTTCTCGAGAAGCAGTTCCGCAACCTCTTCGCCAAGGCTGACCGCCTTCGCGGGATCACCGGTGAGAACTTCCTGAACATGCTCGAGCGCAGGCTTGACAACGTCGTGTTCCGGGCCGGCTTCGCGAACAGCCGTGCGGAAGCACGCCAGTTCGTCCGTCACGGGCACTTCCTCGTGAATGGCAAGCGCGTGAACATTCCTTCGCTCCAGATCGGTAAGGGCGATGAGATCGTGATCCGCGACAAGAGCCACAACCTGATCCAGATCAAAGCGGCTATCGAGGCTTCCAAGCGTCGTGAAGTTCCGCAGTGGTTGGAAGTCAGCATCGGCGATTTCAAAGCGAAAGTGCGCGATCTTCCTGCACGCGACGATATCTCCGCTCCAATCGAAGAGCGCCTGATCGTCGAATTGTACTCCAAGTGATTGAAGAGGGTCCCGGAGGACGCTGATCCCCCGGGGCCTCTTACTGTTTTATTAAATGCTTTTAAACCCCGCAACGAGCTGGAGAGTCTAGATTATGATCGAAAAAAACTGGAGAGACCTGATTAAGCCGAAAGCCCTCGACGTGGACAAAGAGTCTTTGACGACCGCATACGGGAAGTTCATTGCCCGTCCTCTCGAGCGTGGCTTCGGACTGACCCTCGGGAACTCCCTTCGTCGTGTGTTGCTGTCCTCCCTCCAGGGAGCTGCCATCACCGCCATCAAGATCGACGGAGTGGTGCATGAGTTCTCGACTCTCGAAGGCGTCCGTGAAGACGTGGTCGAGATCATCCTGAATCTGAAGGAAGTGCGCTTCAAGCTGTACACCGATAAGACCACTGTCACCATCAACTTCCAGGGTCCTGGAGAGGTGTTCGCCAAGGACATCATTTGCTCCGACCAGGTTGAAGTGATGAACAAAGACCAGAAGATCGCGACCGTTGAAGGCAAAGTGAGCTTCAAGGCCGAATTGCGCGTTGAAATGGGCCGCGGATACCGTCAGGCCGAGATCAACAAGACTGCGGATCTGCCCGTCGGCTGGATCCCACTCGACAGCTTCTTCTCACCTGTCCGTCGTGTGAACTACAACGTGACCCAGAGCCGGGTCGGTCAGCGTACCGATTTCGACAAGTTGACCCTCGAGCTGTGGACCGACGGTTCTGTGAAGCCGGACGATGCTGTTGCCCTCGGATCCAAGATCCTGAAGGACCAGCTCTCGGTATTCCTCAACTTCGAGGAAGAGCCTGAAGCCGTGGCAGAGATCCAGACCGAGAAGGGCGCCCAGTTCAACCCGAATCTTTACCGTTCGGTAGAGGAACTCGAGTTGTCTGTACGTTCGGCGAACTGCCTGCAGAATGCCAACATCCGTTACATCTATGAGTTGGTTCAGAAGACCGAAGCAGAGATGCTCAAGACTAAGAATTTCGGACGCAAGTCCCTGAACGAGATCAAAGAGATTCTCGGTGAAATGGGTCTCGGGCTCGGGATGAAGTTGGACGGATTCGTCGCTCCGGCACAGGGAGCACGTCCGGTGGTTGAGTCGGATGCCAGCCTCGGTGATTCCGACATGGCGTTTGAAGGCGGAGATGAAGATTTCGACGACGACTCTGAAGAGTGATCGTTCAATACAGGAAAAGTGAAATATGAGACACGGAGTAGATGGAAGAAAATTCGGTAGAAACACCTCGCATCGGGTGGCGATGTTGAAAAACCTCGCTAACAATCTGATCTCTCAGGAGCAGATTGTGACCACGATCGAGAAGGCCAAGGAGACCCGTCGGGTCACCGAGCGCCTGATCACCCTCGCCAAGCGAGACACCCTCAATGCACGCCGTCTGGCGTTCGCCCGGACTCGTGATGAGGCCGTGGTAGCCAAGTTGTTCGGTGAGCTCACCGAGCGTTACAAGGCACGCAATGGCGGTTACACCCGCATTGTGAAGGTGTCCGAACGCCGCTGGGGCGATGCCGCGAAAATGGCCATGATCGAACTGGTGGATCACCCTCTTCTCGATCGTAAAAAGAAAGCCAAGGAGTCTACTGAGGCGTCTGCCGAAGGCCAGACCACTGAGGCAGTGAGTACCGATCCGTTCAGCAAGTTCCGCAAGCTGTTCGCCGGATCCAAGAAGGCCACCAAGGCAGCATCTGCTTCCAAGGCAGAAAAGACTGAAAAGAAGGCTACGGAGAAAAAGAAAGCTCCTGCCAAGAAGTCGACCAAGAAAGAAGCCTGATCAGGATCAGGCCCTTCAGAGGGTCGATATCCAGACAATGACTTGAACATGGGCATCCGGAATTTTCCGGGTGCCCATGTTTCTTTTTTTGTACCAACTCATGTTGATGGAGTTGATGCCACCTTGTCGATCCGGTGAGGTTCGGGTCTGGAGGTCGTAGACCAGGGATTCCAGCTTGGCCTTGAGCGGGATCAGTTGCCCCACACCTAGCATGAAATCGAATTGGATGCCTCCGGGAACAGTCAGGGGCCTGACCTGCTCGGAAGGGTAGGATTTCAGGATTTCGAGGACCCCGGATTCGATCTCGTGGGTGGCGGATCCGGTGAACGAGAATCTCCAGGTTTCTCCCTCATTCACTTTCGGCTGCTTCCGTGCCGACGGTTCTTCACTGCTCGATCTGTTAGCCGGTGCTTCCGGTTCTTCACTCCCGGATTCGGCTGGCGGAGCAACAGGGTTGCGTGGGGTTTTGGAGGTGCCTTCGGGTGCCGGGGCATCGAGGAGGGAGCTTTCAATCAAATAGTCGTTGATCCTGCGCTGGATGGAGCTTTCGTAGCGGTTCCTGACCTCGGGAATGAGCCAAAGCAGTACCATGAGTCCCGACAGGATGAAGCTCGTTTCGATGGTGAGCCGTAGTCCTACCGGGAGACCGCGGAAGCTTTCGATCCAATTGGTGGGACGGGAAGAGGTCGATGGTCCGGTTTGACCGGGCTGGGCGCTGGTGTCCCAGGATTCGATGCCGAATCCGGAATCCTCCAGTCGTCTCAGCAGGGCCTGCGTCCTGAATTTGAGGCTTTCCTCGGGGTGCCCAAATGCGAGAGAGAGGCTTTTCAGCGGGATCCGGAATGGGGTGTGGCTCGCCAGGAGGAGTGCTTCTTCGGGCTCGAGGGCGTAGAGCTCCTGTTGACCGGAGCTCAGTGCGGACTGGCGTTCCTCATCCGCGAACAATGCTTTCCTTTTCTTGCCCATGGTCGAGGCCAATTCCCGAAGCGCACGGAGCTCTCCGAGCGCGGGCTCCTCTGCCTTCGATGCCGGCTTCAAGAGTTCGAGTTTGAGCAAATCCAGACTTTTCCGGCTCATGATCGGGCCGAGATAGAATTCTGCAAATCTCAAAACGGGAGATTCTGCGCTCATCCCGCAATGTTAGCCCGAGTCCGAATCACCTGTATAGGTCTGAACCAGAATCCGCAGATAATCCGGCATGTGGGAGAGGTCGAAGTGCACACCCAGGAAGGGGAGCCACACCGGTTGCCGGGGGGTGCTTCGCAGTCGCATGGCAGCCTCCTCGGGGGTTCGCCCACGATTTCGGACCGCCCTTGACTACGGGAATCACGTGATCGAGGGTCAGCCGGTGTGTTCCGGGCTTTTGTCCGCAGTACTGACAGGTGTGGTGATCTCTCAAGAACACGTTGTGACGATTGAAGCGAACGATGTGTTTCCGGTTGTTCGGGGGCAGGTATTGGATCAAGCGAATGACCCGGGGCATCCGGATTGTTAAAGTCACCGACCGGATCACCTGTTCGGAAGACTCCACGATCTCGACTTTGCCCGAAAAAAAGAGATGCAAGGCTTTCTGCCAGGAGATGACCTGCAGGGGTTGGAAAGAGGCGTTCAGGAGAAGAGCCCGACCATCCATTCCTTTTCATGATAAGTTAAAAGCCAATCCGGTTTCAAGAGGTGCAGGACCATGAAAAAAGCGCTCGCAGTCACAGGAATCGCTCTTTTAGCCATTGTTTTGACGGTTTTCGTCTATCAGCGTGGAAACCCAGGCCCGGATCGACAGGTCTGGTCGAAACTTTCCAGACTGCAAGGAGTCCAAAGGGATCAATTTGAAGGTCATCATATCCTCCTTCATTTCTGGGCCAAGTGGTGTGAACCCTGTGCCGAGGAGATTCCGGGATTGGTCCGCTTCGCGGAAAAAATCGGCTCATCGAAGAAGTTGAAGGTCCTTGCCGTGAGCCTCGATCCGAAGCTGGAGGATTCTCTGGAGATTCTTCCCGATAAAGGAAAACGCCTGCCACCCCAGTTCGTCCTCGCCCTGGATGCGGATCATGCCGTGGCCGAGAGTCTTGGATCCTGGCAGTATCCCGAAACCTACCTCGTCGACCCGGACGGGATCATTCTTGAAAAGTGGATCGGACCCCAGCAGTGGCAAAAGCAGGAAATCATGGATTATTTCATGAACCGCCTTCCTTGAAACTTCTGCCTAAAGTTTAGGCACGATTTTGACGATCAGATTGACAGCGGAATAGTCTTTGAACCATTCAGAGGTCCATCATGATCAATTGGGAATTCCTGGAAGATCGCCATGTCATTCGAAAACTGAAAGAAATCGTCGGAAAGTTCTTCCAAGCGGAAGTGTTCTTCCTGAACGAGAATGGCGTCGTCCAGAACTTCGATCGCTTCGATCGGCAACGCAAATTCCACAGTCCACTGTGCTCTGAGCTCCTGACGGAGACTGCGGGTTGCGATTGGGTGCTCCAGCACTTCCAGGATCTTTCGGATCAGGTTTCACGCTCCCGGGATGCGTTTCATGTGTTTCCGGGCCCACTCGGTTTCGACAAGGTGTTTGTAGCCCGCCTCGAGGCGGAGGGAGAGATGTTCGGTACGGTCATGACCTATGCTTATGTCGATCATGAAGTGTCGGGCGAAATACTGGAAGAAGCGGCACGTAGAGTGTCCGCCAAGGGTCTCAGTGTCGAGGGATTCCACGAGTGCGTGAAGCGCTTGAAGCCGCTCTCGGCCGAGAAATCGAGCTTTTTCAGAGAACTGGTCGATGTGGTAGCCCGCGAAATCACGACTTTCGTCGATGAAAAGCGCAAGGGCGAAATCGAAAATCAGGCCAAGCGCTCCAGTTACGACCAGATGCGCGGGCATTCGAAGGTCATGAACGATTTGTATACGATTCTGGACAAGATCTCCGCATCAGAGGCCACCGTCCTGGTGCAAGGTGAGAACGGTACCGGTAAGGAACTGATCGCACGCTCGGTGCATGCGCACTCTCCGAGAAGCGCACAAGGTTTTGTCACGGTGAACTGCTCGGCGCTGACCGAGACCTTGCTCGATAGCGAGTTGTTCGGTCACGTCAAAGGATCCTTCACCGGAGCGATCCGCGATAAGAAGGGATTGTTCGAGGCTGCGCACAAAGGGACACTGTTTCTCGACGAAGTCGGCGACATGAGCCTCACCATGCAAGTCAAATTGCTCCGGGTCCTGCAACAGGGAACACTCACTCCGGTCGGTGGCACCGAGGAACGCAAGGTCGATGTCCGGGTGATTGCGGCGACCAATCGCGATCTGAAGGCGATGATCGAAGAAGGGACGTTCCGGGAAGATCTTTACTATCGGATCAACGTCATCAATATCCAGGTTCCTCCGCTGCGCGAGCGGAAAGAAGACCTGAAGGATCTGGTGAAGCACTTTCTTGAGAACGAGCACAAGAAGAGCGGTTCGCCCGAGAAAAAGCTTTCAGAGTCCGCCTTCAAGAAATTTTACGATTACAATTGGCCCGGCAACATCCGTCAGCTCGAGAATGAGATCGAACGTCTGGTGGTCCTTGCAGGTGCCGATGTCATCGTCGGACCTGAACTGCTTTCACCGGCGATTCTCGAGTCCGGAACTTCGGGTTCGGGTGGCGGAAAAGGCATGAGCTTCAAGTTCTCCGGAAAGCTGAAAGACGCCATGGAAGAACTCGAGCGGACCATGATCAAAGAAGGCCTGCGTCGGACCAAGTGGAACAAGAGCCGGCTCGCCAAGGAGCTCGGGATCTCACGTGCGGGTCTGATCAACAAGGTGGAGAAGTACGGCCTCGACAAGCGGAAGCTCGCCCGCGAAGGCGGGGGCGGGGAAGTGGCCTGAAGCCACTCGGGAATTCAGTGGCCTGAAGCCACTATTCCCAGATCTGGTCTTCGCCTTTCAGCCAGGCCTTCACATTCTCGGTCGTCACCGACTTCGGTCTCTCGATCGGGAAGCCGAGGGCACGCGACCAGCACAAAGCCGCGAGAACGCCTAGAGCGCGACTCACGCCGAAAAGCACGGTGTAGTACTCGTACTCTTCCATGCCATAGTGAAGCAGAAGGGCGCCCGAGTGGGCATCCACGTTCGGCCAAGGATTCTTGATTTTACCGAGCGATTGAAGGATCGGCGGGACGGTTTCGAAAATCCGCCACACGCTGTTCACCATTTTATCGGAGGCCATGTGCTTCTTGGCGAACTCCTGTTGGGCGGTGAAGCGCGGATCGGTTTTCCGGAGCACGGCGTGTCCGTAACCGGGAACCACCTTGCCTTCGGAGAGGGTCTTCTGCACATAGGCGGCGATCTGTTCACCGGTCGGGGTGTCGGTTCCGAGATTCCGTTGCATCTCGATGATCCACTTGATCACTTCCTGATTGGCCAGACCGTGGAGAGGTCCCGCCAGGCCATTCATTCCCGCGGCAAACGAGAGATACGCGTCTGAAAGCGCGGAGCCCACCAGATGGGTGGTGTGAGCGCTCACATTTCCGCCCTCATGGTCGGCGTGGATGGTGAGATACAGGCGCATGAGCTCCTTGAAACCCTCTTGGTCGAAACTGAGCAGGTGTGCGAAGTTCCCGGCCCAATCGAGAGAAGCATCCGAGGACACCGCTTTACCGCCACGGTATTTGCGACGGTAAACGTAGGCGGCGATCGCTGGCAGACGGGCGATCAGGTTCATGGAGTCTTCATAGGTGTGACTCCAGTAATCCTTCTTGTTCACGCCTTCGGCATATTTCTTTGAAAAAATGGATTCGGTTTGAAGCGCCATCACACCGGTCACGAATTGGGTCATCGGGTGAGCGTTCAGAGGCAAAGCATCGATGGTTTTGAAAACATGATCCGGAATGTTCTTGGCCCGCTCCGCCCAATCCTGGCTCAGCGCCTTCACGTCCTCGGCAGTGGGCAGTTCGCCCGTCATCATCAAGTAGAACAAGCCTTCAGGAAGCGGCTCAGTACCGCCGGCGGCTTTTGGGAGCTTGGCCTGGAGTTCAGGGATGGAGAATCCTCTGAACCGGATTCCCTCTTGTGCGTCGAGCAGAGAGGTTTCGTAAACCATTCCGGTGATCCCGCGCATTCCCTGGTAGGCCTGGGCGAGCTGGACTTCGCCGATCTTCTTTTGGCCATGTTCTTTCAGGATTTCTTTGATTTCATTGGCGGCAGCATCCGCCTTGGATTTGAAGAGGGACTTCAGCTTTTCCATATCCTTCAAATCTAGGAGATTCCTGGGAAATTCACACCAAAAAAAAGGAAATATAAGGCTTATTTCATGACGCCAAAGGGATAGCGGAAGCCATCGAAATCGACACCCGAGCCGGAGTTGCCTTCCTTGGGGTTGAAAGGAAAACGGAAGCGAAGGCCGTACTCGGTGACGGGCAAGGGACTCTGGATTCCGCCCCGCCCCAATCCGTATTCGACTCCGAAGCAAGCTGCGATCTGGAACTCCGGGATGACCCGCCAGATCAATCCGGCTTCACCCATGTAAGACGAGAATCCGGGATTGAGGTGAAGGCTGGTCACGCCCTGTTGGGGCTTGCTGACCCAGGTAAAAGGGGAATACCCCGCCCCCACATAAAAGCGCCAGATCTCGAGTCTGGCCCCGAGATGCAGGCTCCCCATGGCCAGTGAGTCGGTGGTCCCCTCGATGGTTGAAGTGCTGATTCGGGTCTGGAGTCCTGCTTGCAGACGGCCAAAGGCATTGGGTTTGGAGACCGGGACATAAACGGACAGGCTGCCGACAAATCCGCTCGAAGTTGCGGCAGCCGCAGTTTGGTTGAAAAACGGATCAGCCGCAGCAAAGCCCCCGAGTGAGGTGCCTGCCTCGTAGTAGGCGCCGCTGGCTTGCGCGGTGTCCGGCATCGAAGACAGTGAAATCCACCAGGCCATCCAGAGCAGTCGAACCATGACTCCATTCTAACCGGATCCATGGATCGCGCTCAGCGTAAAATTTGCCGATGGGTACGCAGGGCATGAAGGTTGCTTCGGGTGGGACTGTGCAATTCAACAATCGTCATGAAGCAGGTGTTCTCTTGGCGCGTCAGATTCCTGTCGCAAAATTCAATTCAGGCAAGCTGCGGGTGCTCGCATTGCCTCGAGGCGGAGTGCCTGTAGCGGTCCCGATCGCACAGAAACTGAAAGTCCCGCTGGAATTGTGTCTGGTCAGGAAAATCGGGTCACCCAGGAATCCGGAGTTCGCGCTCGGCGCATTGGTCGAAGAAGGGACTCTGTTCCTCAATCCGGGCTGGGAGGGGATGATCACCGCTTCAGAGCTCAGAGATGAACGTGATCGTGAGAACTCCAGAATGGACGAACAGAAAAAACTCTACCGGTCCGGCGGAGGGCTTCCCGATTGCCGGGGTTACACGGTGATTCTGGTGGACGACGGTATGGCCACCGGGGCGACCATGCGAGCGGTGATCCGAGCGCTCAAGGTCCAGGGGGCCTTGGAACTGATCGTCGCAGTTCCGGTCACTTCGGACTCGGCCGGAGATGCCGTCCGGACTGAAGGGGCGAATTTGATCGCCCTCGTCGAATCGGACCTCTTGCAGTCGGTGGGACAGTGGTATCGCGACTTCTCCCAGGTTGAAGATGAGGAGGTGGTGTCCTGTCTGGCACCCGCTCCAGTTCCGGAAGTGGAGCGAAATCCAAGCAACGGCCTGAGAAAGATGATTCACACTCTTGCAGATTTGTTGCAGCCGATGGAGCGCGACGAGGATCTGGCTCCCCTGGTTCGCCATTTCCGCGATCGCAAAGTGGTGATGCTCGGCGAGAGCACCCACGGAACCTCGGAGTTCTACCGGATCCGCGATCGACTGACTCGAATTCTGATCGGGCTGGAAGGGTTTTCTTTCGTCGCATTCGAGGGAGATTGGCCTGAGCTGGCCCGACTCCACCGTTATGTCCGAGACGGCAAAGGCCGGAGTGCACGGGCCGTCATGCAAGGGTTCCGTCGTTGGCCCAATTGGATGTGGTCGAACCGGGAAATGGCGGACTTCATTGAGGGCCTCCGTCAATCGGATTCACTGAGATCCGCTGGAATCCATGGATTGGATCTCTATTCCCTATTCGAGTCGATGGAGCGGGTTCTCGAGTACGTGAAAACAGTGAATCCATTCTTATCGAATGCACTCAGGCGGCGCTATGCCTGTTTCGATCCCTATGAGCGCGATGAGATCGCTTATGCCCGTTCTCTCCGCAGAATTCCGGAAGGGTGCGCCGCGGAGGCCGTAGCCAATCTCGAGGAAGTCCTCAAGTTGAGACTCCAGCATCTCGAACAGGACGAGGATTGGTTCGATGCCACCCAAAACGCGAGAATCGTGGTGAACGCGGAAAATTACTATCGAGCTCTTCTGAACGGCGATGCGGCTTCTTGGAATGTCCGGGACTCCCACATGCTCGACACCCTCGATTTACTAATCGAAAAAAGCGAGCGGGACGGGCGGGGAGGGAAAGGTGTGGTTTGGGCGCACAACACCCATGTGGGCGACTACCGGGCCACGGATATGGAAGAAGAGGGCTATGTGAACCTCGGTGGCCTCGCGAGAAAGCTCCTCGGTGAATCCGAGGTGGGATTGATCGGTCTCGGAACCTGGACTGGAAGAACGCTGGCCGCATCGACCTGGGGTGGACGGGAGCAATCGGTCGCCTTGCCTCCCGCTCCCCATGGCACGCTCGAAGCCTGTTTTCATGAAGCCCTCCGGATCAGGAAAATGAGGCAGGGATTTGTCATACCGGGTCCCGCGGAGCGCGAGGCGCTTGCCGAGATGATCGGACACCGCGCAGTGGGAGTGGTGGCATCACCGCACCAGGAAGGAAGATCGACCTATGTGCCCACCTCTTTTTCGCGCAGATACGACGCATTCATCTTCATCGATGAAACGACCGCGTTGAACTCCTTGCATGCCCCCATCGGGACCGGTTTGTTCCCCGGAACTTGGCCGGGGGGAACATGAGGGGACACCGGATCCTGTTGGATGGCGAGTCTGTCCCGGGGTTCCGGCTCAAATCGATTCCACTCACCGGAGAGTCCGGTACGGAACCTGCTCTATAGGAAAACAGAAAGGAAACGACACCCGATTCGAACTCCAGTGGGTGCAAGTCCCACCGCAGAGATTGTCCAGTGACTGCGAAGCAGTGTCCGGTCCGTACGGAGGTGACTCCGCACCGGGTCGGCCATCAGAAAGGTCCCGCCGGGTTCCGATGCGGAATCCGCAATGCAAACAGGGGATCAGCGCAAGTCCAGGTTGCAGCGCAAGCGAACTTCAAATGAAACCCATCAGGATCACCCGGTCCCGCAAAACCGGTGTGGTCAGAAGTGCCGAACGGAGCCTGAAACTCCGTGAAGGCCATATTCCGGATGAGAGGACTGGATGATTGCAGTCCGGAGACTTCACGGTGGCGGATGAAGGCGACATGGCTTGAAGGAGTGAGAACCAAGGTGCGGAACGACTTGAGGAAGGTTGAGGGGCTTCCCTTCATTCCCATGCTTCAAGCCGTATGGCGAGGTCGAGAAGCGTCGAGGGCCGGTCGAGCAAAAACCGGTCGGAGCGAGGACCTCAGGAGCTGTCGCAAAGACAGGGTCGCACCCCTGATATCAGGGGTGTAGACGGAGCGCGCCAACCGTGGTGAACCCGGGGTATGCCGGAAGCCGGCTTGAGCCGGGGAGAGTCACGGGAATGCGGTTCCATCGAAATGACCGGCTCCCAGTGCCGTAACGGGGAAAACCCGATGTGCGGTCGAAAACAGGCGGGGGGTGGAAACGGCGACGAAAGTCGCACGCGCCACCCCCTTCCCTCCAGGGCCGATTCGGGGTAGATTGACCCCACTTATGACTCAGCCCTCCACGTCCGTTCTGAAAGAGCGTTCCCGTCTGGCCGAACTCGGCGGGGGACAGGCCCGGATCGAGAAGCAGCATCAATCCGGAAAACTCACTGCCAGGGAACGAATCGATCTCCTGCTCGATCCCGGAAGCTTCGTGGAGCTCGACAAATTCGTCACCCACCGTTGCACCGACTTCGGGATGCAAGATCAGAAGTTTCTCGGAGACGGCGTCGTCACCGGATACGGAACCATCGCCGGCCGTAAGGTTTGTGTGTTCTCGCAGGACTTCACCGTGTTTGGCGGCTCGCTTTCCGGAGCCCACGCTGCGAAAATTTGCAAGGTCATGGATCTCGCACTCAAATCCGGAGTGCCTCTGATCGGTCTCAATGATTCCGGCGGAGCGCGGATCCAGGAAGGCGTCGAGTCGTTGGGTGGCTACGCCGAGATCTTCTGGCGGAATGTCCAGGCAAGCGGAGTGATTCCGCAAATCAGCCTCATTCTCGGCCCCTGTGCCGGGGGCGCCGTTTACTCTCCCGCGATGACCGATTTCATCGCCATGGTCGAAGGCTCTTCCTACATGTTTGTGACCGGTCCGGATGTCATCAAGACGGTGACCCACGAGGAAGTCACCAAGGAGGATCTCGGTGGCGCCGAGACCCACGCATCGACCAGTGGTGTGTGCCAGTTGGTTTACCCGGACGAGCGAGCCATGTTCGAAGGTGCCCGCCGCCTCCTCGGATTCCTTCCGTCGAACAATCTCGACCCGGTTCCGCGCAAGAAGTCCAACGACGCGAACGACCGGATCTGCGGACGCATCCGTGAAGTCCTTCCCGACGTGTCGACCAAACCCTATGACATGAGGAACATCATTGAAGACGTTGTCGATGACGGCGAATTCCTAGAAGTGCATGCGACCCATGCCGCGAATATCGTGGTCGGTTTCGCGCGACTCGGCGGTCAGTCGGTCGGCATTGTCGGCAATCAGCCGGCCCATCTTGCCGGGTGCCTCGATATCGCAGCCTCATCCAAGGCGGCTCGTTTTGTCCGCTTCTGTGATGCTTTCAATATTCCGATCGTGACTTTCGTCGATGTCCCCGGATTCCTTCCCGGTACCGCGCAGGAGTACGGCGGGATCATCCGTCACGGAGCCAAGCTCCTCTATGCGTTTGCGGAAGCCACAGTCCCGAAGTTGACCGTGATCACCCGCAAGGCATACGGTGGGGCCTATGACGTGATGGCGTCCAAACACATTCGCGCCGATCTCAATCTGGCTTTTCCGGATGCCGAGATCGCAGTGATGGGTCCCGAGGGAGCGATCAACATTCTTTACCGGAAAGAGATCCTGGAGGCGGAATCCAAGGGTACCCTCGAGTCCACCCGTGCGGGACTCGTTGCCCACTACAAAGAGACCTTCGCCAATCCCTACAAGGCGGCGGAACTCGGCTACCTCGACGAAGTGATCGAGCCCGAGCTCACTCGGACCCGGTTGATTCAAGGCCTTTCCTTGTTGGCGGGCAAAAGGGAAGCCGGCCCCAAGCGTAAACACGGCAACATTCCGCTCTGATCGGGAGGCAAAGATGAAGTTCCAGGTAAAACCCAGGGATCCTGTTCTGATCGCGAACCGCGGAGAGATCGCCATCCGGATCGCCCGAACCGCACGCATGCTCGGGTTTCCGACTGTCGCGGTGTATTCCGAGGCCGACCGGTTTTCCGAGCATGTGAAGGCCTGCGACCGGGCGGAGTTCATCGGAGCTCCCGAGCCGAAATCGAGTTACCTTGTAGCCGAGAAAATCATCGCAGCCGCCAAGAAACACGGAGCGAAATACATCCATCCGGGTTACGGATTCCTCTCCGAGAGACCCCATTTTGTCGAGGCCGTCGAGGCTGCCGGTCTCGTATTTGTCGGCCCGTCCGCCGAGTGCATGCGCGTGATGGGCGACAAGATCGAAGCCCGTAGAACCGTGGACCGTTTGGGAGTACCCCGGGTACCGGGCAGTCCGGGAGCGGTGAAGAACGCCGAGGAGGCACTCGCCTTCGCCGAAAAAGTGAAGTTTCCCGTGCTGCTTAAAGCCGCAGCCGGCGGTGGAGGCAAGGGCATGCGCCGGGTTGACGGAGCGTCCGAGCTGATGGCGGCATTCGAGTCCGCTTCGCGTGAGGCCTTGAGCGCTTTCGGCGATGGCTCGATGTATGTCGAGAAATACATCCTCGAGCCGCACCACGTGGAGATCCAGGTGTTCGGTGACGGTAAAGGTGGCGGAATCCACCTGGGGGAACGCGAGTGTTCCATTCAGCGCCGACACCAGAAGGTCTGGGAGGAATCCCCAGCGCCGATTCTGGAAATCCACCCTGAAACACGAGCGAAGATGTTCGAATGTGCCGTCCGGATCACCCGCGAAATTCGCTATGCGGGTGCGGGAACTTTTGAATTCATTGTGGACGGTGAAGGGGAGTTCTACTTCCTGGAGATGAACACCCGCCTTCAAGTGGAACACCCGGTGACCGAGTGGGTGACCGGGCTGGATCTGGTCGGGATGCAATTGTTGCTCGCATCCGGTGAGCTCGAGCTTCCGAAGCAAGACGCGATTACCCGGAACGGATCTGCGATCGAAGTACGGATTTATGCCGAGGACCCCGAGACTTTTCTTCCGGCACCCGGAAAAATGGGCAGGATTGTGCAACCCAATGGACCTTTTCTCAGATGGGACTCGGCATTCGAGACCCACGGTGAGGTCTCCATGTTTTATGATCCGATGATCGCCAAACTCTCTGTTTGGGGCCGGAATCGGGACGAAGCCGTAGCCCGGATGAGGGTGGCTCTCGATGAGTTGTCGATCGAGGCGCCGAAGAGCCCCTCGGGTGAGCTCAAGGGTTCTCTCAGGACCAATGTCACTTTTCTTCAACGTCTGGCCCGGTGTGCGGATGTGGTCGCAGGTCGGACCACCACTGACCTGATTCCGCGGAACCCGGATCTGACCCGTCCTCAAGAGGACGTGGAAACCGATTTGGATACCGGTCTGGCGCTTGCTCTTTTGCGGCTGACCGAAGGGGGCGATTCGGTTGAACCGACTTCGGGTGAAGGTTCGGGGGCCTGGAATATGCGGGCCAAGTGGGAGGCGCTCAGATGATCAAGGGACGCGTCGGCAATTTGAATTTGGAGTTTCTCGGAAGTCCGACCGGGCGTTCTGGCGAGGCGGAGCTCCGCCTCGGCAACGGGTCCGTGGAGCGGGTCTCGTGGGTGCGAGATGATCAGGGGATCTGGATCGAGACCGCGCGTGGTTGTTTCGGATTTGATGTCCGGAAGACTCCCCAGGAAGACGGTCCGCCCAGGTATGAAGTTCTCAATCGACGGAGAGCCCGGGTCGTGTCGGGTCTTGCTTTCTTGCGCACTGGAGAATCCGTCGATGCGGCCAGCGGCCAGAAAAAGAAGAAAGGCGCTCGCCTCAAGTCCCAGATGCCGGGTAAAATCGTGCGGGTTCTGGTCAAGGCCGGTGAGACGGTGAAGAAGGGGCAATCCTTGCTGGTCATGGAAGCCATGAAAATGGAGAACGAGATCAAATCACCCCAAGATGGTGCCGTCCGTGAAGTCCGTGTGACCGAAGGGCAAGCGGTGGAAACCGGCGCCGAGTTGCTCAGCTTCGTTTGAGATCCTGATTGAGAATATCCCGATTTTCAACGATCTGAAATCCGGTTTGAGAATCGAAGATTTTTGAAATCATGAAGCGGGCGAGGGTGTCGACCGGCATTCCACGGTAACCGAGAATCGGTAGCAACCACTGGCTCAATCGTTCGGCCGGTCGGAGTTCCTCGCGCTCTCCGAGCAGAAGTCCCGGTCTCAGAATGCTGGTTGCCGCTATCCCCAGCTTCTGAAGCCCTTCTTCCATTTCTCCTTTTGTCCGGAGATAGAAGCTCAAGGAACGGGAATCGGCGCCCGCACTCGAGACGACGATCAATCTGCTGATCCCTCGATCTTTGGTCCATTGCCCCAGATCCTGAACCGCATCCCGGTCGATGTCCCGAAAAGCCTCCCGGGTTCCCGCCTTCTTGATCGTGGTTCCCAAACAGCAGAGAACGGCGTCGAAAGGAATCGATGGAAGATGCTGGAACCTCGGTGCCTGACTCTGCCAAGGATGAGGATGGAGTTTCGGGTGTAGGTTCCTCGGGGGTCCCCGAAGGGGGGTGTGCACTTCCTTCACCCGCTCATCGGTTAGTAAAAGGCGGAGCACAGCCTGTCCGGTGAGACCGCTCGCACCCGCCAACAGGATTCGGAAATCACCGATCGAGGACATCGCTGTTATGGATCGGGATACCCAGGTTTTTCGGATGGATTCGACATGGATCGGCCGGGTGGCAGAGCGCGTGTCGGGCTTGTTCCGCTGCATTCTTCATCAAATCTCCGGTCGCCATCGAGGGCAAGTATCCCCCCCATCGAATGTTCGAAACACAACCTGTGCTGGCCCGGCTGTCTGGATTGATCGGCCATCCTCCTGAACCGAACCAAGTCCCCGCACGGGTCTGGAAGTAGTAGTCGCATGCGCATTGCGGACATTGGGGGCGCGAGCCACTCAGTTTACAGGCCCCGATGCCTTCCTTCATCAACAGATGGGTCAAATCTGCGTCTGAGAGAGCCAGTGATTGATCCCGGATGCGACGGTACTCGGATTCAGCTCCATCGGTTGATGGGAACGGGGACTCCCATCCCGCGTTACCGAAAAAACGGGCACAAGCTTGCGAGGTACCTGCCGGTCGTGGCGCCGGTGGGACAGGTGACGGAGTGGCAATCACCACTGGAATCACTGGAGCCACGGGAACCGGATTGGGCTTCGGAGCCATGTTCTTACAGGGCTTGCTTGGGTCGTCCCGGTCCTGATCGTTGCAGCCCATGTCCCGGATGCCGCGGTCTTCTGAGCCCTTGGGGTCACTCGAGGCCGGATTCCGCGGAGCTGCCGGAGAAGCAAAAGGCTTTGCCGCGGGTGGCATAGCAGCGACTGCGGCAACCGGGCTGCTTTTTTGCACGGTCGCTTTTCCCCGCTTCATTGACATCCCGTGAGAATCGATAGACAGAAACGCCAGAACAAATCCGATGATCATCCCCATAGCCCCGTACCTTCCCCTCTGAGGGATAGGATAAGGCATCTCGATCCGATTCGGGAGGATGGACTGGATCGGACTTTGGAATCTACGGTGGTCATTGAGCGGGATTCTTTTTATATTGATATTTTATGTAATAAATATTAGAATCCGCCAACCGATGAAAAACAAAACTTTTGCTCTTCTGGTTCTTGCATCCCTTTCTTTTTCGGCAGCTGAAGCTAACGCTTATCGCTTGCAGTGCTCGGGCACGGAGCCGTTCTGGGGAATCCAGGTCGAAGACCAGCACATTGCCATGAGTCTCGATGGAGAGAAGAGCATCAACTATTTCGGCGTCCGGACCCGTGAAGCCGCAGGGATGGCAGCAGGGTATTCCTTCAAAATCGAAGCCTCCCGTGGTAGAGGGGCTCAGAAGGTATCGCTGTCCATTCTACGCGACTCGGCGGATCAGTGCAGTGACGGGATGAGTGATCGCCAGTATCCCTATCACGTACAAGCAGATGTGAACGGGATGATTCTCTCGGGATGTTGCTCGATCAGCGATTCGAAGTGAATGCCGGGATCTGGCGGTTTCCTTTTTTTCCCGGGTGGAGTTCCCACTGATGAGCGCAGTTTTTTGAACAAGTGACCGATTTGCACGGGAGGTGGGAACACTCTGGGCAAATGGTCATGGGATGATCACAGCGGGCGCACTCGATTTGAACGTCTGCCGGTTGCCCACAGTGGGGGCAAAGCGTGTAGCGCTCCGAGGGTTTCAATTCCTGGTCGACGGCTACGCGTTGGTCGAAGACGAAGCACTCTCCGTCGAAGTTTTCGTTGGGATGCTGTTCAAGGTAATTGAGAATCCCTCCCTCCAATTGGAAAACGTTCGTGTATCCGCTTTGCTCGAGATCGAGAATCCCTTTCTCACAGCGGATTCCGCCGGTGCAGAAAATCAGCATCTTCCGGTCTTTTTTAATTCCCTGATTTTCGATGTAAGTCGGAAAGTCGGTGAACTTCTCGATGTTCGGATTCAGAGCCCCCCGGAAAGTTCCGATCCGGTACTCATACCAGTTCCGGGTGTCGATCAGGACTGCGTCGGGCTCTTCCTCCATGACACGGTTCCATTCGTCAGGAGTGAGGTGGCGGTTCTTTCCGGCGGGGGGCATGACTCCCGGAATCCCGGTGGTGCAGATCTCTTCACGGACCTTGACCTTGTAGCGACGGAACGGCGGTTGCTCGCTCTTGGCATCCTTGAAGCGGATCCCGGGGCAATGGAAGCGATCGATGATCCACTCTTTGAAGCGCTCGAGATTCTCCTGGGAGGGGGAGGAACAGGTGGTATTGATTCCCTCCGGCCCGAGAATCAAGAGACCGTGGATCTCGAGCTCGCGCGCACGGGATTCGATTTCGGATTTGAGGGACTCCAGCCCGGTGAGGGGCATGAAATGGTAAAAGGCGGAAACGTAATGAGTCATGGATCACTCCTCTCCGGGCTCCAAACCCGGTGGTGGTTTTCGAACTCGGGAATATGCCGGAGAATGGCGCGCTGATCCAGTGGATTTAGTGACCGACCGAATCGGTCAACCTTAAAGCGCTTCAGTCTTCCGTCCGGTTTCCGAAACGAAAAATGATGAAGATCTCATGGGTGTTGGGTTTGAGTCTCTTGGGTGCCACTGCGAATGCTGTGCAAGTCGATGTGAAATCCTGCTTGAGGCAGGCGCTGTCGAAGGAGCATCCCCTGTATCAAGTTCCGGAATTCGAGGGCAAGGACGGGTATTCCCGCTACCTGGTCCTGATTTGTAACGGAACTGCTGCAAAAGATCTTTATTCTGCGATCAAGGATTCGGCTGCTCCGGGCGAATGGGGCGGAAGGACCCGTGGAGAGGTGAAGTTTTTCGGAGAGAGTGGCGGGGATTCCGCCTGTTATCACATCACTCGGAATCAGGAGGGTGATGCGGTCAGCGAGTACAATTGCTCGATTCGACTGAACATCGCCAGTCGATTGCTCGGCAAGACCCAGACCGGTGAAATGACATCCTTCAGAGTGAAGGAGTGAGGCGGACTTTTTTCCGCATTTTCACTTGCCCGGTGACGTCCCTGGCTTGAAGCTCCCAGTGGCCTCCGGATCTTTCTAGAACCGTGAATCCGAAACCGGGGATCAGCGTCGACTCCTTCAAGCGAGTTCCGTCGATTTCCGTTCCAGTCGGAGTTTGGCGGGGATTCTTGATCAGCTCCGTGCCGCTGTTTCCGACCACGACTTGCGTGGCCCTTCCGTCTTCAAAGGCGGAAAGGTAAAACAGGTGCCAATGACCCGAAAAAACCAATTTCGCACCCGGAACCGGACCTAAATGTTCCGATGTCTCCTCGCCCCAGAGCGGCCTGTGGCTCAAGAGGACGTCCGAAGAGAGCTTCAGGGGTTTCAGTGCCCGAATGCGTTCCGGACGGACCGCTTTCAAAGAAGTGTCGAGAACGGCGAAGCGGATGGATGGAAAGGTGACCAGAAAGGGTTCGGGCTCTTCGATGCAAACCGGATTGAACGGGCCCGGATCCAACAATCTGAAAAATCCCTCTCCAGCGCGGGTGCAAGATTCGTGGTTCCCTCTGACAAAAATCCAAGGGGCCCGCGTCAGTAGCGCTCGGGCCGGGCTGAAGAAGTCCGCATTCCATGAAGCGAAGGTATCGCCGGAAGGAAAGGACTCACAACCTTTAGCTCCCCCCGGGCATGCCGATTCCCGGTACAGGTAATCGCCCGTATGGATGACCAGGTCCGGGTTCAAAAGGGCCGCCGCCTCCGAGATCTTCCTGAACGGCCAGGCCTCGGGGTTCGAGCAATTCTGGATCCAGTCAGGAGTTCCTTTTTTTGTTTTCACTCGGCAACCGGTGTCTCCGATGATCACGATTCTCACAGGATCCGCCTTCGGCAAGACCAGGCTCTGCCCGTTGATCTCCGCACTCCGGGTGGACCGATCGAGAAGAGTTTCACAGATCCGGATCTCGAACTCGGGACGGTCGTCATGACCGATTCTCGCTTGGAGGGGAATCTCTTTGGATTCGGTTTTCAACACCGGGCAAGAGGCCTCTCGAGTCAGGTGCCTGACCACGACCGAACCATTCGGACCGAGCGTGACCCAGCTCAGTGGAAGCCCGGTCTCCGTCTCCGCGGAATGAAGGATGCTCGAACAGGATGCCACTAGCCAAAAAAGAGGTAACAGTCGAAGGGTGCTGTACATTCGGAAGTTTCGAGTCATCGTGAGTTTCTTTCTTTGAATACGCCACCCTCGAGACCCTGGATCGGATCTCCGGGCCGCGCCTGCAGCAGTCTTTTTTGTGCCACCAGGCAATAGTCCGGGTGACGCTCGATTCCTATGAAGTCCCGCTTGAGCTTCCGGCAAACCACAGCGGTCGTTCCGCTCCCCAGAAAGGGGTCGAGCACGAGCTGTCCTGTCTCGCTGCTAGCCAGAATCAATTTGGCCAGGAGTTTCTCGCTCTTCTGGGTCGGGTGATCGGTGTTCTCCGGCATGGACCAAAAGGGGATGGTGATGTCGTTCCAGAGGTTGGAAGGAGCGGTATCACGGAAGCTTCCCTCGGCACCTGATTTCCAGTCTTTCGGTGCACCGGCACCGTCACGGTAGGGGGCAATCACCTTTCGGCGGAGCCTGACCCGGTCCGGATGGAAAGTGTACCGGTCTGATACTGTGCAAAACCAGATGTCCTCACTGCAGTTCTTCCAGTTGCTCCGGGCACCACGGCCCTTTTCCCGTTCCCAGGTGATCCGGTTCCGGATACGCAAATGCTTCACTGCGATCGCGGGGATCGACACGGAAGTTTTCCAGTCCCCGCAAATGTAAACGGTCGCAGATCGCTTCAGTTTCGGCATCAAGGCGCTGATCACCTGATCGAGGTAATTCCCGTAATCATCGATCGAACGTTCTTTGAAGTTCCATCCACCGAAGTTCTTGTCGAGATTGTAGGGCGGGTCGAGGAAAAGCAGATCGACCGATCGATCCGTGATTCCTTCCAGTGCGGTCTCGAAATCACCCAGCACAATCCGGTTCCGCTGAGAGCACTTCAGGCGCGATGAGGGGATCAGTGCTTTTTTTAGGCGCGGAATTTCATCGGAATCGACGAATAGCGTTCGATTCCGAGGTGCGCGGGTTTTCTGTTTTTCTTTCATTCCCATTCGATCGTCGCGGGGGGCTTGGAGGTGATGTCATAGGTCACTCGATTGATACCCCGGACCTCGTTGCAAATCCGAGTCGAGACGCGCCCGAGAAATCCGAGATCGAACGGATAAAAATCCGCGGTCATTCCATCCTGGCTGGTGACTGCCCGGAGTGCCACGACTTGGGCATGGGTTCGACCGTCTCCCTGAACGCCGACGGTCTTCACCGGCAGCAAAACCGCCATGGCTTGCCAGATTTTGGGATACAGCCCTTCGTCCCGGAGCATCTGGATGAAAATCTCATCTGCGGCGCGAAGCAGGTCGGCATTCTCCTTGGTCACCTCTCCGATGATCCGGACCGCCAGTCCCGGCCCTGGAAATGGGTGACGGGAGATGAAGCTCTCCGGAACACCGAGTGTCCGTCCGATTTCCCTGACTTCATCTTTGAACAGGTCCCGGAATGGCTCGATGAGCTCGAAGCCGAGATCTTTCGGAAGTCCGCCCACATTGTGGTGGGACTTGATCGTGTGAGAGTGAGAGGCTCCTCCACCTGATTGAGGAGCCGGTGAGCTTTCGATCACATCCGGATACAGGGTGCCTTGTACCAGGAAGGAGGGTTTGACACCGATCAGGCTCTCGATCCCGGATGCAGCATCATCAAACACGCCAATGAATTCAGCTCCGATGATCTTACGTTTTTTTTCGGGATCCCCGACCCCGGCCAGCTTTTTCAAAAAGCGGTCTTCCGCATTCACCCGCATCACCGGCAAGTGCAGTCCTTCGGTGAAAAGCTTCATCACCCGATCGCCTTCTTGAAAGCGGAGCAATCCGGTGTCGACAAATACGCAGTGAAGCCTGTCACCGATTGCACGATGAACCAGAGTGGCTGCCACGGTCGAATCCACCCCGCCCGAAAGGGCGCAGAGCACGTGGGCATTACCCGGTACTTGTGCCCGGATTTTTGCGACCTGCTCCTCGATCACGGAGCTCATCTTCCAATCGGCTTCGAGGCGTGCGCAGCCTTGCAAAAAATTTCGCAAGATTTGAATGCCATTCTCGGTGTGGGTCACCTCGGGATGCAATTGGAGTCCGTGCCAGGCACGAGTCTCGTGGGAGATTCCGGCAACCGCACCTTCGACGCTTTCCGCCGAGAGTCGGTAACCCATCGGGAGGCGTGTGGTCTCATCCCCGTGGGACATCCAGGCTTCAAATTCACCGATGCCTGAGAACAAGGGAGAGTCCCCGAGGGTACGCACCTTCATCCGGCCATACTCGCGTTTGTGCGCCGGGCGGATCTCGCCTTGGCCATGCTGAACCATGAGTTGCATTCCGTAGCAAATCCCAAGCAGGGGAAGGTCCCCTTCGAGGATGTACTCGAAAAACCCAGAAGCCGGTTGCGGGCTTCCCGGTTCGTAGACTGAAGCAGGGCCTCCTGAGAGGATCACCGCGCCTGCGCCGAATTCTCGGATTCTGGAAAGGGGGGAGTTCCCAGGCAGTACAAAGGAATAGTATCCGAGCTCCCGCATCCTGCGGGCGATGAGCTGGGTGAACTGGGAGCCGAAATCGAGAATCAGGATCTTGTTCATGGGGTCCTCAGCTGTTGGTGCGGTAGTTCGGGGCTTCCTTGGTGATCACGATGTCGTGCGGATGTGATTCCGTCAGACCCGAATTCGAGATACGCACCATCTTGGCCTTCTGCCAGAGATCTTCGATCGAGGCAGCGCCCACATACCCCATGCCGGAACGGAGTCCGCCAATCATCTGGTGGATATTGAAGGAGAGGCTTCCACGGTAAGGTACCCGGCCCTCGATTCCCTCTGGAACGAGCTTGCCGGCGTCTTCGACACTGGCCTGGAAATAACGGTCCTTCGAGCCATGAGCTTGAGCCATTGCTCCGAGGGAGCCCATCCCCCGGTACATCTTGAAGGAGCGCCCCTGGAAGTGCAGGATCTCGCCCGGCGATTCGTCGGTGCCGGCGAAAAGTGATCCGATCATCACCGCCGAAGCTCCGCAGGCCAGAGCCTTGGTGACATCGCCGGAAAGCTTGATTCCGCCATCAGCGATGATGGTAGCGCCTTTTTCCTTCGCCGCTTTCGCACACTCCTGGATGGCATAAAGTTGGGGGACGCCCACTCCAGAAACCACCCGGGTGGTGCAAATCGAGCCTGGCCCGATCCCGACTTTGACCACATTCGCTCCGGCATCCAGGAGCGCGAGAGTCCCTTCACGGGTCGCGACATTGCCTCCGATGATCTCGATCCGGTCGCCGTAGCGATCCCGGAAATGCTTCACTGCCGTGAGGACGCCCTTGGAGTGTCCGTGAGCGGAATCCACACACAGGAGATCCACGCCCGCTTCCACAAGAGCATCAGCCCGACGGAAGGCCTCTTCACCCACGCCCACTGCTGCACCGACGACCAGGCGCCCGTAGCGGTCCTTGTTGGCTTGGGGATAGTCGCGTTGTTTTTGAATGTCTTTGATGGTGATCAAACCCTTCAGGTGGCCGCTCGCGTCCACTACCGGGAGTTTCTCGACCCGGTGTTTGCGGAGGATTTCTTTGGCCTCAACCAGGGTGGTTCCTTCCGGCGCGGTGATGAGTGGAGAGCGGGTCATCCGGCTGCCCACCGAAACGCTGAAGTCCTCTTCGAACCGGAGGTCGCGGTTGGTCAGGATGCCGATTAACAGCTTGCCCTGGGGCGTGGAGCGGGTGACCGGCACCCCCGAGATCTTGTAGGTTTCCATGAGCTCCCGGACCCGGGACAAGGGCTCGTCTTCGCCGATCGTCACGGGGTCGAGGATCATGCCCCATTCGCTCTTTTTCACTTTCTCGACCTCGAAGGCCTGATCCTGAATGGTGAGGTTCTTGTGTAGAATCCCGAGTCCACCCTCCTGAGCCATCACGATCGCGGCCCGGCTCTCGGTCACGGTATCCATGGCTGCTGAAAGAATCGGGATGTTGAGAGTGATTTTGGGGGTGAATGCGACCCGGGTGGTCACCTGTGAGGGGAGCACTTCCGAGTATCCGGGGAGCAAAAGCACGTCGTCGAAAGTCAGGGCTTCAATGGGAGAAAGCATAGGACTCCTTGGTGGGGGATCAGGTGGACTGGACACTAGCAGAAAAGTCCGGTTTTGTTAATCCGAAACCGTTGGAAAGAGGGGGGTGCGCGTGTATGCTGAGCCGGCATGAAATCCTTCGTCACCCGCTCCAAGATTCCGGTCAAAGAAGTCTATGGTCCCGAGGATTTGCCGACCGATCTTGCCGGACGCTTGGCGAATCCGGGCCAATATCCGTTCACCCGTGGTGTTCAAAAGACCATGTATCGCGGCAGGCTCTGGACCATGCGGCAATATGCCGGTTTCGGAACCGCAGAGGAATCCAATCGCAGGTATCATTATCTGCTTTCCCAAGGCACGATGGGCCTTTCGGTCGCCTTCGACCTGCCGACTCAGCTCGGGTATGACCCCGACCATGCCCGGTCGAAGGGCGAGGTCGGAAAAGTCGGAGTCTCCATTTCCACGCTCGACGAGATGCGGACGCTTTTCAAAGGGATTCCTCTGGATCAGGTGTCCACCTCGATGACCATCAATGCGACCGCGCCGATCCTGCTCGCATTCTACACCGTACTTGCGGAAGAACAGGGTGCCAAGGTCGCGGAGCTCCGGGGAACCGTCCAGAACGATGTGCTCAAGGAATACATCGCCCGCGGGAATTACATCTATCCTCCGAAAGGTGCGCTACGGATCATCACCGACATGTTCGATTGGTGTTCGAAGAACACACCCAAATGGAACCCGATCAGCATTTCCGGCTATCACATCCGGGAGGCCGGTTCGGATGCCATTCAGGAGTTGGCCTTCACCTTCGCGAATGCCATCGCCTATGTCGATTCGGCGGTCAAAGCCGGCCTCGACGTCGATGTCTTCGCTGGGCAACTCAGTTTCTTTTTCAACGTGCACAATGACTTCTTCGAAGAAATTGCGAAATTCCGTGCCGCGCGCCGCATTTGGGCGCGCCTCATGAAGGAACGTTTCGGAGCGAAAGATCCTCGTTCCCAGATGCTCCGCTTCCACTCCCAAACGGCGGGCTCGACTCTCACGGCTCAGCAGCCCGAGAACAACGTGGTCCGGGTCGCAGTGCAGGCTCTCGCCTCTGTCCTGGGCGGAACCCAATCCCTCCACACCAATTCCATGGACGAAGCGCTCGCTCTCCCCAGTGAGTCGGCGGCTCTGATCGCGCTCCGGACCCAACAGGTGATCGCATCTGAAACGAATGTCACCCAGACCGTGGATCCGCTCGCAGGAAGTTACTTTGTGGAGTCCCTGACCGCACGGATCGAGGACGGGGTCTGGAAGTACCTCTCTGAGATCGAGGCCAAGGGTGGAACGGTTTCCTGCATTGAAAGCGGCTACATCCAAAATGAGATTTTGAACTCGGCCTACGACGATCAGAAGCGAATGGATTCTAAAGAGCTCGAGGTGGTGGGTGTGAACGTCCATCAGGAGAGCGGGTCCTCTAAAAAAATCGAGATCCTGAAGGTTCCAGCCGAACTCGAGGCAAAGGCCATCGAGCGCATCCGCGCCTACCGGGCCAAGCGTGCCGAAGGGCGGGCCCGCGATGCACTCCGTTCTCTTTCAGATGGAGCAAAGGGTGAAGCGAACCTCATGAGTCTCGTCCATCAATGCGTGAAGAGTGAATGCACATTGGGCGAGATTTCGGACGCACTCCGCGGAGTGTTCGGTGAGTATCAGGAGTATTCGGGGTTCTGATGAGCAAGCCGGGACCGAAACCGTTTTATCATGAAGGCATCCGGTTCGAGTGCCAGGGGTCCGGCAAGTGTTGCACCTCGAGGGGGTCTTACGGGTACGTTTACCTCACGCTCGAAGACCGGAAGCGGTTTGCCGAATACTTCGGGCTTTCAACGGCACAATTCACGCAGCAGTACTGTAATTCGAAAGACGGACACGTTTTTTTGAAGGATCCTCCGGAGGCTTCCGGTGATTGCATCTTTCTGGAAGACGGGAATCGCTGCGGGACCTATGAAGCCCGTCCCGGGCAATGCCGGACCTGGCCTTTCTGGCCCGAAAATATGAAAGCCAAGATCTGGAGACGGGAGATCGCTTCTTTCTGTCCCGGAGTCGGCAAGGGCAAGCTCCACACACGGGAAGAGATCGAGGAGATCCTCAAGCGTTCCAGCTCTGAGGAGTGAGCGGGGGGAGTCCGTAACGGGCTCTGGCCTGATCACAGCGCGGATTCGGCTCACCGTTTTCAAAGGAGGCAGTGAAGTCCCGACAGGGTGTCGGACGGCTTTCGTAAATCTTGCACGCCACGGCTTCACCCATAACTCCTCCGAGTGCGATGCACCGGGGACGTTCTGGATCCGGTTCGTGCTTCATGCACGCACGGAAGTCGTTCAGTTTCTCGGTGTACTCTTCGGGAACAGGTTCGGCCCAATAGAAAGAAACCCGGAAAGTCCCGCAACAGGCTCCGCAGGTGAGGCAGGGGTGGGGATTCGGATTCATGATTCAGCCGATGCGCTCACTGATGTAGCGAGCAGTTTCGGGTGTGCCGATCCGGGCGAGGCGCTCCTCCAGGCTCAGGGTGTGAGAGGCGAGGCGGATCCGTTGGCGTGCGGCACGGTTCCGCTCGACTGAGGGCCTCAACGCTTCAGATTTCATGCGTCCGTCCTTCAGGGCTTTCCGGATCGATTCCATGGCAATCAAAGCGGCCGACTCCGAGCGGTAACAGAGGATGTCGCAACCCGCTTCCAGTGCGCGGAGAGGTGCTTCCTCTGCGCCGTAGTTTTTGGTGATCGCGCCCATCTCCATGTCATCACTGGTGATGATACCGTTGTAGCCGATCTCCTCACGAAGATAACGTTTCAGAAAAGTCGGTGAAAGAGTCCCGGGATTCACCGGGTCGAGATGGGGTAGCAGAATGTGGGCACTCATCAAGAAGCGGCATCCCGCATGGATCGCTTCTCTGAAAGGATGCCACTCCCGCTCCCGCAAGGTCTCAAGGGGAGTGTGGACGGTCGGAAGTGACTCATGCGAATCGAGATGGGTGTCACCGTGTCCGGGGAAGTGTTTGATGCAGGCTTCGACTCCTTCTTCGAGATGGCCTCGCACAACAGCACTCGCGATCTTCGCGACGCGTTCGGGAGTCTCACCATAGGCACGATCCCCGATCACGGGGTTTGCAGGATTCGTATTCACATCACAAACCGGCGAGAAATTGAGTTGTAAACCCGCAGCGTGAAGTTCTTTTGCCTGAAGGCGTGTCAGTTCAAAAGCGAGCTCGGGAGAGTCCATTTCTCCGACTTTGCGGGCGGTCGGAAGGATCGTGAACCCACTCCGGAATCTTTGGACGCGTCCACCCTCCTGATCGACCGAGATCAGGGCGGGACTGGTGAGGCCGGCCTCCCGAGTTCTGGCCTGGATTTCGTCGGTCAATGCGACCAGCTGGCGGGGATCCTGATAGTTCTGCGCAAAAAGAATGAAGAGCGAGGGACGCTCGGTCCTGAGTGTTTTCAGTGTATCGGGTGAGAGAGTCGGGCCGGCAAAGCCCATCATGACCAACTCGGAAACGTCAAAATCAGCAGAATTCATGCCCTCAGTCTATTGAGGTTCTTCCCGGCTTAGCAAGTGGAATGAGGTCAGTGTCAGGGCCAGCGGAATTGCCGCCCAATACAGAATCCAAGGAGCCTCGATCAGGTAGTCTTTTCCTTGATGAAGCATCCGCCCCCAAGTCTCGTGCTCGGGTACTTGTTGAAGCCCGAGGAAGCTGAGAGAGGTTTCCAGAAGAATCAGCCTCAAGGCAAGAAATGGGAGAATGGCCCGGAGCATCCGGATGAGTTCTGGCTGATAGTGGCGGATCCAGAGATGGAGGGGGCCGGCTCCGAGTGCCTCGGCTGCCTGGATAAAGGGTTCGAACCTCAGGTGTCGGAGCTGGCTTTCAAAGAACCGCGTCAAAGTCGGAGCTGCCAGTAACAGGGCACCCAGCAAAAAGGGTCCTGCTCCGTCCGAGAAGAAAATTCCGAAGGCGAGCGCGATCAAGAATCCGGGAAGAGCACTCAGGAAATCCAAGCAGGATCTGAGCAAGAATTCCAGACGTGCATTCCGCAGCAGTGCGACCGAAGACAGTGCCAATGACAGCAGGATGCAAACGAGCGCCACCGGGATCATGATCCGGACGGATTGCCCCGCAGACAAGGCTACGAGATCCATGCAGGAGCGCCCGAAGGCATCGAAACCCGGGATGAGAGCGCGCTCCAAATGGTGGGTTTCAATCGCGTCCCGTTGGAAGGATGCGAGAACCGCGGCCAACCCCGAAATCGAGAGCCAACTCCATGCGATTGCCCGTACCGGATCGAGTTTCATCCTTTTCTCGGCTCCCAGATGTTTTGCAGCCAGATTCCGAGTTGCTGAGATACGAGGGTCAGGAGCGTGGCCAGCAGAATGCAGGCCTCGATCACCGGGTAATCTCTGCTCAGAATCGAGTCGGCGAGCAGACTGCCGAGACCTCTCCATTGAAAAAGCACCTCAACGATGAGGCTTCCATTCAACAGAGTGCCGAGTTGAGTTCCGAAGTAGAGCAGGAGCGACCCCGAGACCGGAGCGAGCAATGCCCGGAAGAATACCCGGTTTTCAGGAAACCCGAGCGCTCGGGCACCCGCCACCGGACTCATGGGCAGGAATCCATCCAACTTTTTCGAGATAGCGCGGTACCAGAATCCCGACAGGTGGAAGGAAAGCGTCAAAGCCGGAAGCCAGGGATTCGGGAGGGGGAGGTTCCTGAGAAGGAGGGGACCGATGACGAATAAGGGAAGTGAGGCCGACAGGATGGCGAATCCATGGGTGAATCGACGGAAATCAGGATGCCTGAAGTGAATGTAGGCCAGAGCGAGGGCCCAGGGAATGCTCAGTAGGAGAGTCAGGAGAGCCAGGGTTCCAGACTTGCCGAGGGACTCAGTGATCATTCGGATCAGAGGAGTTTGTTTGACGAGTGACTTTCCGGAGGGTGCCGAGAGAATCCTGTCCCACGGGGTGCCGTCCAGGTCCATTTTCGAGCGCAATTCAGCCGGGTCGATATTCACCAGCGATTCATGGATCAGAAAATCCACCGGATCCCCGGGCAACAGGTAGACGACCGTGCGCGAAACGGTCCACACCAAGGCACTCACGAGCAGGATCCGGATCAGGGCTCTCATGGTTGGAGAGAGGCCTCCGCCTTTTCCCGGGTCGTCAAGAGCACCGTCCTTTTGAGTGCTGGAAGGTCGACTTTGATCGCATCTCCCTTGGGGGTCACCCACCAGATCGCCACAATCCGGTTGAATTCGATTCGCAACTTCCGGGTGTGGGTTTCCTTCGCGAATTCGTCCGGCTTCATTTCATAAGCACTTCCCCGGTAGACCGGAATTTGATCGTCGACCTGGTCCTCGACGATCGATTGGAATTCGATGGGTTGGACTCCGGAGATCCGTTTGGCATTTTTATGGATCCAAAGAGGGAAAAAAGAAGAAAAGAAAAGTTTCGGGACCATTTCGGCCCGGAGGGGGCGACTCTGGCGGATCCCCACTTTGGATTTGATCGAGAATACCTTTCCGTTCCCCGAGACCGTCCCGTCGATCACCTTCTCTTCCCCGTTCACCTGAGTCCTGAAGTTGTAGAAGAGCGGTTCGAGGAGCGTTGAGTTTTTGGCGGTGGCCCCGAGGTTCTCGCTCCGGATGCGTTTGCCATCCCGGATCCACTTATTCACTTGAATTTTGGCACGGTCTCCCTTCGTTTCCGCTTTTTCGTTATAGTAGCTCTGTGGGATGCCGTCTTCCGACTCAATGTACCAATTGTCCCAAAGCAACTCGGCCCGGGCAGGAGCCAGGGGTAGGATCAGGGGGAGCTGCAGTGCAAACATCAGAAGCGCGCGGCGGGAAATTGACATGAGTGCCTCCGGGGGCGGGGTTTCAGCCACAGGCTAACTCATTTCAGTTATTAAGGAAAGATGCCGAAGAGCTGACGGGAGATGCACATGAATGCGTTGATCGAGTACCGCACATTGGTTCTGTATGCCGGCTACGCCCTGATCGGTTTGGCAACGTTCATCCTCGGGAACATGTTGCTTTCCGAGCAGGAGAACATGAATGCGAGCGAGAATCTCCGTCAGCTCGACGGGAAGAAAACCTCGAACGACTTCGTCCGTCTCACCCGTCCGTTTTTTTCGCAGTACATTGTTCCCGCCATCCGGAGCAAATCCCGATTTGATGAAGCAAGGCTGAAATACAGGCGTAAAATCATCAGCGGCGGTCTCAAGGATGAACTCACTGCCGACGAATTCATCGCGTTCAAGATCATGCTCGTGATGATTTTTCCAATTGTGGGTGGTTTTGTCCGTGCTCTCGATCTCGCGGACATCCCGAACTATGTGATGCTCTTCCTTCCTGTCATCGGCTACTTCTATCCAGATTTCTGGGTGAATGGCCGGATCAAGGTCCGTCACGGTCAAGTGATCAAATCCATGCCCTTCGTGGTGGATCTGCTCGCATTGTCCACCGAGGCAGGCCTCGACTTCATCGGTGCAATCCAGAAAGTGGTCGAGAAGGCCACGCCCGGACCGTTCATAGACGAAATGGAACAGGTCTTGAAAGAGATCAAAGTCGGTTCTTCGCGTTCCGAGGCACTCCGTGAAATGGCCTTCCGGATCAACCTACAGGAGGTCAATTCCTTCGTCGCGGTCTTGTGCTCCGCCGATCAAATGGGGGCCTCGATCGGAAAGGTCCTCCGCCAGCAATCGGATCAGATCCGGACATTGCGTTTCGTCCGGGCCGAGAAAGCCGGTGCGCTTGCCACTCAAAAGTTGATGTTCCCGACATTCGCTCTGATCCTTCCGGCGATTCTGATCATGATGCTGATGCCGTTCGGTTTACAAGCCTATATGAACGGGGGAGGCGGCTGATGCGCGAACTCCGGATCGTCCGCCAGCAGGATGGAGTGGTGGTGGCCCACCGGGCCCGCGTCGCGGACGGTTTTATGAGTCGTTTGAGAGGATTGATCGGGATCACCGAGTTTCCGGAAGGGGAAGGCTTGCTTTTTCCCCGTTGCAACAACATCCACATGTGGATGATGAGCATCCCGATTGATGCGGTCTTTCTCGGAAAGTGCGATTCCGGCTGGAAGGTGATGAGTACTCACCCCTGTTTGAAACCCTGGAAAATCCTTCCTGTCGGGAACGCGAAAGCCGAGGACGTGCTCGAGCTTCCGGTTGGAACGGTCGATCGACTCAAACTCCGTAACGGGGAGGTGCTATGCATCGTCTCGTGATTGTCGCCGGTCCGAACCGCGGGAGCGCCTTTTCTCTGATCGAAGGTGAGAACACGATCGGACGTCAGATGGACAACCACATCGTGCTGACCTCTTCGAAAGTTTCGAAGCGGCATTGCGCTTTGTTGGTGACCACCCAGGAAGTCATCTTGAGAGACGAGGGAAGCACCAACGGCACCTTTGTGAACGGTGCGCTCGCACGGCGCCACACCATGAAACCCGGAGACAAGCTCGGAGTCGGGGAGTTCGTTCTCGAACTCGTCCGATCCGGGGTTCCAGCTCAGATGTCCACGGGCCAAACCGGCTCGTTTCCGAATCCGCTCGACGGGGGAATGCTCCCGTCGAATCCCTTCGAACTAACGGGAGGGGCGGGCGCCCTGTCCATTCCGGGAGCCGGGTCGGCACCCGTGCGTTCGGGACCCGCGAATCTACAGGAGGCCAAATTCGATGACCTTGCTCCCAAACAGGAGCTCCCCGAGGATCTTCCAGGAAAATTGAAGTTCCTGTTTGAAGGTAAAATCATGCCTACTTTTTACGGCATGTTGATGAAGAGCGAGTTCGGGAACCTCCTGGCCGGACTTCTCGGGATCACTCTCCTGATTTCGGTGTTCGCATCCGTCATGCCCATGGAGAACATGGCTGAGCAGGGGATCCAGCGTGAAGCGAGGATCCGGGGAACCGTATTGGCGAGGGAGGTCGCCGACCGCTACGCCCCGAATTTTGTCAATCACACCGAATCCCAGATCGACTTTTCACTCCTGACTCAGGAGGAAAGCATCAAGATCGTGGCACTTCTCAATATGGACCTCAATATTGTGGCCCCGCCGTCCCGCTTGGGACAGTTGTTCTCTGTCGGTGGTGAGGCGGCCTTTGCCCGAAAAATGATCAAGGAATACCGGGAGGGCCGGGAAAAAGGCGGAGGAATGTTCCTCGACGCCAACACCTATGTCCACATCGAGCCCATCAAGGCTGCCGATCCGCGGACCTACGCCAATGAGGTGGTCGCTCTGGCACTGGTGTCGATCGATTTTTCAAGGAATATGGTGACGGCGGGCGGTTTGGAAATCGCCTACGGGTCTGCGATCATTTACACGGCGATCATCGGGTTGTTGTTCTATTTCATCTTGCTTCGACTGATCCACAAGCCCTATGAGGTCATGAACGACGACCTCGACCAGGTGCTCAGGGGTGAAATCCCCAGGGTGACCAAGGAGTTCAAGGTGGGGAACCTGGAAAAACTGTGGGACAACGTCAATGCCGCGGTTCAGAGGATGGGCAAGGGTGAGTCTTCCGGAGACGAAGGCGCGGTGATGTGGGATCAGGAATTCGCTCCGTGGCTCGCAGTCACCGAGATGGGCCAGATGGGACTCATCGGGTTTGACTCGAACCTCGTACTCATGACAGTCAATCCGTTCTTCTCAGAACTGAGCGGCATCCGGTCCGACTCCGTGGGGCAGACCCTGGGTCAAGTCGCTGATCAGGCGATGAACTCGCTCGTAACCGAATTGAAGGCGAATGCCGAGCGCTCGGGGAACCGTACCGCAACCGACAAGTTCGAGTTTCAGGGGATCGATTATTCCGTTGTTGGGACCCTCGTCGGTCCGAAAGACCAGGCGGGTATCGCACTCCTGTTCAGAAAGAAGGAAACCTGATCCATGATTCGTGACAAGGTCTTCCGATTCAACAAGGCCGAGGTTCCCCGCCAAGCGGGTGAATTCGCGCGCTTGCGGGTCATCAAGGGCCCCGATGTCGGAGCGACTTTTGTAGTCAAGGAGTCCACCTTCACTGTCGGTCGGGGTGAGACCGTGGACATCATTCTGGCCGATCCTAAGTCTTCAAGAAGTCATGCCCGGATCGAATTCACCTACGAGGGATGGCTCGTGAGTGATCTCGGTTCGGCGAACGGTATCTTTTATTCCGGTGAGTTCGTTCGAAAGTTCAAGATCAAAAGCGGAGACCACTTCACCGTCGGTGACAGTGTCCTCGAGTTCCTGATGAGCCGGGAGTCCGATCGTGCCTTGATGGCCCCGGTCAAAGAAAACCGGGATGTCGAACGTCTCGATGTTGCGCTTGCCCAGCAGAAGGTCAAGGTCAAGAATATCTCCAGGCCCGTGGCCGGAGTTCAGAAGAAGAAGCAAGAAAAGCGGAGTCCTCTTCTTTTGGTGGCGATTCTCCTCGGTGTTGCAGGGTATGTCTATCCGGACGAGGCCCGGCCGCTGCTTGAGGAGCTCGGACTCGGCATGATTGCCGACTTTCTTCCTGAGACCCCGAAATCAAAGATCGGGAAAGCCAAAAAGGCAGGCAAAGACTCCGAGAAAAAAGACAATGAGGTCCGGGATGTCGCGTCGCTCGCTCCTCCGAGCGTGACCCGTGAGGTGGAGAGGACGGCAGATCAGCACTTCGCACTCGGGTTCCGCGAGTATACTGCGGGGAACTATTTGCGTGCCAAGGAGGCATTCGAGCTGGCGCTCCAGGTCAATCCGCACCACGGGCGGGCCCGGTATTATCTGATGCATGCAGATCATGAGAATCGCGAGGAGATCCGGAAGATCGTCGATTCCGCGCGGATTGCGAAGGAGTTCGGACGTACGCGTAAGGCGATCGGATTGTATGAGACTGCGATCCGTCACCTGTATTATGATCGTGAGAATCCTTTGTATGTCGAATGTGAGGCGGCTTTGAAAGATCTGAAGAAAGTGGAGGCACAATGAGCGGATCATTGCGTCTCGAAGTTTTTCAGAACGGCGAGCTCCTCCGGACCATTCCATTCGATGGCCAGGAACTTTGGTTCGGCAGGGACGAGGAGTGCATGATCCGCCTTGATGATCGGGCGATCTCCCGCAAGCATGCGCTGATCCGATCCACTTCAAACGGAATCGAGTTCGAGAAGAAGTCCAAGTTCGGGATGGCGCGACTCAACGGAAAAGAGACCGATCACGCTCTGATACAGGGGGGTGAGCGGCTCGAACTCGGGTCATTTGAAATCCGTTTTGTGAAAGAGGGGACCGGTCAGACCAAAGCGGTTCAGGAGGTTCAAACCACTTCACCGGCGTTGATGACAGAACCTGCGATCACCGAAACTGCTCTCCCCGAAGGGGAAGGACTGGATTCCGCAACGCCGGAAGAAAACCCGTTCGGTAGCGCTTCGCCGGAAGGAGAAGCCTTCTCCTCCGGGGCGGGGGACCCGTTCCAGACACCGGAACAAGGGCCGGCATCGTCAGGGGCTACCCGGAGCTTCGATTTCGGCGAAGTCGATCAGGATGGCGCCACCCGGGTGTTCAAGAGCCCTTCGCGATCCATGAAACCGATTCTGGAGTTCGGTGACGGAACCGCGAGTATGGGGTTCTACGAGATCGTGGACGCTGAGATCGCGATCGGACGATCCCAGAAATGCCATGTGGTCCTTGAGGACAAACGTTCTTCAAGGAAGCATGCGATCATCCTCCAGAGAAGTGAGAAGTATTTTTTGAAAGATCTCGGTTCCGCGAACGGAACCCTCCTGAACGGTGAGCGGGTCGGCGAACAGGAGTTGCATAGCGGAGATATCATCCGGATCGGGGATACCCAGTTCACCTTCAAAATGGTGCAGAGCGACTACGAGCAGAAAAAATCGGAGTTTTTCCAGGTTCCCCAAGAGCCAGAATCGCCTGTCATGGCTGATGGATTTCCGGCTTCGGTGGCGCACGCCCCCCTGACCGCGATGCCTGCTCCCGCAATGGGAGGAGGGTTCCCAGCATATACCCAGGAACTGCTCCAGTCCGGCCCCGAGATCGCCGAACCGGTCGCACCTGACTTCACGGTTCCGGAAGAGGAGACCCAGACTTTCCTTGGCCGGCTGATCCAGCGTTACCGGATGCTGAACACCAAACAGCAGGTGATTTACGGTCTGGTGGTGCTGGCAGGGATCTATTTCATTTTTGATGAGCCGCCGGCCCCGGTCAATGCGGTCGACCCCGTGGCAGAACAGAAAAAAGCTTTGAAAAAGGCCGAGAAAAAGCCGGGAGGCGGCGTCACCTACGAGATGCTGACCAAGGATCAGAAGGATTACGTCGACGCCCAGTACGATCTCGCTTTCGAACACTACAAGAATCGCGATTACGATAAGTCCCTCTTCGAGCTCGATAAGATCTTCAAGATCGTTCAGGATCACAAACGTGCCCGCGAGATCGAAACCTATGCCAGAGAGGCCAAGCGGAGGCTGGAGGCGCAGGAAGAAGATCGGAAGCGAAAGGAACAGGAGCGCCAGTCCCGCCTGAAGCTGGAAGAGCTGTTGAGTCGATCCGGAAGTTTGATGGAGGAAGGGAAGTACGGCGAGGCGGAAGAATTGTTCCCCGAGATCGAGATTCTCGAGCCCGAGAACGCAGCAGTTTCGGCCTGGAGGAAGAAAATCCTCGAAGAAAGCGAGAAACTCAAAGTCGTGGAGGAGAACCGGAAGCGTCTGGCCGCCGTTCTTTCGAAGGCCAAGGCGGATGTCGAGGCAGCTGAGGACTTTTTCAAAGATAAGCGGTATGTCGATGCGCTCGAGATTCTGGACGATGTCGTGGAACGGACGGATCTCGATGCAAAATATTCAAAGCAGGTCGAAACCCGGATCAAGGATATCGAAAAAGTGATGGCATCCGAGCGAGATCCGCATATCGAAAGTGGAAAGCGTTTCGAGGCCGATGGCAAGCTCGGAGAGGCTCATAAAGAGTACAAAGCGGCCATCGCCATTGACCCGTCCGACAGCGAGGGTCCTGCAGGGATCAAGAGGATTCAAGGCCAATTGAATTCGATGGCGAAGGCCATCTATTCCGACGGGGTGATTGCCGAAGGGTTCGGGGATTATGATGTCGCCGAGAAAAAATACCGCGAGGTGATCGATACCGTCCCGGCAGATAATTCCTACCACGTCAAAGCGAAGGCCCGATTGAAGGTTTTCTCCACCTTGCGCAAGGCGCAGGAGGGCGGGCGATGAGTACGGCGAATCGTTCTCGACTTCCCTTGCGGTTTGCCGAGGGCTTCCAGATCCAGGGGGATGCCCCGGTTCAGGAGGATTATTTTGAACTCAATCCCGATAGGGGGATTTACATTCTGGCGGACGGGTTCGGTGGGAGCCTCGGTGCCCGGGTTGCAGAGACCGTGGTGAAATCCATGCGTCAGTATCTCGAGCATGAGGCCGGGGATCTCGATGCGACCATGCCTTTTGAACTCAGGCCCTATTTTTCGCTCGCTGGAAATGTTTTGTTCAATGCGGTCGCCTTTGCCAATCAAAAGATCCTCGAGATCAACCGAGGCAGGAACTGGCAGGACTCCGGTGGGGCAAGCGTGGTCGCGGGCTATCTGGAAGGAAGGTTGCTTTCAGTGGCAAGGGTCGGTGCCTGTCGCTTGCGGCTCAAACGAGCCGAGCAGCTGAAAGAGCTCATTCCGGCCAGGAGTCTGCTCAGGCAAACCGACCCGATGAGCGAAGAAGGACCGGGTGATGCCGTGCCGCTCATGAGTTTCGGTACGGCACGCTCCCTTGAACCGGAAATGACCGAGCTCGAGCTCAGGACCGGAGATCAGGTGTTTTTTGAAACGGGTGGGGTGCGTCAGGTCTGGCGTCAGAAAATTCACGCTATCAATGATCCCCATGGACTGAAAGACGTATTGGAATCCTCGAATTCTCCTGGAAATGCGTCGATGATTTGGCTTGGCTTTTAATTATACGAGCCCTGTGTAACAATCTACACAGGGGGCCCTGTGAGCCAGAAACGGAAATCCGGACAAGCGGTGATCGAATATATCCTGCTCCTGAGCATGGTCGTCGGGATCATGGTGGCGTTTTTGCGCACATTGAACGGGTCATTCGACAAGGCGGTGCCGAGAATGGGTGGCACCATTGAGCGCCAGCTCCGGACAGGCGCAGCCTCTGCGGGAGTGTGGCGAAAGTGATACGGAACGACCGGGGACAGGCCGTGGTCGAGTACATCATTCTCCTGGCGATTCTCGTCGGGCTTTATGGTGCGGTGATCCGACAGCTGAGTGAGCGGGATATTTTCCAGAAAATGCAAAAGCCCCTCACCCAGGATTTCGCCGCCACCTACCGCTACGGGCATCCGAAAGCCAAGGGAATGGACGATGGCGGACCAGTCAATATTCCAACAGTTCAGAGCAAGGGATACGACGACCAGAACTTCAGGATTTTTTACAATCCGACGATAGAGTGAATGAGATGGTGTTTGAAAATATTGAGAAAAACAACGGAGGACAGGCGGTGATCGAGTTCATTCTCGGGCTCTTGATCGTCATCTCTTTCTTTTTCTTTTACGTTCGCCTGAGCGCTGTGTTCGCCATTTCAAACTACATTCAATATGCCACATTCATGTCCGCCCGGACTCTAGCCTCTTCAGCCAAAGATCAGATGGTGCAGGAGGAGAACGCAAAGCAGGTTCTCCAGTCCATGGTGAGTGGGAAGTTCAAGGGCCTCATCAAACCGAAGTCAGGTGATGGGATCTTTGTGGGCGATGGAAACTACTTCAGCAGCCTCGGACCCATCGAAGAATGGAATCACGGAGCCTCTTACCAGTTTTCAGCCAAGCTCTCATTCTACCCCTTCAGCGCGAACGACCAGGCGGTGATGCTCGACCTCACCAGCGAGAGCTGGATGCCCCGTGAACGCAGTGAGGATGAGTGTCTGAAGGCGAAGTCGAAGATCGAGTCCATGACCGGCGTTCAAAACGTGAAAGTGGAGTGGGACAATGGATGCTGATGAAGGGCAGAGCATACTTGAAGTCATCCTGTTTCTTCCCTTCCTTTTCATTCTGGTGGGGTTGCTGATCAAGATGAATACCGGCATCCAGATGGCGATCAATAACGCACGTTACGCCAGAGCCCAGCTTTTTGTACTGACCAACAATTCACCGGAATATCCCCGTCTGCAACTCCGGAAGAATCGACTCGTGAAAAATGCCCATGACATGTTGGTGGTAGGGGTTTCGGACCCTCTGGCGATCGAGGAAGCGGCTTCGGATGGAGATATGCCTGCCATTCCGCAGATCCAGTCGATCGGCAATAAGAAAGCAAAAGGAAGCAATGAGCGCGGCGAGGTGAAGTCCCGGACCGACATCCGGATCAGGGGGACTGCTACGATCTGCACTCAGAGTAATTCGGTGACCAAAGGGACACCTATCGACTCGCTTCAAATCACGGCCTTGGCGAACCAGCGCTGGCCGTTCGGGAAAATGGCCTGTCAGTATGACGGGTCCTGGATCGGAGATCAGTGATGAATAGCAGGGCAATGACATTATCATTGGTGATGGCGGGTATCGCCGTTTTCTTCGTGATGAGCTCCGTCTCGAGTATCGAGCAGAGTGCCACCATGAAATACGGAGACGAGGTGACTGTCCTGGTTGCCAAGCAGGATATCCGGGAGATGGCCACCATTCTGGACGGCATGGTTGAAGCCAAGTCCGTGCCGAGGAACTTTATCGAGCCGACCGCGGTCAAGTTCGACGGCAAGCTCGACGTAGAATCGGTCGAGGGCGCCAAATCCTATTCCATACAATCCAAAAGAATCGTGGGTAATGTTGCGATCGTGGCGATCAAGAAAGGAGAGCAGCTGACGCTGAACAAAATCACCGAACCGAGCATGCGGACCGGCCTCGCTCCCCAGGTGACTCCGGGTAAACGCGCCATCGCCGTGCCCATCGACGAATCGACCAGTGTCGCGAAGCTGGTGAAGCCGGGAGACCGCGTGGATGTGATCGCGGTGGTCCAATCGATGGGGGTCGGTGGTCGTGAAGTCAAGACCGCGAAGACGGTGTTTCAGGATGTCGTGATTCTCGCCGTGGGCCGCTCCATTGCGAACAATGTGGCCCGCCGGGTGGACGTCGATATGGGCGGAACAGCCCGCGTCCGTTCCTTGACCGAGTACGACGGCTACAGTTCGGTGACTCTCGAACTCGATCCGGTGCAAGCCCAATTGGTGGCTGCCATCTACACAGATAACTCCAACAAGCTGATTCTCTCGCTCCGGAATAATGATGATGCCGATCGGGTGGCCATCAGTGCGCCATCCCGTGCGACCGATGTGCTGTCCGATAGTCAGCGTTTGCCGGCGAGTGGTGGAGGTCTAAAGTGATATGTTGAAGGCTTCTGTTTGGCTCCTGCTCAGCTTGATTTCCATTCCGCTCGAGACTCAGGCCCAACAGGAGGCGGCATCCCCGACTCCCGCTGAAGGCGAAGTCGAGGAGCGGAAGGAACGGAAGCGGCGCCGGGCGCCCGAAGAGAAAGCTTCTTATACCCGTTCCCGATATTCGGCGGATCGTAGCGAGGCGGAGGCCGATCGTCGGGCCCTGCTCCTGACGGCCGGCGTTGACAAGACCATCGACCTCGAAGCGAGTCTAAAGATCACCGGTGACGCCACACAGAGGGTCCTGGTGGGTAACCTGTCGGTTGTCAATGTGTTGCCCGTTCTGGTCGGTGATCGTAAGCAATTGATCTTCAAGCCCGCCGCAGTGGGGGAGACGAACGTGACCATCCGGGATGACTCCGGTAACGTCCGTCTGATTTTCGAGGTGATCGTCGCCCAGGCCAATCAGATCCGCAATCTCGAAAGATTGCGGGAGAATCTGAAAGAGGTGGAAGGCATCACGATCAATATCGAGGAGAAGAATATCGTTCTTCGCGGAGAAGTGCTCACTACAGCCGATTTCAGCACGGTGAACAATGAGCTTGCGGGAGAGCTCTATGGTAAGGAAGTCATCAACAAGGTGAAGATGTCGCCCGTCACCCTGAATTTCCTGGCCAAGCGGATCGAGCAAGACATCCAGGTATTCGCTCCGACCGTCCGGGCATCCGTGATCAACGGTAAGATCATTCTCGAGGGCACCGTCGACAGCGAGGGAGCCAAACAACGGGCTTACAATCGCGCATATTATTACCTTCCCATGGTCCGGTTCAAAGAAAACGTCGGAAACGACCAGAATGTGATCGAGATGGAGCAGGACAAGAAGACGTTCATCCTCCAGTCTGACATCACCGTCCAGGCGCCACCTCCCAAGCGGGAGAGCAAGCTCGTCCGCATGACTGTTTACTTTGTCGAATTGGGCAAGGACTTCCTGAAAGCTTTCGGATTCAAGTGGCAGCCCGGATTCGCCTCGGACCCTAGCATCAGCGTCGGGACCACCGCGACCGGTGGGGTGGGAACCAATAGCGGTGGTTTCACCTTCAGTGGAACCTTGACTTCACTGTTCCCTACGATCAGTTCTCCTCCGTCCAATGCCTCCTATGGCCGGATCATGAAATCCGCGACCATCATCGTGAAGAACAAGGAAGAGGGAGAAGTCCGGGATCAGGTGCAGGTGCCCACCCAGTCACTCGGCCAAGGCGGTACTCAGGGTAACGGTCAGGCCGTACCGGTGGGCTTCCACATCAAAATGACACCCACCATTCTCGATGGCCAGGATGTCGATGTGAACGTGGACATCGAGCAGAGTAACCAGGTCGGGAAGGGCGTGGGAGGGACTCCGATCGTCGCCAGTCACAAGGTGAAAACCCGCTTGTACCTGAAATCAGGCGAAACCGCAGCATTGACCGCGGTGAACAAGCAAGACGTGGCCACATCGTTCAATCGGGACGATGCCGCTCCGGGGGCTTTCCAGCAAACCCAGGGGGGCGCCCAGACCAAACCGCTCTTCAGTTTCCAGCGGTCGAAGAACATGTCGAAGTCGAGAGGTCAGTTTGTGATTTTCGTCAATCCGCAGATCATCGATAACGCCTCCGAGGGCACGGAAGACTTGAAGAAGAACTTCCGGATGACATCGAGCACTCGCTGAGAAAGGGACCAAGAATCAATGGGACACATCATCGCAGTGGTAGGGGGAAAGGGAGGGGTCGGGAAGAGTGTCTTTGCCGCGAACCTCGCGATCGCCTACCAGATGAACTTCAAGCAGCGCTCCCTGATCATCGATCTCGACTTTCAGAGTCTGGGTGATCAAAACATCATTCTCGGCCTGAATCCTCCCAAGAATATCGTGGATGTGACCAAAGCCCAGGTGGGGACCTGGGATCCGAAGGCGATGACTCCGTTCCTTGCCAATTCACCGCAGGGTTTCAGTTTCATTGGAGCTCCGCGCGAGGCAGCCCTGGCCAAAGACATCGATCTGGACGGTCTCGGAAAGTTTCTGAAGGCGGCCGTCGGTGTTTTTCCATGGGTCGTGATCGATTGCGGGAATGGCACCGATCCTCATGCATTGAAGGCGATGGAGCAAGCCAGCCTCATTTTTGTGGTGACCACACCTGATGTGATCGTCTTGAATCAAACCCGGCGGATTCTCGGAAAGGTACAGGAACTCCTGTTCCCGCAGGAGATGGTGCAAGTGGTGGTGAACCGATACTCACCCAACAATGTGATCAACCCCCAGATGATCCAAAAGAGTATCAACAAGGCTCCTTATTTCGCCATTCCCGAGGATGCCGCCACGTGTGAGGCCTCGCTTACCAAAAGCCAGCCCTTCACCATGGTGAATCCTGGAGCTGCGATTTCGAGAGCCTTCTCGGATCTGGTTCGTCGCATGGATCAGAGTAAGATGCTCGATCAACTGGCCAAGCTGAACAAACCGACCGGCGTCGCTCAAAAGGCCGGTTCTGCTGCTGTTGTCGCTGTTGACGGTGGCGGTGAGAACGGGGGGTTGCTGTCTCGATCGAAATCGGCCCCGACCGATCCCTGGACGAGCATGAAACTCCGGATCCACAAGGCACTCATCGACGTGGTCGACATGAAGAAGATGAATGTCGATGTCGCTGATTCGAAACAGCGCGAGGTCTTACGCGAAAAAACCCAAAAAGCGATTCTCGACGTCCTGGCCAAAGAGGATGTTTCGACTCTTTGCCCGACGCGTGAACTCAGAGCCCAGTTGGTCAAAGAGGTGTTGGATGAGGCGCTCGGTCTCGGACCGCTCGAGGACCTCCTTGCGGATGACTCGGTGACCGAAATCATGGTGAACGCCCGGGATCAAATCTACGTCGAACAGGGTGGTAAGCCCGGATTGTCCAGAACCACTTTTTCGAGCGAGCAGCAGATGATGAACGTGATCGAGCGGATTGTCACTCCGCTCGGACGCCGGGTGGACGAGAAAACCCCCTATGTCGATGCCCGTCTCGCCGATGGATCACGGGTACACGTGATCATTCCTCCACTTGCGCTGAGGGGGCCCACGATCACGATCCGAAAATTCCCCAAAAAACGGATCATGGCCTCGGACTTGGTGAAGTTCGGTTCCATGACACAGGAAATCGCAGATTTCCTTCGAGCCTGTGTCGAGGCCAAACTCAATATCGTGGTGTCGGGGGGCACCGGCTCCGGTAAGACGACTTTGCTGAATGTGCTTTCAAACTTCATTCCGGCGACCGAACGGATCATCACGGTTGAGGATGCTGCCGAACTCCAGCTTGGACAGGAGCACGTAGTCCGGCTCGAGACCCGACCGAAGAACATCGAGGGCGAGGGTGAGGTCTCCATCCGGGATCTGATCAAGTGCTGTCTCCGGATGCGGCCGGACCGGATCGTGGTCGGGGAGTGTCGGGGAGGAGAGGCCATGGACATGCTTCAGGCGATGAACACCGGCCACTCCGGATCGCTGACCACCGTTCACGCCAATAATCCTAGAGAATGCATCGGACGACTGGAGACCCTGGTGATGATGGCGGGAATGGGTTTGCCGCTCAAGGCCATTCGCGAGACGATTGCCAGTGCGGTCAATCTCATCATCCAGCAGTCCCGTCTGACTGACGGGACTAGGAAAGTGACTTATGTCTCCGAGGTACTCGGGATGCAGGGCGAAACCGTGACGATCCAAGACATCTTCATCTACAAGCAAGAGGGTCTGGATAAGAACCGTAAGATTATTGGCAGATTCGTGCCCACCGGCTTCATTCCGAAATTCGTGGAAGAAATGGAAGCAAAGGGCATGAAAATCTCACGGGGCCTTTTCGCGGTCAAATAACCCCAGTATCATGAGGGTATGAGTTTCGCGATTCCTCATTGGCTGCTCGGCCTCGTCGTATTCGTCTCGGCGTTGTTGGTTGCCTATCAATTCTCGGGAAGGATTCTCGATTGGGTGAGATTCCACTCCATCGGAACCCGGGATTACATCGCAGACAAACTCAAGTTGATGATGATCGATCTTCCTCTCGAGAAGATCCTCATGTACCAGGTCGGGTTCTCTTTCGGTCTGGGAGGAATGGTGTTTTTGGCTTGTTTGCCGAATTTCGCGGCAGGCGGCGTACTGGGCGGAGTGGTGGCGATCGCAGCTTGGTTTCTTCCGAAGCCGATCGTGAACGTTCTTTATCAGAAACGTGTGGATCGTTTCGTCGAGCAAATGGTCGATGGACTCGGTCTCATGTCCAACGGCATGAGGTCGGGGCTTTCGGTCGCCCAGGCGATGGGACTGGTCGCTCAGGAGATGCCGGATCCGATCAAGTCGGAATTCGAATTGGTGCTGAATCAGAACAAGCTCGGTTCCTCACTCGAGTCCGCATTTATCGATTTGTCCAAACGGGTGATCGCGGATGAAGTGGAAATGTTCGTGACCTCGGTGGTGATTCTGAAGGAGACCGGCGGAAATTTGGCGGAAACCTTCGATACCATCACCACCTTGATTCGCGAGCGGATCAAAGTGGAAAATAAGATCAAAGCGATGACCGCTTCCGCGTTCTGGCAAGGGATGATCTTGCTCGGAGTTCCGCCCTTCATGGGTTTGACTCTTTCCCAGTCCGATCCTGAACTGATGAGGCCCATGTTCGAGACCTGGCTCGGTTGGTTGGGTCTATCTACCGTGGCAATTTTGATGATCGTGGCTTATTTTGTAATCAAGAAGGTGACAAAAATCGATGTTTGAGGTGAGAAAAATGACCAGAGTTTTGATCTTGTTGGGAGCATTGCTTTCGGTGTCCAGTGCATTCGCCCGCGCGGATGTGAGTCTTCGGAACGGAAACTTTTTCGTGTCACTGAGAGACATCTCTTATCCGGGGGGGATGGAGCCCAAGATCGAGCGGGTGTACAACTCGAAATCCGATTTTCACGGGATGTTCGGATACAGTTGGGGCACCGAATACGAAACGCGCCTGTCTTTCGATCCTGACGGAAGCCTCCTCCTGACCGAATACGGTGGAGGTGCGAATATCCGTTTCAGTCCAAAGACCTATTCCGCGAATGACGTCGATGAAGGGATCAAGTCAGTGGTGAGTGCCGCCCAGAAAGCGGGAACCATCACCAGTGCCAAGGGGCTTGAGGAATACCGGAAGCGTTTGAAAGAAAACCCTGAATTCAGGGCCAAACAGTACGCGATCTTTGTGAACAAAGGAAGCCTGCAGCGAAAAGCGATTGTGGATGGAACCCAGTTCATTTCGACCGATTACCAGTACCAGTACCTCACACGCGTGAAAGGCGGGTACACGCGGGTGATGGAGGCTGGTATCATCCAGAAGTTCAATGAAGCAGGTCGTTTGGCCCAAATCATGGATCGAAACAGGAATTTCGTGAACTTCACCTACGATACCAACGGTCGGGTCGCCCAGATGATCGACAATCAGAATCGTAAGATGAATTTCTCTTACAATCAGTTCGGTCTGGTGGAGCGGATTGTTGGCGAAAGCGGCAAGAAAGCCGAGTTCAGGTACTCAAAAGAGGGATTCCTAGTCTACAGCAAGGATGACGCCGGTGTGGAAAACACTTTCAAGTACACCGCCGATCAGTATCGCAATCTTTCAGAGATCGGATACCCGAACGAACGGAACGCCAAGGGCGAATCGAAGCGGATGATCGTGGGTTATTACGGTCCGGAAAAGAATTCGAGCGTGAAATCGGTCGTGAATCTCGACGGGACCGTGAATGAGTACGAATACGAAATCGGCGGGAAGACTCCCGGTTACTATTCGGTGCGGGTGGTGTTGAAAGACTCATCCGGTGCCAAGCTGAATGACTCCAGGTATGAGTATTTCTACAAGACCAAGCCGAGCGGGGAGGAGTTCACCGCCCGGATGGTCACCACAGTGGATGGTGAGAAAACCGAGACTGTTTACGACGAAAAACTCGGCTATCCCCTGAAGATCACCGCGAACGGCAAAACCACCACGATGGAGTACGACATGAAGGGACGGATGGTCCGTAAGGTCACACCGCTCCACACCACGACGCTCACATACGATCCGGCGGTGGGTAAGGTGTCCAAGGTTGTCAAAAAAGTGACCAGTGGAACGGTGATCTGGAGTGAGTTCGAATACGATAAGGCCACCGGGAACCTCCTGGTCGCCCGCAACAGCGATAAAAAGCTGGTGAAGCTGATCTACGATGGTCAAGGCCGGATCAGTGCATTGGTGGATCAGGCGGGCCGCCAGCTCACCTTCAGGTACAACGAGCTCTCGAAGCCGGTCGAGATCCGGGATGCCAAGCTAGGAACCGTCAAGTTCACCTACAAGAACAGTGGCGAGGTGGACAAGGTGGACAGCAACGGGGGCGCCAGTGTTTCTGTTGAGGTGATGAGGGCTTTGCAGAGCCTGATCGACATCACCGCCCCGGCGGGCGTCACGATGTCGATTTGATCAATTGAAATTGTTTAATATTGACCATGCTTCTGTGGGCTGGTTAAACTGAATGGGAGAGGTAAGGTTTTCATGAAAGCAATCCTGGTTCTGGGCTTCCTTCTGGTCGGTACGAATTCTGCATTTGCCGCGGCGAAGGCTGAAAACCAGTCGAGCACCTGCTGCAAGACCTGTGCGGTGGATCAGGGGGGCTGTGCGCCAGACGCCGGCAATAACCCTGACCAGGTGGTGGTTCAGGCTCCCGGCGACAAGGTCGAGAAGCCGGGTGATTCCAGCGAAGGTAAGTGAGTCTTCGCCTCGTTTTTCATTGAGTAACGCGCATCGTCTTCGCTAGGATGAGGGGGATTTCCCTAAATCTAGTGCGGAGTGTTGATGACGTCCAAGCTTGCCGAATCCCGTTCTGATCAAGAGCGCCCCTTGCTTCCCTCTGAGGCGAGGCAGATTGCTCCCTTGCGGAAGCCCGAGTGGCTGAAGATCCGGCCTCCGGCCGGGGAGAACTATTCCAAAATCAAGGGCCTACTCCGAGAGCGGGGTCTTCATACGGTTTGTGAAGAGGCCCATTGTCCGAATGTGGCTGAGTGTTGGGCGAGTGGTACTGCCACCTTCATGCTCGGGACCGAGGTTTGCACCCGTGCTTGCCGGTTTTGCGCCGTGAAAACGGCGCGCAGGCCTCCTCCGCTCGATCCGGAAGAACCTTACAAAATCGCTGAGGCCGTGGCCGCCTTGAAGCTGAAGTACGTGGTCCTCACCTCCGTGGATCGGGATGATCTTCCGGATGGGGGTGCTTCCCACTTCGCAACCACGATCCGGGAATTGAAACGACTCGATTCCGGCCTCCTCGTGGAAGCTCTGGTCCCTGATTTTCGTGGAAATGGAACAGACGTGGCCACCATCGTCGAGTCCGGATTGGACGTCTACGCCCACAATATCGAGACGGTGTACCGCTTGCAGTACCGGGTCCGGGATCCGCGAGCCGGATATGCGCAAAGTCTCGAAACCCTCCGCCTTGCCAAAGTGCATGCCGCGTCCCGCGGACAGGTGCTTCATACCAAGAGCGCGCTCATGCTCGGGCTCGGCGAGGAGGAGCATGAGATCCTGAAGGCATTTGCCGATTTGCGTGAAGCGGGTGTGGATGTGCTCACTCTCGGCCAATACCTTCGGCCCTCTTTGAGTCATTTGCCGGTCGAACGCTACTATTCGCCCGAAGAGTTCGCCTTGCTGGAGAAGCAAGCCCAAGCGGCCGGTTTCCTTTATGTGGCTGCAGGTCCGATGGTGCGTTCGAGCTACAAGGCGGCAGAGCTGTTCCTCGAAGGTTTAATCAGACAGAACAAATAAGACAGAACAAATAAGACCCGAAACACTAAGGAGATAAAAATGGAATTCAGACTACCCGAACTCGGTGAAGGCGTGAACGAAGGCGAATTGGTGAAGTGGCGGGTCAAGGAGGGCGAGCAGGTCCGGGACGACCAGCCTCTTTGTGAAGTGATGACCGACAAAGCCACCATCGAGATTCCATCCCCTTTTTCGGGCACCATCCGCCAGCTGGTTGCAAAAGAGGGTGAGATCGTCAAAGTTCACCAATTGATGGTGGTTGTGGACGTCGCCGGTGGTAAAACAGCGGCTCCTGCGAGTGCACACGCGCCGGCACCGGCTGCAGCGTCGGCTACTCCGGCTGCTCCTGCCCCAGTCGCTCCCGCAGCGATGGCTCCTCCTCCGGTTTCCAGCGAAGTCCTGGCTTCACCTGCGACACGGAAGGCTGCCCGTGAGAGAGGCGTCGATCTGGGACGTGTTCGTGGAACCGGTCCTCACGGCCGGGTTTTGCTGACGGATCTCGAACAGTCCCTTTCAGCTTCTCCGGTAGCGGGTGCCAAATCTTTTGCTCCGGGCGCGGTCGAGCGGACACCGATCCGCGGAATGCGGAAAAAGATCTCCGAAAAAATGCGCCAGTCCAAAGACAAGGCGGCCCACTTCACTTACGTGGAAGAGGCCGATGCCACCGAACTGGTCAAGTTGCGCGCCAAGGCCAAGCTGATCGCCGAAAAGAAGGGCATCAAGTTGACCTATCTGCCTTTCATCCTGAAAGCCATGGTCGCCGCACTGAAGCAGCATCCCCGGATCAACTCCACGGTCGATGAAGCCGCACAGGAGATCCTGACCCATCATACCTTCAACATCTCGCTGTCCGTGCAAACCGAAGACGGACTCACCGTGCCTGTGGTCAAGCATGTGGAACAGAAGTCGATCTTCGAGCTCGCACGCGAGATCGCCGAGATTGTGGACCGCGCGCGTAAGAAAAAACTGACCATGGAGGATTTCCAGGGCAGCACGATCACCCTGACCAATGCCGGGTCGATCGGCGGATTGTTCGCAACTCCTGTGATCAATTATCCGGAAGTGGCCATTCTCGGTTTCAACAAGATTTTCCGGAAACCCGTGGTGGTGAACCGTAACGGACGCGAGCGTCTGGCCATCCGTGATTGGACTTACTTCTCCATGAGTCTCGATCACCGGATCATCGATGGAGCCGAAGCCGCGGAGTTCATGAAAACCTTCATTGAGTACATCGAGAATCCGGGGCTTCTGCTCCTGGAAACACTTTGATCGGCCCGGAGGCGAGAATGAAAAATCATGATTGTGATGTAGTGGTGATCGGTGCGGGGCCCGCAGGTTATGTCTGTGCGATCCGCTTGGCCCAGCTCGGAAAGAAAGTCGTGGTCGTGGAACGCACCCACGTGGGAGGAGTCTGTCTCAATGTGGGCTGCATTCCTTCAAAAGCACTGATTCATGCGGGGAGCACTTTCGACAAGATCCGACATGCCGGATCGATGGGGATCAGTGGAACCGAATCCGCCAAGCTCGACATGAAACAACTCCAAGGCTGGAAGGGGGAGGTGGTCAAGAAGCTCACCGGCGGTGTCGCTCAGCTCTTGAAGGCCAACGGCTGTGCGCTGATTTCCGGTGATGCCCGGTTTCTCTCCACCACGGAAGTCGCGGTGAAAACCGCGGATGGCGAGGACAAGGTCCGCTTCAAGCAGGCGGTGATCGCTACCGGTTCACGTCCCGCTGAGATCCCCGGTTTCGAGGTGGATCAAAAACTCGTTCTCGATTCCACCGGAGGACTGGCGCAGGATGCGGTTCCCGCGAACTTGCTCTGTGTGGGGGGTGGATACATCGGCCTCGAGCTGGGCACTTTTTACGCCAAGGTCGGCTCCCGGGTGACGGTGGTGGAGGCGGGTCCTGCGCTGCTTGGAATCATCGATCCCGACCTGGTTCGCGTGGTTCAAAAAGGCCTCGAAAAGCGGGGAGTGAAGATTCAGACTTCGACCACAGTGAAATCCGTGAAGAAACTCCAAAACGAGGTCGAGGTGGTGTTCGCCTCTTCAGCCGGTGAAGTCAAACAGAAGTTCGACCGGGTGCTCGTGACCATCGGCAGAACCCCGAACACAGCCGGTTTGGGGTTGGACAAGGCCGGTGTGAAAATGGACTCGAAGGGATTCATTCCGGTCGACTCCCAACGTCGGACCTCGGTTCCGAATATTTTTGCAATCGGAGACGTGGCAGGGCAGCCGCTTCTTGCGCACAAGGGCTCTAAAGAGGGCATGGTCGCCGCAGAGGCGATTGGCGGGATGAAGACGGTTTATGACGTGCGGGCGATGCCGGCCGTGATCTTCACCGATCCGGAGATTGCCACTGTTGGCCTCACGGAAGCCGAGGCCAAAGCCAAGGGGTTTTCGGTCAATGTCGGGGTTTTCCCTTTTGCCGCGAACGGCAGGGCTCTCTCGGTCGGTGAACCTGACGGGATGGTGAAACTCGTGAGTGATGCCAAAAAGGGCACCTTGCTCGGGTGCCACATCGTGGGTGCTGAAGCCTCGAATCTCATTGCCGAGGCGACACTTGCCATCGAGATGGGAGCGCACGTCGAGGATCTCGCGCTCACTGTTCACGCTCATCCGACACTTCCGGAGACGATCATGGAAGCGGCTGAGGTCGCTATCGGGCATCCGATTCACATTTTCAAACCGAAGAAATGACGGGTTTCGAAGTTCTGTCCTTACCCGGAATCCGGAAGTTCTCCGAGGTGCATCAGCTCATGCTGGACCTGGTGGAGCGGCGGATCCGGGGAGAAGTTGCCGACACCTTCATTTTTTGCGAGCACCAGTCCGTGATTACCCGTGGGCGAGGCTTGCAGTGGTCCGCGCAAAGATCAGATCGGGCCATGCCGCCTCCTTTGGTGCCCGAGGGAACGGACTATGTGGAAATCGAGCGAGGAGGGGATTTGACCTGGCACGGGCCCGGGCAACTCGTGGTGTATCCGATCCTCTCTCTCGGTGGCTCCGGCCGTTGGGGCAGTCATCTGGGGCGCGACATCGAGAAGTATGTCCGGTTTCTGGAGGAGTGGTGGATCCGCGCACTGGCGCGAGAGGGGGCCTTTGCCAATCGTGACCCGGCTGGAAGCGGTGTGTGGTCGGGAAACCGGAAGCTCGCATCGGTCGGTGTTGCGGTCAGAAAATGGGTGACCTTTCATGGACTCGCCATGAATGTGGTGAATGACCTCGCACCTTTCCGGGATTTCTCTCCCTGTGGATTCGGTGGTGAGATCATGACACGGATTTCAGATCTGGAAGGGATCGCTCCCGATCTCAAGGGTGGGGATTGGCGGAGTCTCTGGGAGTCGCGGCTGATCCGGGAACTCGAGGATTGGGACGGAACCATCGATCGGCAAGAAGGGTGAGAGCCGCGCCTCCGATGACATCCCAGATGTAATGTTGCTTGGTGGTCAAAGTGGACAGACAGATCAGTATCGCCCAGATGAAAAATATCACGAATGCCCGGGGTCGCTCCCGAAGCAGCAGGACCGAGGTCAGTACCGATCCGACATGAAGGCTCGGGAAGCAATTCAATGGCGAGTCGCCCGACCGTTGGAGCTCGAATAAGAATCGGCTGCCCGGATCCAGTCCGGCAGGTAAGGGAAACCACTCTCTCGGGTAGGATGTCGGGAAGAGTGTGAAAATCAGTGCGCTGATTGCGAGCAGGAACAGGGTCGACTTCAGGTAGCGCTGAAGGGCTTCAGGATTACGTGTGATCACAAAGGCTGAGATCAGCAAAGGGTACTCGCTCAGGTAAATCCAGATCGTTTCAGGGACAAAGGGAATCGCCGAATCCGCAAAGGTCAGGGGAAGTTGGACAGGTTGGAAGAGGGGGTAGTGATTCGGGATCAGGTAGAGTGGGGCCGCCAGTCCGAACAGGCCCACTCCCCAGGTCGCTTTGGTCTGGGCTCGCATACCCATTACCCTAAGCGTTTTTCCGGGGCACGGCGACCGAAACCTGTATGGAAATTGGACAGGTGTCAGGCGCTGGCTGGAAGCGGATCACAGCAACCAGGAGGCGGGTCCGAGGGCAGGGGAGTATTTCCTTTGGATTGACCGGAGCTTGTCCGGTTCCACCCAGACGGACCCGTCGTGGCACGACCTCTGCAATAGTGTGGACAAGCGGTACGTCGAGTGGAAGTAGAGAGAACGAGAACAGTCCGGAGGACGTATGAAAATCTTCACCCTTTTGGCCCTTTTTACCGCATTCGCATCCCCAGCCATCGGCGGAGTCGTGTCGAGCAAGCAATCAGGTAAAGCCCATTGCACCAAGAACGAACAAGATCATCAGGTCAAGTTCGCTGCCAGCTCCGGCACCCAGGCGGGCAAGTCGAATCAGGCCGGATCCGGCCGCTGATTCATCCCACCCCCATTCGAAGATTCGGGAAGCGAAACTGTCTAAAGATTGGACAGGCGTCGTCTTCCCGATCGTCGTTCCAGCTCGAAACGAATAGGGTTGCGCCTTGGAAGGTCTTGTAACCTAAGGAGCATTCCAGACCTTGGGGGGCTCCTTCCTCTGGCACACCCCATGCATTTATGTCGGGTGAGCGGTACGTTGTGCGAGAACGGGAATCTTTCCCATCCCAACCGGAGTGACTATGAAACTGATGACTTTGATTGCCCTCCTGACCGCGTTCGCATCTCCCGCTTCTGCTGCAGTGGTGTCGAGCAAGCAACTCGGCAAGGCTCTCTGCTCGAAGAATCGCGCCGACTTGGTCATGGCTTCGCTCTCAGTTGCAAAAGGACGCGCTTCTCAGAATGCCGGATCTGGACGGTAATCCCGACCCGGGTTCAATTTTTCTGTTCCGAACGTTCGATGATCTGTCTCAATGCCTTCTGATCTTCGGGGCTGATGTCGGCATCGAGTTTATGCAGTTCTTTCATGCGGGCATCGAGGCTGGCTTTGTATTCGTCAGTGAGCAACTTGGCCTGTTTCTCCGGGCTGTAAACACCGGCGATTTTCACCCATTTTTCGATGTGACGTGAGACCGTCACACCCTGAACTTCGATCACATGGGACAATACGAGCACGATCAGGGCGAATGCCGAATATTTGAAGATCGAGTAAAGAAAAGAGAACATCTAGGATCCCTCAGGCGGCCCCGCCCGCGGCAGCGTTTTGAACCGAACCTGCGGAGATACTCTCCTGGAGCACCCTCATGACCTCATCTGTCTGGAAGGGCTTGATCACGTAATCTTTAGCTCCGGCTTGGATGGCTTCAGTCACCAGGTTCTCCTGGGTCATGGCAGAAAGAATGACAATCTTTGCCTCGGGGTCGCGCTTTAAAATCACGCGTGTGGCATCGATCCCGTTCATTCTCGGCATCACCAGATCCATGATGACCAGATCAGGGCGGGTTTCAAAATAGAGACGTACGGCATCGTCGCCGTTTTCGGCTTCGCCCACCACCCGGTAGCCACGGTTCTGAAGGATCTGCTTCAGTGTCTTACGGACATAGGGAATATCATCGGCGATCAGAACGGTTTTGAATGCATCCTTCATTCGGCACCCCTCATCTGTAAGTGTAGGCTCAAGAGGGGATTCTTTCAATGCTGACACTCTCGATTCTCCTGCGTGTCGCATCTTTGACGGTAAAACGGAGATTTCCGGCAGGTGTTTCGAAGTACAGCTCATCTCCGGGTTCCGGGATGCGGGAAAATTGACGCAAGAGAAATCCACCCAGGGTATCGTAGTCGCCTTCAGGGATCTCGAGCTGCAATTCCTCATTGATCTGGGTGATGGTGGCCCTGGCCTTGATGATCCAGGACGTTTCGCTGTTGGCCCGGATCAGCTTTTTCTCGAGGTCGTCCTCGTCCTCGAGGTCCCCGACAATCTGTTCGAAAATGTCCTCGCGGGTCAGGATCCCGATCGCCCCCCCGTATTCATCCACGACGACCACCAACTGAAAGTCATCTTCGATCATCCGGTTCAGGATCTCTTCGAGTTTTTGGTTCTCGGCGACATAGACCGCAGGCTTGATGAAGCGGTCGATCCGTTGCCTCAGATCGCTCTGCCGGAAAATAGTGTGCAGTTCGAGCACCCCGATGATGTTGTCGATCCGCTCGTCAAAAACGGGAATGCGGGAATGCTTTTTCTCACGGTAAAGCTCGAAGGCTTCGAGCAGCGAGCTCTGTTTTTCGATCGCATCCACTTGGATCAGGGGAACCAGTCCGTCCTTCGCGATCCGGTCCCGGAATCGCAGGATCTTCCGGATGAGACGCTTTTCATTCGACTTGATTTGGGTGTCTCCCGAGTCGGAAGTGAGGAGACCGTGCAGCTCGTCCTTCACGCTTTGTTTCTTGCCGCTCCACACCAGCTCCATGGGGGTGACGATCCGCGTGATTTGAGAAGTGTAAAGAGTCATCAAGCGGATCAGCGGAGAGAGGATCTTTTGCGTGAGAAAAATCGGATAGGCTACTTTCGGTACGATGGTGTCCGCGAAGCGGCGGTACATGAATTTCGGAATCAACTCACCGAACACGATCACCAGCAGGGATCCGATCGCAGCCGCATAGGCTTCACCGTGCTCGCCCATGAGTCTCCGGAACTCTAGGGTGAGGACGACTGAAGTCCCCATCACGCAGGTGCTGGTCATGAGAAGGGTCGATGAGAGAATCCGGTCCGGGGACTTGAGCAGGCGAAGAGCCAATTGGGCCCCCTTGTTTCCCTGCTTGCCCTTTCTCTTCAAAGCGAGCTTGTCCATCGAAAGGAGAGCGAGCTCGCTCCCCGAGTAAAATCCCTCGATCAGAATGAACATCAAAACGATGGCGATGGTTGCAGGAGATAATGCAATCATTCCTCGAAGGCCTCCTCGATCAGGGTGTCGAGAATATCCTGGAGGGTGATCATGCCCGCGATCTTTCCGTTCACCCCTCGGGTAAATGCAACCTGGATCTTCTTTGATTTCATTTTTCGGAAGAGCGCATCGATGGTCAGTGTTCCCGCCACGGTGAGGGGTTCGTTTGCGAGGGTCATCACATTCTCACTTCGCATCTCAGGGCGGACTTTGAGTTCGGCGAGATCCTTGGAGTTGATGACCCCGACAATGTCGTCTTTGGTTTTGTCGTATACCGGGATTCTCGAATAGATCCGGTCCTTCAAAATGATCATCGACGCTTGTTCGAGAGTGGCATTGGACGGAACGGTGATGATCTTTCGGATCGGAGTCGCCAATTGTTCGACCCGGGTGTCGTCCATCTCAAATACATTTTTGATGAGTTCGAGCTCGGTTTCATGCAAATGACCGGTTTCGGCCTGCTCCTCGGCAATCACAATGAAGTCTTCCTCGTGCAATTGATGGAGCTCCTTGACCGGAGCTGCCGGGATGAAAAAACGGATGATCGCGACCACGGGGCGCATCAGGAGGTAGAGGGGATAAACCAGGGGGAGGAAAGTCGAGATGATCATCTGATTCGCCTTGCTGGCGATCACCTTCGGGGTCAACTCACAGGCGATGAGCATGACCGGGGTCGTGATCAGGATCCCGAGGAGTGTGCTCATTTTCCAATCGAGCTTCAGCGGTTCCACGATCCGGGTGGTCAGGATGGTGGCAAGTGAGATATTGACGATCTCGTTGAACAGCAGAACCGTGATCAAGAGCCCCATGGAGTCCTGGATCAGAGTCCGGATACGGCGGAAGAGGGGCTCAGACTCGTCCTTGATCCGCTTCAGTTGGACACGTGAGAGCGAAAAAAGTGCGATCTCACTCGAGGAGAGCACAAAGGAGCAGCTGACCAAGAAAAAGCAGATGAGGGTGCTGGAAATTGTCATTTTCCTGTTCTGTCATGAGGAAAGCCCGGATCAATGCGATTGATCCGGGCTCCCTGGATTGAGTACAACCTGCCGGTATTAAGCGGCACGCTTCAAGGATTTGGCCACCGCAGGTTCGGCTGCGGCAACCGGCTTTTGTTTCTTGGTCTTGACCGGGCGGGTCTCGTGAGTCTCGCCACCAGCGCCGGGGAGATTCCCTTCGATCGGGAAAACCTTCTCGGTGAGGGCCACTTCAAGCACTTCGTCGATCGATTTCACCGGAACGAAGTTGAGGTGTTTGCGGTACTCTTCGGGGATCTCTTCCAGATCCTTCCGGTTCTTCTCCGGAATGATGATGGTCTTGATCCCGTGCCTCATCGCCGCGAGGGACTTCTCCTTCAATCCGCCGATCGGGAGCACGCGGCCGGTCAGGGTGATCTCACCGGTCATCGCTACATCCTTACGGACCGGGATTCCGGTCAGACGGGAGATCATGGCAGTGGCCATGGTGATCCCGGCTGAAGGGCCGTCTTTGGGGATGGCACCCTGAGGGAAGTGGACGTGGATGTCGGTTTCGCTCAAGACATCGGAGTTGATTCCGAAGTCCGCTGCGCGCCACCGGATCAGGCCGAGAGCGGCCTGGGCCGATTCCTTCATCACATCGCCGAGCTGGCCGGTGAGGAGCATGCCTCCCTTGCCACGGGTGGTTGCGGTCTCCACATAAAGGATTTCGCCACCTACCGAGGTCCAGGCGAGTCCGGTCGAAATACCGACCTCATCCTTTTCCTGCTCGTCTTCGCGGGAGTAAACCGCTGGCCCGAGGAATTTGGCCACCATCGCAGGATCGATCACGGTGGTGTCGGTCTTGCCTTCAGCCACCATGCGAGCGGTCTTACGGCAGACTGTTCCCACCAGGCGCTCGAGGTTCCGCAACCCGGCTTCCCGGGTGTAGTTCTCGACAATCGCGCTGATTCCTGTGTCGGTGAATTCGATTTGGTCCGAGGTCAGACCATTCTCGAGGATCTGTTTTTCGATCAGGTACCTGCGGGAAATGAAGTGTTTCTCTTCCTGCGTGTATCCGGAAAGCTGGATCACTTCCATCCGGTCACGGAGAGGCGCCGGAATCTGCTCGAGAGCGTTACAAGTGGTGATGAACATGACATTGGTCAGGTCGATCGGCACGTTGAGGTAGTGATCGCGGAACGCGTAGTTCTGTTCCGGATCGAGCACCTCGAGCAATGCTGCCGAAGGATCTCCCTTGTAGTCGGTTCCCATCTTGTCGAGCTCGTCCAGGATGAAGACGGGGTTGTTGGTTCCCGCTTGCTTCAAGCCCTGGATGATACGACCCGGGAGGGCGCCGACATAGGTACGGCGATGCCCGCGGATCTCGGCTTCGTCCTTCACTCCACCGAGGGAGATACGGACGAATTCACGGCCCAGCGCCTTGGCGATGGACTTGCCGAGTGAGGTCTTACCGACACCCGGAGGACCCGAGAAGCACAGGATCGGCCCCTTCATGTTGTCCTTCTTCAGTTTGCGGACAGCGAGGAACTCGATGATCCGCTCTTTGATCTTGTCAAGCTTGTAATGGTCGTCATCCAGGATCTCCATGGCATGGTCGAGATCGAGATTGTCGACAGACGCCTTGCCCCAAGGGGTGTCGGTCATCCACTCGATATAAGTGCGCATCATGGAAGCTTCAGAGCTCTCTGGATGCATGCGCTCGAGACGTTGAAGCTGTTTCATGGCTTCTTGCTCGACGTTCGGCGGCATCTTGGCATTCATGACCTTCTCGCGGAGTTCGTTGATTTCTTCCGCCTTCGGATCATTGTCGCCGAGTTCGCTCTTGATCTGCTTCATCTGTTCGCGGAGGAAATATTCCTTCTGCGACTTACTGATCTCATCCTTGGTTTGTGACCGGATTTTTGCCTGAATGCTCAGGACTTCGGTCTCCTTGGTGAGGATCTCGTTGATCTTCTGGAGCTTGACGAATGGATCGTGGATCTCAAGCACATCCTGGGCAGTGCTGACCTTCAGTCCGAGATTGGAAGCGACGAGGTCGGCCATGCGGCTTGGCTCGGTGATGTTCTCAAGAACCATCATGATGTCCGGGGCAAGAACCTTGCCGAGGCTGATCATCCGCTCGATCTGCTCCTTGATGGTGCGCATCAGGGCTTCGGATTCGGCCTTCTTCTCGTTGGCGACTTCTTGAACCTGTTCCACCTGAACTTCGTAAAACGGAGCGGTCTGGGTGAATTTTTTGACACGTGCTTTGCAAAGACCCTGGGTCAGGATTTTGATCCGACCGTCGGGGAGCTTGCGCATGCGCATGATCATGGCGACAGTGCCGGTTTCGTAAATTCCGTCCGGAGTCGGTTGTTCGTCCGCGATGTTCTTCTGGGAAGAAAGAAAAATCAGGCGGTCGGTTTTGGAAAGCGCTTCTTCCACGCTACGGATGGATGAATCACGACCCACGAATAAAGGAATGATCATATAGGGAAATACAACAATATCCCTTACAGGAAGCATCGGTAGTGTTTGTGGGATTTCAATCTGTTCGCCGTCGTAGTTAGTTACCATTTACCCTCCAACAGGTTGTACTCAAGGAACAGTTCGGAGAGGCCGGAGGATTGCTTTAGGGATTTGTTTTTACTTTGGTTTTAAACCAAATCAGTCAACTATTCTGACTGATGCCGAGAAGCTCACCCAAGGCCTTCATGGCAGGCGGAAGGGGGGCTTCAAAACGGAGTTCCACCCCGGTGACCGGATGCCGGAAGCCGAGGATCCGGGCGTGCAGGGCCTGCCCGGGAAGGGCTTTTACTGCGCGCTGGATTTCAAGGGGGAGTAGCTTCCATTTGGCTTGAGAATCCGTGGGTGTCCCGTAGACCGGGTCACCGAGCAGGGAGTGGTGAAGGTGGGTGAGGTGCACGCGAACCTGGTGGGTCCGTCCGGTCATGAGACGGGCTTCGATCCAGCTCGCATAGGGAGACTTTCCTGCAACCGAATACTCACCGAGCTTGCGGAAAATCGACACCGCTTTCCGGCCATTTTCCACATTCACGGCCATTTTCTTACGATCCTGGGGGCTTCTTCCGAGGGTCGATTCGAAACGGAGCTCGTCCTCCCAGCGGGGCGATCCGAAGCAAAAGGCCCAATAGCGTCGTTCGATATCGTGGCGGGCGAAGAGTGCGGCGAGACCCGCATGGGCCGCATCTGTTTTGCTGACTACGAGAGCCCCGCTCGTGTCCTTGTCGATCCGATGGACGATTCCCGGACGTAAAACACCGCCAATTCCGCTCAAATCCTTGATCCGGTAAAGGAGGGCATTGACCAGAGTCCCCGAGCTCTGGGTTTCCGATGGATGCACCGTGAGTCCGGGCTGCTTGTTGACGACCAGGAGATGCTCGTCCTCGAACAGGATATCAAGAGGGATGTTCTCGGCGACCACATCGAGCGGGGTGGGTTCAGGGATGGCAATGACGATCTCGGATCCGGGAGTCAGTCGGTCCTTACCTCGAACCGGAACGCCCCCCGACGTGACCTGCGCCGAATCCATCAGCTTTTGCAGTTGGGACCTCGAAAGAGAGGGTGCTCCCTCCTCGTCCTCCAGCAGACGGATGAGTGCTTTATCGGCTCGTTCCGCCAAATCCCCAGGGACCGTGATGATCCATTTTCGGCTCATTTTCAGACTTTTTCGGGGAGAGACGCCTTCATCCGTTCCAGATAGTGCCGGGTCACCTGGTCGACCGGAAGCTTCAGGCGCTTGCTGATCTGCTGCAAAAATCCTCTGACATAAACCACTGCCGGGAGCTTCGCGAAGTTCTCTTCCTCAAGCGCATGCAGGTAGGATCTGGAAATCCTCGTGTAGTCAGAAAGGTCCTCGAGAGTGATCCGTCGTGATTCGCGGATTTTGCGAAGCACGGGGCCCGTCCAGGTTTCTTCAGGACCCAGTGCCAGATCCGGCTCTGGAGAGGCCGATTCCTTCACCGGATTGCCGGCCACCGCAGGCTCCGTCCGACTCAGGGTGAGCGATGCCAGGCTGGCGCTCGTCGGGTTCGGCCAGGTATCGCTTACAGGCTCAGGAGAAGCGAAGGGTGCGACCGGAATCCCAGGATTCATGCCGTGCCCCTGATCGTAGGCTCGACGCTTTTCGGGGTTTGAGAGCACGAGGTAGGCGTTCTCGACATTCTTGAGCATTTGCTCGGTTTCTTCCCTGGAGAACACACCGTAGTGGGCGATGTTGTCCTTCCCGTAAGCCGATTTCAGCCGGAGGTAGGCGGAACGGATCTCCTGGGGAGTCGCGTCCGGTGTGAGCTCCAGAAGGTCATAAAGGCTGAGGGGATCCTCGTTGAGGTGCATATTTATTCTGCAAGGGTATGTTCAATCCGGGCTTGTTTCAACAGGTAATTGACAATCCGGTCGATGTGAATGGCGATCCGGGAATGGGGATATTCAGCAAGAATGGGGCGCATTTTACGGACCGACTGCCAGACGTTCGGCTCATATTCGATGTAGCCGAGATAATCGAGGTCGATCCCGAAATACTTTTTTGCCACACTCTTCATGGAAAAGCCCACGTCCACGTCAGTCTGGCTCCGGGTCTGGTTGATCACCAGTTTGGGCCGGAAATTCTTGATGGCGTTCCGCAACTCCATGGCCAACGCCGGATTCTGGAAATTGGTCTCGGTCAGGAGCTGCTGGGGCGATTGAATCCCGAGCGGATGGTTCGGGGTCATCGCGGCCTCGATCAATGGGCGGATGCCCTCGAAACGCGGGCTCTCGAGGAGACGGCTGTAGTAGCATGCTTTGATAAAACGGTAGGCGTTCTCGATCGAGGTCGGTTCAGGAAGTGCGGTAATGATCCCGATTTCAGCATGATTGAAGAACTCGAGCGTATACGCGCTCGTGCCTGCGCCGAGGTCGAGGATGACAAAGTGATGGTTCATCCGGTCGAGAGCCGACAGGATGCTCCGGATCTTGTCCTTGGAAATCTGTGTGATTTTGAGGTCGTCTTTAGCGCCGGCGATCATCTGGAGATTCTGGAACTGGGTCTGTACGATGCAGTCTTTCAAGTCGGTGACTGAACCGTTCAGAAAATCGGAGAGGCATTTGGCCGGAGGAGACTGCCCGAGTACCGTATGAAGATTCGCTCCACCGAGGTCGAGATCGACGACGAGGGTGTTGTATCCCATTCTTGCCAGGGTGAAAGCCAAGGAAGAAGAGAGCAGGCTTTTCCCTACGCCACCCTTGCCGCCGCCGATCGCCCAGATCTGCTGCTTCAAAAAAGGACTCCGGGAATTGAATTGAGTGCCATGGGTCATGGAGCGTGGGTCTTTCAGTGACATGTTTGTTTCCATCCTAGAAACCACCTGTCCTTTTAGCCTAAAATACGAGGGGTGATTGTCAAGGAAATCCATTCGTTATACGATCTGCCCATGCAGGACCGTCCCTCACTGTCACCCTCTTGGCGCTTACGCCTCAGGAACGATCTCCACCTCGGAAGGAAGATCTGGCACTGCGGGATGGGTGTGTTCATGGCTTTAGTCTACGGACTCGGCACGCCGAAGAGCGTTTGTGTCGGTCTCCTTTCGGGAGGCCTCGCCTTTTTTCTTGCCGGGGAGTACGCGCGTCTCAGATTTCCCCGATTGAACTCGATCGCCATCAAGGTCATGGGGCCGGTCATGCGCTCGAGTGAGGTGAATCGGGTGAGTGGCACCCCCTTTTATGTCGGTTCGGTGCTCCTTTCCGTGGCCATTTTTCCGAAGCCGATCGCCATCCTTTCCATACTTTTTCTTGCGATCGGCGATCCGGTGTCCTCGATTTTCGGAATCACCTGGGGCCACAAAGGCCCGAGATTTTCCAATGGCAAATCACTGATCGGAACGGCTGCAGGGATGGGAATTTGCGCGGTGATTGCGTTTTTTTACCTGTATTTCACAGGCGTTCCCGCTCTGGCTTCGGCATTGACCGCTTTGGCCGGAGGTTTGGCAGGAGGGGGTGCCGAGATGATCCCGCTCGAGATCGACGACAACTTTTCGATTCCTCTCGTCAGTGGATTGGCGTTGTGGGTGGCCTTCACGGTCTTCGGGATCTGAATGGAGTTGTTGAAGCAGACTTCTCTCATCCTCGGCCTGGTGGCCCTCACGATCGGAGTCTGGACCCTGTTCCGGCACTGGCGCAACCGGGTGTCCGTTCTCTTCTCTTTTCTGTGCTTCCTCGTGTCAGTCTGGGCACTGAGCTTTGTCTCTCACGCGACTCTTTTCGGTCGCCTTTCCTACGACATCCACTTGTTTTGTCATGTGCTGCTCGCTCCGACCGGGGTCCTGCTCATGTCGAGCTTTCTGGTTCGTAAAATCGACGCATTCAGTCGCTTTCTGTTTCTGACGGCCCTGGTCGGTGGTGCCGGGCTGTGTTTCCTGATCGTGTTCTCCCTCGGGCATGGGGAGTGGTTCCGTCTGGCCACGGGTTTCTGGCCCTCATTCATCCTGGTGGAATACATCCACCTGCTCTTTCTCGAGGCACGGAGAAGCGCCGAAGCCGGTTTCGGACACCTCCCGAGAGGCCGGAAGATGGTCCTCTATCTCGGTCCGATTCTCTCACTTGCATTTTGTACCTTCGATCACATTCCAGGGATGGGGACCGGGATTCCGTCGATCGGCAATCTCTTGTTCGCCGTCTATTTGGGGTTCGCAAGTCAGATCATCAATCCCAGAAAGCTTTTCGGTCTCGATTCGCTCGTGTCCCGTTTCCTGGCGGTGCTCACTTTGTCTCTCATTCTCACCGGATTCTTCGCACTCCTGTACAACACGATCAGCAGGTCGTTTCCATTGTTTTTGCTCAACTCTTTCCTGATTTCGTTTGCGGTACTCGCTCTCTGGAGTCCCTTGGTGACGTTCTTCAGGTTCATGGGGCGTAGATTTTTTCCTCTTACACGGAACGAGGAGAAAGACACGGTCGATCGCTTCAGGATCCTGCTCTCTGCGGTGACCTCGCTCGAGGACTTGCATGAGGGACTTCGGCAGTTTTTCATGAAAACCCACGGGGCCGAGCGGGTCGAGATCACTCTGGATCCCTCCGGTGTGAGTTTACCTGAAAATGTCGAATCCTACTTTTTCGAGCTCCGCGAGAAGGGGCTCCCTCCGGTATTGCATCGGGGAATCCTCGAGCAGGAGCGCGATGCCCTGTATACCCGTGAGAGCCGGAAACCGATCGAGATGATTCTTGAATACCTCGATGCCGGGGGCTTCGACGGGGTTCTTCCGGCGTATTCGAATGAAAGGGTCGTGGGACTCATCCGGATCCGCATTCCTTCCGGGCGATGGAGCCCGGAAACCCGCTTTTTTCCGATTCCGGCCGCACCTGACTTGTTGAGCGAACTCGGGGACCAGGTCTGCAGGCTCGCTCGCATGGGCGAGGTCCGCGAACGTGAGAGACTCATTTTGCTCGGAGAGATGGCCGCCGGTCTTGCTCACGAGATCCGGAACCCTCTCGGTTCCATCCGCGGAGCAGCCGATCTGCTTCAGGACTCCGGGCCCTTTGTCGAGGTCATCCGGGATGAGACTGCGCGTCTGAACCGTCTGGTCTCGCAATTTCTCGATTTTTCGAGGAATCCACAGGACGGCCGGCAACGGATCGACCTGTGCGCGCTCCTCCCTCGAGCGATCACCAACACCGCATTCCTGGTTCCTTCGGTGGTTGATTTGCATTTTGACGGAAAGGATCATCCTGTTCCAGTTGAGGTTGTTCCCGATTCGATCCAACAGGTTCTTTCCAATCTGATTCAGAATTCGGTCAAGGCCCTCGAGGGGATTCAGAATGCCAAGATCATCGTGAAGGTCGAAGAAAACGGTTTCTCGGTAACGGATAACGGTATCGGGATGAGCGAAGCGGTGAGATCCCGGGTACTCGAGCCGTTTTTCACCTCCTCCGGTACGGGGACCGGGCTCGGACTTGCGATTTGCGAGCGCCTGATCCGCCACGATCGCGGATGGCTCAAGCTCGAGTCGAGCCCCGGCCAGGGAACACGAGTGGAAGTGGGGTATCCGGATGCGCGATAAAGTCGTCATCATTGATGATGAAGCCAATCTCAGGATGATTCTCGAGGCCACCTTGGTCCGGGCCGGCTACGATGCCGTGGCATTTTCGGGTTTCGAAGAGGCCAGGAACGTGATCGACACGGAGGATCTTGCAGCGGTGCTGACCGATCTCCAGATGCCCCATCACGATGGCATGGATGTGCTTCAGTATTGTCACCGTTACACTCCCGATCTTCCAGTGATTCTTCTCACAGCTTACGGAACGGTGGAGCGTGCTGTGGCCGCTCTCAAGGCGGGAGCATTCGACTTCGTGGTGAAACCCTTCGATCACGGAGATCTGTTGCGAACGCTCGAAAAAGCCTGCCAGAGTCGGCGTTTCAGGCGTCGTGAGCCCGCACTTGAAATCATGAGTGCGGTCGGAGTCGGTCCCGTGCCCGTACCCCTGTTCGGTCGTGACTCATCCACAGTTCGACTGAGGGAAGAGGTTGAAAGGATTGCGAAGACGGACTCCTCGGTCTGGATGTCGGGAGAGGTCGGTACCGGGAAGCGTTCCGTAGCCTATGAGATCCATAGGAAGTCCGATCGATCCCGTCATGCGTTTGTCCAGGTTTCTTGTGCCACCCTGCCTCCTGTTTTTCAGATGACAGAGTTGTTCGGGGTCGAAAAGGGCGCGAGCCCGGTGAATCATTTCAGTAAACCGGGAGTCTTCGAGTTGGCCCAGGGGGGGACACTTTTTATCGAAGAAATCGACAGTTTGTCGATCGAAACCCAGAACGCGGTATTCAATATGCTCGAGACCGAGAGTTTCTCGAGGGTGGGCGGGGTTCGTTTGTTTCCCACCGATTTCAGGATCATCGCGACCAGTTCGCACGATCTCGACCGTGAGGTCCGGGAGGGGCTGTTCCATGTGGAGCTCTATTATAAGCTCACCGCTTCGGTGCTCGGACTCCTACCGCTCAGGGACCGTACTGCAGACCTCGAATCCGACCTTTTGCCGTATTTTCTGTCACGGGCTTGCAGGCGTCGTGGGGTTCCATTGAAGTCGATCGATCTAGATGCACTCTCCTGGTTAATTTCGCGTGAATGGCCAGGAAATCTCGGAGAGCTCGAACGGGCGATCCAAAGGGCGGTCGACCACGCTACCGGAGATGTTCTCCGGGTTCAGGATTTTACGGGTGTTTGAACCCGGATCTGTCCGGAGGGCTCGATCCGGATCCGGCCGGCATTCAGGGCTTCTTGAAGGACCCTCGTGAACTCATTCCAATTGTCCGGGCTCCAGTGTTCCTGAAGCAGGGGGAGCCTGCATTCACCGAACTCCGATTCGAGGCGCGCGATCATTTGATCGAAGGGGTGGTCGGGGAGAGCGGGGAACAGGTTTTTCTGAGGTTCCAGAAGGCGAGGCCAGGTGTCCAGAAGACTGCTGACTCCGTAAAACGGAAGAGCGAAGGGGTGGCGTTCAGGTCGGGATCGGGAGAGGAGCTTTTCGTTCCCACTAAAACAGGGATCCCCCGGAAAGGCCGGTGTCGCATACAGATCCCGGTCCAATCGGGAGGCCCAATGGGCGGTGTTCAATGTTCCGGATACGGCTGCTCCCTCCACCACCCAAACCGCGCGTGCCCATTCGGCGATGAGACGGTTCCGATCGTGGAAGTGACGGGGCAAAGGCGGAGTCCCGTCCGGAAATGGAGAGAGGATCATTCCACCTTGATTCACAATCTCCTCTTTGATCCGGGCGGATCCCGCCGGGTAATCCACGTCGATTCCGGATCCGATGATCGCGAGAGTGCGCAGACCGGTCCGGAGTGCCGCACGGTGTGCGGTCTCATCGATTCCCCGTGCGAGTCCTGAAATCACGGTCAGTCCTGAGCCCCGGAGAGAGTCCACGGTATCATCGACCAGTCGGATCGACCGACTCTGGGGCTTCCTCGTTCCGACGATAGAGAAGCCGGAATCCGGCAGGGCTCGAAGCCAGGACTCGGGTTCATCGAGGCAGAGAATGCGCCACTTCGAATAGCTGATGGGATCCATGCCCGTCAGGTTTCAAGGTTCATGCCGCGCGGGAAGGGATTCAGTGACTCAGAATCTGACCGAGGAATGCACGGGTCCGTTCCTCGGAAGGGGTTTTGAAAATCTTTTCGGGAGAACCTTCTTCGATAATCCGGCCCTGGTCAAAAAAGATGATCCGGTCCGCCACCTCGCGAGCGAACCCCATTTCGTGGGTGACCACGATCATCGTCATCCCCGACAATGCGAGTTCCTTCATCACAGCAAGGACTTCATTCACCATTTCAGGGTCGAGTGCGGATGTCGGCTCGTCAAACAGCATCACCTTCGGTTGCATGGCCAGAGCCCGGGCGATTGCCACCCTTTGTTGCTGGCCGCCGGACAAACTGCCCGGATACTTGTGCGCCTGGTCCACGATCCCGACCCGCTTGAGCAGTTCCAAAGCCAGCCGCTCAGCATGCTGTGGATCCATTTTACGGACCTTGACCGGCGCGAGCGTGATGTTCTGAAGCACGGTCAGGTGGGGGAAGAGATTGAAGTTCTGGAATACCATCCCGACTTCACGCCGGATGGTGTCGAGGTTCGTTCCGTCTTCGAGACGGACTCCGTCGATCACGATCTCGCCGCGATCGAATCCCTCCAGGCGGTTCAGTGTCCGGATAAAGGTGCTCTTTCCGGACCCGGATGGTCCGATGATCACGACCACCTCGCCTTTTTTCACCGTCAGGTTGATGCCTTTCAACGCCTCGAAACTCTCGAATGTCTTGAAGACGTCTCGGGCGACGACGATGTCTACAGTCCGGTCGATGTTGGATTCAAAGGGCGTCATGGCAGCAGAGTTATCCCTTTTTTCGGGGTAAAGCACAAGAGGAATTTTCTTCAATCAATTCGGTTGAATAATTGCAAATCCACCGTAAACTGAGGCCATGATGGAACTCACTCGCTTCTCTAGTCCGGGCCTCGGACTGGCCGCTCTGGCTGCCTATTTTGTGAGCCTGCTTCTCCTGGCATTCTACCGTTCCCGGTCGGCCACGCTTTCGGATTACTACATCGGAAGTCACGACTCAACCTGGTGGCTCATCACCCTCGGAATGATCAGTGACTCGGTCTCGGGCGTGACCTTCGTTTCAGTTCCCGGATCCGTCTTTTCTCAGGAATATTCCTATTTCCAGATCGTGCTCGGATATTTTCTCGGCTACATGGTCATCACCTCGGTATTGTTACCTTTGTATTACCGGAGGAATCTCATCTCGATTTATTCTTACCTCGGAGAGCGTTTCGGTGTGCCGGCGCAAAAAACGGCGTCCCTGCTTTTCATCGCCTCCCGGACCTTCGGTTCGGCGGCCCGATTGTACATATCGGTGATGATCCTGCACCAGTGCCTGCTCGGTGGGATCGGCCTCAGTCCGACCTTCTCCTTTGTGCTCGCCATGGCGCTCATCGTCCTCTACACCTACAAAGGCGGAATCAAGAGTCTCGTCTGGACCGAGGCATACCAGTCTGTCATCCTGCTCGGATCGGTGCTGTTCTTGTTTGTGGCGCTCTGGAAACTCTCCCCCGATCCGATGACAGCCGTACTGGCCCCGAAGATCTTCTCGTGGGATCCGATGAAGCCTGATTTTTTCCTGAAGTCCCTGTTCGGCGGCATGCTCATCACCAGCTCCATGAACGGCCTCGATCAGAACATCATGCAGATGAATCTGAGTTGCCGGAGCTTGAAAGAAGCGCAGAAGAACATGTTCACTCTCGCGTTTGTGATGGTCGCGGTGAATTTCGTATTCATGGCCCTCGGGGCCTTGACCCGTGATGCTTACCTGGTGGGGAACCTGGCCCTTCCGACCTTGCCCGGAGGCGGGGTGGCGTCCGATCGGGTTCTGCCTGCGCTGGCTCTGGGGTCTCTCGGGACAGGCGCTGCCATGATGTTTCTGATCGGTCTGTCCGCAGCCACTTTCAGTAGTGCGGGGACCATTCTCCCGGCCATCGCTTCTTCGATCGAGATTGATCTACTCCCCGAACGATTGAAGGACCGGATTCCGGTACGCTTGGTCCACGTTCTCGCCGCAGGGGTCATCCTCTTGCTGATCCTCGTGATTCACGCGCTCGAGGCGCGCTCTCTCATTGATCTGGTGCTCCGGTGTTCGGGTTATACTTATGGCCCCTTGATCGGGCTCTATGGCATCGGGATATTCACCACCTGGAAGCTCGAGTCCGCCCGTGTCCCGGCTTTATGTCTCGGTGCGATCACCCTCACAGCGATTCTGGATTTGAACAGTGCGACATGGTTCGGAGGTTATCGACTGGGTGTGGAATTGATCGCAGTCAACGCAGTTCTGTTTCTCTGTTTGGCGCTTTCTTTCGGCAGGAAAAGAAACGCTTAAAGGGTCTTCAGGAACTCGATCAAATCGCGTTTCTGGGGCGCAGTGAATTTTTCGCTCCCGTCTTCACGGGTGAAAATCTTGCGGTAGTGCCCTTCATTGGAAAGTCCGGGACGGGTGGTATCGAACAAGTGTTCTGCTGAGTCCGGGGCGGTTCGCCAGCTCGCCGGGGTTTTGGATCCGACCGGATAGCCGACGCATTCCGGATCAAAGTGCAGCAAAGGGTCCACCACTTCGCCGGAATAGTAGGTTTTCGGACGCTCGTTCGGCGGCGTCATCAGCGCACAAAGATTCGGGATGGAGTTATTGTGGAAGTAAGGAAAGCGGGCAAAGATCCCGTCAAGTGGGGGAGGGACATAACCCTTTTGCTCCTCGATCACGATGCCATACTGTTGTGAGAACTGCAGCGGGTTCAGAGCCCGGGCGAGTTCTCTCATTCCCTGCCGGCGCCCGGGGTCGGTCCCGACATCTTTGACCCGGGTTCTTGTGGGATAACGGACTCCGACCTTGGATCCAGCATCGCCGTGGCACCCGGCACAGGATTCCCTGTAGAGACGGGAGCCGCGTTCCGCACGTTCGTGATCGATCGGATAAGCGGACAGGAACTCCTGCCATTTCGGCGCACGAGTCGAGAATACAGCCGTGGTCAGCTCCTCGATCATGTTCCGGTTCCGCTCCATCCAGCTCACCAGCTCGGGCAAATCAGCACCGCGACCGATCTCATTCCACAGGAAATTGGTGAAAATCGGATTCCCTGAAATCACGCTTCCGTCGGAGAGCCACCGCGTCTTGTACTTCACCGTCCACCAGGGTGCCGGCTTGCTGTCTGCGACTTCCGTCTCCAGAGGGTTCGGGCGTGGATGGGACGCGATTGCGGGATCACGCTCGGCCCAAGGAGTCTCGGCACGGCGGGCGAGCGACAGGGCCACTTGGGCCAATGAGGTATCGAGTCCGAGGACCTCGGGCTTTTTCAGTCCGACGGAGGCGATTCGCTCCCTGGTCTCGGCGTACATCCTGACCTCTTCGCGCTTTGCTCCGGTCATGGATTGAAACAGGTTGGGTTTGATCCAACGTGTGGCTTGTTTGCCATGGATGAAGAACGAGTTCGCACGGGGAAAGCGGTTGGTGAGGCCGAGCACCGGTCGACCGAAGAGGCTTGCAGAATGACAGGCAGCGCAACTCAGGGTTACGCCACGGATCCCGTTCCGCTCGATCAGGGATACCCCCATGGGCAGTGCGGGGCGGACCCCGTTCGGGAAAGGGATCTCACCCTCCTGCTCGGGATAATCGTGCAAGCCGAGCCATTTCCAGAATCCTTTGAAATCCTTGAACTCGGAACCGAGAGACAGTGCTGACTTCATGAGTCCGAAAAGAGGATCGCCGGGCTTGGAATCGAGCACGCGCAAGGCTTGCCTTTCGGGGACGAGAAGGCCTGTGATCTCGAGCGGGTATTGGAGCGCGTGAAGCTTTCCTTTGCGGACTTTCTCCTCGAAAATCCCTTCCGGCCAGGCATAGGGGTTCGGTCTGCCGGCCGGATCGATCTGTGCATTTGCCGACCAATCAGGCTGAGATGACCAGTCTGGTTCGGCCCAAGCGACGCACAGACCGATCCACATCGATCCGATCCCAATAATGAAGCGGCGCATAATCAACCCCCGTACACAAGGTTTTCCTATGTCAAAAACCGATTGTCAATGTGGCAATTTAGCCGGATTTGGGAGAAAACGAGGAGCAATGAAGATCAAGGTCCAACGTCTCGGTATCATCATCAAGCACCATCATAATGAGGCGGCGGCACTCTCTCTCGAGCTGGCAGACCTTCTTCTGAATCGGGGCTATCAGGTCTTCTTCTGTGACGAAAGCGCCAAAGTGCTGCGCTCACTCGGTTCCGAGCGGTTCCGTAAATTGAAGGTGGTCAAGAAGTCGGATCTGGCACGCAAGGTCGATCTCATCGTGGTTCTTGGTGGCGATGGAACTTATCTGAGTGCGGCCCGTCTGATGAAGGAAGTGAGCATTCCCATTCTCGGAATCAACATGGGGACGCTCGGCTTCCTCACCGAAGTCCGTAAGGAAGAGCTCCACGATGTCATCCACCGGATCCTGAATACGGGGTCCATATCGATTTCCGAACGCGTCATGCTCGAGGTCAGTGTGATCCGTAAGGGGAAGACCATTCTCAAGGACTTGGTGGTCAATGACGCGGTTGTTTCAAAGGGAGCGATCGCCCGGATTATCGGAGTCAAGATCAACGTCAACGGGGAGTGGGCCAATACAGTCCGTGCCGATGGAATGATCATCAGCACGCCCACCGGATCGACCGCGTATTCTCTTGCGGCGGGTGGACCGATCGTGATGCCCCATCTCGGGTGCATGTTGATCACACCCATTTGTCCTCACGGTTTGACCCAGCGGACTCTCGTACTTCCGGATGATGTGAATGTCGAGCTCATGCTCGAGTCCATGCCCGGACATGTTTACCTGACTCTCGACGGGCAGAACGGCCTCGATCTGAAGGACGGAGATTTGATCCGGATTTCGCGCTTTAAAAAACACAAGCTCAAGATCGTGACCTCGCCCAATCGCGATTATTTCTCCCTGCTTCGTGAAAAACTCAACTTCGGAGGTAAATGATGATCCAGACCATCAAGATACGGAATTTCGCTCTCATCGAGAATGCCGAGATCCCCTTCGAGCGCGGGCTCAACATCCTGTCCGGAGAAACCGGAGCCGGGAAGTCCATTGTCCTCGAGGCGATCTCGCTTCTTCTCGGCGGACGGGCCAACAGTGAGACCATCCGGTCCGGAGCCGACGAAGCCGTGGTGGAAGGGTATTTTGATATTGAACAACTCCCTTGGCTCAAGAACAGGCTCCAGGAGGTCGGGATCGAGTGCGACGGAAGTGAGCTGTTGATCAAGCGCACAGTCAGTAAGAGCGGGAAAAACCGGATTTTCCTGAACGGGCAATTGGCGACACTGAATATGCTCTCGACGGCCTGTGAAGACCTGATCGATCTCTGTGGCCAACACGAACATCAGTCTCTCTTCAAGTCGGTGGTCCAGATCGCACTCCTCGACCGGTTCTCCGGTATCGAGGGCCTCCAGAAAAAAGCCTCGACCCAGTACAGGAAGACCATCACCCTGCTTGAAGAGTGGGAGTCGCTCAAGAAGAAGGAAGAGGAACGGGTTCAGCGTTTGGCATTTCTTCAATTCCAGCTCGAGGAATTGGAAGCTGCGGCTTTGGTGCCCGGTGAAGACGAATCACTCGCCGCTGAAAAACGGCTCCTTCAATCTGTTGGCCAGCGGATGTCGCTTGCGGCCCAGGTTCATGACGCCCTCGATGGAGAAGAGGGGGCTCTGAATGCGCTCCGGATCGCGCTCTCGAAGGTGAAGTCTCTTTGTCAGATGGATGAAGGTGTGGAGCCCCTCCAGTCTTCAATTGAAAGAGCTCTGGCCGAAGTGGAGGATGCCTCTCATGCTTCGAGGTCCTACACCTCGCGTGCAGACTTGAGTCCGGATCGCCTCGAAAAGGTTCAGGAACGCCTGAGTCTGATCACCAATCTGAAGCGCAAGTACGGTAATCTACTCGATGAGATCATCACTTATCAGGGCAAGCTCCGCGAAGAGATCGATCTCCTGACCCATCTGTCGACACGCCTCGACTCGCTCGAGAGTGAGTATGGAGAAGAGAGGAAGTCGGCTCTCAAACTGGCCAAGGACCTGTTTGAAAAGCGCAAGAAGGGTGCGGACGGCCTCAGCAAAGCCGTCTCGAAGGAGCTGAAAGAACTTCGTATGCAAGACGCCGAAGTCGGATTTTCTCTGACGTTCTCGGATGATCTCGCATCTTGGGGAAGTGAGTCCCTCGGCACGGTGGCCGAGCTCCTCGTCCGGACAAATCTCGGAGAAGAGAAGAAACCCATCCAGAAGATCGTGTCGGGAGGGGAGTTATCCCGTTTGATGCTGGCCATCCGTCGGGTGATCGCAGACAAGGGGGGGATCGGGGTTTATCTTTTTGACGAGATCGATGCCGGTCTCGGTGGGCAGACTGCGTTCACGGTCGGCAAGAAATTGAAATCAGTGGCAGGCTACAATCAGGTCCTGTGCATCACCCATGTGCCTCAGGTGGCGTGCTTTGCCGACCATCACTTGTCCATCAGCAAGCAATCGTCCAAAGGTCGAACGGTCACCGAGGTGCGATGCCTGAGCGACGGTGAACGCCGGGACGAGATTGCGCGCATGCTCGGCTCCGAGAAGCTCACCCCTGCGGCATTGAAGAATGCCAAGGACTTGATCGATAGCGCCCGAGCCTAGGGGCAATGGTGCCATTCAATCAGGGGAAGTGAACGGCCTGCCGGAGTTTTCAGGATGAGCTTTCCAAGCCATTCCGGAACCACTGCGTCTTGCAGGCGACACGAGCGTCGTGCCAGGGCCTTACGAACCGGCTCGAGAGACGGCTCTCCGGCTTTTCCGTCGAGAAGGACCTGGACAGTCCCCGGTTTTTCCAATTGTTGTTCGAGTTCTTCAGGATTCCCGAAGACGCTGAGAGTATGGTCCGGAAAGGTGTAGTACGGAGGATTGCCCCGGTAATCACGACTGGCCAAGACTGGCCATGCCGGGTTGAGGTTCCTGTGCGCGAGGAAGGGAGCACCCAATGTGCGCATGGAGGCGCCATGCAGGGTCGAAACCGCAAACGCCGGAAGGTTGATCACAGCGAAGGGAATCCACCACCGGGGACGGCCCATCTTGATCGAAAAAGCCTTGAAAAAGACCAAGGCCATGAACGGCACCCAATTCAGGAGCGGGAAGAGGAAACGGTATTCTTTATTGGTGATCAGACAGTGCAATACAAAGAAAGACCAAACGAAAGACGAAAGAATCCACCCGTCTTCTTCTTTTGCCTTCTTGAAAAATCCGAGTGTCCCGATGAACAGGGGCAACGAAACCAGTGGGTTCAGCTGGAGGATCCACTCGAAATACATCCACCAGGGATAGGGATTGTACCGGGCGGCCACCCCATCCACCAGGTTCACTTTGAAGTAGAGGTAAGGGCTGAAGACCCAGTTGCCGTATCCGATCCGGTCCAAAAGAACGCCAAAGACCACCGGGACCAGGAACCCCCCGAGCAAGGTCCAGTGGTGCTTCCGGATTCCTTTGCTCCGGTAGAGCAAGGCCAGGGCCAGGCCGGCTAGGCCGAGGGCGATTTGGTAGCGGGCCAGGAATGCGAAGCCGAAAAAAATGCCATTCCTGAGGGCACTCCTGCCCTCCAGTATTCCGAGCAAGCCAAAGGATAGCAGAATTCCTGCCAGGTTCTCACTCGAGGTGCGGACATGGATGTAGGGCAGGAACCAGAGCATCGCGATCGCGATCGCTCCTTGTGGCGCGAGATCGTACCGGTCACGCAGGAAGTTCCAAATCCGGACGAGGAGCCAAAGGTTCAGGAGACCATACATTCCCTGAATCAGAGTGACTGCAGAAAAAGGCTCATAGACTCCGAGTCCGATTAAAACCTTCATCCACCCCGCATGAAGGAGCGGTTGAAACCAGGGGCGGATCTGAGCTGCGAACTCCCAGGGTAATTTGGATGCGTCAGCGTTGAGTCCCAGAAAATAATTCGCCCACTCGAGGATCTGGTAGTGTTCGTCGGGGTGGTGGTAGCCGAATGATGTCCAAGAGGCGATTCCGTGTCCGAGGAAGAGGATGAGGAGCGCGATCCATTCGGTCCGGTGAACGGTTCGAATCATGGTTCTCCGACCGGCTCGAACGCGCCTTTTTTCACTTTATAAAGGTCCAGATTCCTCGAACACCTGTGATCCACCACATTCAGGGATCCTGTGGCTCCTGGCACATTCTTTCGGCCCTCGAGGCGGCTGGTGAATTCACTGCGGGTTCCGGGGGATTCCTTCAGGGTTTCGAGCACGAGGGTCGCTGCATCGAATGCCACGGCCTCAAGCTCTCCCGGATACGAGGAATGGGTGCGGTGGAACAGGTCGTAAAACTGTTTGGTTTCCTCGGGGGGATTCAAGGTATTGAATGCGACCGGGAAAGCGGCACCTTCGACCAGGTCTCCCGCTCTCTGAATGAGTTGGGGGGAGTTCCAGGAAGAAATTCCCAGGTACTTCAGGCCTTTTGCGTCCCGGTAAGCGTAGGTCGGGATAACCTGACCCGCCGTCCTCGCTTCGTCAGCGATGAAGACGGCTTCGAAGTCCACCAGGGGCGGTAGGTTGAAGTACTGCTGGGTTTTCATCGTTTTCCGGGTGATGTTCAGTTCCTTACGTTTTTCGGCTAATTCCTGCACTTCTTTGGCTCGAGTCTCGGTGTAGAAAAGTCCGAGGGTCTTGTCCACCGGTTCGCGGAAATCGGTCAGATCGGGGTCATAGAGTTCAAACGCACGCACTTCGGCATTGAGGCGCTCCAGTTCGGTCCAGAAAGCAAGAGCCATTTCTTCTCCAGCTTTGTTGTCAGGTCCGAGGATGGCGAACCGGGTGATTCCGAGAGTCTGAACGGCGTATTTTGCGATTTTCGCAGCCTGGTCCTGAATGGAAATGGAGCACGAGAAAATCTGGGGATCGGCATCTCCCTGGACTTGGGCCACCGAGATCAGGGGGATCTGGTAAAAAGCGGCTTTGTTCCGGAGTGAATCGAGGTGTTTTCCAAGTAGGGGTCCGATCACAGCGATGACTTCCTGCTCTTCGACCAGCTTTTTCAGCGCAACCTCATGACTCTCAGCCGAGTCGCCGCTATCGACCGGGATCAGCTCGAAGGACTTGCTCTGATCATCGGTCGAGGCTTGAAACGCGAGCTCCACCGCTCTTTGGACTCTTTTTCCGAAGTTCTCGTACTTTCCGCTGAGGGGAAGGAGGATCCCGATCCGTTTGCGATTCACCGGGCCACTGTAGAGTTCTCTCACTGGTGCCGGAGTCGGAGTGGTGACGACCACCGGGGTGGGGGTGGCCGCAGAAGCTTCGGATGGAGATTGAGGATCTCTCGGACCGGAGAGCGTCTTGTTCACGCGTTCTCGCAAGGCCAGGACTTTTTTTCTGTCTGCGGATCCCATTTCATCGACTTGAATGGTGTCCGCCACTTTCTTCGATTCTGAGGCTTTTCCGGCGTCGATATAAGCGGTCGCCAGATTGAATTGATAGTAGGGCTGATGATCAGGAAAGGGGTTGAATTGAAGCGCACGCCTGAAGTTGATGATGGCGGAAGCCGGGTTCTTCTCTGCCAGGCGGACGAGCCCTTTCAGATTCCAGTATTCGGTTTTTTCCGAATTCCGGAGTTCAGGCTCGTGAATTCGATTCAGGCTTTCGATGGCCCGTGCGTATTCCCCCCGGGAATACATCCCCTGGATTCGTTTGATTTCCGATTCAAAAGAGCTCTCTCCTCCGCTGCGCTGAGGGGGAGGGAGGCCCGAACGGGGCGCGGGAAGGGTGGCACAACCCGGAATTGCGAGGATTGAAGCGCACAAAATCAATGCTTTACGCCAATGTTGAGCCATTTCAATCATTAAGCTTCAGGCGCTTCCGGGAGTCAATGACCGGAAGGGCTCAATCGTTCAGTTTGGAGCGGATCTTGTAGATCTGTTCGGCGAGCTCATCCGACTGGGATCTGAGCCGTTCAAGACTTGCGGCGTCATTTGCTCCACTATTCAGGAAGCGATCCTGGTCAGCTTGAAGTTGACGCAGTTCTTGATCCAGATTCAGGATCCCCTGGTGCTGCTGTTCGAGGATCCGGGTATTCTTGACTTGAGCCGGGTTGCCACTCTCGAGAGTCATCCGGATCTGGTCCTGGGTGGATACCCATTCGGTACGGAACTTCGGCCATGTCATCATGGTTTGTCCGGTCCGCACCCGGTTGTAGTAATGGTTGAATCGCGCGGAGTTCAACTCGTACTGATTTCTAATAAGATTCAGGATTTGCTTCAATTCTTTTCTCTCGAGCTTGGCTTTCTCCGCATGGGCTTCGAGGGTTGCTTTCAGTTGCAGCTCGTAATCCGCTGGCTTTTGACCGGCGATGAAGTAAGTCCGCTCCGAAAGAAGCTCCGCACTATTGGATGCAGTCACACTCAGAGTGTACTCACCATAGGGAAGGGGGCCTCCGTCGTGGTTGACGAAGTCTTGGCTGGTGGCCTGCCCGATCGGGATGAAACTCACGGTCTGGGTATTGTTGTCTGTGAAGTCGGCAATGGTGGTGTTGACCCGGCAGGTATAAGTCGATCCGGGGACCAGGCCTGTGAGGTTGGCGGAAGTCACGCCTACGGTGCTGGTGATGGCTTTCAGCAGGCTGAATTCGGTCGCAGACCCTGATTTACAATAAACTCCCGCAGAGTCCGCATTGCTGATGTCGGCAAAGGATACCGTTGCAGTAGTGGATGAGGTCACGTTCGCCGAACTGATCCCTCCGTAGGGAATGGCGAATAAATCGATCATGTTGTCGTCTTCAACGTTCTTATTGGTCGCCGCTTTGACCCGGAAGGTTCCAAGCGTGACCGTCGGAAGACCCGTGATCGTAAAATTGTTGGCCGGAGCTAACACGGTTTTGAGGAGCTTCGGAAAAAAGAAATTGCTCGAATCGTAGATGTTGTAGGCGATGACCTTCGTGTCCGTCGAGGCATTCCATTTGATTTGAACCTTGTTTGCGCTCAAGGTATTGGCTTCGGTGATTCCGGTGAATCCTGCATACGGAGCATTGTCGGCTCGCTCGGCAGCTGCTCCCGAAAGCGTCGTGATGGAAACTTCTTGAGGTACGAATTCGCAGGCGCTTCCTCCAGCCAACAGGCTGAGGGCGCAGAACACCTTCAGGAGTTTCAAATTCAGTCTGTTTTTCAGCATACGTGCCTCGGAAGACTATTCTGTATCATTTTAGTCTGTTATTAACTTTAGGCGCAAACCAAACCCGTCAGACAGAAATCGAATGCAAAAGAGACAGTCAAGCCGTCCGAGACGGTGGGCAAGCAGATCGATCGTTTAGTGGCTCTGGAGCAGGAGCTCGCGGCCGTCCGAGGTCACGTCACTGCTGGAGCCGACGAAGCAGAGGTCGGTCAGATGAAATTGCTGATCTTGAAGCAGATCGGCGAGATTCAGGCCCTGAAAGGGGTGCAAAAGAGAATTTCGGAGGATGCGATCCGTCAGCGGACCCAAGTCGAACATTTGAATAAGTTGACCCAGGAGCAGGCGAAGCAGATCCAGGCCATGGGAATCCAACTGCAACTGTTCCAGGAATTGGAAAGTTCCCTGCGGGACCAGCAAGAAGCCCTTGGTGCCGAAGCAGCCTACTTGAGACAAGAGAATGAGAAACTGAATGCCCGGATCGTGGAGGAATCCTCACAGATGCGTCCAGCAATTCAGGCTGCCAATACCTCTTCTGACAGTCTCATCAAGAAGGAGCACCGTTTGGAAAGCTATGCCAAACGGCTCCGTTCAGGCCAAGCCTTGGTCCGGGAGGCTCTGAATGAGGCCTTGGTGGAGCTTGAGACCGCCATGACCCTGAATCCGACCGCCGATCTGCTGAAGATCACCGAATATGAGCTTGGACGGGTGGAGATTGAAATGAAAAAGACTCCGACTTCGTCTCCTTCGAGAAGAGTGCTCGAAGAGAACTTCGAAGACTTGATCCAACAGCGGAACTTTTTGAGAAACATTCGTGAAGCAAGCGAGAAAGAGGCCCAGTCCAAAGTCGCACGTCTTCAAGAGATCCTTTCTGATGAAAGATTGGATGACATTCCTCCTCCTCCCCCGGTCGGGGAAATCTGAAGGGAGCCGGTGATGAGCCGCAAACGCTTCCGCACACCGATCAGTTTTGGAGTCGCCAGCGTCTGTGTCGCAGCGTGCTCCTCGATGAATCCTTTATCCAAATCCACGATCCAGTCTTCGATGGAAGCAGAGGAGCTGATCGCACCCGTGGAGGTTGCGACTGAGCTCCAGGGGATCGATGCCATACCGATTGCGAAGTCGGGGGGACCTGTGGACGGGTCTGCTGATCGTGAATCCGGCGGACCGGGTGGAACAGGAAATATCGATCCGATCACGGGACAGTTGAAGGGTGGGGCATCGGCTGCCACCACGTCTGTAGGCGCTATCGCCGGAAAGAATGCCGTAGGAACTTCGGGGCGTGCAGGCTCCGGCTCCAAAAACGGTCAGGCGAACGGAAAGGTTTCACCAGGCTCGGAAAACGCCTCTTCTTTGTCGGGGGCAAAAGGGGCCTTGAGGGCTTCCGCCGGCTCGGCGGGACGCCAATCGACAGGAACTGCAGGTGTGGCCGGGGTCAATCAAACAGCAAATGGCTCAGGCGCGGATGCTGTGGCATTGGGTAGCCAAGCCCTTGCCGGGAAAGATGCGGTGGTCACAGCTTCGGGAGACTCTGCCTCGGCACAACCCTTGAACGCGGATGGCAGTCCTGCAAAAGCCGGAGGAAATGGGAAAGATGCCGGATCAAGTCCAGGTTCGATGGGGCGTGGGCCTGCATCAGCAGAGGGCGCCCAAATCATCGATTATCGCGTAAAAGAAGGCGATACCCTGATGAAAATCGCATTCGAGGTGTTTGGAGATTTGACTCGCTGGCGTGAAATCCACGATCTCAATAAAGAAGTGGTCAGTGATCCGAATGTGTTGACCAAAGGGACACGGCTGAGAATCAAGGTTTTTGGTGTTCGAACAGTGAGCCGCAATGGTGAGGCTTATCTCATCAAACGTGGGGATACTCTGCAAAAGATTTCACAATGGGTATACGGGACCATTTCGAAATGGAAACAGCTCTGGGACAACAACCGGGAACTGATCCGGGATCCGAACAAGATTTTTGCCGGATTCAAATTGTATTTTGTCCGGGAGCAGGATCCGAAGCGGATCCCGGCATCGAATCCCGGTGTGTCTCCCCCCCATGAAACGAACCGCTGAGATTCCCAACCGGACGCTTTTGGTTTTCTCGTGGATTTTTGTGTCGCTCGTCTGTTTAAATCCGTTTGGTGCAATTGCGCAGACGGTGGAAGAGGCGCGCCCGGAGGTCTACGACTCGAGTTCGGTCGCTGTCGAGAAGACCAACTGGGTGGCAGAGGTCACTCGTGAAGCCGATCCTACCAAAAGGATCGACTCTGTTGATCTGATCCATCAGCGGATCCCGGTGGCCTTGAGGCGGAAGGATGGCAAATTGCGTCCGTTTGTCGAAATCCGTGCTGTTTTGAAAAACGCCGACTCCAAAGTGTTCATCGAAGACCGGGAAACTTTGTACCCGGTGACCGTCAAAGAGGGTGGGATGTTTGTCGTTTTCGTTTACCTGAATTCGATCAAAAGCGAACTCACTCTCCAAGTTCTCGCCTCGGATGGTCAAACCAAGAAGAGCGAGAAATTCACTGTTTATGCTCCTGAGGTACAAGAATACAAAATTGGCAAATCGTGGGGGCTCCTGGTGGTTTCACCCGGAGGGGCGGTCCTCCGCTACAAACAGACCAACTTCGGTGATTACGCTTCCATCAATGGACTTGTGGCAGCCACTTACGAAAGTGAGCCGATCATCGGTAAGTTTTCTTTGGCCGGGGATTTCGCTCTCACGCTTTGGACCGTCCGGTCTTCTCCGACTGATACCGCCCCCCAATTGCTCGGGGCACATGCCCACGTGCTCTATGCTCTCAGAGACCCCAAATCACGATTTCAAGTGCATCCATTGGCGGGTCTCCAGTACTACACCCTTTTTTCAAACGGGAGCCAGCTCGGGTTTGCGAACCTGATTGCAGGTGGGGTAGGGACGAAAATCAGATACGAATTCACCGACCGGGCGAGGCTGACTTTGCAGGGATTTTATGCTCCACTGAAAGGCGCATTCAGCATGAAGGATTTCGGAACCGAAACTTCTTTGACGGTCAGCTACAAACTTGAAAACAATCATCGGTTCGAACTCGGTGCGGTATACAGTCGCCAGGCCTTCCAGGCTTCAGACATCACACGGGTGGATCTTGGCGCAATCTCGATTCGCCTCGGCTACTCTCTTTAGGGTAAAATTTGCCGAATTGTCGAGCAGGGAATCGGGCCTTATCCTGTAAAGGCCATGATGGACAAGAATCCGAATGAAAAGCAGGACGACCCCAATTTGATCAAGACGGCTCAGATTTATCAAAAGCTCCAGGCAGTCTCGGCGGCCTCACGGGAAGCGGCGATGATCCTCTCGGAGCAGGCCCAGGGGATCCAAGAACTGCTCGATCAAAATAGAAATCTGAGGGCTCTCGAGTCGGTTTGGATCGAACAGAAAAAGACTCTGGAAAATCTTGAGATTGCCCATCAGTCCACCTTGAATGAGGTCCGGAGATGCCATCAGGTCGAAGTGGATAGCCTCAAACGGGAGGTCAAGGTCAGAATCGAGGACTACACAGCCCGATACCGAGACCTCGAAAGCCGCGCGAGTGAGACCATCAGGTCTCTGAGGTCGTCATTGATCCAGGCGCAGCAAGAAGCCAAAACGAACCATCACAATGGATCCCGGCGTGAGGCAGAGTTGGAGAGTCGGATCACAGAACTTCTTGCGCGTTCGGATGCCGATGCGAAAGTGAATTTCGAGAAAATCACTGAAATTGAAAAGCGCCACCAGTTAGAGAAAGAGCAGCATCAGTTCGATTACCAGAAGAGCAGAACCTTCTTACTCGCATCCAATCAACGCCTCGAAGAGATTGCGAAGGAAAAGGAACTGGAATTGGAAGAGGCTAGAAAGCGGATTCTCATTCTGGGCGGGGACCCCAATCGAAATCCGGAACAAGAGCTCCGCCAGGAGCTGTTGGCAGTCCGCTCCGAGGTGTCGAGGCTTGAAAAAGAGAATGGAAAACAGCTAGCTGAATTGCAGTCCCGGAGTTTCGAGGTGTCGATCTTGAAGGATGAGCTGCACCAAGTCCGTTCGGAGTGCGCAGAGATCAGGGAGCAGTTTGAGGTGACTTCTGGAAATATGGACCTTGTCGGAAACGAGGTCGCTCTGTTACGCGCCAATCTTGCACGCGTGGAGGGAGTCAACCAATACCTCGAGAACGAAAACCGACTCCTGAAGGAAAAAACTGAACGGCTCGAACAGGAGTTGAAAACAGAAAAGGCCTCAGCTCTTTGTCAGCTTCAGATCGCTGAAGAGAACATCCGGGAGGCGCTCCGCAGTGCCCAGAGGAATTCTCCATCCGGTGCAATCGAGGAAGTGGCCTATCCGCGTTTGGATGAGCTCCGCGATCGGGTGGAAAAAGAGCGTGAGAAGGCTGCCGTCCTCCTGAAAGAGGGAGCGAGCCGGATCATCTCTTCTTGATCAGGACTTACCTTTTTCTTCAGGCTTTCCCATCAGGCCTTCACCTTGATGGATCAGTTTGATCACCACTCTTCGGTTTTTGGCACGGTTGTCTTCGATCGGATCACCGGCTCCGTTCCGGTTCGGAAACAGGGGACGTCCATCCGCGTATCCCACAGAGGTGAGGACGGCTTTAGTGAATCCGTACTGTTCGAATAGCCCGATCACCTTGCTCGCGCGAATTCCAGACAGTTCCCAATTGTTCAGGAACCGGCTTTTATTCCCTACCGGCACATCATCAGTGTGACCTTCGACAATGACTTGAAACTGGCCCGCCTCCTGTTTCAGAACAGGAAGAAGGGTGTTCATCAGGGATTGGGCTTCAGGTTTGACGTCGGCGGAGCCCGTATCGAAAAAAACCGCACCCAGAAAAGAGATTTCGACTCCGAGAGGAGTCTGTTTCACCGCAAACTGATTGGCCACACCCTGTTTCTCCAGGATCTTCTTGATGCGATCTCCAAGCTCGCCGTAAGGGACCTGGTAGCTCCCGCCGAACTCCTTGGCGACGACTTCCTTGAACTTTTCAAAGACCTCATCATCGATCTTGGAAAAACTGAGAAGAATGACAAAGAATCCGACTAGCAGGGTCATCATGTCGGCGTAGGACACGAGCCAGTTTCCATCGGAGTGGTCCTCACCCGATGCATGGGTCTGGTAGGGACGTTTGAGATGCTTGATGGAGGGAGGAATCTGTTCGCTCATGCTTTGGCTGCCGCTGGATTGGCTTTCATCGATGAACGTTCATGAGGCAAGAGATAACTCTTCAGGTACTCTTCCACCATTTTGGGGTGCTCTTTTTTACGGATGAGCCTCAATCCGTCGATGACAATGGCTCGAACGGTCTCGTCTTCCTTGTTCACAGCGGTCAGGTTTTCAGCGATCGGAATGAACACCAGGTTGGCCAGGACGATCCCGTAAAATGTGGCGACCAGCCCCAGTGCCATCGAGACCCCGAGGAACTTTTGTGCGTCTTTGCCCCCGAGTTGTTGAAGGAGGGAAATCATTCCGAGAGTGGTTCCCATCAGGCCGAAGGCGGGCGGGAACTTGGAGAGGGCTTTGATCACGACGGCATCGTGGTCATAACGTTTGGAGTAAGTCTCGGCGCGCTTCAGCAGGATCTCATCGAGGGATTCCTCCGAAATTCCGCCCAGATTCATGAGTTCGAGAGCGTCTTTCAGGAAGGGGGTCTTGACGGATTTCGCTTTGTTCTTCGCGTATTCGGCGTTGTCCCGCATCCCTTTAGCCAGATCCACGATTTCATTGATCACCATCTCGTACCGCATGGCGTAGTTGCCGAGGATCTTGTTCTTGAGGACGGTCGCGACTCTCAGGTAGGTTTTGATCGGAAAGCAGAGCATGCCCGCTGCGGCAGTGCCTCCGATGACGATCAAGATGCCGTGTGGATTGAGAAAGATCTTGGAGTTGCTGGTGGATGTGAATACCGAGACCAGCAGGACCAGAAGGGCAGCGGCGATGCCGAGAATGGAAGAAAGGTTCATGATTTCAGGCTAAAGCCTCGGGCAGGAATTGCAAGGAGCAAGTGACCCGTGAGAGACTGGGAACATGAGTTCCATGAAGAAGATTCTGCTGTCTGTGTCGGTGATCATCCTGCTCGCAGGAGGCTTGATTTGGATCCTGAAGCGTCAAGGAGTTGTTGATCCATCGCAGGAGGCAATGAATCGATCCATTCGGATGCTGCGGAATCCAGGTGGCCAGGATCCGGGGAGTCTCTACCGATCGATCCTCACGGTGGGGACCTCGCCGCGAAAGGATGATACCCGGGTGATTCTGGCTCTGGCCCGGCACGAGCAGCCATTGGTCAGGGCGGGAGTCGCTTATGCAAGCGGCAGTCTTGAGGGTCAGGATTTCCGTGAAGTCTTTGAGTCATTGAAGGCGGATCCCCATCCACTGGTACGCAGTCACGTGGTTCATGCATTGCGTGAGCGACCGGGAGAGGATCAGGTCGTTTGGTTGAAGAAAACACTCGAAATCAAGGATCTCCCCGTTCCAGAACGGATGGAGGCCCTGGCAGCCCTGCATCAATCACAGAAGGGAAAAGACGAGGCCAGAGAGACCAAAGAGGAGATGTTGGAGTTCGCCCAGAAAGAATTGGTTCGTAAGAATGCAACGCCACTGATCGAGCTGAACCGGATGTTCGGTTCGGAGGAGCGGGTGAGGACGATGAATCGGAAAGTAATCGCCGGCGAGTTCGACTCCATGGCGAAGCAATTGGCGCTCCGGTCCCTTTTCCAGGAAAGAGACCTGGCGGTGGTCCGTGATATCTCGAAGTGGATCCACCACGAAGACGCCGGACTGCGGCGGGTCGCCGTGGAATACCTGCCGAAAGTCTGTCCTCACGATCGCTGGAAGTGGATCGAGGAAGGTATCGGGAAAGAGCCGGATTTTGCCGGGCGTTCGGTCTGGCTCCTTGCTACAGAACAGATGGGTGGGAAAAAAGCCTTAGAACTGGTTCAGAAGGTTTTGGAGCAAACCGTCAAGACCGGTGTGAACCAGGAAGCCAAAGCCATCGAGCAGGTGCTCGAGCGGATCAAGCAGCGCAATTCACCCGATCTTTGCTCCGGGCTCAATTGAAAATTCGCTTCACTCTCTCGAAGAATCCGTGCGACAAGGGGTGTGCCCGCCCGTCTTTTTGAGTCAATTCGGCAAATTTCTTGAGGTGCTCGGCTTGCTCGTTGGTCAAACGGTTGGGGACTTCCACGATCACCCGCACGAGTTGATCACCGCGGCCTCCACGGCCGATGTGGGGCAGCCCCTTGTTCTTCAGTCTGAAGACCTTGTGAGACTGGGTTCCTGGCGGGATCTTCATCTCGACTTTACCATCCAGAGTGGGAATGTCGATTTCAGCACCCAGAGCCGCATGGACAAACGTGATTGGCGCATCACAGATGATGTCAGCCCCCTCGCGTTTGAAGAAATCATGGTCCATCACTTGAATCACGATATACAAATCGCCCGGAGGACCTCCGTGCTCGCCGGCCTCGCCCTCATTGGATAACTTCAAACGCTGGCCGGTATCGATTCCGGCCGGAATGGTGACCTTGAGCTGGGATGTTTTCTTGGTCTTCGCCTGCCCCTTACAGGTTCCACAAGGGGAGGTGATGGTCTGCCCGGTGCCATGGCAATGGGTACAGGGACGGGATACTGCGAAAAAGCCCTGTTGAAAGGTCACTTCTCCGCGTCCGTTGCAGATCTTGCACATCTCTGGCGATGTTCCCGGCTTGGCACCCGAACCCAAGCAGGTTTCGCAATCCACCCGCTTGTTCAATGTGATCACTTTCTCGACGCCCTTGTAGGCCTCCTCGAAGGTGATGTCCACCTGGGTCTCGAGGTCAGCACCTGCACGGGCACGTCTTCCTCTTGCACCCCCTCGACCGCCACGTCCTCCACCGAAGATATCTCCGAAAATGTCCCCGAAAATATCTCCGAAATCAGCAGCACCGCCGCCACCGAACGGCCCCCCCGCACCACCGAATGGCCCCTGTCCGCCTCCGCCCATGTTCGAGGCGGCATGCCCGAACTGGTCGTACATTTTGCGTTTTTGGGGATCGGAGAGGTGTTCGTATGCTTCGTTGATTTCCTTGAATTTATCCTCGGACTTTTTGTCTCCGGGATTCTTGTCAGGATGAAACTGTACAGCGAGCTTCCTGAAGGCCTTCTTGATCTCCTCGGCCCCGGAACCCCGCTGAACACCCAGTATTTCGTAATAGTCTCGTTTGTCTGCCATGTTGCAATCCGGGAAACTTCAGGCCCTAAAGTGAATCAATGATCTGACTCAGACTTGCTTGTAGTCTGCGTCGATGACGTCTTCGTCTTTTTTCCCTGCTTGTTGCCCTTCGGTTCCTGCGGACTGAGTTCCCGCATCAGCTGCCTCGGGCTGGGCTCCTGTGTTTTTGTACAGAATCTCAGCCATTTTGTTGGAGGCGGCAGTTAAATCCTGGGTTGCCTTTTCAATCTCGGCCAGCTCGTTCGAGGTGGCGAATTTGCGTGCCTCGGTCAGAGCGGCCTCGACCTTGGATTTTTCCTCGGCCGGGACCTTGTCACCGGATTCTTTCACCGTCTTCTCGATCGAATAGATCATGCTGTCGAGGGTGTTACGGGCATTGACGACCTGCTTGCGCTTTTCGTCTTCTGCACGATGTTCCTCTGCCTCGCGCTGCATGCGCTTGATCTCTTCTTCGGTCAAACCGCCCGAAGCGGTGATCTTGATCGACTGCTCCTTACCGGTGCCGAGATCTTTCGCGCCGACATGAACGAGTCCGTTCGCATCAATGTCGAAGGTCACTTCGATCTGGGGCATTCCACGGGGCGCTGAAGGGATCCCGACGAGATCGAATCGACCGAGGGATTTGTTGTGTTCAGCGAAATCACGCTCACCTTGCAAGCAGTGGATGGTCACCGCGGTTTGATTGTCGGCCGCAGTCGAGAATACCTGGGACTTCTTGGAAGGAATGGTCGTGTTCTTTTCGATGAGTTTCGTGAAGACTCCGCCCATGGTTTCGATCCCGAGCGACAGAGGGGTGACGTCGAGGAGCAGTACGTCTTTGACTTCGCCCTTGAGGACTCCGCCCTGGATCGCGGCACCTACTGCCACCACTTCGTCAGGGTTCACCCCCTTCGAGGCTTCTTTACCGAAGATTTCTTTCACCTTCTGTTGAACCCGTGGCATCCGGGTCATCCCGCCGACGAGGATCACTTCGTCGATCTTGTCTTTGGTGAGTCCTGCGTCCTTCAGGGCCACTTCACACGGACCTGCGAGAGACTGGATCAAGCTGTCGACGAGTTGCTCGAGCTTGGAGCGGGTGAGTTTGATGTTCATGTGCTTCGGACCCGATGCGTCCGCGGTGATGAACGGGAGATTGATGTCGGTTTCGGTCATGGACGACAGCTCGTGCTTGGCCTTTTCTGCCGCTTCTTTGAGGCGCTGAAGAGCCATCTTGTCGGAGCGGAGATCGATTCCCGATTCCTTTTTGAACTCGTCGCACATCCAGTCGATGATCTTCTGGTCGAAGTTACCGCCGCCGAGGAAGGTGTCTCCGTTGGTGGCTTTCACTTCGAATACGCCATCTCCGAGTTCGAGTACGGACACATCGAAGGTACCGCCCCCGAGGTCGAACACGGCGATAGTGATATTGCTGTTTTTCTTATCGAGACCGTAGGCGAGGGCTGCGGCAGTCGGTTCGTTGATGATCCGCTTGACGTCGAGGCCCGCGATGCGACCGGCGTCTTTGGTCGCCTGGCGCTGAGCATCGTTGAAGTAAGCAGGGACGGTGATTACGGCTTCAGTCACCGGTTCACCGAGGTAGTCTTCTGCGGTCTTCTTCATTTTCTGAAGGACCATTGCGGAAATCTCCTGGGGAGCGTAGTCGCGGTCTGCGACTTTCACCCAAGCGTCACCATTCTTCGCTTCGACCACTTTGAAGGGTGCGATCTTGGTGAACTCAGTGGTTTCTTTGGAGGTGAATTTGCGGCCGATGAGTCGCTTGGCTTCGAAAACTGTTTTGTCCGGGTTGGTCACGGCCTGGCGTTTTGCGGCCTGGCCGACGATTTTTTCACCGGAGGCTAGAAATCCCACAATGGACGGAGTGGTGTTGGCACCTTCTGCGTTGGCAATGACTTTAGGCTCGCCGCCTTCGAGCACAGATACGCATGAGTTGGTGGTTCCAAGATCGATTCCGATGATTTTACCCATAATTTTCTCCTTATGATTCCTTACAGTTCTTTAATGGGAGTGTTCCCGTTTTTGTCAAATTCGTTTGGTTTTAATTGGCGGGTTTGCCGCCAGAAATCAGGACCCGGCTTGGACGGAGCAAGCGTCCGTGCAAGGTATATCCTTTTTGATGTTCTTGAACGATGGTCCCTTGAGGCTTTTCGCTCGGGATCTGGCCAACTGATTCATGGAGCTCCGGATTGAAGGGTTGGTCCAGACTCTGGATCTCCGCCACTCCCTGCTTTTCCAAGGTCGACTTGAATTGTTGGGAAACCATTTTGAGTCCGCTGACCAATGCCGAGTCGGTGTCAGGCTTGACGTAACCGAGGGCTCGGTCGAAATTGTCGAGCACTTCGAGCAATCCTGAAGCGACATTCTCCCAGCCGAACTTCAGGGTTTCCTGCCGTTCTTTGATTGAGCGCTTCTTGAAGTTCTCAAACTCCGCGTAGAGGTAGACGTATTTTTGCTCCCAGTCTTTTGCTTTCTTTTCAAGTTCAAGGACCTGGGAGTCCGGAGCGCTTCCGGTGGCCTCAGGGGCTTCCGTCGGATTGGAATTGGTAGGGTCTTGCATGATGCGAAGACTATGGGCACCCCTTTCCATTTGGCAAGGGGGCGTTGTGAAAAAGCTCAGGAAAGCTCGCGAACCAGTGCGTCAGAAAGGGCGAAACCCCGAGGGGTTGCGCGCAGGCGGTCGCCGAGGCGGGGGTGCGGCTCGAGAAGTCCTTCCCTGACGAGAATTTCCACCTTTTTCCGTCGGGATTCCGAATCGAGCCATTCTCGCGGGAACCCCTCTTCCAATCGGATGGCCAGCATCCACTTTTCCAGGTCCAATTGCTCAGGGGTCAGCTCCTCACGTTCTTCGACAGGAAGGCGTCCGGATGACTCGAGGAGGGGGGTGGCCCATCGATGAAGCGAGTTGGGATTCCGGAAGCGGATCCGGGCCGATTTGGAGAAGGAGTGGGCCGATGGGCCGAGACCGAGATAAGACCCTCCGGACCAGTACACCAAATTGTGACGGGCACGGTGACCGGGTTTTGCGAAATTCGAGATTTCATAGTGCTCGAACCCGAGAGCGGTCATCTTTTCATGGATAAAAGCCAAATGATCCAGCTGCTCGTTTTCCTCGGGGAGGTCGCGGTACATCGGATGCCCGGGGGTCAGGGTCAAGAGATAAATACTCAAATGGGTCAGAGGAAATGCGGTGAGTCCCTGGATGTGCGATTCCAGATCGGCCAAAGTTTGCCCGGGAACCCCGCAAAGCAAGTCGGTCGAGACATTGGTGAATCCTGATTCGAATACCGACTCCAGCGCCCTGAGAGCCTCGTTTTCGTCATGGACCCGCCCGAGCTTCAAAAGATGGTCCGAGCGCAAGCTCTGGACCCCCATGCTGACCCGGTTGATGCCCAGGTTGCGATACGCTTTAAATCGATCCCTGGTGATCGAGGAGGGGTTCGCTTCCATGGTCCATTCGTAACCCGGATCCAATGAGGTCTTGCGGAATAGGGTGTTGAAAATCCTTTCCATGGATTCCGGAGGCGTCATGCTCGGGGTGCCACCGCCGAGGAAAATGGTCTCAATCTTGTCCGCAAACTCGCCACGCTCTCCCCGGATTCCGATTTCTTGCAGCAATGCTTTCTCAAAAAGATCAGGGTCACCTGTGCCCGTTTTTTCGCGTCCGAGTGAATAGAAGTCACAATAATGACACTTCGACTCGCAGAACGGGAAGTGAAGGTAGATCGAGGAATACTTGACGGGGGCGTCATTCATGCAGCGGAGTCAAACAGGGTTTACAGGTTCTGTCAATTCTTTGCCGAAAAGACCTATTTTCTCGGGCAAAATAGTTTCTTTTTGTATTCGTGGCCGGTTCCGCTAAACTATTTTTGGTACCCCCCTCCAGAAAAGGACTTCTGGAGACGAGAAGACGGTTTGAGGAGATCACTCATGTCTCAGAATTTTTTTAGCAAGATGCTTTCCGCTCTGTTGGCGCTCACCCTGGCTCTGCCTGCGGGAGTCGGAATCCCCGAGGCGAACGCGGATCTCATCCCTTCTCCGAATCAAGTTCCGATCGCCCAGAACTCGGGCATCAGATTTTGCAACACGTACAGTGTGGACGAAGTGGCCGAGGCCAAAGGCAGCGCCATCATGTGCGTCGACAACCAGGGCAGGCGCTCGGTGATCGATACCAGCTCTGAACGGAGCCGCTTCTTGAAGCGCGGTGATGCCTATGTGGTTCGGACCACACCCGTCTCGGAATTGACCCGGTCTCAACGGCGCAGGCTCAATATCGATGATGGCGGGTCGAGTGGTTCCAGTGTGAACACCCGCGATAAGGATCGTGATGACCTCGATACTCTGGTGGATCAGTGTGGTGGATTCCCGGACTATGCCAAGCAGAGGGAAAAAGAACGCGATCAACTCAACGAAGATATCAAGCGCTACCGCTGTACCGGTCCCGATTGCGTCAATATCGACAAGTTGAAGGCAGATCGTGATCAGGCCCTGAAAGATTGTCGTAAAGACTGTCTCCGGATTGCGGTCGAGGACGACAAAAATGCCTGCCATCACAGCAAAGTGTTCAAGAGGACTGCGGATTTTTGCAGTTTTCTGACTTTGAATGACAAAGATTTCTGGTTGCAGGATTTCTTGAAGAAGAATGTGACCGGTCAGGACGATTGCACCACTGCGATCAACAATCCGGATCCGCGTGACGAAACCAAGGCGTGTGGTGAGCTGCTCAGGAATGACTCGTGCGCCAGTCAGATCACAGGCCCCGGCTTCAAGTGCGATCAAAAAGACAAGATCATCGCTTATGATCAAGCAGCTCGCGAACTGGATGAGCTCGATAAAAGACGCGCGGCTCTCGATGGTCCGACCAAGAAGGGGTATTGCAACGTTTCTTGCGGCAAAGACGCCACTTCGGCTTGGAGCAACCGTGACAGCCATTCGCTCAAGTGTCTGATCGACATCCAGTCTTCTTGTGCTGATGCCATCGATCGGGCCCAGGCACGGGTGGATTCTAATATTTGTGTGAACTGTAATGCGGCCAACCAGCAGGCCAATATGTGCCTTTATGGACCTTGCGGGGGTGGAGTCAGCAAAGCGGCTCAGATCATCAGTGCAATCGGTTCGATCGGGGTGCCGATCGGTCTCGGCCTGATGAACATGTCGATGTACAACCGAGGCTTGCAAGCTTGTGTGGCGATGTACAATTCGCAGGTTTCGCAATCGCAGACTGTCGGATTGCCTCCACAAAACCCGAGTTGCGGAAGCGGTGGGTTTGGGATGGGTGGCTTCATGGGTGGTATGGGCGGCTTCGGTATGCCAGGTATGGGCGGCTTCGGTATGCCGGGCATGGGTATGGGCGGCTTCGGTATGCCGGGTATGGGCATGGGCGGCTTCGGTATGCCAGGCATGGGTATGGGCGGCTTCGGTATGCCAGGCATGGGTATGGGCGGAGGTATGGGCTTCCCGGGTATTGGCATCAACGCCGGTATCGGTCTGGGTGGCGGCATGGGCGGTATGGGCGGTATGGGCATGTTTCCCGGTATGGGGATGCCTGGAATGATGGGCATGGGTGGGATGGGCATGAACCCCATGGTCGGAAACATGATGGCCTCCCAACAGAATGCCATGGGAATTCAGCAGCAAATGATGGGTTATCAGTCAGCCATGCAGGAGATGGCGGCCCAAAACATGATCCTCCAGAGCACAGGAATGATGGGCATGGGGATGGGCGGGCAGTTCGGAATGGGTTATCCCTACTTCGGGATGGGTGGCTCAGGAATGGGTGGATTCGGCGGTATGGGTGGCATGGGAGTTCCGGGTTACGCCGGCGGCATGTTCTATCCAGGCATGGGTGGAATGGGTGGCCTAGGTGGTATGGGTGGTTTCAGCCTCCCGGGAATCAATATCAATGCCGGGCTCAATCTCGGAGGCTTCGGAGCCGGAGCCTATGGTGGCTTTGGCGGGATGGGTGGTTTTGGAGGCTACAATCCGTACATGTACGGAGGCGGAGGCTGCGGAGTTCAGGTGGGTATCCCCTGCATGTGAGTCTGCACTCAGAGCGTTTTAAGAAGGCTCCGGAGCTGATCCGGGGCCTTTTTCTTTTGACGAATCAAGGGTTAAGGAATAGAGTCGGGCAGTCAGCTTCACATCTGGCTTTCGAGCTTCTCCTATCAAATGCTTTGCGTTCTGGAGAGGCCGATACTCTTACTAAGGAAACTCCATAAAAATGGCTAAACTCAATACTACCGAATCTGCTCCCAAGCAGAAGAAGGAACTGCTCAAGAATTTGAGCTGGATCAATGAATTCAGCGATGTCCAAGGCGATATCACTGAACAAAAAGGCACTGTTGGCGCAGAAGACTTCGGCGCACTCTTCGAACAGGCGCAGAAAGACAGCGGCATTCAAGAAGGTGCCGTGATCGACGGTAAAGTGGTTGCCGTCGGAACCGACGACGTCACAGTCGATATCGGCTTCAAGTGCGAAGGCTTCGTACCCCTGTATGAATTCAAGGACGCAACCGGCACTGCCAAGGTTGCTGTAGGTGACATCCTTTCTGTGTATGTCGAACGTCTCGAGATCGAGCATGGGAAAATCCATCTCTCCAAAGACCGTGCCGACATCATCAAGGCTTGGGATGAAATCTCCGCTGCTTGTGATCAAGATCAATTGGTCGAGGGCATCGTGATCGCCAAAGTCAAAGGCGGTTTGGCTGTCGATATCGGCGTGAAGGCTTTCCTGCCCGGATCCCAGCTTGACACCAAAGCGGTGAAGAACTTGGACAAGTTCATCGGTCAGCGCATGAAGTTCAAGATTTTGAAGTTCAACAAGAAGCGCGGAAACATCGTTCTCTCCCGTAAAGCGGTTGTAGCCCAGGAGCGCGAGCTCCAGCGCGCTGAGACTCTGTCCCAGATGCAAGAGGGTATGGTGGTTGCCGGTACCGTGAAGAATATCACCGAATACGGTGCATTCATCGATCTCGGCGGCATGGATGGACTCCTCCACATCACCGATATGTCTTGGGGACGCATCAAGCACCCGAGCGAGCTCTTCAATGTCGGCGATGAAGTCAAAGTGAAGATCCTGAAGTACGATCGCGAGAAAGAACGCGTTTCTCTCGGTCTCAAGCAGGTTTCTCCGAATCCTTGGGATGAAGCCGAGTACAAGTTCCCTGTCGGCAAGATCGTCAAGGGTAAGGTAGTGAGCTTGAAAGACTACGGTGCATTCGTCGAGCTCGATGACGGCGTAGAAGGCCTCATCCACGTATCGGAGATGTCTTGGACCGAGCGGGTCAAGAATCCTTCGAAATACGTTAAAGTCGGCGATGCTGTCGAGTGCAAGGTTCTCGAAGTCGATACCCGCAACAAGCGGATCAGCCTCGGAATGAAGCAGCTCCAGGACAATCCTTGGGATGCGCTTGAACTCAAATTCCCGGTCGGAGCGATTGTGGAAGAGTGCGAGATCAAGTCGATCACTGATTTCGGCATGTTCGTCGACGTGGGCATGGGTATTGACGGCCTGATTCACGTTTCGGATCTCAGCTGGAACAAAAAAGTGGCCAACCCTGCTGAAAAGTTCAAGAAGGGCGACAAGGTCCGTGCTGTGGTTCTCGGAATCGACAAGCAGGCCGAGAAGTTCTCTCTCGGAATCAAGCAGCTTGAGCGCGATCCTTGGGAAAACATCAAGTCTCGTTATCGCATCGGCCAGTCTGTAGAAGGCGCAGTGACCAAGATCACCGATTTCGGTGCGTTCATGGAGCTGGAAGAAGGCATCGAAGGCCTGATCTACGTGAGCGAGCTCTCTGAGCAGCGCGTGGAAAAGCCGTCCGATGTGGTGAAGCTGGGCGAGACAGTCCGTGCTGAGATCCTCTCGATCGAACCGAAGGACCGTCGCATCAGCCTGTCGATTAAGCAGTTGGGTCGTTCTGAAGAGCGTGCCAACTACGAGACCTACATGGGCGATCGCAACAAGAAGACTTCCATGGGAGATCTTCTGGGCGAAAAGCTCAAAGGCGCACTCAAAAAGGACGAATAATCCTTTTCGGACTCAAGAATCAGATCAGCCCCGGTGGAGATTCCATCGGGGCTTTTTTCTTGTCGCGATTCGACGCACCTGAGCCCGGCATCTATTGCCCGTGTATCAAGATGGGCACTCGAGGTACCGAAATGGAAGAGTATGGTGAAAACCCGCATCCTTCCTCTCTTCATGTTGGTCGTGTTTCTGATCGGCTTCGGCCCGGTTCGTGCCGGAACGGAAGTCCGATTCACCTCCCGTGAGCTCGACGCAGCTTACGTGTTGGTCAGGCCCGAGCTGAATTTGATCGAACTCGATGGTCGGTCCGGCCGATTCAGTCCGGCGCCCGCCTTACGGTTTTTCGGACTCCATGATCAACGGTTCGAAATTGATTTCAATTCCATTATCGACCTTGCGGATCTACGCTTCAATCAATTGCGTGCCAGGTCGCCTGAAGTGAGGTTCACCGGCAACTCGCTCGAACTTTCAATCTCTGTGGACGACCAGGAGAAGGTCCTGAAGAGCCGCCTCGGAAGCGTCAGTATTCAGGGTGTGTCGATCGTTGCCGTGCTGGGGTGGCACAACTATCAGGACGGGAGTCAGGCATTGGTGCTGCAGCAGGCTCGCTTCAATGGCACGTTGAGTGGGACGGGGCTTCTCAAGTCCCAGTGGATTCTTGAGAAGTTGAAGGGGTTGTTCGTCAAACTACTGGGAGATCAAGTGAGGCAGATTCTGTCGAGAGCTGTGGTTCAGCAGTCTATTCACGATGGACTGCTTTCGTGGGCCAGGTTTTATACCGGTCAAACCGGCCAGTCAGTGGTCCCCACTTCACTTCGCTTTTACAAGGACGATCACCTCTCCGGGCTCCGATTCGAGGTCCAGTAGGTCTTGCCGTAAATCGATGGTGCCCCCTTCGTGACCAGAGCGGCGATTCCATGAGCAAGCATTGCCCAAGGAACGATGCTCCATCCTGACCAGATGCAGGACAGGGCGAATGCTGTCATGGGAAGTCGTGCTGCGGCCCCGAAAACCACGCTCGCCCCCAGAGTTGGGAGCAATGCGGAATCCAGCGGAATCCATTGATTCAACAGGTTGCCGGCAGTGGCGCCGATGAATACCAGCGGGATGAATTCCCCTCCTGTGAATCCGAGTGTGAGAGATAGCAGGGTGAGGATCAACTTCAAGAGAGGCGCTTCCCATGGAATGCTTCCTGCGAAAGATCCACCGATCGTCTCGATACCCAGCCCACGATAAATTCTCATTTCTTCGGGAACCAGCATGAGCATGAGGATCGATCCCCCGATCCACACTCGGATCGGAGAATCTGGGAGCCAATGAGACGGACGCTCGAATCGAACTCTCAAACTGGAGAATAAACGGCCCAGTACCCCGCATGTCAAGCCGAGGATCAGTGTCGTCAGGAGTGGAGACCAAATCCCGTTCACGGTGGGCAGAGGGGGGATCATGAGTAAAGAAGCCCCGAGGACTTGCATGGTGATCACACCGGAAACGGCACTCATGAGGATGAGAAAGGTCTCCCGATGGCCGCGCTTTCCCCCGACCTCCCATGAAAAAAACGAACCGGCGATGGGATTGCCGATCGCGGCGGCGAAGCCTGCAGAGAGTCCCAGCGAACGCCTCAGAGCCGGGGGGATCGGCATTTTTAAGCCGATTCGACTTCCCATCCATTCGGATCCTGTAGTGGACATTTGTACGATCGCACCTTCCCGACCCACCGAGGCTCCCACCCAATGGGATACGGTACCGCCCAGAAAAATCCAGACAATGCGGAGCCAACCGGTATCGCCCGACCCTCGGATCCATTTCCTTCGAATGGAGAAAAGCAGGCCTCCCGCCAGGGGAAGGCACCAGATCCATCCGGGGTGTCTTTGATGGATTTCGGTCACCCGATCCAGGGCCAGAGAGAAGGTAGCCCCGAGAACTCCAGAAAGAATTCCGGTGGTCATTGCAAAAAACAACATCGCCATTCCCGGAAGTATAGGGTTGCCCCCATGGTGGAGCAAGTTTTAGGATCGCTCCATGAATCCTATTGTCTGGAAAGTGGGGGTGATTTCATTCTTTGCAGATCTCTCAAGCGAGTTGCTCTATCCGATTACCCCGGTTTTTTTGACTCAAGTCCTGCATGCATCCATGGCTTCAGTCGGGCTGATTGAAGGTTTCGCTGAATTGACCGCGAGCTTCTTGAAGGGCTGGGCTGGACGCGAGTCGGATCGGATTGGAAAACGCCGGGTATTCATTTGGAGCGGTTATTTGTTGTCGACTCTCTCGAAGGCATCCATCGGATTCGCTCAGGGTTGGGGTGGAGTGCTTCTGGCCCGCTCTCTCGACCGGGTTGGAAAGGGCGTTAGGACCGCACCGAGGGATGCAATGATTGCTGAAGCTGTCCCCAAGAAAGAGCTGGGACTGGCATTCGGAATTCATCGTGGAATGGACACTCTCGGAGCAGTGATCGGTCCGCTTCTGGCGTTAGTCCTTCTAGGAGTTTGGGGCGAGGAGAGGCTCAGAGATTTTTATTTCTTGGCACTGATTCCAGGGACGATCGCTGTTTTCCTTTGTTTCGCTCTTCCCGAGACGCCAGCTGAGGAAGTTCCCGTGAGACCCCGGAGCCGCTTTTCGATTGAAGGACTTCCCAGGAAGTATTTTTTGTTTTTGATCGGGTGGGGGATCTTTTCTTTTGCGAACTCGAGTGATGCCTTCCTGCTTTTGAGTGTTCAAAAGAACGGCAATCCTTTGGTTCGAGTGGTACTCATGTACTGTCTGTTCAATCTGGTTTATGCGCTATCCAGTCCTGTTTTGGGACGTCTTGCGGATCGATGGGGGCGGATGAATCTGTTGAAGGTTTCATTGATTCTATTTTCCTTGGTCTACTGGGGTTTTTCCAAGGCATGGAACCCATGGGTCTTGTTTGCTTGTTATGGACTGTTTATGGGGATGTCGGAAGGGGTCGGAAAAGCGCTCGTAGCTGAAATGGTACCCACTGGAAAAGAAAAGGAATTGGGAGCTAGCGCACAGGGCTGGTTCGGATTGGTCACCGGAGTCGCCACGCTCGGGGCCAGTCTGACGGCGGGGCTTCTCTGGGATGCAATGGGTCCGAGTGCGCCGTTCGTTTACGGTAGCTGTGGAGCGTTACTCTCCCTCGTTGTATTTATCCTGTTGAAATGATAGGTTTTAGCTAGGGTCGGGTTTCCGGCCTACTCGGTGGGCCATTAGCTCAGCTGGTTAGAGCGGTCCGCTCATAACGGATTGGTCGCTGGTTCAAGTCCGGCATGGCCCACCAAAAGTCAAGCTGGTCGAACACTCGACCGGTTTACATAAATGGGAGTTGGCATAAACCAACTCCCTTTTTATTTTAGAGCGTCCCAATCCATAACCAATTTCAATTCGATCTGGAAAAATCTCAATCTTTTCAATCAAACTCGTCACAATTTTTTGTTTTTTAGCGGTGGTAAGACCACTGGCCTTTAAATCTCGTAAAACTTCCAACAACTTTTCGTAGCTGATGGCATTGGTTGGGATTTCCTTTTCCAATTCCTCATCTTTGAGTTTCAGAATCTTCTCATCTAATTCCCGCTTTTCAATTTCTAGCTTTTCCATCTGTTTATAAATGGGTGCAGCCGAAACTTCCCTAGGAAGTTCGGCAAGCCTAAGCGTAAGAGCATCGGTTTGAGCGTTGATGGCATAGGTTTTATTCTTAAGCCGCTCAATTTCATGGGTGAAGTTGGTTTGATTTTTCTTCTTCATGACCGCTGAAATTAATTCCTCGGACAAACTTCCACTAAGCACTTGTTCAATATCGTTCCAAACCATTTCCTCAGCTTTCTCGGCCGGAATCCTATGGGGATCACAGTTGTAGATTTTTTCAGCTAGGCCACTTTGGATTTTAGTTCTCCTTCCATGTTCATAGTAGGGATGCTTCTTATTCTTTCCATGAGCAGACTTGCCCGACATTTTTTCACCACAAGTTCCGCAATAAATAACTTCCGTTAGAATAAAAGGAAAGCGACTATCGGTTTCTGGTTTCTTGGCACAGTGATTCTTTGAAAGTTTCTCTTGCACTCGATTAAACATGACCTCATCAAGAATCGGCTCCCAGACGGCTTTCGCTTCTTTTTTACCGGCCTTGGTACTAAAAACCTTAATCCCAATATAGCTTTTACTGGTGAGCATGGTATGAAGAGTGTCGGTTTTAAAATGTCCTGCTCGCACCCATCCACTGCCTTCCATTTTCTTACGAAGACTAAAGCCATTTTCATTAAGCCATAAACACGCTGACGACAGCGTGCCTTGATCGAGGAATGCCTTGAAGGCAGTTTTAACCACTTCTGCTTCTTCGGGATGCACGTCAAGACTTCCCCGAGTGGCAGACAAGCGATAACCAAATGGAACAGCTCCACCATTATAAAGTCCACGCTCCGCTCGAATTTTGAAGCTGGCCGCAATTCTTTCTGAAGTAGTACGACGTTCAAATTCGGCGAAGTTGGCAAAACTTTTTAGCATGAGTTCACCCGAAGCGGTGGTGGTATCAAAATATTCTCTGAGTGAATGGAGTTCGCAGCCAATAGTCTTGAACATATCCCACATCTGCTCAAAGTCTTTTGTACTTCGAGAAAGACGGGATAATTCCGTGACCATGACTTGATTTACTTGTCCTTCACGAATCGCTTTTAAAAGCTTCTGAAGACCCGGTCGATTCATGTCCTTGGCCGATAATCCGGCATCGATGAATACGCCTGCAATCTCGCAAGACCTGCCCATATCCTGCTGATAGCGGACGGTTTGACGCAATCGTTCCTCTTGGTTCTTAATTGAACCTTCGGGATTTTCAGCTTGTTCTTCGGTTGATACGCGGACGTAGAGTCCGATCTTTAAATGTCTAGATTCTGCTGGATTCATGTTTAGCCTGCCTTTCTTTGATCTTGTTCATCACAAAATTCAATTAATTCAGGTTCAACAGAACGGGTTTTATGAAGCTCGCAAAAAGCATCATAGAACAGTTCTGCTAATTCTTCAATCCGTCTTTTATAAAGTTCTTGGTCAATTTCGATAATCTTCTTCTCTGTTTTTACTGGGTTCCATTTCTGCTTCATTGATTGCCCTTAATTTTAATTCGGGTTTCTCAAATATTTTTTTCAATTGGTTCCTCATGTATTTATTCCCGTTTTTTTAGTTTTTATTTCCTCAAATATCTCTCAATTCACCTTCCTCATGCGCCCTAACTCTCATTTCACATACTCTTCCGCCGTAAGCACTGACCTCCTACCATCAACATCGTTGGAGGTGGGAGGTCAGTGGTGGAGGCGGCTTTTCCCTCAACTCGCATTATTTAAAATAGGCGCGTGATTCTCTTTAGTTAGTTCTACTTTTGATTCATTCTTTTTTTCATCGAGGGTGCTCAGGTGGTGAGCAGTCACCTGAGCAGGTAAAGGTGTAAAGACTTCACCAATTTTTCTCAGAGGCTCAATGCTTATCAAGTTTGCTGTGAGTGGGTTTTTCATCACATCATCGAGGTAGGAATAAAAGATATTTGTTCCTTTCGCAAAATGGCGGCAATCATTCCAGACCTTATGAATCTGGTTCGTCATGGATTTGCGGGGGATAATGTACCATACACCTAAAAGATCATTGGCCTCTCGGTAGTGGCTCAGGACTTTTTTCAGTTTGGTTTCATTCTTCAATGTCAGTTCCATTTCTACAGCCACCGATTCCATTTTGCCTTTTACACAAGTGCTAATAAGCGCATCAGGAATCACCCGATCTTTCATTCCGCGAAGACCATACTTTCTAAACGCCATGGAGCGGATTTCATGTTCAGGTGTCCATGAGCGAGCAATGCCGCCTTCTTCAAGAAGCAATCGTAATGACAATAATTTGTAGTCATGCTCCAAAAGGTTTTTGCTCCAATGCCTTTTAGGTACGGAAACACTGACACTTTCAGCTCCACGTTCTGTCACTGACCATAGCACTTCATGACTTGGAAGTGTTGCCACTCGGGTAATCAGTTTTTTATCTTCAAGCAAGCGTAGCCGTCTTAAAATGGTCGTTAGCGCAATTTCATTAAAGACAATTTTTGCAATCTGTTGGGTCGAAAGCATTCCATATTTGGAAAGCCTTCTAAAAAGTTCAAGGTCACGTTGAGTCGTTTGCATGAATCCCCCTAAAGAAAATTCTTAAGCGCACGGCCAGTCACATCTTCTGCCGTACGCTCATACTGTTTCACTTTCTCAAGTAGGTTCTTTTCAATTTGTTCAAATTCTTTTTTCTCTCGTTGACGAGACTGTTCTGATTTCTGCAAATATTCTTGGAGCACTTCACGCTCCATTTGAGTTTTCTTTAAACTCGTCTGAGCAAATTGTAGATTCTCTTCAAGTGGCTTGATCGGCTTATTGACAAGTTTCTTCCCATAAATCACTCCACCATAAAACATCCAGCTAAACAGGCTCCACTTGCAACCCAACCGAATGAAAGGCCAGAGTGGGTTCGTAGGAAAGTTTCCTTTCAGTTTTAAAAATAAAACTAAAGAACCGTAGAAAAATACCGTCACGATCATCAAATAGTGGACGGGTTTAAGATCATTTGATTTTACTTCATCCATGTTTTTCCTCCCTCTGGACGTAGTTCTCCCTGCACTGAAAATTCAGCTCAAAAGGTCATGCGCAAAAAGTTAGAATCAAATTGTTTAAGCAATCAAAAGGTCTTAGAATGAAAGGAACCTTCACGCTCCCTTCAAAGTTTTTTACCTTGTTATCAATGTCCTCCTTCGTCCTCACCACAAAATTGTGATGAATCTTTCCTTAGATCACAAACGAGGTATTGAAGTCATGGGACGGATAGTTAAATTGATGGGTGCTCAAACTTTGGGATAGATTAATTCAAATCTAAAACCGTCTTTAAACAAGAATCAACATTGGCCATGTCGGTAATCGTTAGTTGAACAAGCTTTCTTGTGAGACAAGTTTTCTCAATCGTAAAAATAGAGGCGCAACGGATAATTGTAGGCTTTTTCAGGTTAATAAGAACGTCTTCTGAGGGGTTAGTTGGTTTGTTTTTACCACTTGAGTTTTGAAGCGAAGTTAGTTTGACGACATTAATATCTAACAAGTTCGGAGCTTGATTTCGTAGATTATTGCTCACAATCAAAAGAGGGCGAGGCTTTTGTTCTGGATCGTTAGGCCACACTCCTAACCAAATTTCTCCTCTCATCATTAGTAGAAATCCTCAACTTCATCTTCTGCATCAAAGGCTTTAGCAGACATCATCATCGTTGAAGAAAGGCCGTGTTTAGTTTTCTTACGGGGCTTCTCATTGGAGATTTCTTCATTAAAACGGATGTAGTCCTGTTCCACCTTCATTTGGTGTTCTAATGTTAAACCCTTCAAGATAAGTTCATTAATTCGGCTACTCAATTGGCCTTTGGGAATACTTTCAAGAAAAGTCTCAATTTCTTCAGTTGGATAAAATGCTTTTTTAAGGTTCATAAATCACCCCCATTCTTCAGCTATCATTGTATCCCTTGTCGTCATTTTTGTAAACAAAATTAGATATAAATAAATCTACAAATATGGATACTAAAAAGGGGTCAAATTTATCTATATCTGTCTGCAATATGACCAGTTTTTAGTCACTTGACTAGCCTTAGTTCACTAAAGGCCATAAACATTATTTTAAGTATTTGTAATTATTGGTTATTTACCGAGAGTACTTGGCTCAATTCATGCTGAATTGGATTCATATGATACAGCTGCCGAACCTTCATATTGTGGCTTTAGCAATTCTCAGCTTTACGCTGAATAGTCCCTCTTTTGCCATCGTTGGCGGAAAAATTCTTACTTCCAGCGATGATCTTGCCAAGCGTACTGTCGTGGTTGCAAAAATGCCTACAAATGCAACTCGAGCTGACTACGATTTATATGGCCTGTGTTCAGGTGTTCTCATTTCTCCTAATAAGGTTCTTACGGCTGCACATTGTGTTGCTTACGAAGCACCTGATTCGATTCGAGTTGGTTTTACCATCACTACAGAAGAAAAAAATATAAACTCATACATTCAAGGTAAAGAAATCCTCATTCATCCTTCTTATAACTCTGAAAACAGTATGAATGACCTTGCTATTATTGAAATCGTAAAAGTGGCTCCCAATGATTACAAGACGACACCAATTATTAGCAATCTCATTGAGGTTAAAAAAAGTGATCAGTTAATACTTTCAGGTTATGGAATTAATGATCCAAAGACCGGCGATGATGGAATTTTAAAGTCCATTGAGATGTCTCCATATCAAATAAGTCTAATTACAAAAGAACTCATATTTAAAAACAACGGTTATGGAAGCTGCAAGGGAGACTCTGGTGGCCCAGCTTTTCTAAGGGTTGAGGGAAAACTTTTTATTGCTGGCATAACAAGTCACGGTGAGCAGGGTTACAAGTGTGGCCAAGGATACTCATATTATTCCGATCTACGGAAATTTTCTAAATGGATACGGAGCTTGAACAAATGAGAAGTGCTTTAATACTTGTAGGTTTTCTTTTAAATGGATTTTCTTATGCTAAAGATTGTGATCCAAATGTTCTTGTCCTTGATTCTGTCCAGGAGCAGATGAACCTCACGTTTGACAACAATTACTATCTGAAAAAATCACTTTCCCAAGAAAAATTCTGTAAAGTCATTTCCAGGCTTTCAACACTCTTTCCAAGTCAAAGTGGAATTCCAATAAAATTTAGCGCACTCTGGGATCTGCCCGATCCCAATGCACTTGCTGACTTTAGTAACTATGAAAATGCATACACGGTAGACGTGTACGGTGGCCTACTAAATCTCAATCATTTCACTGAAGGTGCACTCGTAGCAATTACATGTCATGAATTGGGCCATATCATGGGCGGTACAAAAAAATCCAGACGACTTTGGGATGGGAAAAAGCAACCACTAAATACGGCCGAAGGTTTTGCTGATTACTTTGCCTCTCATGTATGTATGAAAAAGTATTATTCCAATGTTAGCGATTTTGAAGCTCCAAGAAATGAAAGAATTGGCCTTCAATGTGAAAAAGAAGCTAACAAGGCACTTTGCTTAAATGTTTTAAATGCTGCATTCGATGACTTCTATTCCATATCTAAGGGTGAAGCAAACCTTGATTTGCCTTCCAAAGCGATTGCTGCAAATACATCTTATGCTCCTCAAAATCATCCGGCAGCCAACTGTCGCTTTGATATAATGATCGCTGGCTATTTATGCTCTAATGTCGATCGGCCTTGCGGTTTCAATAAGAATGACCAGTACACAGGCAAAGGTAACCAAAATGCGTTACCTCCAAGATGTTTCTTCAAACCATAAAAAGTTCATTATTTCTTTTTGTGGTTACTGGCGCTTGGTAAGGTCATTGCCTTTGGCCACTTACTCGCCTGAGAATCCATAATGAGCTGAATTTGCGCCTTCCTGACCTGAAACAATATCCATGGCAGATTTCCCGAAGCAACGGCTAGAAAAGCAAATGTGTAAGCAATAGAGATGAGTTTACTCACGACGGACTCCTTTTTTGTTGCCCGTCCGGTCTAGGCCGTACAGGTAGGTTTTAATCGTCGTCTGGCTGACCCCAAAATGGAGAGCTAGATCAACATTTGTCCACCCGTGTAATGCCTTAAGAGTTGCGAGCTTCTTTTGGTCTAAGTCTAAGACTTCCCGTTTCCATTGAACCGAGTGTGATCTTTTAACAATCACAGGGTGTTCAACCACTTTAGGGCGACCTCCACCATCTCACTATCCCTGGGGCAATCATGAGTGAACGACATACCCGTAGCTACCGTCTCAGAAAATTATCCGAAATGCGCAAAAGGCGTTGGTACCGAGGCGGGTTGCACTATGGATTCACAGTGGGTTTTGCGTTACTCATCGGTGGTTTGAGCATCATGAAATTGGATCAACCCTCGATTGAAGACGCCTGGATCATTCCGGCAATGATTGTGTACGCCAATTTTATTGAATATTTTGTCCATCGGATCCCCCTTCATCGAAAAATCCGCGGTCTCGGGATTCTATATGAGCGTCATGCGGTCCAACATCATCGGTACTTCACAGATCGTGATATTTCGATCATCACTCCTTTGCAGATGTATTACGTATTGTTTCCGGCCCCGGCGATCGTCATTTTCATTCCATTAGCTGCCGGGCCTATATCCGGATTGATTGGGGGAATCTTCGGAGCCAATGCAGGTTGGATGGCGTTACTGACTTCAGCATTTTATTTCGCCTGGTATGAGACCTTTCATTTGGCCAATCATCTTCCTTTGACTCATTGGGTTCATCGCATTCCTGGCTTGAGTGATTTGTGCAGGTTTCATCGCATGCATCATCATCCCGCCTATGCGAAGCAGTTCAATTTCAATGTTACTTTTCCTCTCGCCGACTGGGTGATGGGTACCCTGAGAACCAAATAAAAAAAGCCCGGGTCTGAGTCAGACCCGGGCCTCTGTATCAATCTGGAGCGGATCAGCGGTGTTTGCAGCAGATCTTTCCGTCGACGGGGCCGAAGACGGGAACCGTTGTCACGCCGCAAACGCTACCGAAAGACATGCTTCCGCCTGCGCGAGAGCAAAGATCAGATGGATTCACGCAGCACTTGTACCCGGAATTGCTTCCTGCCGCTGATTTGCAACGAGTGTATTCACTGGCCGTGGCTGGGCTCGTAGCCAGCACCGCAAAAGGGTAAGGGATCAGCACATTCGGTGAGAGGCATGCTGGAGTCGGCGTCGGAGTAGCCGTTGGCCTCGGAGTTGGCGTAGGAGTCGGCTTGGGTGTATCAGTGGGCCGTGGGGTCACGGTCGGAGTCGGCTTGGGTGTTTCGGTGGGCCTTGGAGTCACGGTCGGGCTCGGAGTCGGCCGTGGTGTTTCTGTGGGCCTTGGAGTCACGGTCGGTTTGGGAGTGGGGGTCGGCTCTTGTCCACACCCGGGAATTCCCGGTGCGCAGCACTTCGGATTGCTGGCGCTCCAAACACAAGAAATACTCTGGTTGACGCTATTGCAACGTTGGCGAGCAAAAGGAATACCTTGTGGATGCCCGAAATTGAGTACGGGAAGTGAACAGTCATACCCCGGATTTGCGCCCGGAATCGCTTTACAGCAGACTCCGCTCGGGAATGGGGTGGGCGTTGCCACAGGGGCGACGCAGCAACGGTAACTTTTCGGATCCCGTGTGGCGGAGGCCTCTTTTTGGCACCTTTTGTAATTCACCGTATTTTCTGGAAGTAGGGACTGGAAAGGGAAAGGAACCAGCGTGGAAGGGGGACGACATGCCCGCGAAACCGCGACAGCCCGGAGCAATCCCGGTGAAGCGCGCAGGGGTTGAAGAGCTGATCCCGACTGAATCGATACTGAGGGTCGTGCCCGATTCTCGGAAACTTGGGCCGAGGCCGGTAACTGGCCGGATAAGAACGTCAGCGCGAAAAATCCGATCAGTACCCTAAAGGAAGAAATTCTTTTTGCCACCATGAGCCTCCTGGACAGAAGTTAATTCTAGCGTGCAACAGAAGGGGCTTGCAAGGAGGGATCTGAATAAATGAGGGTGTCAAACCTGACCTATAATAGTGCCCGTACTTAGTGACTGAAAGGAGGCGTGAATGGGTCCGCGTGATCAAAGCGAAGAGAGGGTCTTCAGAGCCAACTGGACCTGGTATTCCGGGAATCCTCGGATGACCCTGTCCATTCGTTCGCGGATCTCTCGGGTGCAGAGGTTTCCGATGCTGCCTTCATGTGTGTGTTTGAGTTCGTCCGGAAGAGCCGAGACCACAGGTGGGTTCGCCAGTTGAAAGAGAACAAAAAAACCGCTGAGAGCGAGAAAATGAAAGACTGGGGGCAGTCTTCGATAAAAAAAGCCCCGGTCAAACCTGACCGGGGCTCCTTCAGTCTGAATGAAACTGAATTACCTGCTTTTACAACAAATCTTGCCCTGAACAGGACCGAAAATCGGGGACATCGGTCTCGGGCAAGTGCTTCCATTGATCATGACGCCTCCCTTGCGTTTGCAGCTGAGTACGGGATCCACGCAACAAACATAGGCGGAATTGGAGCCTGCCGCCTTTTTGCAGTTCGCATACTCCTCGGCCAGTTCCGGTTGGGTCGCCAGGGCACTGAAGGGGAATGGAATTCCCACTTGAGGAGGAGAGCAAGCCGGTGTCGGAGAAGGAGTGGGACTTGAGCATCCCGGGATTCCTGGGGCACAACACTCTTTGTTCTGATTGCTCCACATGCAGGATGCGCCACCGTTGACCTGCACACAGCGCTGGTAGGCGAACGAGATGCCCTGCGGGTGTCCGAAGTTCAACAAAGGAAGTGAACAGTTATAGCCCGGATTGGCATTCGGTTTGGCCTTACAGCAGGCTCCGCTCGGAAACGGAGAAGGACGTGGCGTCTCCGTTGGACGGGGTGTAGGACTCGCGCTGGCCGCGCCTTTCCAACGGCAACAGTCATTGCCGGCAATATTCGCGGGGCAACCTGTATTCCAGTTCGGGGCGCTCCCTGGAATCGCCGTATTGTACAAGCACTCTCCGACCGTGTTCAGATAGCATTGGTTCACCGGAACATTGTTGGCGGAAGAACTCGAAACATTATAGGGGGGGGTCTGGTTGGGATTCGCACACGTCACGGATGCGTGAGCCGATGACAAAACCCATGAAGAACCCACCAACCCGAACAAGACCCACCCGCTTAAAACCAGATTTTTGATTCTCGACCTCACTGTACCCTCCGAAAAATTCTTTGAAATAGACTCATAGATGATAGTACTCGTGCCCCGATCCGACGATCAAGGGCTATTTCAAGGAAATAGGAGCCAAGACACTGAAACCCGCTCAAAATCAGTTGGAAGCAGACTCACCAAGATTGAATAGTCAAATCATTCAGTAGAATTCGATCAACGAGATCGATCCAATCCCATCAGGCCTGGCGCTGAGGGTTGGATTGGACCAGGGCTTGAAGGGCGTCCGCCACTTTCTTGCCGGGAAATCCTTCGATCACACTCAGCATCCGGTTGCGGACCTCACCCGTACAGAGTCGGCCCATGCTTCCCTCGTGGGTGTGCTTCAGTTGTTCGGGGCGGGCCTCGAATCGACCCTCCTCTATTTCCTGGCCCACCTCGCGGTAAGCATCCCGAAAGGTCATTCCTGCGAGGACCCGACGATTCACTTCTTCGACACTGAACAAATAGCGGTATTTGGAGTCATCGAGCAAGTCCGGTTTCACCTCGATCCGGGACAGCATCAAGACCGCCATGTCCATGCAACTCTGAAGTTCGTTGAAGGCGGGAAACAGGTGTTCCTTCAGGATTTGGAGATCCCGGTGGTACCCTGATGGAAGGTTGGTTGTCATCATCAGGATCTCGTTCGGAAGCGCCTTCAATCGATTGCACCTGGACCGGATCAGCTCGAAAACATCCGGATTCTTCTTATGAGGCATGATCGAAGAACCGGTGGTCAGCTCGGCAGGGAAACCGATGAAGTCGAAATTCTGGTTCAGAAACAAGCAGGCATCCATCGACAGGCGGGCCAGAGTATCGGCCAAGTTCGCCAAGGCCATGGCAGTGATCCGTTCGGACTTTCCCCTGCCCATCTGGGCATAGACGACATTGTAAGACAGCCCTGAAAAACCGAGAAGTTCTGTTGTCCGGGAACGGTTGATCGGAAAAGAAGAACCGAATCCGGCAGCAGATCCTAGAGGATTCCGATCTACCACATCGAATGCTCCGCGGAGTGTGACCAGGTCGTCCACCAGGCTTTCGGCGTAAGCTCCGAACCACAGTCCGAAGGATGAGGGCATGGCAAGCTGGAGGTGGGTATACCCGGGCATCAGGCGGTCTTGGTACCGTTCACTCTGCTCCTGAAGCAGGTCAAAGAGCCGGCCGGTGCTTTGCACTGTCTTCAGGATTTCATCCCGTAAAAAAAGGCGCAGGTCGACCAGAACCTGATCGTTTCGGGAGCGGGCCATGTGGATCTTCTTCCCGGCATCACCGAATCTCCGGGTGAGCAGGAGCTCCACTTGCGAGTGAACGTCCTCCACGCCTTCTTCCAGAGTGAACGTCCCTGCCAGGATCTCCGCATGGATTTCACGGAGTCCTTGAACCAGGATCTGAGCATCTGACTCGGGCAGAAGACCGGCTTCGGAGAGCATGGTCACATGTGCGATCGATCCGAGCACGTCAAAAGGGGCCAGATGGAGGTCCCAGATCCGATCCTGGCCCACGGTGAAGGCTTCGACCGCGGAGGTGAGGGCATTCTCCTGCTTTTCCCAAAGTTTTTTCATAAAATCACCTGCGACAGAAGTTCAGTGTAAATCCGGATTCCCTGTTCAATTTCAGAAATGAGAACAAATTCATCCGCCGTGTGACTCCGCGCCGATTCACCCGGTCCGATTTTGAGAGCCGGAAACGGCATGAGTGCTTTGTCGGAAGTGGTGGGAGAGCCGTAGTGGCTGAGTCCCAGATTCAAGCCGGCGCGCACTAGAGGGTGTTCGAGACTGATGGAGGTGGATTTGATCCGGACGCTTCTCGGTTTGACCTCGCTCTTCACATGAGAGCGGATGGTCTCGAGTACTGCATCGAAGTCGTAAAGCTCGTTGACCCGGACGTCCACCGTGAATTGGCATTCGCGAGGGACCACATTGTGCTGGCTCCCTGAGTTCAGAATGGTGACAGTCATTTTGTTCGGCCCGAGCAGGGGCGAGACATGTTCGAATTTGAAGTCCTTGAACCAGTGGATGTCATCGAGCGCTTTGTAGATAGCATTGTCGCCCTCGTCCCGGGCGGCATGGCCGGACTTCCCGATCATGGTACAGTCGAGAACCAGCAATCCTTTCTCGGCCACAGCCATCTGCATCCCGGTGGGTTCTCCCACTAGTGCGCAGTCGATGGAGGGAATTCCATCATTTTTGAATCGGGGAAGCAGGGCCTCGATTCCATTCACACCGGAAATCTCCTCCTCGGCAGTCGGAGCAAAAACAAGGTTGTATTTCAAGTCGGTGCGGGTATCGAAGTGACGGAATGCCGCTGCCATGGCAACCACCGAGGCGCCTGCGTCATTGCTCCCCAGTCCGTAAAGGCGCCCATCCCGTTCGGTCGGAGAAAAAGGATCGAGCGTGTACCCTGAGTTGGGTTTTACCGTATCGATATGGGAATTCAGAAGGATGGTCGGTTTAGCAGGATCGAAGTGTCGGTTCTTGAAGAACAGATTGTTTTTGAATCGCACCGGGCTCAGCCCGAGAAGGCTGAAGCGCTCTTCGAGCCTTAAGGCGAGGACCTCCTCATCCCGACTGAAAGACGGAGTCGAAATCATCAGCTTCAGGAGTTCGATCGAATCATCAAGCATTGCGATAAAGCCTCGTTCCGGTACTGCGTTCGATGAGACGGGGCAGGACCTCCGCCTTTCCGAGAATGACTTCACTCACCCCCGCCTCGATCGCCCGGAAAGCGTTCTCGAGTTTTGGAATCATGCCGTCGGTGATTTTGCCCTGGGCCCGGAGCTCGGCATAGCGTCCCGGTGTCAGGTCCTTCACCAAGGTGCTCTCATCGGAGACATCGAGGAGAACGCCTTCTTTTTCGAAAGTGAACAGCAAACGAACTTGGAATGCGTGAGCCAGGGCTTTAGCCACCTCATAAGCGATCGTATCGGCGTTGGTATTCAGCAAGGAGCCCTTTCCGTCATGCGAGAGGGGGGCGAATACGGGTGTGGTGCCTGTTTGAATCAAGGTGTTGAGTGCCTTTGAATTGACACCGGTGATGTCGCCTACGAATCCGTAGTCCACGGGAACGGGGTTCCGCTTCATCGCACGGATGAGGTCGAAGTCAGCACCGGAGACCCCCACGGCCGATAATCCACGGGCTTGGAGGCCTGCCACAATCGATTTGTTGATCCAACCGCCGTAGACCATGATGGCAATGCGTAGGGTTTCTTGATCGGTCACCCGTCGACCTTGGACCATGGTTTGAGGGATCCCGAGTTTTCCGGCGAGGTCGGTGGCGAGTTTGCCTCCACCATGAATCAGGACCTTCGGTCCATCGAGGCGCGCGAAATGGTCCAGAACGGTATTCAACGCCTGCGGGTCATTGATGATATTGCCGCCGATTTTGACCACATTGACAGTCTGATCCATCAGTAATTCCTCAGAATCTCCGAGATCACGGATTGTGCTGACCAGACGCGATTGGTGGCCAAGGGAGTGAGGAGGCTGCGTGGCCCGTCCAGGATCTCGTCCGAGAGCTCGACGTTGCGTCGAAGTGGAAGGCAGTGCATGACCTTCGATTCGGGAGCACGGGACAGATGTTTCTCGGTCAGCATCCATTCGGGATAGTGTCCGAGCACTTTGCCGTATTCGGAAACCGAGCTCCAGTTTTTCACATAAACAAAATCGGCGCCCTCCAAGGCTTCGTCTTGCCGGTCAGTGAAGGTGGCCCCTTTGGCAAAAGTGGGAGAGAGTTCGTAGCCCTTCGGGGCCGTGACCACGAAGTCGGCTTTTCCCCAGGCCAGCATCCATTCGGTGAAGGAGTTCGCGACACAGTGGGGGATTGGCTTGATGTGTGGGGCCCAAGTGAGGACCACCTTGGGTTTCCGTGCTTGACTGAAGTTCTCGGTGATGGTGATCAGGTCTGCCAAGGACTGAAGCGGGTGGCAAGTTGCACTTTCGAGGCTGATGATTGGAATTCCCGCATGCCGGATGAATGCCCGGATCACCTGATCGCTTTCATCTTCCTCGCGGCTGGTCAGTTTCGGAAAGGTTCTGACGCAAAGGATGTCAAAGTAGTTGCCGAGGATGGGAGCCGCATCCCGGATGTGCTCGACCGTGGCGCCATTCATCATGGCGCCATCTTGGAACTCAAGGGCCCAGCCCTCCGATCCCGCATTGAGGACAATGGGGTCGAGCCCGAGATTCTTGGCTGCGATCTGAGTTGAAAGCCGGGTGCGCATGCTCGGATTGAAGAACATGAGGCCGATCCGCTTGCCGCGGCCCAGTCCCTCGTCTTTCAATCGGTTGGCTTTGTATTCACGACCTTTCCGGATGAGGGCATCGATGTCTTTCACATCTTGGACACGAATGAATTGTTTCATTTCAAGAGCGTCCTCGTGGCCTCGAGGAATTCCTCCATCTCGGCCTTGCTGATGTTCAAAGCCGGAAGAAGGCGTACGGTATTGGGTTTGGCCTCACCCGTGAAGATCCGGTGCTCCTCGAGGAGCCGCTTCCGGAAATCTTTTTTGCTGTCAGGGAGGTCGAATCCGATCATGAGGCCCATGCCTCGCAAGCCGAGGACCCCGGGAATCTTCTTGAGTTCACCCATGAGCCACTCGCCCTTTTCGCGGGCGGCAGGAATCAGGTGATCCCGCTCCATCACCTCGAGAACGGCCAGGGCTGCGGCACAAGCGAGGGGGTTTCCTCCGAATGTGGTGCCGAGCATGCCGTAAGAGGCCTTGAATTTGGGATGGATCAGGACTCCGCCGATCGGGAAACCGTTACCCATGCCTTTGGCGGTGGAATAAAGGTCCGCCTCGACGCCGGAGTGGTCATGAGCGAAAAAGTGCCCGCTCCTTCCGTAGCCGCATTGTACCGAGTCGGCAATGTAAACGGATCCGTGCTGGTCGCAAAGGTCGCGAACGGCTTTCAGGAACTCAGGGCTTGCCACATGAATACCGCCCACCCCTTGGATGCCCTCGAGAATGATCGCAGCGGTCTGATTTCCTTCGCGGGTCATGTGTTCCCGCAGTGTGACGGGGTCATTGAAGGGCAAAAACACCACATTCGGAGTTTCATTCACCGGAGCGACAATCGAGGGATTGTCGGTGGCGGCCACTGCCAGAGACGTCCGTCCGTGGAAGGCTTTTTTGAAGGCGACGATTTTTTTGCGGCCAGTGTGAAACGAAGCGAGTTTGAGAGCGTTCTCGTTGGCCTCGGCACCACTGTTGCAGAGGAAGAGCCGGTAATCCGGTTTGCCGCTCACCTTTCCAAGACGTTCGGCCAGCTCCTCTTGAATGGGGAGTTTGATGGAATTGGAATAGAATGCGATCTTTGAGAGTTGCTCCTCGATCCGCTTCACCCAGTGAGGATGACGGTGTCCGATGCTGATGACCGCGTGGCCTCCGTAAAAGTCGAGGTAGGCACGCCCTTCCGGATCGTAGACCCTTTGACCTTCGGCCCGCACGATCGTGACATCATTCAAAGGGTAAACGGGGAAGAGATTCATCTCAGAAAGCCGATCCTTTCAGCATGAGTCCGGTGGTTTCAGGAAACCCGAAAAGCAGATTCAGGTTCTGTACAGCCTGGCCACTTGCGCCCTTGAGGAGGTTGTCGATCGCACAATGGATGGCGAGCTTCGATCCGGACTTGTGGATTTCAATCTGTACTCGATTGGTATTCACGACTGCCTTCATGTCGATCGGCTGATCTGTGACGTGAATGAAGGGGTGTCCGTCATAGAAAGACCGGAAGTTCCGGAGCGCCTCCTCCTGTGACCAGGAGCAGGAGGTCTGCGCACTGATGAAGATCCCGCGAGTGAAGTCACCGCGCCAAGGGATGAAAGAGACTGTTCCTTGAGCGCTCGGACCTTGAAGGGAGACCAGGCTTTCTTCGATCTCGTCGACGTGCTGGTGCTCGAGCGTTTTGTAGGCTTGAATATTATTGGAACGGAAACTGAAATGGCTGGTTTCGGAGAGTTTCTGGCCGGCACCGGTCGAACCGGTGATTCCGGTCACGGCCACATCGCCGAGGATTCCTGCTTTCGCAAGGGGCAGCAGTGCGAACTGGATGGCACTGGCGAAGCATCCCGGATTGGCAATGGCATCGGAAATCCGGATTTTTTCGCGATTGAGCTCCGGTAAGCCGTAAACAAAAGTTCTTTTGCCGAGTTTTGCATCGCCATGGAGGCGGAAATCATTTGAAAGGTCGATGAGGCGCACTGTTTGTGGCAAGTTCTCTTTTTCCAGGACTTTTCGAGTCTCGCCGTGGGGAAGGGTGAGAAATAGCGCCTGCAAGGAAGGGTCCTGCAAGTTCGCGGTTTCGATGAAGTGGAGATCAGTGACCCCGCGTAAATCATCGTGAACAGAAGATACAGGTTTCCCCGCCTGACTCCGGCTTTGTGCGAACAGTATCCGCACACCGGGGTGGCCGAGGAGGAGACGCAACAGCTCTCCGCCCGTATAGCCTGCCGCTCCGATGATGCCGACGTTTACGGGTTCCATCCCCGTCCCTGATCCATGGTGTGATAAATTTTGAGCTGGTTGCCGAAAATCTTGGTGAACCCTCTCACGTCCTGGCCGCTCCATCCGGTGTTCATTTCACCGTACTGACCGAGCTTGCTCTTCATGAGGTCGAATTCGGACTCGATACCGGCGAGTGCGAAGCGGAAAGGCAGCAGCTCGACTGTGACGGAACCGGTGACACGTTCTTGAGAATGGTTAAAGAAGGATTCGATGTCGCGCATGACAGGATCGAGGACCTGGCCTTCATGCAGGTGATTGCCGTAGAATTGGGCCAGCTGCTCTTTGAGGTTCTGCTGCCACTTGGTCAGGACGTGTTTTTCGAGAAGGTGGTGGGACTTCAAGATGATCAGGGGGGCGGCCGCCTCGAATCCGACCCGGCCCTTGATTCCGATGATGGTGTCACCGACATGGATGTCCCGGCCAATGCCATAGGGAGCCGCCAAGGCCGAGAGTGCCTGGATGGCTTCGATCGGATGGGCGTACTCATTACCGTTGAGGGAAACGAGTTCACCCTTACGGAACCCGAGCTTCACCGATTCATTACCGGTTTTGGTAGCCGGGGTGGGCCAGGCTTCTTCCGGGAGGGTTCCCAGAGAATTCAGAGTTTCCCGCCCTCCCACGCTGGTTCCCCAGAGTCCTTTGTTGATCGAGTAGGCTGCCTTTTTGAAATCCATCTCCACACCGTGTTTCTGGAGGTAGGCGATTTCCTCTTCGCGGGAGAGGCGCAGGTCGCGGATCGGAGTGAGGATTTCGGCGTCGGGGAGAAGCGTGTTGAAGATCAGATCGAATCGGACCTGGTCATTTCCCGCTCCAGTGCTTCCGTGTGCCACAGCAGAGACACCTTCGGCACGGGCAACCCGTGCGATCTCGAGTGCCTGAATCAAGCGCTCGGCGCTGACGCTCAGAGGGTAGGTGTTGTTTTTCAACACATTCCCGAAGACGAGGAATTTGATGATCCGGTCGTAATAGGTTTTGGCTGCGAGTACGGTGGTGTGTTTGGCCACACCGAGCTTGTAGGCATGTTCTTCGATGCGCTTCCGTTCAGCATCCGAGAACCCGCCGGTATCGACCAGTACACTGTGAACTTCCATCCCTTTGTCGAGGGTGAGGTGTTTCACGCAAAAGGAGGTATCGAGACCTCCGCTGAATCCGAGAATGACTTTAGGTTTGCTCATTTGGGTTCGTTCTCCTGGGAGGATTTGGATGGACGTGTCGGGTCGAACAGCATCGCCGTACAGAGGCAGTTCTTCCGCCCCTTGCTGGTGAGGATTTCGAAGTTCACGCAAGATCTGCACCCGGCCCAGAACTCTTCATCGTCAGTGAGCTCGCTGTAGGTGACGGGGACGTAGCCGAGTTCGCTGTTCATTTTCATGACTGCCAAGCCGGTTGTCAGGCCGAAAATTTTCGCGTTCGGGAACTTGGTGCGCGACAGATTGAAGATCCTGCGCTTGATCTGGGTGGCGACTCCGCTTTTTCTGAAAGCCGGAGCAACAATCAAACCTGAATTGGCCACGAACTGCTCATGACCCCAGGCTTCGATGTAACAGAAGCCGACCCATTCACCCTCGTCTGTGACGGCAATCACTGCCTTGCCTTCTCTCATCTTCAGCGCAACATAGTCCGGACTCC
>CAMCGZ010000006.1 GCA_945874535.1 Bdellovibrio sp. ZAP7
ACGAAAGTCGAGCACTTGGACTGGGAACTCGATGGGGGTGCGGTACTCAACGAATTCAGTGTAGTCTCCGTGGAGTACGGTCCCGATCAAAAAGCTTGACGCACAGCCTCCGGGTCCCGTGGTAAACTGAATTCGATGGGGCGGAACGATCGGGTTTTGTGGGCAGTGCTTTGGATTTTTTCGGGATGGGGGGCTCCTTCCCATGCAGGGGCTGCTGTGTCGTGCGAGTCGGTTTGCGATGCGAAGAGCGGGGTATCCGGAAAGTCGATCCAACAGCAGTGGGATCAGCTGTTCAAGGGGCAGCGCGTGTGTCGGGTCACTTCCGGTTCGGATAGTCCTTCTCGATCGATCCAAGAACATCGGGACCTGTTCACCGGAGCCAGGATGGAAGCAGCAGTCCTGACCGGGGGCTGTCGGATGAACCGTCCGGTCTTGAACTCATTCCGCGAATCCGTGGATTCCGAAGGCAGTCAGGGTTTCGTGAGGCGTTCATTGGAGAGGGCCGGACTTCAGAACAAGCCCGGGTGTTTCCAGGAGATCTCTGCCGGATCACCCATGAAGGGCGGGGACCTCCTGCGTCTCGGCCATCAGGCGATGATTGTGGCCTCCGTGGGTGAGGATCCTTTCGGGATCGATGCCCGCCTGGCCGCTGACTCCACCCCACTCCGATTCTCAGGAAAGAATCCCGTATCCGGCGCTCAGCAGCTCTGTCGCGAATGGTTGATGGATAGTTCCAAATTTCAGATTTCTGTCGTTTTCCTCTCCCAAGAGGGGCGTCACGGATCGCGGGTGAGGCAAGGGACCTTCGGATCATTGATCAGTGAGGATCATCCGGGATCCCTGTGGGATCATGCATTGCAGGAGTGGGCGCTGCCCGACTGTGTTCAGAAAGTCATGGGACGGGGTTACCAGGCTGCGAGCACCCCTTCGTCACCACTCAAGGTGGAGCGTCATACCGGGGCCGGGCCCGGGTGCCGAGTTCCGGTGTCAGGTCTTCCTTCTTCCCGGGAATCTGAGTGTGCCCTTTGTTGTGCGGCTGGAGGGAGGGCGCCATGAAAGTATTCTGGCTAGCGCTCCTCTTCGCTTCAGGGGGAGTGGCCAGTCCCGTGGTCGTGGAGTCTTTGTATTCCGAAGAGGATTGTGAGGACCTTCAGCAGATCGCTCAGGATTACCTCGAGCTCGAGCTTTCGGGTTTCCGCTGGCAAGGCGGGGAGTCGGTCTGCCTGAAAGGACTTAAACTGAAAACCTGGCCCTCACAGCAGGAAGCTCCGGTCGCGGATCCGATGCTCCGACGTCCCGAGTATTTGATCCCCGACGACCGCCCTGCGGATGTCTCGGTGCGGAGGCTGCCAGGAGACCGGCTCGAACTCAAAGTGCACTACATCGGAAGAAAGGGAGCCAAAGAGATCGCGGTGCGGGATACTGCGATCCTTCGATTGCACTTCGGCAAGGTGCGGGAGACCCGGGGCTGCGCATCGGTGTACCAGCCCCTTGAACACCTGGTGATGCGCAAAAATTGCCAGTAGGGTGGCTCTCACCTCTCATTGAATCGGTGTTTCGATTCCTTCGGTTCTGCTCTCCATCACCCACGCCGATTCGCCATTGGAATAAAAAGACCTGCGTTCATGGGTTTTTTTGAACCCGCAGGACTCATACAAACGGATTGCGGTCAGATTGCTTTCCCGGACCTCGAGCAGGATTCTCGGAATCTCTTCCCGGATGGTGTCCTGGATCATCAATTGCATGAGCTTGCGACTGAGCCCCGTTCCCCGCCATTCGGGCGCCACCGTGATGTTGAGCAGGGAGACCCCTTCAGTCTGGATCCAGTACACCATGTAAGCAAAAATCCGGGAATCCGTTTCATCGTCCGTGAGAACCAGAAAACGGGACCAAGCTGTCGAGAGCTCTTTTTCAAAACCGGAGCGGGACCAAGGGAAAGGGTGGCTTGCGCCCTCGATGGCCAACACGGAGTCGAGGTCTTCCGAGCAGGCGGGGCGAGGGCTCAGTTTTGGAAGCGGTTCCATCACGGGCTTGATACCAGACCGAGTCCTTCAATTCAAATGCAAGGTGCAAGGCCGGTGACTCTGGGTTAACCTATACGGGAAGGAGCGGTGCACCGTGAAGCGAAGCGTACTCTATGATGTCCTGTATGGGTTCATCCCGATTACGGAGTGGGAAGAACAGATCATCAATTCACCGTTTTTTCAGAGACTGCGTTGGATCAAACAACTGAGTTTCGCCAACTACATTTTCCCCGGGGCTGAGCACAATCGTTTTGCCCACACGATCGGCGTGATGCACTCGATGGACCAGATGCTCCGGGCTCTGGGGCTTGCAGTGCCGGATCACGAACTCTTCGATGCCCGGGCCACTTCCCAGGCCGCCATGCTCCACAAGAGTCTCAGGATCTCGGCTCTCATGCACGACATCGGTACTTTCCCGTTCTCACACACGGTCGAGTACGCCTACATGAGGCATGGAAATGATGCGCGGCGCTTGCCCAAGAGGGCCAAGACACTTTCCAACAACCATGAGCACCTCGGCGCTTTCATCATCAAGAATACCCGCTACGAAGGGGGGATCACCCGCATCCTGGAGGATTTCGGTTTTGATGTGGCCATGATCTCAAAAATCATCAAGGGTGAATCTCCCTACATGGTCGCAAATCAGCTCATGCATTCCGATCTCGACGCAGACCGGATGGATTATCTGCTCCGCGATTCTTATTACACCGGGATCCAATACGGTCAGTTCGACCGGGATTACATCCTCGCCAATCTTGCCACCTTCGACATCGGCAGAGGCCAGGTCGGTTTCGGAGTGCGCGAGAATGCCATGCGAGCAGTCGAGGATTTTTTGATTGCCCGCTTCAATTGGTACTCGCAGGTGATCAAGAACCAACAGTCATCGAAGTTCGATGTCATCTCGACACAAATCGCGGAGAAGTTTCTTGAAGAGGACCTGATTCACCAGTTTCACGATCTCCTTCAAATGATCGAAGACCGGGACGAGCGGTTTTTCTGGTGGAACGATGTTTACTTCATCAATCGTTGTCAGGAAGTCCGGCAACTGGGTCTCATTGAAGACCGGAATACCAATGAGTTGATCGAAATGCTTCTTTACCGGAAGGCGCCCAAGACAGTGCATCACCCCGAGTTCGAGCACCGGATTCTCGAGGCCTCCGGATCCGAAAAGGAACGCGAAAAGCGGGTCAAGCGGATCCGTGCCATCGTATCGGATATGGAGCGAGTGATCGATCAGTATGGGACCGGCAAAGAGTGGATCCTGGCCGACATTCCCGAGAAAGACATCTCTTTCACCGCCTCGCGCGAGAAATTGAAAAAGAAGGAGAGGAAGGGACCCCTGTATCTCGAGCTCGAGCCGGTGAAGATCCTCACCAAGCGCTCGGGGGTCAAGCTTCTGATCGAGGTCGAAAACTCGATCGTGAAACGACTCTCTCACTACATCAACTTTGTTCCCAATGTGTACGCCAACGAGGCTGCGATCCGCCTCTTCAAGTCAAAAAAGCTGATCTGACGAGTGACTCATGGCGTTAATCCGGCCTTTTCGGATTGCGTGGGGCTCGAAGTGAATCTAAGTTGGAAGGGTGGAAAACTCCCGTCTGAAAACTGTCGTTCTCCTGTCTGGAGGGCTCGATAGCAGTGCCAATCTGGCTATCGCCGATCATTTCGATCGCCCCGTGCTCGCACTGACGGTCGATTACGGGCAGCGTGCTGCCAGTCCGGAGATCCATGCATCACGGAAACTGGCCGAATATTACGGGGTCCCTCACCGCGTTTTGGATTTGAAGTGGTTGGGCGGTCTCGGTGGAAGTGCGCTGACCGCAGGGTCCATCGATATTCCGGAGCCGGATACGGCCGGGCTTGATGATCTGAAGTCGGCCACGGAGACTGCAAAAGCGGTTTGGGTACCCAATCGGAATGGTGTCCTGATCAATGCGGCGGCCGCTTTGGCCGAGAGCATGGGCGCTCAGCAGGTCGTTGTCGGATTCAACAAGGAAGAGGCGGCCACCTTTCCTGATAACTCTTCCCAGTTTCTGGGAACGGCCAACCTGGCACTCAAGTACTCGACCGCCGGGAAAGTGAAGCTCGCCTGTTACACCGATATGATGATCAAGAGCGAGATCGTCGAGGCTCTCAGGAATCTCCCCAAGACTTTTCCTTTCGAAATGGTCTGGTCCTGCTACCACGGTGGCGAAAAAATGTGTGGAAAGTGCGAATCGTGCAAACGATTCATCCGTGCAACAGGGGGTAGTACATGAGCCTGACCGTGTTCCGTTCGTCCGAGTCCATGCCGTATACGGGGCCCGAGCTCAGGCCGCATTTCATCCTCTCCCGCTTCGGGATCGAAGGGTCGGCTATTGTGGCTTTCCGGGGTCCGTGTCGGGTGGAGACCGCGCACTTGGTGGATTGGGAAGACCGACTGGCGGCGGACCACATTGCGGCCAAGGAGATGGTCCACTTTCTCGGAGAATTTTTCGGGATCACCCTCCGGGAGGGTGTCTGGATCCAACGGCACCTGGTTCTAGAGGCAGCTGCCAGACTCCGGGCGTTGGGGCTCGAGGTGAGTCGCGATGGGGACGATCTTTTTCTGGCTGGCGGAAAACTCAGTGTCTCAATTGTCACCGCATCTCCGGTTTCCGTGCTACTGCACCTCGGGATCAATCTGGATGCGGAGGGTGCTCCGGTCCGGGCAGCGGGTTTGACCGGAGCTCTTGAAGCGACAGTGATCGAAAGCTGGATCGATGCACTCCTGGACAGGTTCAGCAAGGAATGGACGAGCGTGAACCGGGCCACTGTGAAAGTAAAACCGGTCATTTGAGGAGCGGAAGATGTCGATTCAGGTTCCGAGTTACATTGAGCAATTGAAACCCTATATCGCCGGGAAGCCGATCGAGGAAACCCAGCGTGAATACGGTGTGAAGCGGGTGATCAAGCTGGCATCGAATGAGAATCCTCTCGGGCCCTCTCCGAAAGCGGTCGCCGCCATCAAGAAGTCCATGAAGGACCTGCAATTGTATCCGGATGCCAGCGGGTACCGTTTGCGCCATGCGCTCGCCAAGCTCGAGAAAGTTTCTTTCGAAGAGATTGTACTCGGGAACGGGTCGAACGAGGTCATTGAGCTGTTGATCCGTTCGTTTTGTGTGCCGGGTGATTTCATGGTTGCCAGTGACGGAGTTTTTGCCGCCTATCCCATTTCGGCAAGGATCCAGGGTGTCGATACGCTCTTCAGCCGGATGACCCAGGACTACCGCTTCGACCTTCCTGCCATGCTTGAATTGATCCGTTCCAATCCGAGGGTCAAGCTCGTGGCGATTCCGAATCCGAACAATCCCACGGGGACCTATGTGACCGAGCGAGAACTCACCTCGTTTTTAAGTGAAGTCGAGAAGGTACGGGACGGCTCGGTGCACGTGATTCTGGACTACGCTTATTGGGAGTACGTGAGCGCTAAGGATCTTCCCGATCCCGTGGCGCTTTACCGGAAATTCTCGAATGTCTCGGTGCTGAAGACCTTCTCCAAAATCTACGGTCTGGGCGGGCTTCGGGTGGGTTACGGGATCATGCGGAATGATCTGGCGAAGTACGTGCAGAAAGTCCGAATGCCCTTCAATGTTTCGGGCCCGGGATTGGTCGGTGCCGAAGCCGCACTTGCCGACAAGGAATTCATCAAGAAGAGCATCCGGATCAACCGTGAGGGCATGAAGTCGATGAAGAAGTTTTTCACCGATCTTGGAGTTCCCTTTCTTCCCTCCCAGGGGAACTTCTTCCTGATCAATACCCGGCAGGGGTTCGGGATGTCCGGTCCCGAGGTGTTCGAGGCGTGTTTGCGACTCGGAGTTATTTTCAGGCCTGTGGCCAATTATGGACTCCCGGACTGGCTCCGGGTCACAGTGGGTACTCCTGCCCAGAACCGGGTCGCTCAGAAGGCGTTTCTGAGCCTGAAAAAGCACAAAATCCGCTGAATCCGTGATACGCTCCGGTTCATGGCCAATCCCTTTGTTGTCGCGGTCGACGGACCCGCGGGCACCGGCAAAAGTTCGGTGACAAAAAAAATCGCGGACCTTTTCCACCTGGTGCATGTGAACACCGGGTCCTTGTATCGTGCGGTGGCTTATCTTGCGACTGAAGCCGGTTTCAATCTCGATTTTGAGGAGGCGGATCATGCCGCCATCACCCGGATCGCCGAAAAAGCCCAGTTCGAGTTCAAACGGGTGCAGGAAAAGAATCCGAAGAACCGCTTGTTTGCAAACGGGAAGGACGTCACGTCCCAGTTGCGGACTCCGGATATGAGCATGATGGCCTCGAAGGTTTCGGCCATTCCGGGTGTCCGTTCGGCCTTGAAGGGACTTCAGCGCGGGCTCGGTCTCCAGGCTCCTTCCATTCTCGAAGGCCGAGACATCGGGACCGTGATTTTTCCGGATGCATCGATCAAGTTTTTTCTCACAGCCAGTATCGATGAACGTGTAAAACGCCGTTTGGCCGAGCTCGAGGCCCAGGATAGCGAGCCCATTTCCTTTGAGGAGCTTCGCGAGCAGATCCGCCTCCGGGACGAGGGAGATTCGAACCGGGCCATCGCGCCCCTCAAGAAAGCGGTCGATGCGATCGAGATCGATACCACCTCCCATACTCTGGAAGAGGTGGTGAGGATGATTTCAGAACGTATCGTAGAAAGATTCCCCGGGCTCGGAGTGAAGGTCTGAATGAAGCGGATCCTCGTGACCCGCACGGATCGCCTCGGGGATGTGATCCTCGCCACCCCGGTTCTACGTCGTTTGGTCCGGGCATTTCCAGAGGCGAAGATCGATTTCCTGGTCCGCAAGGAATGGACTCCTGTTTTGCGCTACAACGAACCGGTGCGGACTTTGGTTTATGACCCGCAGATGCCGGGTGATGATTTGACGAAGGTGCTCCGGGAATCCTCCTACGATGCAGCTTTCGTCCTCCGGGATGAATCCGCGGTGACCCGGGCGGTCTCGAAGGCCGGAATTCCGATCCGGGTGGGGCCATATTCGACTTTGAGGTCGTTTTTCCATTTCAACCGGGGAAGATTTCAAAGACGCTCGCGTTGTCTCATGCACGAGGCCGAATACAACCTCGATTTGTTGAGTCGTTATGCCGCGAAGGAGGAGTCCGTTCCGAGAGCCTGGATCGAGACATCCGACAGTGCCAAGCAATCAGCGTCGAAGTTCTTATCGGACGGGGGGCTCATTCCGCGGAGCTACGTGGTGATCCACCCGGGATCGAGCGGTTCCGCACGATACGTCAAGCAGGAGGCGCTTCAAGCGCTGGCTTCCGGTTTGGTGAAAAAAGGAGTTCCGGTCTTGGTGAGTGGGGGGCCTGCCGAAGGAGCGCTGATCGAGGCCTTCCGCTCGAAGGTTCCCGGTGTGACGGTACTGGGAGGCGATGCCGGAATCGGACTCGACGGGCTCGCGGAGGTGATGAGACAAGCGAGAACGGTCGTCGCTCATGGAACCGGACCGCTCCACCTGGCCGCGGCTGTCGGGACTCCTGTGTTGGCGATTTTTCCTCCTTTGTTTGTTTTGTCGGAGAAACGTTGGGGTCCGTTGGTACGACCCTGTTCTGTTTGGATTCCCGAGGTCTCCTGCCCTGAAAAATACCGCTGTGCAGGCCAGAGGTGTCCGGTTTATGATTGTATGGATCTTTTCGATGTGAATTCCGCGATGCGCACCCTGGAGACCCTTCACCCATGAAGACCAAACCCCATCCTGTGACCCTGCCAGAAGAGGAACTCGTCCAGTTGTTGTCGCGGTTCAGAGAACAGCGCGTGGCGGTGCTCGGGGACGTCGGGATCGACCGCTACACCCAGGGGAGGGTCGACCGGATTTCTCCTGAAGCTCCGGTTCCGATTGTTGCGGTTGAAAAAGAGACTTTGAAGCTCGGTCTTGCGGCGAATGTGGCGGATAACATTGTGGCTCTCGGCGGGAACGCCGAGTTGACTGGTGTGGTCGGCAAGGACAAGGACGCGCATGATCTCGAGGCGCTATTGAAAGAGAAGACTTTGCCTGTGAGCGGTTTGGTTCCAGACTCGTCCCGGCGGACCATCTTGAAGGAGCGGATTGTCGCCGAGACCCAGCAGATGCTCAGGGTCGATTATGAAGACACCCATTCGCTATCTTCCGTGATTCAGAAGCGCGTTCTTTCTTCAGCATTGAAAGCGGTGAAACGTTCGACCGCACTGATCATCGAGGATTATTCGAAGGGTCTGTTGAACGAGGTCATGTTGAAGGCCGTGATCACCGAGGCACGGAAGCGGAAGATCCCCGTGCTGGTGGATCCGCATTTGAAAACTCCAGCCCGATGGTACTCGGGGGCCACCTTGCTCACTCCCAATAAAAAAGAAGCTGAAGCTTTGGCGGGGATGAAGATCGAGAGCGATGAGACCCTTCTCCGTGCCGGTCACACCATCATGAAAGAAACGCGGGCGGACAGCTTGATCATCACGCTCGGTAAGGATGGCATGGCCATTTTCAAAAACGCCCAAGCGAAGCCTGTACTCATTCCGACTTTTGCGCGTGAGGTTTACGATGTCTCTGGAGCCGGAGACACGGTGATTTCCGTGCTCGCTCTTTCTCTCGCTTCTGGAGCGAAGCTCGAGGAAGCTGCGTTCGTTTCGAACCTTGCCGCAGGTGTCGAGGTCAGCAAGCGTGGAACGGCGACAGTTTCGCCTCAGGAAATCATCCAGGCCTACCTCAGTTCGAGTTGAATCCTTCCCGCCGAATCCAGACCAGAGAAAGTGCCACGACGGTCAGGCAGCCGATGTAGAAGGGGAGCTCCATTTTGAATCCGAAAGCGAGGAGCCCGCAAAAAGGCCCCGCGATCCGAGCAAGCGAGCTCATGCCCTCCTTCAGTCCGATGACCGCGCCTTGCTCATCAGCCAGGGCCCTTTTGGAAACCAAAGAGGCCAGTGTCGGGTTAATGAGGCCACTCCCGAGCGCGAGTGGAATGGCATTATAGAAAAACGCCTCATAGGTGGAACTGTGGGCGAAGAGCACCATGGCGGCCCCCTGCAGTGCGAGGCCGGTGATCAATAGGCGTTTTTCGCCGTATTTGGGAACGAGTTTCCGGATGAGGCCTCCTTGGATGAAGGCGCCGAGGATTCCGGACCACATCAGCACCATCCCTGTTTTATAGGCGGCCGATTCAGTTCCAAGGTCGAATCGCTTCTGGATCAGGAGTGAGAATACTTGCTCAAGATTCGAGAAGGCAAAGGTGGCAAAGAAGGTCGAGATGACCGGAAGCAACAGCGCCGGATCGTTCAGGATGCGTTTGAAGGTGGTCCATTGAGCTGAGCGTTTTCCGACTGCCGCTTTCGATTCATTTTCTTTCCGTATCAATTCCGGAAGACTTTCTTCGAGGCGGAACCACGCCAGGATCAGATTCAGGAGACAGAGGGTGCCTGCGATCAGGCCGGGAGCACTCATGCCGAGTTTGGCGGTCGAGATCCCTCCCAGCGGCGGACCGAGGGTGAACCCGATCCCGAAAGCCGCTCCGATCAGCCCCATGCCTTTGGCCCGGTCCTTCGGGGGGGTGATGTCCGCGATGTAGGCTTGAGCGGTAGAAATATTGGCTGCGAAGATCCCCGCCAGTGCGCGGGAGAGGATGATGAGGCCGAGCGTGTTTGAAAAAGCGAACAGAAAGTACGAAAGGGTCGATCCCAGCAAAGAAAGAAGCAGGATCGGACGTCTGCCCAGCCGGTCGGAAAGGCGGCCCCACACCGGAGAGAAGAAGAACTGCATCAGAGAATACACGGAACCGAGCACGGCAAGCTCGAGCGGGGTGGCGCCATAGTGGCGCCCGTAGATCCCGACCAGGGGGATGATGATGCCGAATCCGACCAGATCGAGAAAAACCGTCGTGAAGATCACCACAAGGGGGGATCGCTTGCGAGGAGGGCTGGCGGAGTGTTTCATAGGCTAGCTTCTAACAAACTTGAGGAAAGCTCTCAAACTCAATGTTAAAACCGGGAATATGAGCGAGCTCAGCTGGGGATCCGGGCCCACCCGGTTTTTTTTCGACCTGACTCCCGATCGGGTCATGGATGCGGTGGAGCGGGATCCGGTCCTGGGTAAAAAAGAGCGCTGTACCGGATTTTGCCAGCCCTTAGCCAGTTTCGAGAACCGGGTGTATGAGATCGAGTTCGAGAACGGCACCCGGAAGATCGCCAAATTTTACCGGCCCGGTCGGTGGAGCGAATCCCAGATCCGGGAGGAGCATGAGTTCATGCTCGAGATCCAAGACTCCGAGGTCCCGGTGGTGGTTCCGGATTGGTTCGAGCGGGAAGGGGATACCCTCCGACAGACGCCAGAAGGGTTGTTTTATTGCCTCTACCCCAAGGTCGGAGGTCGCCAGCCGGAGGACCTTTCTCCGGAACGGCTGGAACAATTGGGGCGTTTGATTGCCCGGATGCACTCAGTCGGGATCAGGCGCCAGGCTCCGACGCGGGTCCGGCTCACTCCCGACACCTACGGGCGGGCTTCGATCGGCTTCCTCGGCGCATCGGGGCGGATCCCCGGACCTCTGGAAACCCGGATCCTCGCGGTGATGGATCCGCTTCTGGGCCTCGCTGACGAGCGGTTCCGGAATCATCCGCTTCAAAGGATCCATGGCGATTGCCATGCCGGAAATTTGCTCTGGAATGAGCGAAACGGTTTTTTCTTCATCGACTTCGACGATATGGTCACAGGTCCCCCCGTGCAGGATCTCTGGTTGCTCGCTCCGGACGATGATTCCCTTCATCATTTGGTGGAGGGTTATTTGCAAATGAAAGACCTGCCCCCGGGCAGTCTCGCCTTGGTCGAGATTCTCCGTGCCCTCCGCATGGTTCACTACGCCACCTGGATCGCCAAGCGCTATGAAGATCCGGCATTCCAGAAGGCTTTTCCCCATTTCGAATCTCCCCGTTATTGGGAGGAATGGACTGCGGATCTCGAACGTCAAGCGGAGCGGATCAAATGAAGATCGATATTCAAGCCTACACAGAGCAATTCCAGCAGCGTCGCGGGATTCATTTCAACAGTGCCGGAATCACCCCCATACCCTCGGTGACGGCGACCACTATCGAACGGGCTGTCTCCCGGATGCGGGAGGGGACCTCTCTTCACGATGCGGATCTCCTCGCCGAAGCAAGAGCGGCACGGTTGACACTGGCGCGGTTTCTCGGGGCGGATCCCGCTCAGGTTGCGTGGACACCCAATTGCGCCACGGCGCTTTCGATCGCAGCGCTCGGATTTCCGCTTCGCCCTGGTGACCGCGTGCTCACGCTCGATCAGGAATATTCCTCGAATTTTTATCCATGGAAAGTCGCTTGTGAACGTTCGGGTGCGACCCTGGTCAGTTTGCCGCACGATGCGGACTGCTCGGTGGATGAAGCGAAGCTCCTCGAAGCCATCGTACCGGGAATCCGGATCGTGGCGGTTTCGTGGGTCCAGTTCCAGACCGGGGCGATCATCGACCTGGTCCGTCTCGGGGAGCATTGTCGTCAGCAAGGGGCTTTCCTGGTTGTGGATGCGATTCAGGGTCTGGGCCAATTGCCCTTTCACTTCGATTCCCTGCCGGTGGACTTTGTTGCGGGAGGCTCCCACAAGTGGCTCTGCTCGATCAACGGTCAGGGGTTCTTCGCTGCAAAACCGGAATTCATGCAGTGGCTCCGGCCGATCGTAGTCGGGGGTGGAACCTTCAATCGCTTCGGGACCTTTGCCGATCCGGATGCGGGGATGGAATCGAGTGCGCGACGTTTCGAGCCGGGAGGTTATGGATTTGTTCCGGTTCTCGCTCTCGGAGCTTCGGTTTCTTTGATCGAAAGTGTCGGGGTCGCAGCCATCGAAAGTCGGATTCGGGAATGCTCAGAACGGCTCAGGCGCGGAATTCTCGATCAGGGTCTCGAATTGGTCACTCCCTTCGATCAGCGGGGTGGAATCACCAGTCTCCGGCTGAGCCCCTCCCACGAGGGCCTGTTTTTACAGCGTTGCGGGGAAGCCCGTGTTGCGCTCGCCAAGCGGGGCGGTTTTGTCAGGATTTCTCCTCACGCTTTTTGTTCCGCGAACGAGGTGGATACGGTATTGGAACTGTTGAGGGAGACCCGGACATGAGAATCGAGAAAAGCGCTGAACAGTATGACCTCCACATCCTGGTTTGTTCGAACACCAAGGAAAAGGGGCAAAGTTGCGGGCCGAAGGGCGGACAGGACATCGTGGACCACCTCAAGGTCTGGACCAAGTCGGCTGACTCCGGGCTCCGGGGCAAGGTCCGGGTGAACAAGTCTGGCTGCCTCGGGAAATGCGATTCGGGCGTGGCCTGCGTCGCCTATCCGAAGGGCGAGTGGGTGCTTGAAGCCTCTCCCTCGGATCTGCCTACAATCGAAGCGTGGATCCGGTCTTTGAACTCCTGAAAGGGGTTGCCGGCGTAGGGGCACTGAAGCTAGACTCTCCCCATGCTCGATTTGAGATACATCCGTGAAAACAAGGATCTGGTCCGTAAAGCCATCACCGAAAAGCGCGTCTCGTTGAACCTCGACGAGTTACTCGCTCTGGACGTGGAGGTGCTCGACGCGAAAAAGAAACTTCAGGCCCTCCAAGAAGAGAAAAACGCCAACGCGAAGAAAATGCCGAAGGCCACTCCCGAGGAGCGTCCGGGGCTGATCGAACGGGGTCGTGCCATCGGACAGGAGATTTCGAAACTCGAGCCCGAGGTTGCGGTCAGGGAAGAGTCTTTGAAACAGCTGTTGTGGCTGACGCCCTTGGTGCCGGCCGCGGATGTGCCGGTTGGGAAAGACGATTCCGAGAATGTCGAGCGCAGGAAGGGCGGAAGCGTTCCGGCTTTTGATTTTGCGTTCAAGGATCATGTAGATCTGACTCTGGCCAATCACTGGGCCGAGTTCGAACGGATGGCGCAAGTTTCCGGATCACGAATGATCGCACTCAAGAACGAACTCGCACTCTATGAGTTCGCGGTGATCCGTTTCGCCCTGGATCACCTGGCTAAGAAAGGATCCCAGATCATCACCGTTCCGGCGATGGTCCGGGAGGCGGCACTCTTCGGAACCGGCCACTTTCCAGCTGGAAGAGAGCAAGTTTATCATTTGAAGGAAGACGACCTGTACCTGTCCGGAACAGCCGAAGTCCCGGTGACCTCCTTGTACAGTGGCGAGATCATGTCCGAGGCCGATCTTCCCAAGCGGATCGGAGCCTTTTCTCCGTGCTTCCGTCGGGAGGCGGGAAGTGCCGGCAAGGATGTCCGGGGTCTCATGCGTGTCCATCAGTTCAACAAAGTGGAGCAATTCGTATTCTGCCGGAATGATGCGGAGGAATCCGAACACTGGCACCGGGAACTGCTCGGGACTTCCGAGGAGATCGTTCAAGCCCTCGAGCTCCCTTATCGGGTGATCGAAGTTTGCACGGGCGACATGGGCGCCGGAAAATACCGGATGCACGATGTGGAGTGCTGGGTGCCTTCCGAAGGAAGGTACCGTGAAACCCATTCCTGCTCGAGTCTGCACGATTGGCAAGCCCGCCGGGCGAATCTCCGGTATCGCGACAAGGAAGACAAAGTGCGGTTCATTCACACCTTGAACAACACCGCTGTGGCCACACCACGAATCCTGATTCCTTTGCTCGAAAACCACCAGCTTCCGAACGGGGCGATCCGGGTTCCTCAAGCCCTCCAGCCCTACATGAACGGATTGGATCGCATCGGCGGGCGCTGATCGTCTCAACCAGGGGCTGTCCAGCATTGCTTTCAGGTGCCTGACGGGGTAGGGTTCGGCCCATGCTTGTCGCACTGCTTCTGTCTTCTTTGGTGACTGTTTCGGCCCATGCCGGTCCCCGTTTCGAACGCGTGGTCCACATCGTGTTCGAGAACGCCGATCTCGACGATGCTCTGGCCCAGCCTGCTTTCGCAGCTTTGGCGCGTTCAGGGGCTTGGTTGCAGGATTTCCGGGGTGTCACCCATCCCTCCCAGCCGAATTACATCGCCATGATCGCGGGGAGTACGATGGGGGTGAGGCTCGATGGGAATGTCGATCTCGAAGGGCGTCACCTCGGGGATTTACTTCGTGAAAAAGGTAAGACCTGGAAAGCCTATGCACAGGGCTATCCCGGAAATTGCTTCCTGGGGAAGAGACTCGGAAATTATGTCCGGAAGCATGTGCCCTTTCTCAGCTTCAAAAGCGTTCAAAACGATCCGACCGAGTGCGCTCGAGTGGTTCCTGCAGAGCGGTTTTTCGAGGATCTGAAGCGCAAGGAGCTTCCCGATTATTCCATGTTCATTCCGGACTTGGTGGACGATGGGCATGACACCGGAGCCGCGCACGCTGCCCGGTGGTTCGGGGCCACTTTCGGCGCGGTCTTGAACGATGTCGAGGTGGTCAGGAATACCCTGTTCATCGTGACCTATGACGAGAGCGAGTCCTATGTCGGCCCGAACCGGATCTTCACCGTACTCTATGGGGCCAACGTGATTCCCGGATCCCGCATGGTTTCCCGGGCAGATCACTACTCAGTCCTGCGTCTGATTCAGGAGGGGTTTGGACTGGGTTCCCTGGGCAAAGAAGATGCCCGGGCCGGAGCCATTCGCGGGATCTGGTCGGAACCCTAATGAAATCAAATGAGTTTTCCGTGGGTGACGGCCATTGGCAAGCCCCGGTTTCTATGCTAGCGTTCGCCCATCTTCCAAGGAGTGTCGCATGAATGCTTTGAAATCGATTCTCGTTCTCAGTCTGGTGTTTTCCGCTTCCGCAGCCCGAGCTGCCGGAGGTCCTCGTGATTTCGCTCTCGAGTGCGAAGTAAGAAAGTCTGCAGACCGCATCCTGGAAGTCCGGGTGGAGCCCACCGACCTCACCGGTCAGATCTCTGCGACCACCCTCAGCCTGAATCCGGACAACACCATTCAGCGCCTTCAGCTGGTGAGCAATGGAGACATCCGCGACGATCAGCTTTATCTGTTTGAGACCAGCGTTCCCAAAGTCGGAACGACGTTCCGGTATCTTGAAAAAATCGAAGGGCAGTACTTCATCACCCAGTACTTCCGTTGTGACGATTCCCTCGGGAACGATTACTGTCGTCCACAGAGTGACAATATCCGTTATCAGGGCAAGAGCGGTCAGCTTTCTTGCCGTTTCGTGAACCACTGAATCTGGTATCGTACTCAGAGTCGTTCGGAAGTGGAGTAGAGTCTTCGACTCAATTCGGTGCACATCCGGTAAAGGAAAGCCCGTTCGGCTGAAGGGTGTTTTTTCCCCCATTGCTCCAGGTGGGGCTTCTGGAGAATGATGCACACCGTTCGATCTTTAGCTACGACGTCAGCGGTGGCAGTAAAAGACACTCCGAACAGGGAGATTTCTCCGAAGAATGCTCCCCGCCCCAGAATGGCCAGCGGAGTGCCTCCTTTCAGGATCTGAGCAGAGCCTTCGACGATGACGTGGAGGCCTTTGACTCTGCCATCCTGCTCGAGCAGGGGTTGTCCCGGAGCGGTTTCTACCCGCTCTGAGGTTTGGACCAAGGCCTCGAGTGCAGGAAGCTCGATCCCATGGAAAACCTGGCTGTGGCTGAGAGCGCGGACGGTGGCTTCGATGAGTTTTTGGTCCATACCAAGAGGATACCTTCGGAATCAGAATCGAGGTAGGGTGTGGGTATGGAATTTTTTGAAACGGTTCGGGTCAGACGGAGTGTTCGGGCGTATACCGAGGAGGATGTTCCCGGTGAGGTGATCGAGCGCGCGCTGGATGCAGCCCTACTTGCACCGAACTCTTCCAACATGCAGACCTGGGGTTTCTATTGGGTGAGGAGTCCCCGTGAGAAGGCCTTGTTGGTTCAGGCTTGCATGAGTCAGGGTGCCGCACGGACCGCCCGGGAATTGATCGTGGTGGTCGCAGAGCCCCGGAGGTGGAAAGAAAACCGGGACGAAATGTTGCGGAAACTCACTGCGAATCAGGCTCCGGCATTCGCACTCGATTATTATTCCAAGCTCATCCCATTCACCTACGGATTCAGATGGCTCTCACCTGTGAAATGGCTTTTGTTCAATGTGGCGGGTTGGTTTCGCCCCATGGTGCGGCGGCCCTGGTCCGGTCGGGATATCGAGGAAGTGAGTATCAAATCGGCTGCACTCGCATCAGAAAACTTCATGCTCGCCATTTCGGCACAGGGATTTTCCACTTGTCCGATGGAGGGCTTTGATGAGTCCCGAGTGCGTCGATTGCTGAAGCTGACGCGTGCAGACCGGGTGGTGATGGTGATCTCCGTGGGCAGGGAGAATCCCTCCAGAGGGATCTGGGGGCCTCAGATCCGCTTTCCGCGCGAGAAGTTCATCAAGCAGGTGTAGTCAAACTTCTGACGCTTGCCACCTTGGATTCCACCCTTCAGAATTTAAAAGGGAGAATCGATCGATGAGCCAGAATCAAATGAGTCCGATCACAGGGATAATCGATGAGTCAAAGGTGATCATTGATTTCGGAAAGCACGAGGGGGTCACTGTCAGTGAACTTCAGGTGTTGGATCCGGGTTTTTATGCCGCACTTGCCGACGAAAAGGGTGAGGGTGTTTTTGCAATTCGGAGGCACCGCGACAAAACCTTCCGCCTCTATCTGAATCCGCTTGCGCAAATGGATCAGTGACCGATAACTTCGGGTCATGCTTGACTCATTTCTGCGTCACGTGACCAAGGACTCTTATGGACCGGTCAGGCTCGAGGATCATGGAGAGAGCCGTTTCGTGGTCCATCGTTTTCACGATCATTTCTCGGTGTTGAACTGGGGCAGAATGCCTGATGCCCTCGCTGGGCGCGGACGGGTTTCGGCCCTCGTGTTCTCTGTTTTGAATTCCAGGTATTGCGATTCCGAATCCTGGCGTCAGTTCCTCCGCTCACCTGAGGCACTGAGTTTCAGGAAGTCCGGTGCCTCACTCTCCCAGGGAGGAGCAGTCAGTTCCGGTTTGAACGCTCTTGCTGACGCTTTGCCCTTGAAGTCGAATTTTGCAGGATCGATCCCGGATGAGACTTTCAAGTCTTCGGTTCAAAATCAGCTTCTGCCCCGCTCCGTGTTGGTCTCGGATCCCGCGCTCCTTTACCGCGGGTCCAATTGGTATCCAGTGTGCGAACATTTCGAAGAGATCCGGATTCCCCAAGCGCTGGTCATGGGCCGTGCCAGCCACAATTTCGAGCCCTGGCGTCATGCTCGAGGGCCGAAGCGTCTCCCGTTTGAGATCGAGTGCCATTTTGAATTGAATGCTCACAGCCTCGAGGGACTCAACACAGATGCGGTCTCGATTCCCAAGACCGCCTCACTCCGGATTTTACAGGCTGGAGCGACCTTTGATTTTCCTCTGATGGAGCTGGTTCTGACGGCGGATCCGTGTGAGCGCAAGATCGGCCTCACTGAAGCTTTGGCCATCACGGGTTTCACCCCCGAACGTCTCCAGGAGTTGTTCCTCCAGGCCGCATGGGTCGCTGCATGGGCCCGTTACCAAATCCGGGTATTCAGGCTTCATTCGGTCAGGCTCCGGTTCGGGCTTGATTCCGATGGTGCCACGGTCCTTCTCGATGCATTCGAGCCGGATGATTTGATGCTTGAAGATCAAGGGGCGTGGATCCATCCAGGGGCATTGCTCGGTTATTACTCCAAGACCTCCTGGTATGAGGGGGTGATCCGTGCTCGCCGCCAAGCGAGCGAACTCGGTCTGACCGAATGGAAGCGCCTTTGTGTGGAGCCTGCTCCGTTCCTCGATCCGGCGGTCAAGTCGGGGTTTGAAACAGAATACCAGGGGCTTGAACGCATGATCCGGGGGAAGGTCTGAGATGTTCGTCAGAGTCGAAAGTGGTTTTAAGGCGGGATTCTCGGATCCCGAAGCCAAAAGAATCCATCAGAAGATCACCGAGCTCCATTCCGGAATCGGCGAGAAGGTGAGATGGATCCGCAAGTTGAATGTTGCATGGATGGAGTTCGAGGCGCCCCGTGACAAAGTGGTGCAGGCCATCCAGCATTGTTTCAAAAATCCGGTGACCGACTGGGTTTTCACCGGAGATCTCCTTCCCTCGGCGGCCGGATCCTCCGGAACCCTGTTCGATCTGATGCAGGATTCACCGTTCCGACCAGGAGTATTTCACGGGATCGAGAAGCGGAAGCGTTTGAATGCTCATGACGAAGAAGCTCTGGTGATTTGTGATGCCATGCAAACCGTTCTCGGGCGGAAGCATTCCGGAGATCGTGTCGTGACAGGTGAACTCATGTTGGTCGAGGGCGCCAAGTTGACCCAGTCCGATCTCGAGTGGATCGCCAGGAACTGGTTCTCACAGGAACGCCTGGAGTCCTGGTCGCTGCTCTCTGAAGAGGAACTGAAACGGAACGCGAGATTCCAATCCGAGCAGGTGGGTAAATACCTGATGAATCCCCAGCAGGCGAGCCGTTCCAGATTACTTCAATTCCGTGCTACCACTCGCGGAAGTGAGGAGCGTCCCGGCTGGTCGGGTGTAGAAAAGGTATTGCTACAGCCCTCCGGCGATTCCGGACGGGCTCCGGTCCTGATACAAGGCGAGGAGTGGAGTTTCAGGCCCGATATCCGTTTCTCGACCGGCACACTGAACGAAGATCCTCTCACGGTCACCGAGTACCAACTCTGCAAGCAGCAGTTGGAGCATCATTGCCGGCGCGGTTCAATGAGATTTCAGAGTATTCTCGGAGTCCTCCCTGAACCGACCCGTCTTTGGCGGAGTGATTTGGGAATGGAATCCCCCCTCCGGATCAGGACCGATTTCGAGACCGCGGTAGAACGGACTGCGATTGCCACCGATACGCCCATGGCCCTGATGAAGGTTTTGGAGGATGTGAACGAGACCGCCCCTTCCTATTTTTGGACTGGTAGTGTGAGTGTCCTCGACCCCAGGCTGGAGTCCCGCGGTTCGGTCGAAACGGAGTCCATTCTCGATCTGGTTTATGTCGGGCATGCGGATCAGGTCGAGCTCCGGAATCTCGTGTTTTTCGGTAATTTGAAGGCCGCCTATCAACACGCCATCCTCGGCGAATCAATCGCGTTTTCGGTCGATACCGCCTCCAGAACATTGCTCGATTGCTTGAAATCGGTTCCGCCCCAGGCGCAGTATGGATTTGATCTGGTGGTGGATGGTGTTTCGGAATGGCTGCGGAAGCACTTGACCGCTCCCTTGTCCTTGGGGTTCCTGTGGGGCGTGATTCCGGAAAAGCGTGATTGGTTGTTTGGTGAACTCAGGACCCGTGGCATTCCCTTCATTCACTTTGGAACGACGACTCTGACCGGAGATATCCGTGTGCTGGAAGCGGGTGAGTGCGCGGCCAAGGTGAATATCAGGGAGTTTTTTGCAAAAAATAAAGTAGTGAAGCCGGTGATCGAGGATTTGTTCTCCGAACCCGTGTATTCCGTCGATCATTTGTCCGCCCCCCGTCAGTTCCGGAACCGGTTTTCGACCGAGGAGCTGGTATTGAAGCCCGAAATGCGACCTACTGGCGTATCACCCGTGGTGATCCGTCCAGAGCTTTCGAGTTGGTCTGGGATCGTCGTGCTGTCGGATCTGGTCGGTCTGGAGTTCAATGAAGCCAGGCTCGATTACCTTCTCCGGAAAAGCACGGCGGCGGGAGGTCAGATCCAATCCATCCAGGCTTCCTACTTGAACGGGATTCAATCCTGGTCCGCGATACTCGGTAAACTCCAAAAGCATTTCGGGATCCTGGTCCTCGAGACTGAAGCGATCCGGAACGGTTCTATCCATGCGCATTGGTTGGCACTTCAAATCATTTCACGCATTTCGGATGTCCGTACTGCGCGGACCGAGGAGTTCAAGTTCGTCAATGACCGCATTTATTGGCTACCCGGTGATTTCGAGCAAGCGGGAACCCGTTGGTTGGCCGGATTCGAGGGGCGCTATCAAACCGGACTCCACAGTGCCATTGCGATCGAGTCGAGTGAATCAGGCGATGAACCCGCTGTGAAAGCACTGATTAGTGCCCTGCTTAAGCGCCGGCTCGGGGCGGACGTCCGTCTTCAGCACCATTTCCCAGGCGGCTTCTTTGTCAGCGTGAGTGAGAATGAGCGCTTCGCTGTTGAAGAAGAATGGAGGGTGGTCGGTGTGGAATACGAATTTGTCGGACGGATCACGACTTCGCCTTATCTGGTCATCCGGGACGACGAAGACCGTGTGAAAACCATCGCCATCGAGGATCTTGCATGAACAAGTACCGAGCATTGATTCTGAATTCCCCGGGCGCACGCGGAGAGCGCTTTTTCATACAGTCTTTGAACCTGGCGGGATTCGATCCAGAGGTGCTCGATGTCCAGGGCGTTCTAGACTACCGGATCGATATGGAGCAGCTTTGCCTGAAGTACCGACTGGTTGTTTTACCGGGTGGAAGTCCCTACTCCTCCATTCTCGGAGGAGGGAAGGCTCTCGCGCTCAAGATCGAGCATGCTTTCCGTTGGAATCTTTCAAAGTTCGCCGAACGTGGTGGACTCGTCCTCGGAGTCGGAACCGGATTTCAGACCCTGTTGCACCTGAAAGTGTTCGGTGAAGATTATACGCTCAGGACCAACCCGACCGCCCAGGTTCAGGAACGCTGGGTGCGGGCGATTCCGAGCGGGAACCGTTGTGTCTGGTTGAAGGGGCTGGGTGCTCTCGATCTGCCCGTCAACATGACCGATACCGAGTTTGTCATCGAACCCGGAGCGATGGTCGAGGCCCGCGGCAAGCTGGAAAGATTGGGCATGGCTTGCCTGAAATCTTCCGATCAAGAGCAGGTTCTCGGGCTCTGTGATCTGACCGGTCGGATCCTCGGGATGCAGCCCCATCCTGAATACTTTCTCAGTTGGATCCATTCTGAAGACTGGGTGCTGAATCCCACCCGCGCAGCCGCCCCCGGACAGGGGCTTCCCCTGTTCGAAAACGCTGCCAAATCATTGGAGTGATCACTTCGCCCAGTAATCCTCGTCCAGGCTCTCCTCACGCTCGGGGAGTCCCCGGAAAAGTCTCGGAGAGTTCCGGGAGAGGATTTCGAAACTGACACGATTCGAATACTTGCAGATTTGTGAGAGGGACGAGTAAGTCAGATAGTTCGCAGCGTGTTTCGGTGAATTGGGAATCTTCATCCTGTGATAACGGTTGGCCGCCATATCATGGAGCAGGGCTGCGAGTGCTCCATCACCGGCACCGTTGGTGTTCCGGATCACCACGGGACCGCCCATGAAAGGATTGATGTGGGAATAGATCCGGATCGGATCCTCGCAATCCGACTGCCTCATGGCCCGCGAGTATTCGTAGAGGTTGTAGTTCACAATCGACTTGGTGTGAAGCTCGTGTTCGGTCCGTCTGGCACGCTTCCTGTCGACATGCCCCCCCACATAGAGTCCTTGCGCTCCAACTGTCAGCAGAACCATGTCGGTGAGTTCGAGGGTTTTTTCCAGAGAGAGGAGGGGATCTTCTATCCCGGTGAGGGCTATGGCCTCCTCGTGGTTCATGGCAAGCACGTTGACGTGATTCCTGATGAACTCGATAAAGAAATCCTTTTTCTCGGATACCAATGCGCTCGTACCCAGCGTGAGAACTATCGGAACGCCGGCCCGCCGTGCGATCTCGCAGGCTTTCAGTGTCGAGCGGGAAATCGGCCAGTTGGAATCTCGGAGAATGTAGGCCGATATCATCAGCGCGCAGGATTTCTCGATGATGGTCGCGGGGATGTGGTCCTCGGAAAGCTCGTTCATGCAGCCTTTCGAAATTCCGAAAGTCCGTTCCCCGTCGGGAGTGATGAAGCACATGGCCCTGCCCATCGGAGAGTCGCATGGTTGGAGGTGGTTCAAGTCCACTTTGGATGAGGTCGATGCGATGTACTTGAATGCGTAGTCTCCCACATTGATCTTCTGGGAGATCGCACCGATCAGCACCGCGCGCTCGTCCGAAAGAACGCAGAAATTATGGAGGGTGTTACCCACGGTACCACCGGCGAACTCGCCCGTGATCCGACCCGCGAGTTTCAGTTTCTGGTACATCAGGTCCGCGAGCTGCTCGTCCACGAGCTGGCTTTGTCCTTTGATCAGACCGTGCTCTGCCAAAAACGCTTCGTCCACCGTGCACTCGATATCGACCAGGAGCTGGTCGATTCCGACCACATGGAAAGACTCGTCTGCGGTGAAATTATGATCGATGTTTCCGCGGTCTTTTTCCGTGATCGGGAAATAGTGTTTGCTCTTCCGTCTGCCGGGGAATTTCATGGGGGGAGGCTAGCGCGGTTGGGCTCAGATGGAAAGGGGGATTTTTGTTCGGATGAGGTGGGTTTTTCCCGATTTCGGATGAGGAAATTCAAGGGATTGGGCCTGGAGCATGAGTCGGGGCTCTTTTTTGAAAAAGCCGGTCCAGGACTCCGGATTTCCATATAATGGATCCCCGACCAGGGGGTGTCCGATCTGATCGAAGTGGCGCCTGATCTGGTGGAACCGTCCGGTATGGGGCATCACCTCGACCAGTGTCGCCCCACGGGAGTGTTTCAATGCGCGGTAATCGGTCCGGGCAGGTTCTGTTTCCTTTGATTTGTGTTTGCGCAAAGGGGTTTTGATCGAACCGGATCCCGACAATTCACCCGTGCACCAGGCGGAGTAGGTTTTTTTGACCCGATGCTCGCGGAATGAGCGAATGAGGCTCGAGGCGCTTTTCGGATCGAGGGCGAAGACCACCACCCCCGAAGTGTCCGCATCAATGCGGTGTACGGGGAAGAGTCTCTGGTTCAGTTGCTCTTCGAGTAATTCTTTGAGGCCCCCATCCCCCCGACCGTGCGACTCCCCGTAAGTCGTTATCCCCTCCGGCTTGTGTGCGGCAAGGAGCTGTGCGTCCCGGTACAGGAGCTTAAGGGTGGGGGATTTAGGGTTCATCGAGGTTCCGTCCTACTCCACTATACACCACACGGTGCTTGAGCTAAACTCCCGTTATGCACCTTTCTGAGCGGTCCAGCGGTTTTGTCGATCTCGAGAACGCCTTTGGCGGAAAAAACTATGCTCCACTTCCTGTGGTGCTTTCTCGCGGGAAAGGGGCCCGTGTCTGGGACGTTGACGGAAAAGAATATCTGGATTTCCTATCTGCCTACAGTGCGGTCAATCAGGGGCACTGCCACCCCAAAATCGTGGGCGCGCTCCGGGATCAAGCCGAGAGACTCACGCTGACCTCCCGTGCCTTTTACAACGATCAGCTCGGACCCTTCGAAGCATGGCTTTGCGGGTTGCTGGGTTTCGAACGGCTGATTCCCATGAATTCGGGTGCCGAGGCTGTAGAAACCGCCATCAAGCTTGCGCGTCGTTGGGGCTATGATGTGAAAGGTGTTCCTCAGGATCGAGGCAAAGTCATCGTCTGTTCGGGGAATTTTCACGGCCGGACCCTCGGAATCATTTCCGCTTCCACCGACCCGGCTTCGAGAGGGGGCTTCGGGCCTTACCTGCCGGGCTTCATCACGGTTCCTTTCGGTGATCTCGAGGCACTTGAGAAGGCGCTCGAGGATCCGGATGTCGTCGGGTTCCTGTTCGAGCCCATTCAGGGAGAAGCCGGGGTGGTGGTTCCTCCGGAAGGGTATCTTTCCGGTGCTTCGGCCTTGTGCCGAAAGGTCAGGGTGCTGTTCATCGCCGATGAGGTGCAAACCGGTCTTGCCCGAACCGGAAAAATGCTGGCCTGTGATTATGAGCAGGTGAAACCGGATCTTCTGATTTTGGGGAAAGCGCTTTCTGGCGGGATCCTGCCGGTTTCTGCCGTGCTCGGTTCTTCTGAAGTGATCCTGACCATCCGTCCCGGTGAGCACGGCTCCACTTTCGGCGGTAACCCTTTGGCATGTGCTGTCGCACGGGCGGCTGTCGAGGTTTTGCTCGATGAAAAACTCGCAGAAAGTGCCTTTGCTTCTGGAAAAGTGTTCCGAGAGCGGCTCTCGTCCTTGAATTCCCCCTTGATCGAAACCGTCCGGGGAAAGGGCTTGCTGAATGCCATCGTGATTCGTCCCCATGGTGATAACGGAAAGGGCGGCAAGCGAACGGCCTATGATCTTTGTCACGAACTCGCCGAGCATGGGGTTCTGGCCAAGCAGACCCAGGTCCACACCATCCGGTTCGCTCCTCCGTTGGTCATCACCGGACCTGAAATGGAGCAGGGGCTTTCGGTCATTGAATCCGTTCTGAAGCGGGCGGCGGAGTCACTGTGATCGCACTGCTTCTGATCGCATCCTTGGGTTTTTTGGGAACCGGCAGCGCTCATGCCTGGACCGAACGCGCCTTGGAGGCGGCTGACCCTTTTGTTTTCACTCCCAATGATCTCCGTCTCAAAGACTTCACCATCGAGGCTCTCGTGCCTTGGCGTTGGGTCGAGGGTAGCTTCGAATGGGTCCGCATTGAACGCCGATTCCTCGTCCCCCGCGCCCGGATCAGGGTTCAACTTCCACCCGGAACCCCGGTTTCCTATCGGGGTCGCCATTTCGAAAGTCGTGAGTCGGAGCTCGAGCTTCCGGTGGTTTTATCCCAAGAGTCGGGAAATGAACTCCGTATCGGCGGGGCTTCACCCTCGGTGATACGTCCGAGGTTCAAACCACAAGCGCCTTTGAAGCAGCCCATCATCCTGGACGCCTCCTGCAGTTCGACACCCCTGAGAATCCAGGCACCCTCTTTGAGTCGTTCCTGGGGGCATGTGATCTGCAGGCCAACCCACCCGAATCAGGAAACCGGGTACGGACTCAGGATGGATGTGGATCTGCTTTGGGAGAGCGAGAATCCAAGTGAGCCAGTCAGGATCGGAAGTTCCCTTTCCGAGAGCGTGGACGGAATCACTCATTCTCTCTCGTTCTCCGGAAACACCCCGGTCTACGATCTTGCCAAGGGAAGCGAATCGATGACGCTGGCCGCACCCCTTCCAGACCGTTTTCGTCCTCTATCGGTCAGTTTGGGACTCGGTCCGTATTCCCATATGGAAGTTTTGAGGCCATTTGCGACTGTCTACGCGGCATACCTCTTCAATGATGCACTCAAGATGGCACTGTTCTCGGCCTTTCCGGTCCGGAAGAGTCCGGAAGTGGACACCGGTGTCTATGTCATTGTCGAACAGTTCCGGGGAATCGATGAACGGGTCACCCTCAACCTTTTGCTGGGCGCCCATGCGCTCAGTTTCCGGAGTAACGGAGAATACCTGCACCGGATGAGTGCTCCGCAAGGGGTCGAAATGAGTTTCCGGGATTGCCTGCTCCGGACCCAGAATCTGACGCTCGGAGGCTTTTTCTATCCCAAGATCGAGGGTCGTTCCTACGTCAATACCTGGATCCGGTACGGTAACGCGAAGTTCTTCACCGAGTTCAACTTCATTAACTGGCAGGAACCGGTCAGCACGGGGTCGTTCTCGGTCAAGAGCGCTGGCCTATCGATTGGCTTTCCTCTCTTTCGTGCACTTTGATCCTCAGTTTTTGAGCCATGCGTCACGGGTGTGTGTTTCCCGCAATTAACCTTTAACACCCGCCGAGATTTCGTGTACATTCGGAGCAATCTTCAATCTCAAGAAAGGAACACATCATGGCAAATCGTCGGCCAAAAATTTCCATCATTGGTGCGGGTTTCGTTGGGTCCACATGCGCTCACTGGGCAGCGAGCAAGGAGCTCGGAGATGTGGTTCTGATCGACATCAACGGCGATGCTGCCAAGGGAAAGGCGCTTGATCTGTTCGAAGCTTCTCCCGTGGAGGGATTCGATTCCCGCCTGACGGGTGGATCCGATTATGCGCTCACCGCAGGATCCGACGTGGTGGTGATCACTGCAGGTCTTCCTCGCAAGCCCGGAATGAGTCGTGACGATTTGCTCGCGACCAATGCCAAAATCGTGAAAGAGTGCGCGCAGAATGTGGCCAAGCACTCTCCGAATGCGGTCCTCATCATTGTTTCGAATCCACTCGATGCCATGTGCCACGTAGCACTTGAAGCCTCGGGATTTCCACGCGAGCGGGTTCTCGGAATGGCGGGAGTCCTCGACGGCGCGCGTTTCCGCAGCTTCATCGCCATGGAGTGTGATGTCAGCGTAGAAGACGTTCAGGCCTTCGTGTTCGGCGGCCACGGCGACACCATGGTCCCCATGCCCCGCTACGTTTCGGTCGGTGGCGTGCCCCTGACCCAGATGCTTTCCAAAGAACGGATCGACGCGATTGTCGATCGTACACGCAAAGGCGGTCTCGAAATCGTCGAGCTGCTGAAGACCGGGTCGGCCTACTATGCGCCTGCCGCTTCAACCATCCAGATGGTTGAGGCCATTGTGCGTGACAAGAAGCGCGTGCTTCCCTGTGCGGTATTGCTGAAAGGCGAGTACGGCGTTGAGGGTCTGTTCGTCGGCGTATTGGCCAAACTCGGAGCCAAGGGACTCGAAGGCATTCCCGTCCTCGAACTGAATGCCGAAGAAAAAGACATGTTCGGTAAGTCCACTGCAGCAGTAAAAGGTCTGGTGGATGACATGAAGAGATTGGGGCTCAACTGATGAATATCCATGAATACCAGGCCAAGAGCCTGCTCAAGCGTTTCAAGGTGCCGGTTTCCGAAGGAGTGCTCGTTGAGGGCTCTCGCGATGGAATCACCTTCAAGTCAGCCGATCAGATCGCCAAAGAGGCGACCGAGGCGGCTGAGAAGCTGAAAAAAGAAGTGAATCCCGCAGTGTTCGTCGTGAAGGCCCAGATTCATGCCGGTGGACGCGGAAAAGCAGGTGGAGTGAAGGTTTGCAAGAACCTCTCCGACGTCGGTGCTGCTGCAACCGCCATCATGGGCAAGGTCCTGGTGACTCCCCAGACCGGAGCCGCGGGCAAAAAGGTGCACAAACTCTGGATCGAAGGCGGATCAGACATCAAGAAAGAATACTATCTCGGTGTGGTGCTGGATCGGGCGCTCTCCCAGGTGGTTATGATGGCTTCCACCGAAGGCGGGATGGAGATCGAGGAGGTTGCCGAGACTCATCCGGAGAAAATCTTCCGTGTCGTGATCAATCCGGGCACCGGCTTCCAGCCTTTCCATGGCCGTACGCTTGCCACCGCGCTCGGACTTCCCGCGGAATCGCTGAAAGAAGCGGTTCAGTTTTTCAAGGGAGTATACGAGTGTTTCATGAAGATGGATTGCTCTCAGGTCGAAATCAATCCAATGGTGATCACCGGCGACAACCGTCTTTTGGCTCTGGATGCGAAAGTCAATTTCGATGATAACGCACTTTTCCGGCATCCTGATTTGATGGAAATGCGCGATCTTCTCGAAGAGAACGCACAAGATGTGGAGGCTTCCAAGTACGAGCTCGCTTACATCGCCCTCGACGGGAATATCGGATGTCTCGTGAACGGTGCCGGGCTCGCGATGGCGACTCTCGACATCATCAAGTTGCATGGAGGTACTCCGGCCAATTTCCTCGACGTGGGCGGTGGGGCCTCGAAAGAGAAGGTGGCCCAAGCATTCAAAATCATCCTGAAAGATCCGAAGGTGAAGGCGATTCTCGTCAATATTTTCGGCGGAATCATGAAGTGCGATGTGATTGCCGAAGGTGTGATCGCCGCTGCCAGGGAGCTCGCTCTCACCGTTCCGTTGGTGGTCAGGCTCGAGGGTACCAATGTTGAACTCGGTAAAAAAATGCTCGCGGAAAGCGGACTGAAGATCACCCCGGCGGATGATCTCGCTGATGCCGCCCGTAAAGTCGTCGAAGCGGCTAAATAAGGAGACGATACGATGTCGATTTGGGTAAATAAGAATACCAAGCTCCTGGTTCAGGGAATCACCGGTTCCCAGGGCCTGTTCCATGCCAAAGGTTGCGATGACTATGGCTCAAAAGTTGGTGGCTGCCGTGTGGTCGGGGGTGTGACTCCCGGCAAGGGCGGACAGACTGTCGACGGTTTTCCGGTGTTCAATACCGTTGTCGAGGCGGTGAAGCATACCGGAGCGAATGCGACGATGATTTTCGTCCCTCCTCCGTTCGCGGCAGATTCGATTTGTGAGGCTGCTGATGCCGGTATCCCGCTCATCATCTGCATCACCGAGGGAATCCCGATCGCCGACATGATCGCCACCAAGCGATACGTGAAGGAGCGTGGTTCGCGTCTGATCGGGCCGAATTGTCCGGGAATCATCACTCCGGGTGAGTGCAAGATCGGCATCATGCCCGGTCACATCCACCTTCCCGGTCGGGTGGGAGTGGTCTCCCGCTCCGGAACACTGACCTACGAGGCCGTCCACCAGTTGACCAAGCTCGGAATCGGGCAAAGCACCTGCGTGGGAATCGGTGGTGATCCGGTCAACGGGACGAACTTCATCGATGTACTCGAGGCTTTCAATCATGACCCGGATACTGATGGCGTCATCATGATCGGTGAAATCGGCGGTACCGCCGAGGAAGAAGCCGCCGAGTGGATTAAAAAGAACATGAAAAAGCCAGTTGCCGGTTTTATCGGTGGTGCATCTGCTCCTCCGGGTAAGCGGATGGGACATGCCGGAGCGATCATTTCGGGTGGTAAAGGCACCGCCGAGGAAAAATTCAAGGCGCTCGAAGCTGCTGGCGTGAGGATTTCGCGTTCTCCGGCCACTCTCGGAGTGACTCTGAAAGATGCGATGAAACTGTAAGTTCAATCTGTGAATTTGAAAGTGAAATAACAAAGGAGAATCATATGGCAGTCGAAAAAACCTTCAGTATCGTGAAACCCAATGCAGTTGCAAAAAACAATATCGGTAAGATCGTAGACCGTTTCGAGTCGCGCGGCCTTCGGATCGCTGCGGCTAAGTTCACCCGTCTTTCCAAAGAGAAGGCCGAAGGGTTCTACATCGAGCACAAAGAGCGTCCATTCTTCGGAAGCCTGGTGAACTTCATGACCAGCGGGCCTGTGCTTCTGATGGTTCTCGAAGGCGAGAACGCAGTGGCTCTGAACCGTGAGATCATGGGTGCCACCGATCCGTCCAAGGCCGCTCCAGGGACCATCCGCAAAGATTTTGCCGACAGTATCGAGGCGAATGCTGTTCACGGATCCGACAGTGCCACTTCGGCAGACCGCGAGATTTCTTACTTCTTCGAAAAGAACGAAGTCATCGGCCGTTTCTGAATCCTGAAATGAACACTGGCAAAGTCATCCGGAAAGGAATGAAAACCATGACCAAGAAAATCGACCTCAATAAGTTCAAAGAGGTGGTCGGACAGCTCAAGACCAAGCAAAAACAGCTCAAGGGTCTGATGAGCAAAGACACCCTTCAAGAAGCGAAGAAGTACGCTGAGGCTTCAAAGCAGGAGCTTCAACGCCTGATCAAGACCACCGACGTGAAGAAGGTGAAGTCGATCCTCGAGAAGGAAGCGAAGGAGATCCAGAAGCTCCAGAAGGCGGTCCCGCAGGAATTGGCAAAATTCGCCAAGTTCGTCGAGACCCAGCGCAAGGAGTTCGAGAATATCCTGAAGAATGTGAGTGCTCTCGAAGCGGCGGAGTTCATCCAGAAAAAGGTTAGGGGTAAGCGCGGGGGTAAGCGCGGGGGTAAGAAATCCGCAAAAAAGCCCGTGGTGGTCAAGGAAGCCGGAGCGCAGGCCCAGTCCGAGACCACCGAAGCTCCGGAACAAAAGTGAGTGATTCGGGTTTGATGCCGGGCCGCAAGGCGCCGGCGTTTTCCGTGCCGGATCAGGATGGACAGACGGTCTCGCTCAACTCTTTGAAAGGGCAGCGAACCGTTCTGTATTTCTATCCGAAAGATCATACTCCGGGCTGCACCCAGGAGTCTTGTGACTTCAGGGACTCTTTCTCCAGGCTCGAGTCCATGGGGATCAGGGTTTACGGTGTGAGCCGTGACAACGAGAGTTCGCACCGGAAATTCAAGGACAAGCTCGGGCTACCGTTCCCGTTGTTGTCCGACGCAGAGGGCAAGATGTGCGAGGCTTTCGGAGTCTGGAAGGAAAAGAGCCTTTACGGTCGGAAGTATATGGGTATCGAGCGGACCACTGTAGTGATCGGTGCGGACGGAAGTATCGAGAAGGTTTATTCCAAGGTCTCGGTCAAAGGGCACGTGGATCAGGTGATCCGGGATTTGAACGGGGTCGAATAAGGAGGATCAGGTGATGGAAGTCGGACAGAAGTTCACTGGGGTCAAGTCGGTTTTGGTGGTGCTCTCTTCCAAGGCGATGTCTTTCGATCAGGGAGGTCTCAGGAACCTCATCACTCACGCTTACCCGGGGTCTGCTGTTTTCTTCATTTCAACCAGCGGTGATCCGGTGGGTGTCGCCGGACCCGAGCAAGTCGATCTGGTGATTGACTTCACGGCTCCCGGTTCCCGCCAAAATCCGTTTTTTGCTTCCCGGATGAGGTCACGAGGACGTCATTTGGTGGGCAGGAAGGCGGGTTGGTTCTACCGGGTCAGCCGTTACGATCGTGTTTATGACGAGCGGAAGGACACTTCTGTACCGGTCGACTATCTCGAATCCGAAGCTCACGCGCAAAGGGCGGTTCTGGCTATGGCCGGAGTGGCATTGGTCCGTCACGGGGGTACCACCCCGGACCGGAGTAAGGACATCGGAACCGGAGTCACAACCGGGGCCGTGCGGTGAAGGATGCGTGAGTCGCTGAGCCGGATATTCGAGAGCATTTGGCGGGTTCTGATTTCCCTGAAGCTCGCCGTGCTGGTGATTGCTTCCCTGGCTGTGACCCTTTCTGTGGCCACCGTGCTTGAGAGTCTGCATGATGCCAAGACGGCGCAGTATTACGTGTATCGGGCCGCTTGGTTTTACGGGCTTCTCGCGCTCCTCGGTCTGAACATTCTTGCTGTGGCTTTGAGCCGTCTCCCTTGGAAGCGGAAGCACACTCCATTTCTGATGGCTCATGCCGGAATCCTCATGATCCTGACCGGTTCCTGGATCACTTATCGGGACGGCCTCGACGGGTCTCTCCAGGTATCGGAGGGGGAGATCAATTCCGCAGTGGAGCTCGATCAACACGTCTTGGTCATGAAAGTGAACGAGGATGTGCGGACCGTGCCGTTCGACTGGATGCCAGCTCCGGTGGCGGAGAAATTCTCAGGCAAGGTGTTTCCCGAATTCGGAATACGGGTCGACCAGATCATTCCCGATGCCGAGCCGAGGGTCCGGTTCGTCGAGATGCCGGGTACGGCGGTTGAAAAATCCGCACCGGCGGTGCAGGTGAAGATCATCGGAGCTCCAATGGGTGGTGCACCCGAGTTCTGGCTTTGGGCGGGGGATGCCGGATGGTCGAGTCAGAAACTCGGTCCTGCACGGTTTCTCATCCGAAAAGAAGGTCGTCAGGATCTGGAAGCACTCGGATTTCCCTCCGGGGAAGCCCGATTCGATTTTGTCGCCTCGGAGAAGGGGGCTCTCTCGTTCGAGTCTGTTTCCGTACGAGGAGAGAAGAAAACGGGTAAGATCGACCTTTCCAAGTTGAAGCCCGGCTCGCCACCACTGATTCTCGAGCCCGGTTGGAAAATGCCGATACGGATCCAATTGAAGGCATTTTTGGCAAATGGGGCGAATCGTACTGACTATATCCCGGTCAAAGTGAAGCCACAGGGGATGGGCACTACGATTCCCCAGCCCGCCATCCGGATCTCCCTGCTCGAGAATCCCGAGTCGAAACTCTGGCTGGGTTTGGGTGATCGGGCTGATTTCACGTCACAGGACGGTGTCCGTCGTTTGATCGGTTACTATCCGAAGCGGGTGGTCCTGCCATTCGGGATCCAGCTCGATCGGTTCGAATTGAAACACAATCCCGGAACCATGGACCCGGCTGCTTACTCTTCTTTTGTCAGGGTGGTGGATCAGATCAAAAATCCAGCAGAACTGAACACCCCCCCGGTTCATCACATCACGATGAACGAACCGCTCGAGAACAAGGGTTATACCTTTTATCAGGCCAGTTACATTCCTGAGATTCCGCGGCCCGTGACCACGATTCTCTCGGTCAATCATGATCCCGGGCGTGTCCTCAAGTACTGGGGATCGATTCTCCTGATTCTCGGAAGCATCAGTCTTTATCTCGTCAAAGTCGTCCAGCGGAAACGCAAGGTGGAGGGTACTTCATGAAAAAGGGTTTCATCGTCCTGATCGGGCTTCTCGGATTGAACTTGTCGGCTCAAGGTGCCCCGACTCCGCTACCCGGGGTCCGGCTGAATGATCTCCGTCTTCTTCCAGTGCAGAGCGGAGGAAGGTTGAAACCATTCGATGAGTTCGCCAGGGAGACCCTGTTGGCGATCACGGGCTCCAGGTCTTACGGGGCTTTCGATCCGAGTGAGACATTGGTCTCGATGATGGTCGACCCGAAAGGTTGGGCGGATGAAAAGATCATCCGGATCTCAGTTCCGGAGGTCAATCAACAGCTTTTGCTCGAGCCGGGCAGGAAGATGTTTTCTCCAAATGAGCTTTTTTCCAGTAACGCCTTCCTGCAGTATGCCGAGGGAATCCGCTCGGGCGGGAAGTCCGCCGAGCAGGTCACCGGTACCGGTATCAATGCGGTGTCAGGAAAAAAAGATCCGCGAGGCGAGGAGTTGAGGAGGGTGGTGGACCGGGTGGAGAGATTCCAGGCCATTGTGACCGGAGCACTGTGGACTCTGACCCCTCCGTCTGGATCCGATACCGACGCACCTTGGAAGACTTTCGCTGAAGGAATGGTCACCTCGAATCCTCAGGTGGAGATCGCTGGGGCCATGTTGAAGTGTTACCTCGACCGGCAAGCCGAATGTGTCCAGGAAAAGTCCGCCATGCTTCGCGATGCAGTGGAAAAATCAGTCCCGGCTTTTTCGTCCGTTGAAAACAAATTGAAAGCCGAAGTCTGGTACAATCGACTCAGGCCTTTCCTGCAGGCGATGATCTTTTATCTTTTCGCAGGACTTTTCTGGTTGTTCGCTTCCCGTCATGCATTTCCACGAATGATGGCAAAGTTTCTGACTTTCTCTGCTGTTTTCTTGCATGTGCTCGGATTCTTGCTCCGGAGTTATGTCGCCGATCGTCCGCCGGTGACCAACATGTACGAGTCCATTATCTGGGTCAGCCTCGGAGTCATGGTGTTCTCGTTTCTTCTTTACCGTAAAAACCGCCAAGTGGTGCTCATGTCCACCGCTTGTATCCTGGCCGGGTTTTCACTTTTTGCCGGAGATGCCGCTCCACTCGTGATGGATCCGACCATCAGGCCGCTTGTCCCGGTATTGCGAAGCAACTATTGGCTCACGATTCATGTGCTCACTATCACACTCAGTTATGGAGCCTTCATGTTGGCCATGGGGATTTCAAATGTGAGTCTGTTCCAGTTCGTAAAAATTGCCCGAAGGGGAGACACTCCGGAACTGAGTCAGAGAGTGGCTTCATTGAACCAACTGAGTTACCGGGCTCTCATGTTCGGGACCGTTCTCCTAGCTGCCGGAACCATCCTGGGTGGAGTCTGGGCCGATTATTCATGGGGCCGTTTTTGGGGTTGGGATCCGAAAGAGGTTTGGGCCCTGATTGCTTTGTTAGCTTACATGGCGGTCTTGCACGGGCGTTATGCGGGTTGGGTAGGACGATTCGCATTGCCTCTTTGGACCGTGATCTGTTTTTCGACCGTGGTGATGGCCTGGTACGGGGTCAATTTCGTGCTCGGAGCCGGACTCCATTCCTATGGGTTTTCGACGGGTGGGCAGGCTTTCGTCGCGTCATTCTTGTTGGCTCAAACTCTGTTTTGTCTCATGGTCGCCTGGATCCATAAGCGTAACCCTGTCACTCCCGCTGCCGAGGCTTGAGGGACAGCATGCCGTTTGCCGACGAATTCCGAGCCCTGAGTGGTCGTTTTTCGGGTCAGCTCGAGTTCGAAGCGCCTTTATCCAGAGTGGCCTACTACCGGATCGGGGGACCCGCCTCGGTGTTGGCGACTCCCCGGAATCTCGAGGACCTGGCGTTGCTGCATGAGGTGGTGCTCCGGACCTGGTGCCCGGTGTTCATTTTGGGCTGGGGTTCCAATCTCCTGTTTCCGGATGAGGGGTACGCGGGACTGGTTCTCCGCATGAAACATCTGTTCACGGGGGTCGAGGAGACAGGCCCGGGGAGGCTCCGGGTCGGTGGTTCTCTCGGAGCAAGCGCACTTCTCAGAGTCGCTGCCGAGCGAGGGTACGGTGGGCTCGAGCGTTTGACCGGAATCCCGGGATCAGTCGGCGGAATGATCACTATGAATGCCGGGACCCATCTCGGAGAGATCGGAAGCATTCTGATCCAGACCGAGATGGTGAGCTTCGGAGCTGGGTCGCCGGTTCTCGAGAAGAGGATCAGAGTCCATGAACCATCCGATTTTTCATACCGCCGGAATCATTTTCTCGGATCCTCCGATTTGATCCTCCATGCGGAACTCGTCTTTGAGCCCGAAGATCCTGCAAGGGTGAAAGCGAATATCGACGATTTGTATCAACGCAGGAAATCCACGCAGCCTGTGGATCTCCCCTCTTGTGGCAGTGTCTTCATGAATCCGAAATCGTCCGGTCTCCATGCCTGGCAGGTGGTCGAGAAGCTCGGACTCAAAGGATACCGGATCGGTGATGCACAGGTTTCTGAGAAACACGGAAATTTCATCGTCAATCTCGGCTCAGCCAAAGCATCGGATGTCCGTGCCCTGATCCGCCTGATCCGCGACCGGGCGAAGACCGAGCTCGGAATCGACCTCCATGAGGAAGTCAGGATCCTCTCATGAGTCGGAGCGGCGGGCTTCCTTACCACTTGAAGGCGCTTCTGTACCGGAAATCGCTCTGGAGGGTTCATGAGCAGGCGACACGGAGCTTCTTGGAGCGCTGGAATCCTTCGGAGAAAGAATTGATTCTGATCGGACCCTCCGGCGGGTATTCGATTCCAGTAGGATGGCTCGCACATTTCGACCGGATATCGGCTTACGAACCGGATCTGTTGGCACGGAAGATATTTGAAAGGCGTCACGGGATGAAGCCTGACTGGAGAGGCCGTTTTTTCCCCTTCGGGAAACCGGGAGCATTGAAGGCTTTTTCCGGGTCGGCTGTTCTGTTTTCGAATTTGCTCGGACAAATCGAGATCCGGAATGTCCGGAAGCTCGGAGCCTGGCTGGAAGAGGAGTTGCAGGGTTTGACCTGGGCGTCTTTTCATGACGCGCTTTCGGGTTATGGAATCGACTTTGACACAGAGGATGCTGGTAGGGAGCGTGCGTTACTCCCCGTCATGAAGCGGTGGATCCATGTCCGGAATCCCGGAGTCGGCAGGATCGAAGTCCTCTCTCACGAAGCACCGGACTTGTTCGCCAGTTTTAAGAATCTCCAGTACAGTTATTGGCAATGGACCCTCACTCCCGGGCACACTTTCCTCACAGAGGGCGTGTTTCCAGGTAAAGTGTCGGTGCCGGAGGATGAATCATGTTGAAAGCGAGAATGGATGCGGCCCTCGGCAAAACGCCTTGTGATTGGGTGATTCGCGGGGTGCGTTACCTCGATGTGTTTTCGTGCGAGTGGCGTACGGGTGATGTGGCTCTGCATTCGGGAGTGGTGGTCGCACTCGATCCGGGTCTCAAAGCGGTCAGGGAAGTCGATGGACGAGGGAGGTGGCTCGTTCCCGGCTTTATCGATGCCCATGTCCATGTCGAAAGCTCCCTCGTGGTCCCCTCCAACTTCGAGCGGAGTGTGCTGCCTCTCGGCACCACGACCGCGATTTGTGATCCACACGAGCTGACCAATGTCCTTGGAACAGGAGCGCTCCGTTATTTTCTTTCCGAGGCCGAGCGTCTGCATCTCGATCTTCGAGTGATGCTTTCATCTTGTGTTCCGGCCACACATCTGGAAACCAATGGAGCCGGTGCGGTATTGGCCCGGGACCTCCTTCCGTTCAAGTCCCACCCGAAAGCACTCGGTCTTGCCGAGATGATGAATGTCCCTGGGGTTTTGAATGGAGATCCCGAGGTGCACGAAAAGCTCGAGGCTTTTCAGGATCGGCCCCTCGACGGGCATGCTCCGCTTCTCACAGGAGGTGCTCTTTCGGCCTATGCATTGTGCGGGATCTCGAGTTGTCATGAATCCTCGGAGCTGGAAGAAGCGCGCGAAAAACTCACCAAAGGCATCGCTGTCTGGATCCGGGAGGGGAGTGTGGCCAAAGATCTTCATGCACTGGCGAGTCTGGTCACGCAGGCCTCCTCTTCCTGCCTCGGTTTTTGTACGGACGATCGGAATCCCCTCGACATCGCCCAAGAGGGACATCTCGATCATCTGATCCGCGAGTCGATCCGTCTCGGGGTGGATCCTCTGGCTGCCTACCGTGCGGCTTCTTATGGTGTTGCAGTTCACTACGGACTGACTTCCGGGCCCGATCGGGTTGGAGCCATCGCTCCCGGGTTCCGGGCTGATCTGGTCCTTCTCGATGATGCGGCAACGTGTTCCATCCGCACGGTGTTCAAGCGCGGGATTCCGGCAAACGAGTTGAATTGGGCTGGAAACGTGACCGGAAAACCGGAGCAGACCATCCATGCCGATCCCGTGACCGAGATCGATTTGCAAGCCGTTACCGGAAGAGTGCATGTGATCGAAGTGATTCCCGGTAAAATCATCACGGGACGGTCGGTCAGGAATCATTCGGATCCGGGTGTTGCCCGTCTTTCGGTGATCGAGCGTCATGGCAAGAAGGTTAAGCCAGCCAATGCCTGGGTGTCCGGATTCGGAGAGGGTCTCCGGGGCGCGATTGCATCCAGTGTCGGTCATGACAGCCACAACCTGATTTGCGTTGGTGACGAGCCTCGCTCCATGGCCATCGCGGTGAATGCTCTCAGGCAAATGGGTGGCGGGTTTGCCGTGGTTCGCGGGGATCAGGTCCTGGCTTCGCTCGCCTTGCCGATGGGAGGGCTCATGTCGCTCGAAGATCCAGCCCGGATCGAGCAGGGGCTCGTGGCCCTTCGGGCTGCAAGTCGGGAAATCGGCTGTGCTCTGCCCGAGCCATTTTTACAGCTCGCCTTCCTGAGTCTTCCGGTGATTCCGTCCCTCAAGTTGACGGATCAAGGCTTGGTAGACGTGGACCAGTTCGCAATCATCGACGTGAGAGCGTCCTGAGATCCATGAGACCGGGAATCAGCGGTGTCCGGGACCCTGTCCGTAAAGGATGTCGTTGATCTTCATGTAGCCATGGTGGTGGCGGCGGGGATTCGGGCTCCTGTGAATCCAATGGATGATCGCTCCATCCGGTGAAGGCTGATAGACCTGGGTCGGTGCGTTCGAGGTGATGTAATCCCCGCAGGCTTCAACGCTGAGGCCGGGAACGATGTTATCCACTTCTCCGAAAGAGATGTTGTACACCACTTCGAGAGTGTCTTTCTCATTCGGTCCGATCAAGGCATTGAAATGGTAGTGTCCGTTCCGGTTCGGGTAGACATCACGAATGACCCCTTTGATGCGGGCGCGATCCTGAAACTGGTTCGGGGTGGATGCTTTCCACTTGAGGACTTGCTCGTTGATCACCGGGAGCTCTCGACCTTGCTTGTCGAGGCAGGCCATATTGTCCCGGGCTTGGGCGGGAAGGGCCAGGAGGAGTTGCGCGACCAGGAACCAGACCGACAGGGTTTTATTGAGCACTATCCGAATCTCCCTTTATGACCGCACCCTAACAGCATTGACGCTGAAGGGAAAGAGAGGAATCCGGAATCATCCCCTGAGTCTGAAAAACAGGACATAAGACCCCAAGGTAGCGATAACGCTTAGTATCATTGCCCAGGGGAACCCCATTCCCCGACGGAGCATCACAGGCAGGGCCAGGAACAGCACCAATGAGGGGAGAATGAACCAGAGGGTTTCCAGGGTCATTTGGGCGGTCTTCTCGGTGTCGCGGCTTTCCCACCAGAACCAGGTGAGCGCCAGAATGGAGGTCAAGGGGAGCGAGAGGAGCAAGCCCCCCGCCTTACCGCTGCGTTTTCCAAGCTCGGTGACTCCGACGATCATCAGACTGCTCAGAAGGATTTTGACGAAGATCATCGTGTGGAGAGCCTGGCGCGAGGGGGTTCCGACCAGGACAGAAGGTTCACTTCCCCTTCTTCAATTTTGACATAGTGAGGAGTCAGCATCCAAGATCCTGAATTCAAATAACGGCTGCCGTTCTCGAGTTCGGATTCTCCCGGGTGGTGGGTGTGACCGAAGATGATCGCATCGAATCCACGCCGGGCAAGCTCGATCGCAGCCTCCCGGAAGTGGGGCTTCTCTCCCACGATCCCTGTCTTTCTCGCGCGCAATCTTGAGGTGAATCGCTCGAAAGAAATCCAGAGACGGTACATTTCCGGATGCATCTTGAGGGCCCAGCCCCCCAAGTGGGTCAAGGTTTCATAGAGAGCCGGATATCTGACAAAGAACGGATCATAGATGTGGCCATGTTCGATCCGGATCCGCTTCCCAGAGGAATGCACATTCAAGAAAGGAGAAACCTTCATCACACCCCAATCCTCGAGGAAGTGCTCGAGTGCGATGTCGTGGTTCCCCGTGACATAATAGACTTCGCGTCCCGCGCGCTTGAATTCCCCGAGCATTTTGAAAAACTCCGGAACATCAAAAGCGATCTTTTTAAAACTGGCTTGGGCGATTTCGAGACCGTCACCATTGATGCAAAGGTCGAACTTCTCCTGGGCAGCCCACTTCAAAAAAGGGATCACGCGCCGCTTGGCAAGCGAGAAGGGGTTCCCGAGGTGGAGATCCGAAATGACCACGAGTCTGTCAGATTGGATGGAGGTGATCATTCCTGGGCACCGCCGCCGAGCAAGCGCATGATGTCCTGGATTTGGGCGAGCGGTAAATTGTTCCGGATCATCACTTCTAGCAAGCGATCATTCGACATCTTCACCCGATAGCTGAGTTGTTGGAGCATCTCGAATGCAAAAGTGGGATCACGGCGGATCTTCAGCAGGAAGCCCGCAGGCTTCAGGATGAGCAGGCGGGTGTTCCCGATCGCATAAGCACTGGCATAGCGGGGCAAGCTTTGAAGCAGAGCCATATCTCCGAAGAATTCGCCCTTTTTGAAGCGGACCATCTCGATCTCGCCTGAGGGGGTTTTCTTGCGGATCTGGACCGAACCGGATTGGATGATGTAAAGATCCCGTCCGGTATCACCCTCTTCGAAAATACAGGATCCGTCCTCGTAGTCCTCGAGGAATTCGTGCTCAAAGCGTTTTTCACCCAACAAAGTCATGGCCATATCAGGATATCGGGATCAGCGGGAGATCGATAGTGAAAACGCTGATCAGGGAGCCTGAACCCGGAGGACTGAGTTTCCTCCCCGGTCGTCTTTGACGATCCCGATCAACACTCTTTCGCGATCCACAGGGGTCGGGACTTTGGGGGGAGTGAAGCGGTTCAACTCGCCAGGGGAGGTGCGTGACAAGGACAAGTAACCATCCGTGGTGCACTCCTTGTCGTTCGAACACTCGATGTCCGCAGGACCGGTCAGGAACCAGGCGACCTCGATGCTCTCGGTCAGGGTCTGGGGATTCCCCGAACTGTCCTGGACGGTGTAGGTTTCGAGATTCGAGGCCGGCACCACGGCTTTCAGAAAGGTCTCCACCGTGGGGAATCCGACCAGTGAGGTTCCGTCTTCCCGAGCGAGATCGAGTCCCGTTCCCGGGTTCTGGTTCAAAGTCCTGCCCTCTGAGATGAACAGCCGTTTGAAGGTCGTGATCTTGTCGGTCGAACTTAGGGTCGGAAAGAGCTCGAAGAATACCAGGATGGAGATGCCATTGAACCGCTGGATCGAGGTGAGGCTTGCGAAACGTGCCGAGTAGAGTGCGAGGGTGGCGGGGGGCATGGCACTCAGATCGATCGAGAGTCCGAGTGCCGGAATCCCCGTGAATTCGGGGGACGTGAATGTCCCGGACGGCCCGAAGCTGGTATTTAGGGACACGTCTACCCGGCTCGCGTTGCCCTCGCAAGTGGGAGGAACCCCGAGTCCCACACCGGGGTCGAGGCAGTAATACAGGTTGAACGCAAGGGGGCGGCCGCCTCCATGAAGATCACTGAGGACCGGGGTCACCTGGAGCGTGGCTGGGTTGAAAGTGGCACCGTCAAACGAGGTCTCTGCGACATTCCCCGCTCCATTTAGGTTCATGCCGAGCACCCGCAGTCCCTGAACCGTGGCAAAGCGGGGCATGGTCTCGGGCGAGCAAGCGGTGAGTGAGAGGAGGAGCAGGGCCGGGATGAGACGCAGCATCAGAATTCTCCTTTCAAGCCGAAGGTCGGCAGGATCGGAATCCCTTTGACCGTTTCGTAAGTCTTGTAGTCGTAGGCGAACTGGAGCCCCTCGGTGTTCTGCCGGTTGGTCACGTTCTGGATGTCCAGGTAAAGTGAGAGCGTCCAGGTGTCATAGACCCACCTTTTATCGACTCTTAGGTCGAACATCATGAAAGCATCGAGCCGTGCATTAAAGAGCGATCCCCGAATCGGAATGAATACATCATTGTCGAGGTCGCCTGCAGCCGACGTGGGAATCGTGTCGAGAGGTCCTGTGACATAACGGAATCTGGAAGAAATCCTCCAGTTCCGTTTTAGGTTTACCCCTGCAATCAGGGTCAGGAAGTGGGTCTGATCAAACTGATAGAGATAGGAAGAACGGCTGGGATCCGAGCGGGTCGAACGCGAGAGCGTATAAGCACCGAAGAAGTTCCAAGGGTCGAGATTGTAGGTGACACTTGTTTCCCAACCGATCGCCTGACCCTTTCCGCCGTTGGAGAATACGGTTTGCGTGTCGGGAATCACCAGGCGATCGAACAGACGGGCAAAGATCCCTGTATAGGCCTCGGATCCTTTGGTCAGGCTCGCCGACAGGTCTTTTTCAGCACCGAGGCGCAGGTGCCAGGCGCTTGAGCTTCTGATGGCAGGGTTGCCGAAGGTGGGGGCATATTGCTGTTCGAGGGGGGCTTGGGCATAGAGCCCTCCCGCGGCGATCAGGCTCAACGTCGGGTCGAGCTGGTAATTGGCTGAAAGTCGGGGTGCGGGTCTCCACTCGCGGATGGGTGCGAAATAATCGAGACGCAGGCCCGGGTGAAGAGTCCAACGCGAGTCTAAAGCGGGCTTCCAAACCGGATTGACATAGAAGCCGAACAAGTTCGAACTCACGTTTTTCAAGTCTGCGATCCGAGTCTCCCCGGTCGAGAGGGGATTCGGGAGGCCCCCTTCACTGAAGATTCTCGGCAGCTTGAACCCCACATCCGACCAGGCCAGGCGGTGATCCATCCCGGTATTGAGCAAAAAGGTCTCGCTCACGCGGAGACGGTTTTCAGCCCGCACCGTGGCGGCGATGGTCCTCAAATTGAAGTAGGATTTACCGATGTCCGTGTTGATGAAGTCCCGGCCGAGGGCGGTCGAGATCACGGTTTTCGAGCGTTCGGAATGGGTCCACTCGAACTGTGGGATCAGTCTGAAAAACCCGATTTTGTTCGAGAAGGTTCCCCGGAGTGAAGGATCGCCCCCCAGCGGATTCGCGGCAATGAAATCGAGTGCGTCCTGGGATCCGATCACCGTGAATTTGAACTTGAGGCGGTCGGAGAGCGGGCGCTGGTAGAGGAGACCCACATCCCCATAGGAGGGTGCGACCGTGAGTGAGAAGTTGTCGCTGCCCTTGGCAACGGCCTTCAGTACCTGGCCGATATAGCTGATCCGGCCTCCCACTGCGAGTTGCCCCCGCTCTCCGACAGGTGTTTCGAGCAGGAGCCCTGAGTTGAAGGTGTCGACAAATCCGGATGCCTTGAACCGCTTCAGTTCGAGATTGCGCGAGTTCAGATTCAGAATTCCCCCCATCGCGCGGCCATAGTTGGATTGGTATCCAGCGGATAAAAAGTCAAAGCTCTCGGTCAATTCGGGATTGAACACCGAGCTGAGTCCGCCAAAATGGAAAATCAGCGGGATCTCATGCCCGTCGATCGTGTAGCGGGTGTCCTGCGGTGCCGAGCCCTGGATGATCACCTGGGAGCTGAACCCTTGCGATCGATTGACCCCGGGTAGATTCTGGATCGCGCGAACCGGATCCGAACCCGCCCCCGGTTGGGCTGCGGCTTTCTTCTGACTCAAGGTGCGTTTGACGAGATCACGCGTATCTTTCGATTCGATGGTGGTCTCGTAAACGAGAGCGTTCTCGCGTTCGAGGTAGACGATTTTGGCGGAATCGCCCGTGAGTTCGATTTCGTCTTCCTGTCTCACGAACCCGGGGTGATTGATGACGAGCTTGATCTTTCCGGGAGCGATATTTTCGAACTTGAACCGTCCGGTGCCATCCGTCTCGGCCCTTTGCTTCGCAGGAAGGGCGAACACACTCACGCCACCCAGGGTGTCGCGACTTCCACGGATGTAAACTTCACCCTCGAGCGTGGCAGCACGGGAGACCGAAGTGGCGAATAATCCTGCCAAAACCCATCCGCAAATTGATTTCATTCCAATACAAAACGATAGGTGTAGCGGATCCGGATTGCAACGGACTTGTCCCCGATTTTCGCGGGTTTGAAGCGGAAACGCCTCACTGCTCCGAGCGCGGCTTCTGTCAATTCGGGCGCGGGTGACATCAATGCTTTGGCGGTTTTCACGCCGCCATCGGAACCCACCACCAGATCGAACACGACGTTGCCTTGGACTCTTTTACGCTTCGCTTCCGGTGGGTAGGGGACCTTCACCTCGTTTACCAAAACGGGCAATTCTCCGACCTCGAACTCCTCTGCCAAAGGTTCGCCGATCGTGTCGGACACTGCCCCGGGAATCAATGCCCCTGCCGGGCCCACGATCGTTTTTGCGTCCGGGCTCGTGCTGATCCGGGTACTCGGTGAGGGAATCGAACGGCTATCGGGCCGGACCCTGCGCTTCGGAGCCGTTTGAGGGGCCTCCACCAATCGTTTGAACTCAGTGAGTTCGATTGGGACCTCTTCACTGACTTGCTCCGGGCGTACAAACCAGAGCGCCACCACACCGAGGAGTGCCAGATGGATCAGGAAGGATTCCAGGATGACCCGCATGGTCTCCAGTCTAGGACTTGGACAGGGAAGGCTTCCAGAAAAAACCACTCGGCGTTCGCTTTTGTGTTAGGTTTCAGCGCATGTCGCCACGTTATTATTACTCCCTTTGTCAAACCGGGGCTGAGAAAGCCATGCGCGAAGAGATCTTGAATGAGTTTCCGGATCTCAGGTTCGCATTTTCCAGACCGGGCTTTGTGACCTTCAAGCAAAAGGACGACGGAGGAGGGGATTGGGTCCATTTCACCCGTTCCGTATTTTCGAGGGTCTTCGGGACCAGTGTGGGACAGTCGAAGGATCAGGCAGCCTTGGAGGCCCTTCTTGAGTTGATTCCCGAAGGGGCTCCTGTTCATGCATTCGATCGTGATGTTTTTGTCCCGGGTGACGAACCTGAAGGTTTTGTCGAGGACTCCGGGATTCACGAGGAACTGAAGGGGGTGTCTCATTCACTCAATTTCAATTTGAAGCCGGTCGAAGGGCAGCCGGTTTACGATCTGATCCGGATCGATCCCGGGCACGTTTTTCTCGGTTTTCATCGCCACTCCGGTGCTTACCTTCCTTTTCCGGGAAATCGGACGGGACTCGATGTCCCCGCTCATTCTCCTTCCCGCGCCTGGTTGAAGCTCGAGGAGGCCCTTCTCCGGTTCAAGCCTGCAATCCGTTCCGGAACCGAGGTGCTCGAGGTCGGTTGTGCGCCGGGTGGAGCCACCACGGCGATGCTCGATCGTGGATGGAAGGTCACCGGAATCGATCCGAAGAAGATGGATGCTTCCCTCGACAAAAAAACGGATTTCCGGCTGATCCGCAAGCCGGCCAAAGAGGTGAAGCCTGAGGATCTCAGTGCAGTGAATCCACGTCTGATCGTCCTCGATATGAATCTGGCCCCCTTGGAAACGCTGGATGAGCTCGAACACGTGGTACGTACCCTCAGGTTGCTTCACGGGAAGCGCCTGGCTCTCACCCAAGGCTTACTCACCATCAAGTTGAATGACTGGAGATTTGCCCATCACGTACCGCTGTACCTCAAACGGATCCGTGAGCTCGGTTTCATGGAGCTGACTGCTCGTCAATTGTGCTCGAATCGTCAGGAATTCTTCGTATTCGCCAACGGATTCAAATAATCCCGATCAGCGGCAGCTCGCAGGCACTTCGAGTCTTCTTCCGATGAAGTTTTCCACGGTTGCTTTTTCGAGGGTTTGATAGAGGCGATTCAGGCGTCCCTTCCAGGTCCCGTCCAGGGTGCCTCGTTTGGAAGCGCATGCCCGATTCAATACCTGCTCGGCCTGACTCCACAAGGCATCAATCGTGTTGGGATAGCGGCTGTTTCTCATCTGTTGGTACAGATTTTTCTGTTCTTCCGAGGCTAGCCTCAGGTACTTGGCTGTGTAATCCATCATGGCCACCAGTCCCGGATTGATCGTGTGGCGCTCATTCAGCCCCTCGGACAAGTCGATCGTCGTCCAGGCACCATGGGCATAGGCGTTCAGTTCATCCAGCAGGATGTCAAGACCCTGGGCACCCGAAGCGCCCTCAAGATAGGTTTCGACATAGTGGTCTGACCTTTCTTCCCGGCTCATGAGTTTCACCACTTGGCTCCGGTGGAAGGTTTTCATCCGTGGAGCATCGACCACTTTCTGATCGATGAGAAAGTAGCTGGCCTGGGCATCTTGCTTTTCGATTTCCCCGTCCAAAAGGTGCAAGCTCTCGTGAACCCCGGTGTCGAGTGCGTCGACCACGCTTTCTCCCTTTTCGATGCCGGAAAAGAAGTCGAAACTTTGCTTGTTTTTCAGGCGGTCAATCACCGTATAGCCGGCTGGATTGTGTTGCTTCAAGATCCGGAGTTTGGAGGCACGGGAATTCGGATTCGAAAGGTCACCCTGATCCACCAGCTTGAAGGATTGATCCAGGCTCTCTTTCAATCCGGGATAAGCCGAAAAAACCGAAGTCGGAATCGCATCGAAGCGGTTTCCCTGCTGGGTCACCTTTCCAGTGGCATCGCGAACACGGAAGGTGATGTTCTCGCCTTGCTTCTCAAGCTCGAAGCGCATGATTCCTGCTTTTTCCACCTGGATCCCGGTTTTGTTTCCGACCTGATACATGATGATTGAAAACCCATCCTGCATCAGGACAGTCGGGTGGGCCGAGGCGGTGGTGAGGACGAACGGAAGGAGGAGAGACCAGCAAAAAACCCAGGATGAAAAGTTCATGGTTCCTGGCATTCGCAAGGAGCATGCCCGGCTCAGACCCTCTTCAGATGAAATCCGGGAGGGTTCGATGAAAAAAATACCCGGTTTGCCCAGACCCTGGGCATGAACAAAAACAGTTGAGTAGCGGGTGTACCGGATGGGACACTAGCTTTATGGAGCAACCTTCAGAACGGCGACGTCGCGATCTTCCTGTCGAGGAACCGGGTCAATCAGGATGGTCGGGAAGGTATGAGCGCTGGCTCAGAAAGTATCCCGAACTCACCCATGGACTCACTTTGATTCCGGTCTACGGGGTTGCCGCGATGATTGCGGGCACAGCCATGGTCCCCGGTGTGATGTTTTTCAAATGGATGACCGGTTTGGCCCAGTCGCCGGGTGCAGGGCTGGATGCCCTCCTGAATGGGGTGGGGCTGGGTGGGGGGTTTTTTCTGTCCGGTTTCGCATTGATGGCCATCGTGCCGGGAGTGACGGCATCCATTCGATCCCGTGTCCGGCCGGATCGCGGCCCCAGCCATTCCAACCGGTTCATTCCCTGGTACCTGTTCAACTCTCTGGCCTACCTGGTACGCTACACTTTTCTGGAATTCGTGACGCCTACGCCCCTCAGTCTTTGGTATTTTCGCGCGATGGGAATGAAGGTGGGCAAGAGGGTGGTGATCAATACCACCCACATTACCGACGCTCCCTTGATCACGCTCGAAGACGGTGTGACCATCGGTGGCTCGGCCGTGATCCTGGCCCATTACGGAATGGAAGGCTACCTGATCATCGCTCCAGTAGTGATCAGGAAGAATGCGGTGATCGGTCTGCATGCGAAGATCCTGGCCGACGTCGAGATCGGTGAAGGTGCCCGTATTCTGCCTGGATCCGTGGTGATGCCGAAGACCGTGGTTCCTGCCGGTGAGATCTGGGGCGGGATTCCAGCCGTACGGATCGAGTCCCGGAAGGTCAGTTAGCGCCTTCGCCGCTGTCCTTGATGGTCTGGCGGATGATATTTCTCATGATCCGGTTCCGGTTGGTCTGCCCGATCAGTGCTTTGGTGTCATCGTAAAGGGCCGGGTCATTGATGAAAGCTCCCAAGGATCCGCGGCCGTGGTCGATTTTTTCCAGAATCGAATTCAAGTGTCCCACAGTGGACTTCAATTTCATCTGGTTCAGTTCCTCGTTCATCCGGGTGGAAACCTCAGCAAGATTCTTGCTGGTCGTCGTCAAACCTTCGAAGAACTGGTCGGCACGGTTTCCTCGATTGAAGGCCGACAGGATGCGCTCGAGATTCTCGGTAGTCGACGTCAGTTTGGCCATGAGGCGGTCGCTTGAAGTCAGAATCTGTGAAATGTCCTTGTTCAGTCCGTGAGGGATTTCTCCGTCGTTCGCCACCACTTCTTGGGCAGGGTCTCCCGCATTCAGTGAAAGGTATTTGTCACCGAGTACCCCTTGGGTGACCACTTCCACAGTCGAGTCTTTCCGGATATAGACCGCATAGTCCCTCTCGACGGTGAAGTCGACTTTCATATCCCGCTTGACCGGGTCGAAGGAGATTCCGGAGACGGATCCGATCTGAAGCCCCCCGAGGGTGACTTTCGCACCATGGACCAGTCCGTCGATCTTTTCGAAATGGGAAGTGTATCGGTTCACCGAAGTGAAGACACTCTGTTTGCCACCCAGAATGATGATCGAAGCCATGGTGATACTGAGACCGATCAGCACGAAGGTTCCTACGCGTGTTTCGATTTTCTTTTCGTCGGCTTTCATCGGATATGGGCTCCTGTGGTGAAGGATTTGACAAGCGCGTCGTTTGACTTCTTTATTTCATCGACGCTCATGATGAGTTCAATTTTTCCCTGGTTGAGAATGGCGATGCGGTCGCAGATCTCGAAGGCGGCCGGAATGTCATGGGTGACGAAAATCCCGGTCATTCCCCTGCGCTTGAAGGAGAGAATATTTTGCAACAAGCGCCCGGTATTGACCGGATCGAGGCCGGCAGTCGGTTCGTCGAACAGGACCACTTTAGGTTGAAGGATGACCGATCTGGCGAAACCGGCGCGTTTTTGCATCCCGCCGGAAAGTTCGCTCGGAAGCAGGTGGTTCGCACCCTTCATATCGATCATTTCGAGCAGTTCATCGACCCGTTCGTGGATCTCGCTGTCAGTCATCAAGGCGTGTTCCCTGAGGGGATAGGCGAGATTCTCCTCGACAGTCAAAGAATCGAAGAGGGCGCCATTCTGGAACACATAGCTGATCCGTGTCCGGACGCTGAACAGTTCACGCTCGGTCAGAGGAATCAAGTTACGTCCCTCAAACAGAATCTCTCCCGAGTCCGGATGTTCGAGCCCAATGATCGATCTGAGAATGACGCTTTTTCCCGTGCCCGAACCGCCGAAAAGTCCGAGGATCTCTCCATCGCGGAGATCGAAACTGACTCCACGGTGGACGACTTTCTCGCCGAAGGCCTTGTGAAGGTTCCGGAGGCTGAGGGCGATATTCGGTGTTGGGTTTTCCTGTGTCATGTGACGCTCAGTATTTCGGATACACCGTGATGATGAAAAGTTTGGTCAGGAAAAAATCCGCCACCATGATGAAAATCGAGCTCATCACCACCACGTCGGTGGTGGTCCTGCCGACCCCACGGGTTCCTCCGTCGCTGTGCAAGCCCTTCCAGCAGGCCGTGATCGCGATGAAAAAGGCGAACACCACAGTCTTGGCCATTCCGGTGAAGAGGTCGGCCAGAGTCAGGGTTTCCATCGATTTTGCGATAAAGAAGTTGAATCCGATATTGAGTTCGATTTTGGCAATCAGCATCGCACCGATCAATCCCACATAGTCGGCAAGAAGGGTGAGGATCGGCAACGAGAAGACGCAGGCGAGCAATCGGGGGATCACGATTTTCTGGACGGGTGAGGTGCCGAGTGCCCGGATCGCGTCGATCTGTTGGGTCACTTTCATCGAAGCGATTTCCGAGGCCATTCCCGAACCGATCCGGCCTGCCACGAGGAGACTGGTGAAAACCGGGCCCATTTCTCTCAGAATCGAGAGCGAGGTCAGCTTGGGGACGTAGAGGGTTCCGCCGAACCTCGCCAGTCCGAAGCCGAACTGCAAGGCCATCACAGAGCCGGTGGCAAGACCCGTGATCAGAACCAAAAGGAGGGAGTCCACACCGATTGCTGCCATTTGTTGCAACATCGGCTTCCAGGGAAAGGGAGGAATGAATAGCTCGCGGAACGCTTGCATGGAGAGTCGAGCGAAGCCGCCCGCAAATCGGGAGCTCTCCATCATGCGAAAACCGATTCGTTGGGGTAGTCCGAGTTCACTCACTTGAGGATCAAGTTATCATGAAAGCTTTGAAAAACAGAGAGATCTCGTTCGAAGCTGCCGGTCGGACCGACCAAGACCAGGTCGTAAATGCAAGACGGGGATTTGACGATGGTGATCTTGAACTTCCTAGCCTCACCCGAATACATTCCCTCCGCAACGGTGCTCAGCGCCGGGAATCCGGACAGTGTGTGCGGGGTTTCAGACAGGACATGAAGTCGGTCCCATTGGGAGAGCAGGGTCTGCGTCACCGACTTCAGGCTCTCACGATTTCTCTTCTTTGAGCGGTCACACACTGAGTTGATCGAAATGACCGCGGAAGTATCCGGCGACTTCCAGGCGGCGTCTGGAATGTCTGTATGGCTTTGCGCCGAACTCTCGATTTCGAGTCGTTTCCAACCTGAGGTGCTGTCAGGCATCCCGCTTGTCGGAGAATTGACAGCCTTCTCTTCCAAAGGTCTGACCGTTCCCACCAGGATGCTGCATCCAGAGGACCACATGGCGAGGACGAGTAAGCAAGAGCAGAGTGATTTCATGTGTTTACAAGATCGTAGGGCAAGGGAGTCTGAAATTGAAAGAGAAAAAATGAAAAACTTCCGGAATCTGGATTGCGACCGGGAGGCAGATACTGCCACAATGGGAAACAAGTACCTGGGCAATTCACGACTAGGAAGGGAGTGATCGGTACGGTGAGTGACATCAAGAAGCCACACAGGGTTTGGATCGGACTCGGCGCGCTCTTTGCGCCTGTGTTTTGTCTTGCCATGGAGTTCGACGGATCGGTCGAACTGGCCAGCCAAGCTTCTTATTCCCGACTCAAGATCGCTCTCGACGAGTCTTTCCGGCCGCGGATCGAAAGCGGACAACAAGGTTTCAAAATCGTCATTCCTGCCGCAACCCTCATGGATCTTGGCGTTCCTTTCGGCGCCGAGGAGAAATTCAATGACTTCCTGAAGGGGATCTCCGATGAGCGACTGGTTCAGCTGAAGGTCCGGGAAAAAGAAGACTCGCTCGTGCTCGAGGGAAAGTACCGGTTTCCGACCGGATCCAAAGCATTGGCTCGACCGGCAATGGAGCATTTCGACTTCCGCAGAGACGATCAAGGCAAGTTCGTCGTCGATTTCTTCTACCGGAAAGGGCCCACCCGCGGTGATGTCGAGCGTGAGACCCGGGCGCGCGAACTGGCCCGTCTTCAAGCTGAAAGAGAAGCGATTCGCCGCAGGGAAGCCGAGAAAAAAGAGAGTAAACGGAAGCGCATCGAGGACGGAAGGAACGCTCTCTTGTTTTGCGAACGCCCTTTCAATCGTCAGAGCACGGTTTTTCTGAGATTCCGTGCCGAGCATTCCGCTTTGGACCTTTCCAACTACTTTCCCGAGAAAATCCCCGATCATCGTTACGAGTATCCCGAACCGAAAGGGGCCGGGGAAGAGTTCGACATGATCCGCCTCGCACTCAAGCTGAGCCGCGAAAACCAGCATGCGCTTTCTATCAAGACTGTCGAATTTCTCGATAAACAGTATCCGAAGTCACGCTATCGCAATGAAATGGCCTTTTTGAAAGCCAACGCCTATTTCAGGTTGGGTCTCGAGGATCAAGGCCGTGATTTGATTCGTGACATCGCCAAGCGGGCGAAGGGAACCGAGGTGGGTCTCCAGGCTTCCGGATTCATCGCTGCGCAGAGCTTCCAGAAGAAAGAATGGCTTTCGGCACTCGAGAGCTTCCTCGCACTTAAAAAAGAGATGCCGAAACATCCACTGCTCTGGCTTTTCCGTTATGGAATCGCGGAGTGTCTCTACCAGATCCGGCAGTCTGAACAGGCGATCGAGGAGTATCAATGGCTGGCTCAGAACGCACCTAAACCGGAAGTCCGTGCTGAAGCCGCATTCAAAGCGGGAGATGCCCACTTTGAAAGAGGTCAGTACGCCCAAGCCGCAACGTCTTACGAAGCTGCAGTGCGCAAGCACAATAAAGAATTGCCCCACTATCCACTGGTTCTCCTGAATTTGGGGGAGAGTTACTTTCAGTTGGAGGAATCACAGAGATCTGTGGGGGTGTACAAGCGGTTCATCGAGATTGCGCGGAATCAACCCTCTGCCTGGAAAGCCAGTCTGCGGATCGCCGAAATCACCGCGATGAATGAGCATGTCAATTCGAGGGCGGAAGGGGCCTTGATCGGCACGATCAATCAGTACCCGCTGTCTCCCGGTGCGCTGGTGGCCCGGCTGCGCCTTTTGCCTTGCGGGAGTCACGGGGGTTTCGATTTACCTGCTGCCGAGCGCTTCATTTCCTCTCCTGAGGTGAAGAATTTCTCCGGTGAAGGGGCCGTTTATGACGGTCCATTCCGGGATCTGGTCGCATTGACCGAGGTCCGGATGCTGATTTCGTTCCATGAGGATTTGAAAGCGGTGGAAAAAGCGCTTGAGCATTTGCGGGCCAATCCCGGCGTGGATACCCGGAAGATGATCGAACAGGCGATGATCGGGGGAGTCAAGAACCTCATTGAGAAAAAAGTCGCCGAGAATGATCCATTCGGTGCGATTGCGTTGTACGAGAAGTACGGCGACTTTCTGCCCTTGCCCGCCCACGATCCTTTGGCGGACGAATTGAAAATGAAGATCGCAGCTTTTGCAGCCGAGCGGAACCTCACCACTTTGGCCAAGAAGATCATCGAACCCTTCCGTCTGATGAACGAGGCGAGTCAGCGCGAGGTGATCGCCGCGATCGAGAAACGGCTGACGCTCGAGGGGGCTGAGGATCAGGAATCCCGCAGTCTGATTGAGGCCAAGACCCTCTGGAACAGTCCCGAATTTAAGCTGGAGGATGCCAAATCGGTCGAGTATTTGACGGGTAGACTAGCTTTCGTCCGGGATGGATCGAAATTCGCAGTCGAACGGGATCTGATTCTGGGGCTTTTGCACTGGAAAAAGAAGGATTCTGCCAAGGCGGGGATTCTTGCAGGCAAGGTGGTCGATTCCTCATCCGGACTCGGGAAGGCGGATCGGTGCCGGATCCTCGGCTGGGCAGGGGATGTTGCGATAGAGGCACAGGACCTTGAATTCGCTGAGAAAGCTTATCGAACTGGAAAAAAGCTCCGGGAACAGGTGGGAGCGACCGAAACCGGAACACTCGGGATCAAGCACCTCGGGGCCTTGCCTTCGTTGGCCTACTTCGTGCTTCAGTTGGGAGAAACCCTCGAAAAGCAGGAAAAATGGAAAGAAGCGGTTGCGCTTTACTCCGAAGCCAGTGAAAATAAAATCGGGGGAAATCGGGTGCTTTATGCGCATGCCCGGGCTCTCTTGAAAGACGGTGGAAAAGATTCCAGGATCGCAGCCAGTCGCTCACTCGAAAAGATTCAACAGAGTCAGGAAGATGATGTTTGGAAAAAATTAGCGAAGGATACGCTAAGTGAAATTGCCAAGGAGGGCAAAGTCGATGAGAAACGAAATCCGTGAAAACACCAGTGTCAGCACCCAAGCCATTTCGCCAGAAGGCTATCCTTTAGCGGGTAAGGTGCAGGCACTGCCAAGTGTGGATCGTCAGTACAACGAAGTTTTGGGTCTCGCAGAGACCGTCGCTCGCAGCAAAGCGAGTATCTTGATTCTCGGCGAATACGGGACAGGTAAGCGCTCTATCGCTCGATTCATCCATGACCGGAGCTCGCGTTCCAGTCGTCCGTTTTTCATGATGAACTGCCGTGAGACGGCACTTGGCGATCAGGAAGTGCTGTTTCAGTCTCTGGTGGAGCAAGCCCGTGGAAGCACCCTAGTCTTCGCCGAGATTTGGAAGTTGTCTCCCGCTGTTCAACTGCGTTTGCTCGATTTGATTCAAAGCGGAGCCGACATCCGGATCATCGCGACCAGTTCCCGCTCCGTTGCCAATCTCGTGCGGAATGGTGAATTTCGTGAGGAGCTTTATCATCGCCTGAATGTGGTGAACATGAAGGTTCCCAATCTTCAGGAACGGCTCGGAGATGTCGAGCTCCTGGCCCAGTCCTTCGTGGCGAAGTGGTCCGAGTCCCACTCGCGCCCGGGTCTCAAGCTTTCTGAAGAGGCCATCATGCTTCTCAATTCTCACCGTTGGCCCGCTAACATCCGTGAGCTCGAAGGAGTTTGTGAGCGCGCTGTGCTTCTTGCGCAAGGGTTCGAGATCCGTGCCCGCGACATTCAATTCCAGACCACCGGAGAGGGTAGGCCCACTGCCGAGGCTTCCGGATCGGCTTGGAAGCCCGGGAAGACACTCGATGAGATCGAGCGCAATGTGATCCTCGAGGCGCTGAAACACTTTTCCGGAAATCGCACACATACTGCCAAGGCTCTCGGTATTTCGATCCGGACGCTCCGTAACAAACTTGCTGAATACCGGGTCATGGGGATCCGGGCTTGAGGAGAACTGAATGAAAGGTCTTTTCGATCCCACCATCAATGCCCTGAATCAGAATCTGAATCTCAGACTCGAGAATCAGAATGTGATCTCGGCCAATATCGCCAACGCCGATACCCCGGGGTACAAAGCGAAGGCGGTCAGTTTCGAGCATGCGATGCGGGATGCGATGGACCTCAATGACAACGTCAAGCTCGAGTCCACTGATTCCAACCATTTCGGCTCCAAGGGACCGGAAGGGGTGACTGCCGATGTCTATGAGAATCCGAATGGTGTGGAATCCCTCGATGGAAACACGGTGGACCGCTCCGCGGAAATGGCGAAGATGAAGGAAAACCAAATCCTGTACAATGCATCGGTGGAGTCTCTCAGGAAGAAGCTCGGGATGCTGGAGTACGGGATCACTGAAGGGGGAGGGAATAAATAATGGCTGATTTTTTCTCGTCCATGAGGGTGAGTGCCACAGGCCTCGATGCCCAGATGAAGCGGATGAATACCATTTCATCCAATATCGCAAACTCCGAGACCGTCGGATACAAGCGGAAGGACGCCGAGTTCACCGCAACCGCGGACCGGGAAACCTTTGGTGAGATCCTGAACGACAAAGTCGATCAGGCAGTTCAGGGAGTTCTGGTCACTGACATTCGTGAGGACACCCGTCCTGCGCGGATGGTGTACAAACCGGACGATCCTCGGGCCAATCCGGATGGATATGTCGAGATGCCGAATGTCAATCCGGTGCAGGAAATGGCGGACATGATCAGTGCTCAGCGTTCCTATGAAGCGAACGTCACCGCTATCGGAGCGGCGACCCAGATGGCCAACAAGGCTCTGGAACTCGGTCGATAAACGGTGAGAGGGGATAAACGATGAACTCGATCCAGAATAACCTGAGACAGATGGATCCCGATCTGGGGCTGATCCGTGAGGATTCCATCTCGATCCGGCAACCGGGTGTCCAGGCGCCTGTCCCCGGTGCGGATCCCAAGGGAGCCGGGTTTTTTGAAACGCTTGCGAAGTCGATGGAGGAGGTCAATTCCGACCAAGTCCAGGCGGATGTCGCAATCAAGGACCTCGTGGCTGGACGTACCAAGAATATCCATGAGACGATGCTTCAGGTGCAGAAGGCTGAATTGTCTTTGAAGACCATGATGCAAGTCCGGAACAAGATTCTCGAAGCATACAAAGAAATCATGAGGATGCAGGTATAGTATGGAATTCTTTAATCGGATCAGAACGCAACTCAAGGAATTCGTCGAGGGACTCTCCACCAGCAAGAAGATGGCTCTCGGGATCACCGGGAGCATCATCGGAGTGGCTCTGGTGGCCATTTTCATGTGGGCCGGGAAGCAGGGTTATCAGCCTGTGACCTACGGCAATTTGAACGCCGAAGACTCCGCGAACATCATGAGACTTCTCCGGGAGAAGAAGATCCCTTTCCAAGTGGATACGACCGGGAAACAGGTCATGGTTCCGCCGGAATACCTGCACGATCTCCGTCTCGAACTCGCCATGCAGGGGATGCCCCAGTCCTCCGGAGTGGGCTACGAATTGTTCGACAAACAGTCTTTCGGAACCACGAGTTTTCTGAACAAGGTGAATCAGAAACGTGCGCTCGAGGGAGAACTCATGCGCTCGATCAACTCCATCAAGGGAGTGAAGAGATCCCGGGTGCATCTGGCGGTGCCTGAAAAAACCGCTTTCGTCGAAGACCAGAAGAAATCCACGGCATCAGTAGTTCTCGATCTCGAGCCGGGGACTCTTCTGAATGAGAAGCAGATTTTCGGGATCAGTCATCTGGTTTCTGCGGCAGTGGAAGGAATGGACACTTCGAATGTCGTGATCCTCGACTCATTCGGGAAAGAGCTCTCGAAAAACGCGCATGACTCCATCGTGGGGCTCACTACCGAACAATCCGACTTCAAGCGCCGCTTGGAGGAGGATTACCAGCGTCGGGTCGAGAGCATTCTCTCCAAGGTGGTGGGTGAGGGGCACGTCAAGGTTGCGATTTCGGCCGATCTCGACTTCTCGACAGTGACCGAACAGCAAACCATTCTCGATCAGGATGGGGCCACGGTCCGCTCCCAGCAGAAGACCAACGAGACCATGGACGGCAGCCGTCCTCTCGCATCCGGAGCGCCCGGTGCCACCTCGAACACTCCGGGAGAACAACCCGGTGTCGTGGCTTCGAACTCGATCCGGAACAACACCGCCAAATCCAACGAAATCGTGAATTACGATATTCCGAAGATCGTCCGGAACACCCAGAAGCCTACGGGTTCGGTGCGGAAACTCTCGGTGGCGGTCCTGGTGGATGGAAAGCAGGTCAGGAGCCCGGCTGGTGCGGATGGCAAGGTGGAAACCAAGACCGAAGCTTGGTCTGCTGAAAAGATCAAAGAATTCGAAGCCTTGGTTGTGGGAGCTCTTGCGCTAGACCGGAAGCGCGGTGACAATCTCGAGATCAAAAATATCGACTTTGTTCCCGAGGACTTCGAAGAAGCCCAGAGGATTCTCGACGCCACCGCGTCTCGCGGTTACATCCAGAGTCTCATCGTTTACGGTGTGATCGGGTTGATCATCCTCCTCTTCTTCTTCCTCGTGGTCCGTCCGTATGTCCGGTGGATCACCGAGAATACGACCGATAGCGTCGATACCTTCTTGCCTCAGACCATCGAGGAGCTCGAGAAGATCCAGAAGAGCAGTACACTTGCCCAGCTTGAAGAAGTGGTACCGGATCTTCCAGACCGTCTCGACCCCGAAAAAGTGGAAGGTGAGATGATCCGTGAAAAAATCGTAACCTTGGTGGATAATAATCCTCAGAAGGCCTCTTTGATCCTGAAGGAATGGTTGGTCCAGAAGCCGATCAAAGAACCGGTAGGGGATAAGGGCAAGTCAGCGAGTGCTTGAGGAGAGATGACTCATGTTGGAAGTCCAAGCCTATGAACAGCTTTCCGGGATCGAGAAGTCGGCCATTCTGCTGAACGTTCTTGGAAACCGGGTGACCGCCGAGATCTTCAAGCATCTGCGGGACAACGACGTCAAGCGCCTGGTCACAGTGATGGGACAGGTCGGCAAAGTGCCGATTCCGATCGTGAAGCAGGTATTGGACGACTTCTATGTCGAGATCTCCGAAGAGGAACAACTCATCTTCGGTCACGCGAGCGGAAAGGACTTCATCCTCGAAACTTTAGGTGAAGAGCGCGCCAAGACCGTACTCGGTCAACTGGCGGTGATTGAAGGCAGCCGTTCACTCGAGGCCCTCGAACTCGTCGATCCTCGGACTCTTGCGAACTTCCTCGTCAACGAACATCCTCAGACCACTGCGGTGGTTTTGGCCCACTTGACTCCCGACAAGAAGTGCGACGTGCTGAAGAAGCTTCCGGAGCCGGTACAGACCGAAGTAGTCCTCAGGATCGCGAATCTCGACTTCATTTCGCCTTCGTTGCTCTCCCAAGTGGATGAAATCCTGAAACAGGAATTGGCAACCCTCGGTTCCATCGATACCCAGCAACTCGGCGGGGTTTCACCGATAGCCGAAATGCTCAACGTCATGGACAAGGGTACCGAGCAGGGCATCATGTCCCGGGTCGAGGAACGCGATCCTCAGCTCGCCGAAGAGATCCGCAGGCTCATGTTCGTCTTCGAAGACATTGTTTTCATCGACGATCGAGGCATGCAGACCCTCCTGAAAGAGGTTCCGAACGACAAACTCACGGTGGCGATGAAAACCGCTCCCGAGGAGATCAAAGAGAAGATTTTCAAGAACATCTCCAAGCGTGCCGCGGATCTCCTTCGCGAAGATCTGGCCGCCATGCCACCGGTTCGGCTTTCCGATGTGGAAGCGGCCCAGCAGGAGATTGTCAACGTGGCCAAGCGTCTTGAGAATGAAGGCAAGGTGATCATCAGCCGTGGCGGTGGAGAGGATGCCCTCGTCTAATGGAGAGTGGAAACGGGAATCCGAATCAAAAAAGATTCCAGACCGGTGTGGTCGATACGCGTTCTGTCGAGATTAAGCCTTTCAAACCCAGAAATTTGAGTGAATCCAATCCCGCTGATTACCGCGATGTCAAAAAGCGTTTCGGGACTCTTGCCAATACCGATTCCGGAACCTCCTCTCGCTTCAATCTTCATCCGGCAGCGAAGAAATTGCTCGGTGTTGAAAAAGAAGAGCGATCCCACATCGAGGGCATGGTCAGAGCCGAGGTGGATACCCGTCTCGAAGAATTGAGAGAAGAGGCATTCCAGAAGGGGCTCGAAGAGGGTCGGGTAGAGGGAAGGGCTCTCGCCGAACAGGAACACCGTTCGAGAATGGAGCCTCTCCAGGAGCGATTCTCGGGATTGATCGCGGAATTCGAAGGGATGAAAAAGGAATTGCACGCAGCGAACGAGGCATTCCTGATCAGTCTCGTGTTTCAGGTCGGGAAACAGGTGCTCATGCGTGAACTCCAGACCGATCGCGAATATGTGAAGCGTCTGACCTCCCACGTGGTTGAAAAGGTCGGTGCTAAAGACCATATCCGGATCCGTGTGGGTCGTCAGGACGCAGAGGTCCTAGAACAGATCAAAGAGCACCTCAAGATTCAATTACCGGACCTGAAAAACATCCAGATCGATGCGGTGGATGATCTTCCGCTGGGCGGGTGCAAGGTCGAGACCGATCTGAGCCGGATGAACGCCAGTGTGGAAACCCAACTTGCGGCCATTGAAAAAGCCCTGGGTGAGGCATGAAGGAATTCTCCCCGAAGCGCTATGAAGAGGCCTTGTCGAGGGCCATGATTTACGACGAGGCGGGAAAGATCACCAAAACTCTCGGGCTTCTTTATGAAGCCTACCTGCCCGGTGCCAGTATCGGAAGCATCTGTGACGTCATCCTGAACGAGCAAGATCGCTTTGCTGAACCTGTGGAAGCCGAGATCGTCGGATTCAAGGACAAGCGGGTCTTTCTGATGCCTTTTGACGAAGTCAGCGGGATCAATAATGACAGTATTGTGAGGCTCAAAGAAAAATCATCATCCGTCCCTGTTTCCAAGAGTCTTCTCGGACGGGTGATCGACGGAAGGGGAGCCCCCATCGACGGTCTGGGGCCGTTGTTTTCCGGTGAGATTGAGACCGAACATCGATCTCTTTACCGCAAGCCGACCGATCCTTTATCCAGAACCATGATCGAGGAGCCCCTCGATCTCGGAGTTCGGGCCATCAATGGCCTTCTTTCCTGCGGGAAGGGTCAGCGCATGGGCATTATGGCGGGGTCGGGTGTGGGAAAGTCGGTACTCCTCGGCATGATGGCCAGAAATACGGCCGCGGATGTGAACGTCATCGCCCTGATCGGTGAACGGGGGCGTGAGGTGCGCGAGTTCATCGAGCGGGATCTCGGACCCGAGGGATTGAAGCGCTCTGTGGTGATTGTAGCAACTTCGGACAGTTCCGCACTGGTCAGAACGCGCGCGTCCTTTCTCGCAGCGACCATTGCCGAGTATTTCCGTGATCTCGGTAATGACGTGCTGCTGATGATGGACTCGGTTACACGGTTCTGCATGGCCCAGCGTGAAATCGGCCTTTCTTTGGGTGAGCCGCCGGCATCCAAAGGATACACTCCGAGTGTGTTCGCCCAGCTCCCGCGCCTGCTTGAGCGGGCGGGTACCGGATCCAACGGTAAGAGCATCACCGGGCTTTATACCGTGCTGGTCGACGGTGACGACATGGACGAGCCGATTGCGGATGCAGCCCGGTCCATCCTCGATGGGCACATTGTCTTGTCCAGGAAACTGGCCCAACAGAACCATTTCCCAGCCATTGATATTCTCGCCTCAGCCTCCCGGGTGATGGGTGCCATCACGTCGGATGAACACAAACAGTGGGCGGGCCAAGTGAAAGAGTGGATGGCGGTTTACAAGCAGGCCGAAGACATCATCAATATCGGAGCTTATGCCAAGGGATCCAATCCCAAGATCGATCAAGCGATCTCGGTCCATGACAGGATCCAGGGTTTTCTGCGTCAGAGAGTCGGCGAATCGGCGGATTTTTCCGAGTGTCTCGGCCTCATTCATGGCATTGTCCGATCGGGCGAAGCCTTCTCTCATAGCCAGGGTCGCAAGTAGGCATTCTTTTCAGTCTGGCGATTTTTTAAACAATAGATAAAAATCAAATTCAGGTATGGCTAAATTCAAGTTCCATCTTGAAGCTGTCGAAAAGGTCCGGACTCAGAAAGAGCAGAAGATGCTTGAAGAGCTCTCTTTGTGTCAGCGCGTTTACCAGGAGAAAATCCGGGTGAAACGCGATCTTCTCACAAAGAAGCAGGACACTTTCGCTTCCAAAAACGAGCTCGTCTCAAGGGATTCGAGTATCAACGAGATCCGTCTGCTCGAGGATTACATCGACGGTTTGAAGCACCAGTTGATCCGCGCAGATCAGGCGATTGTCCGTTCCCGCCGTTTTCTCGATCAGGCCATGAGAAATTACATTCTTGCCCGCCGTGAAAGAATGATGATCGATCGCTTGAAGGAGAAAGCGCTTGAGGAGTTCAAGCTCGAACAGTCCCGTCTCGAGCAAAAGAATCTGGACGACCTGATCACCATGCGGACCCGCCTCAATCACGGACCGCTGTCACAAGAGGAGGAGTGGACATGAACCCGAAGTACCTCCCCATCCTCGCATTGATGGCTTTTGTCGCGGCTCCGGTGGTCATGGGTGTAGCCGAAACCAAGACTGAAGCCAAGACTGAAGCCAAGACCGAGGTCGTTACCGCCCCTCCGCCGAAACGGAGCGGAGAATGCCTGGCTTCCGAAGAAATCGTCCAGGATATCGAATTGCGCGAAAAGAAACTGCTCGAGCGGGAGGCAGCCCTCCGCGAAAAGGAAAAAGAGTTACAGGCCCAGCAAGCGGTCATCAAAGAAGAGCTCTCCAAGCTCGAGGGGAAGCGGACCGAGGAACAGGCCGCACGGCAGAAAGCTCTTGCAGCCCGTGAGGAGCAGGTGAACAAGTTGATGGAGACTTTCGAGGGAATGTCCCCGAAAGCGGCCGCCCAGGTTCTGGGCGGGGTGGATGACGAGCTTGCGGTGATGGCTTTGGGCCGTCTGAGTACGTTGAAGGCCGGGAAGGTTCTCGGCAATTTGAAGGCGGATCAATCCGCCCGCCTTTCCGAGTTGATGGCATTCGGAAAGGTGTCGACCAAGAAGGAGGCAGGACGTGCTGGTTCCAATAAATAATCAGCCGATTCAGCAGGACTTGGCGGGGGCGATCCTCGGAGTTCCTTTGAAGTCCCCTGAGGGCGGGACGGGAAGGGATTTCCAGGAAGCGCTTTTGCAGGACCTGAATCGGCAAGACTCAGAGGATGCTGCGGCACAGGCGGCAATGATGGGTTTACAGGCGGCGGGGGTACAGTTGGGCGTACCGATGCCGGCGATGAGCCCTGTTTCGGGTACTGAGATCCGGCCGGATCTTTCGCTTCAAAGCGAGTCGATGATTCCCGGCTCGGCGAAGGGGACTCAGGTTTCGGATTCAATCCTGATGAAGAATGTTCAAAAGGCACTGGTTCCTTCCGCCCCCTCCAAAGGGACCGGTATTGAGGCGCAGCCTGATCTGATTCCTGAAGGTCGGGATGTCGTATTACCCGAACTCATGAAGTCACTCTCTTCGGATAGCGTGGATGTGACCCGGCTCGAGAATTGGCAGAATGAAGGAGTGAGCTTCGAGGGGCTGAAAGTGGTTTCCGGAGAGGAACGCCAAGAGACACCTGTTAAGGATTCCACACCTCAAAATTGGTCCACTCACGACTTCCTGAATCTCCGGTTTTCTGGTCAGCAGCGCGAGCAGGGCTCCGGTGCCGGGTTGGGGCAGGGCAGCTCCAAAGAGGCTTTGCCAGGTCTGAAAAAAGCCAGAGTGGGGGGGGATCAGGAAGTTCGTGATCCGGCTGCCTTCACGGGCGTGATGGATCAGATCCCTGTGATGCGTTCGGGGATCGATCGCCAGACTCTCGAAGCCCCCGTCATGCGCGCTCCGTCCGGGCAGATTCGCATGAACGACGAAGCAATCGGGTCCCTGGCGGGTAAAGTGAACGGACTCAGTCAAGCCCGTCAGGATGGTGAGATCAAGATCCGTCTGAGGCCCGATCACCTCGGTGAATTGGTGATGAACGTCAGGACCCAGGGGCAACAGGTTTCACTTCAGATCAAAGCGACTGACGGAGAGTCGAAGAAAATCCTCGAAGACAGTATTTCGGCTCTACGGGACTCCTTGTCTCAGCAAAATCTGAGTCTGTCCAAAGTCGAGGTTGTCTCCAGTCCTGCCGCATCTTTTGCGGCTCCCGACCAGAATCCGAACCTGATGTCGGACTCGGGCGCCCAGCGCCAGGGTTTTGGCGGCCAGAGTGGTGGATTCTCCGGCAACGGAGCTGAGCGGGAGAGTGGGCAAGAAGGTCGCTTTGAAGAGTCTGTCGCAGGAGGTAATCTGAATCTGTCCCGTTCAAGCCGCACGGTTCGGAACCGTTCGGCCTCGGGATTGGATCTGATTGCATGAGCGGGGAGTGAGCATGGACATCAGCAGAGCGGCAGGATCAATGGGGATGCAGGCGGTGACGAGTGGAGGCGATTCGATGCCCGCACCTGATGCAGCAGCGCGGGAGCAGGCGATGAAAAACGCCGTGAATCAGCTCCAGGCCCGCTATGGTGAGAAGCCGAAAGAAGCGCGTCCCATCAAGAAGCAGCTCGATAAAGATGATTTCATGAGGATCATGATCACCGAAATGCGGCATCAGGATCCGACGAAACCCATGGACTCCGACCGTATGGCCACCCAGATGGCACAGATCACCTCGGTCGAACAATTGAAGAATGTCAGCGGCGCAATCGAAAAACTTTCAGAAAAGAGTTCCGCATCGGATCGACTCGCGATGAGTGCGATGATCGGAAAGAACGTCACGGTCGACAAGAGCCGTTTTGCACACCAAAAAGGGATGGTATCGCCGTTGAACTTCACTCTTCCTGAAGACGCGGAAAAAATCAGACTCACCATTCTCGACGAACGAGGTGAGGAAGTGGCCGCCCGTGAGTTGGAACCGATGAAGGCAGGATTGAATGCCTACAATTGGGACGGGATCAATTCGACCAATTTGTTGAGCGGATCCGGCACTTACTTGGTGAGAGTCGATGCCGAGAATGCCCAGGGTAAGAAGATCAAGATCGACCCGGTCAATCGCGATACCGTGGTCGGCGTTTCTTTTGATGGAGGCGAGACCCACTTTCTGGTAGGCGACTCGAAGAACCCCCAGAAGGTGAACTTCAAGAACGTGATCCGGATCGAGTCGGATGCTCCTCAAAAGTCAGCAGTACCGGTCCAGGAATCGAGGTCCGGGGAGATCGAAACCGCCAGGCAGGTTGCCAGTGGTGACTCGTTGCCTCCCGGTCTCCAGGAGAAATTGAATCGCGAGTTGGCGCAATCCGGCTCGGAAGATCAGGCGACAGGTTTTCCTAATGGCCTGTCGAACGAATAGTAAAGAAAGGAGGTGAATATGAGTGGAATGAATACGATTCTTTACCCGAATGTCAGTCGTGTCCCGACGAATCCAAGTGTTTCAGAAGGGCAGCGGACTCCGGGTGAGGCACCCTTGCAAAAGGGAGAGTTCGACCAGAGTCTTCAAAAAGCTTTGGATTCGAAAACTCCCAACTTGATTCAATCGGGCGGTCCGACGCTGAATCAGGTCGCCCAGGGAGTCAAGTTTTCGGCACACGCGACCCAGCGTTTGCGTGAGCGGCAGATTCAATTCGATCCCGAGACACTGTCTCGCTTGAGTGATGCGATCACCAAGGCTGACGGCAAGGGAGTGCAAGACACTCTCGTGCTGACTGATAAAGCGGCTTTGATCGTGAGTGTTCCGAGTCGCACTGTCATCACGGCGATGGACCGAAATCATTTAAGTGGGAATGTGTTTACAAATATTGATGGTGCAGTTATTTTGTAAATAAGAGTTGTTTAATTAATAAAGATCGTGCTACGATCTTATTAATGAGTAGATAGGCTGGACCCTTTTGGGAAGCCTAAACTCCCCTGACTGACTGAAGGGGAGTGAACCAGAAACCGGGACTTCAGGATTGAAGTCCCCAATCGAACGCAAGGAGGCGCTCAAATGGGTATTCTGTCATCAATGTACACTGGCTATACTGGGATCCAAGGACAAGGCGAAGCTCTCTCGGTATTCGGCGATAACATTGCAAACTCTGCAACGACTGGTTTTAAAACCGCACGTCCTGAATTCAAGGATGCAGTAGCAAAGTCCATGGGCGGCATGGGATCGTCCAATGCGACCGGTCGCGGTTCCAAAGTTGGAAACATCCGTACCGTGTTTTCACAAGGCACTCTGGCTCAGACCGAGAGCCCGACCGATCTTGCCATCACTGGTAACGGTTTTTTCGTGACTGACGGTGTGGACGGACGGAGTTACACCCGCGATGGCGCATTTCACTTCGACAAAGAAGGCAAGTTGGTGACCGGCGAAGGCGGTAAGGTTCAAGGTTTCCAGGCTGATGAAGATGGTCGAATCACCTCTAAAATGGGTGATATCTCCATTGATCGTGCCATTCTGGACGCAAAAGGAACAGGTAAGGTGGATCTGTTCGCCAACCTCGATTCCCGCGTCGACACCAATCTTCAATTTGACCCATCCAATCCTGACAAGACTTCGCACTTTGCGACCGGTGTGACCGTTCACGATACGAACGGCGCCCCTCACGCTGTCACCGTTTACTTCAACAAGGTGGACGGTTCCAAGTGGGAGTGGAAGGCCATGGCGAAAGGCGAGGAAATCGAAGGCGGCAAGGCCGGTCAGATGCTTCTCCAAGCAGAAGGCAGCCTCAAGTTCGATGAAAAAGGCCGTCTTGCCGAGCAAAACGTGAAGAAGACCTCATTCAGCTTCAACAAAGGTTCGAAGCCGGATCAGGAGATCAGTTTCAGCTTCGGTAAGGACATCAAGAGCGGTGGGGACGGGCTCCAATTGACCCAGTACGGCTCGAATTCTGAAGCATACAAGACCATCCAGAACGGATACGCTTCTGGAACTCTCGGATCCCTCAAATTCGAAGATGATGGAAGCCTTGTGGCTTTCTACTCGAATGGCGAGACTATGAAAGTGGCCCAGGTTGCCCTGGCCAAGTTCGAGAGTCCCGAAGACCTCCTGAAGCAGGGCGGTAACAAGTTCAAGGAAACCCGCGGATCGGGCCAGCCGACCGTCGGATCTCCGATGTCCGGTGGTCGCGGTCAGGTATCCTCGAAGGCGCTTGAAGCCTCGACTACCGATATCGCGAACGAATTCATCAACTTGATGACCGCTCAGCGGAACTTCCAAGCGAACAGCAAGGTGATCAGCGTCGGGGACGACCTCCTCGGTGAAGTGATCAACCTGAAGCGGACCTGATCTTAGGTCTGCCTTCCTGATCTGACAGAATACGGCAGGGGTTGATCGTCAAAAACCAGTCAGTCCCGGGGTTCCAGGACCCCGGGGGCGATCAACCCCGCCTCCTTTTTTACCCAATCGGTATTTTTTTCCATCTCCCGGTCATTTGACGGCTTGTCGATTCCACAAACTCCATGCAAAAATAAAAGGGAGGGCAGGACGCCAAGCTATGTCAGAAGAAGCAAAAAAACCTGAAGCGGCAGCAGATCCAGGACCGGGATCAGATAAGTCCGTCAAACTCGGACTCATTCTTTCCATTCTTAATCTTCTTTTAATCCTCGGAATCGGCGGCGTTGTCTTCATGCAGTTCCAGAAGGACAAGCACAAAGAATCTGTTTCGGACATCCAGTCTGGTGGTCAAGGTGAGGCACACGGAGATGCTCACGGAGATGCCAAGGCCGAGGGTGGACACGGCGAAGCCAAGGCCGAAGGCGGACATGGCGACGGTCATGGAGCACCTGCTGCCAAAAAAGGCGATCAAGTGGTGACCCTCGATCAGTTCACTGTGAATCTCTCCACCAGTGTGGGAACTCCCCCTAGGTTCGCAAGAGTCATGATCGCTCTTGAAGTTCCGAGCGTGGAAACCTCTGCTGAAATCACGCAGAAGATGGCGCCAGTCCGTAATGCCATTATCGATCTTTTCAATAGCAAACGACCCGCGGATCTACAAACCGGGGAGGGGCGCAATTTTCTCAAGGAAGAGATCAGGAATGCGCTGAACAGTTTTCTCGTTACCGGGAAAGTGAAAGGAGTTTTCTTCAGTAATTTTGCTGTGAGCAACTGAAGAACTCCAAGGGAGGCCAGGAGGGCGATGAATCAGGTATTGAGTCAGTCCGAAGTCGATGCGCTTCTGAACGCCGTTGCCGAGGGATCTTTGGAGACCCCGGGTAACGCTCCCAAGGGTGATTCCGGGAAAGAAGTCCAAGAGTACGACATTACGAACCAGGATCGAGTGATCCGTGGGAAGATGCCGACGCTCGATCTGATCTATGAGCGTTTCGTCCGGTTGTTCCGGATGTCCCTTTCCAATTCCTTGCGCAAGATTGCATCCATTAGCATCATTTCCACCGATCTTTTGAAATTCGGAGAGTTTGTGAACACGCTCCCGATCCCGAGCTGTGTCGGGATCCTGCGTTCAGAAACCCTTCGTGGGCCCATTCTGCTCGTTTTCGAATCGAAGTTGGCTTATGCCTTGATCGACAGTTATTTCGGCGGGACTGACCGTCCCTACACCAAGAGTGACGGAAAAGAGTTCACCCGGATCGAATTGATGATCATGAACAAGGTGTTGTCCTTGGCTGTGACCGACATCGAGGAGGCTTGGGCGCCGGTTCACAAAGTGGGGTTGGTGCACCTCCGGACCGAAACCAATCCGCAGTTCGTAGGGGTGGTTCCGCTTTCAGAAGTCATCATATCGACCACTTTCGAAGTAGAGCTCGAAAACGCGAGCGGCACCATCGCACTCGTGATTCCTTACTCCACTATCGAATCGATCAAGAATAAGTTGAATTCCTCATTCCAGTCGGACTCCGACCGGGCCGATCGGGTTTGGGTCGAGAATCTCGAAGAACACATGAGGCAGCTCCAGGCAAATGTTTCGGTTAACCTCGGTGAGACCGGGATCACCGTCGGAGATCTTGTGAATCTCAACATCGGTGACATCATTCCGCTCAATCAGGATTGTGATGGTGAGCTCTCGCTCAATGTCGAGGGTGTCGAGAAGTTCAAATGCTTTTTCGGAGTATCCAGAGGAACCCGGGCGGTGCAAGTCACCCGTCCGGTTGAAGAATAACAGGGAGTAGAAGACGATGAGCACGCCAAATCTTGGAAAAATTGACGGGGGTCTGGGGCAGGGGGCGAATCCACCAGCAGGTGGAGCGCAGGAGGGAGTGCATTCTCTCGATTTCATTTTGGACATCCCCCTGAAGGTCACGGTTGAGCTCGGTCGCACCAAAATGGCGATCCGGGACATCCTGCAGTTGGCACAGGGCTCGGTTGTCGAGCTTTCAAAATTTGCGGGTGAGCCTCTCGAGGTTCTCGTGAACGACCGTCTGGTCGCGCGGGGAGAGGTGGTGACGGTGAATGACAAGTTCGGAATCCGTCTGACCGATATCCTCTCACCGATGGAGCGGATCGAACAATTGAAGTGATCCGGGTCTGACCGGGTGCAAGTTAACCATTCCATTCAAGGATGAAGGGAATCGAGCATGAATCGTAAGCCAGGATGGCAGTTGAAGTTGAGTGTACTCATCGCAAGTTTGGTGCTGGTCGGAGCCTCGGAGGAGGTTTTGGCAGGCAGTCACACGGTCCGGGAAGTGAAGATCTCCGGAAGCGGAATCGCCCAGATCCATCTCGATGGGGTCCCGCCTAAGGGAGCTCTCGAGTTCGATTATGTCCGTGACATCGTCCAGCTTTCGATCCAGAACGCGACCATTTACCCAGCCAAAATCCTTCACTCCGATTCCGGTGATGAGTCCTTTTCAAAGGTCTTCGCATATCAGTACGCACCGAATCTGGTCCGGATCCGCTTTACTGTCGGCGGGAAGGCCGAGGCCTATCGGGGTAAGGTCAAGCTGGAGCAAAAGGGCAAGATGCTGACCGTCCGGTTCCCGGATGGGATCGCTGCCACAAGCGGGCAGGCCGATCGCGAACAGTCGCTCTTGGCGAAAGTCCTCAGCCAAGCCGCATCCGTCGGGATTTCGGCTGAAGAAAAACCTGCGGCTCAGGAAATCAAGGCGGTCAAGCCGTCTGAAGCTCCAATCCAGGAGGCTGCTGCCTCGACTGTGGAATCTAAGCCGGTGTCTGAATCGAAAACGGCCAAGTTGACTGGTTCCCGGAGCAATCCCTCATCCCAACTCGGAGGGGCCCGCTCCGGAGTCTCTCCCATGCGCTCCCTGTTCGCCATGTTTCTTGTCGTGGGTGGCCTCGGGATGGTGCTCGTTTATGTGAAAGGTCGGAAAAAAGGCGTTCAAGGCAAGCGGAACAGCGAATCCTGGTTCTCCCAGGTACTCTCCGGTTCTAAGCGCAACACTTCATACATCGAAGTTCTTGCCAGTCATGCCCTCGGCCCGAAGCAGAGCATCACTGTGGTCCGGATCCGTGATCAAAAATTCGTGCTCGGTGTGACCCAGGACAGCGTCCAGTTGATCACCCAATTGGATTCGGACGAGGCGGATCTGGATGTTCTTGAAGATCCGAAAGTGGCCGACTCCATCGGCAAGCTCTTCGGATCGAAGCCAAAAGGCATGCCTGCCACTCCAAGCTCGGCTTTGCTCAGTGCCGAGCCTGCGATTAAGATTCCCGAGCCCGCTATCGATCTTGGTGCCTCATTCAACAGCCTGTTGAAATCCAGTACCGGAGCAGGGGCAGTGATTGCTCGGTCGGCCTATGGCCAGCAGCAGGCTCCCGCGGCTGAGGTTCAGACCCAGAAGAATAATGGAATCCGCAATCGACTTCGCCAACAAGTCCAGGAAATGGGGAAAATCTGATGAGTCGTCTGCTTTGGGGTCTCATGCTGGCGTCCGGTTTGCTCTGGTTCGGAAATTCAGCCTATGCTGCCGGATCCAGTGCTGCGGTCCCTGATTTCTCCCTACCCAGTATCGCCATGAACCTCGGAGGAGGCGCGGGGAAGCCAGCGGATCTCGTGAACGTGCTCCGGATCGTGCTCCTCTTGACCGTGTTGACGCTCGCACCGGCGATTCTGGTGATGATGACCTCCTTCACCCGAGTGGTCATCGTACTTTCATTCTTGAGACAGTCGCTCGGTGCCCAGCAAATGCCACCGAACCAGGTGATTGTCGGGCTTTCGCTCTTTCTCTCGATGTTCATCATGGCTCCGACCTGGACCAAGATCCAGACGGAGGCCCTGAATCCTTATCTCGAAGAACGGATGGATCAAAAAACGGCTTTCGCCAAGGCCGAGGTTCCTTTGCGTGAGTTCATGTTCGGCCAGACACGGGAGAAAGATCTGGAACTTTTCCTCTCGATGTCCAAGATCGCAAAACCCAGGACTCGTGATGAAGTTCCGACCTATGTACTCATCCCTTCTTTTATTGTGAGTGAGCTCAATACCGCTTTTCAAATGGGGTTCATGCTTTATCTTCCGTTTCTCGTGATCGACATGGTGGTTTCAAGCATTCTCATGGCGATGGGGATGATGATGCTTCCTCCCATGACGATTTCGCTACCGTTCAAGTTACTTCTGTTCGTCCTGGTGGACGGGTGGGGGCTGGTGGTCGGCAGTATCGTGAAGAGCTTCGGCTGAAGGAGACGACGATGACAGAAGAAATGGTGATCCAGATCGGAACGAACGCCCTCACGACCATGGTCTATTTGGCTGGTCCGGTGCTGCTTGCGGCGATGGCGGTCGGTATCGTGATTTCAATCTTGCAGGCGGTGACCCAGATCAATGAACAGACACTGACCTTCATCCCGAAGATGATCGCTGTCATTCTCACTCTGGTCATCATGGCGCCATGGATGCTTCGGATCCTCCAGGATTACGCTATCGCGATCTTCGGTAATGCAGGGGAGATCGTGCACTGATGGTTTTCGAGACCTGGTCACCGCAAGAACTCCTTTCGTTCTTCATGGTGCTCATCCGGGTCAGCACGCTCCTTTTTCTTCTTCCGGTATTCGGTGACAAAGTGGTTCCGGGTAACGTGAAAATCCTGCTTTCCCTAACGGTTTCAGCAGTTTTGTTCCCCGTGCTCCGGTCGAGCGGCATGATCCAGATCAGCGATGCCGATCGCTGGTCGGCCACCACCGGCAATCTGATTCTTACACTCTGCACTGAAATGATGATGGGGCTCGCGGTGGGGTATGCCTCGCAATTGGTGTTCCACTCCATTCAGATCGCGGGTGATTTCATGGCCCAGTTGATGGGCTTCAGTATGGCTTCCATGTACGATCCCCATACGGAATCCCAGACGGTCGTACTCGGGCAATTGATCAGTGCCTTGGCGATGCTCACCTTCCTGTCTCTGGACGGTCACCACCTGCTTTTCCGAGCGATCGTCGAGACTTTCCGCCTGGTGCCCCAAGGGCATTTCGCTATGAGCGAAGGGTTCAAACAATCCCTTTTGCATCTGGTTGGAAATACGGTTCTTTTCGGTCTTCAATTGTCGGCACCCATGGCGACTTGCATGTTGTTGGTCAATATCGTTTACGGGATCCTTGGAAAAGCCCTCCCTCAGTTGAATATTCTGACCCTTTCGATGGCGTCCTCGGCGTTTATCGGTGGATTTGTCCTTCTGATCACGTATCCTAGTTTTCAGAGTGGGATGAGCAGCATCTTCCACACTCATTTTGAGGATCTGAAGCAATTCCTGGTGGTCTATGGCGGAAAATAATGATGACAGGAATTTAGAAGACCTGTCAGAACAGGCGTCGCCCTACCGGTTAGAAGAATACCGGCGAAAAGGGCAGGTGGCGCAAAGTAAGGAGCTGGTCGCTTTGGCTGTGGCCATGGCGTCCGGGCTCGTTCTGTTCGCGATGGCTCCTTCCATGGCCGAAGAAGTGATCCGCTTCATGAAGGAAGTGTTCAGTAATGACCTTGCCATGAAGCCGGGCGATCGCATGCAGGAAGTGGCTGGTAACAAGCTCCTTCAAATGATCAAGGTCATCGCGGCCATCGGCCTTCCAGTCTCCCTCGTGGGTTTCGTTCTCGGGATCGCGGGGCACCTTTCCCAGATCGGTTTTTTGATGACGGTCGAGCCACTCATGCCCGACATGAACAAGATCAATCCGCTGAACGGTCTTCAGCGCATGTTTTCAGGGCGCAATCTGATCGAGACCGCTCGGGTCGTGATCAAGGGGATTGTTCTTTGCTTTACGGCTTATTCCATCCTTAGAACGGCGATCGAACATTCCCCGGAACTCATTTTCCGGAACCCCAAGGCCATTTTCGATGTCCTCGGGCAGACCGGTCGCACACTGTTTCTGAGCCTGTGCGGAGTTCTGATTGTATTTGCCGGAATCGACTTCATGCTTCAACGGCGCGAGTTTGCCAAACAGGTTCGTGTGACCCGTCAGGAAGCCAAGCAAGAAGCCAAGGAGCAAGAAGGGGATCCGCTGATCAAGTCACGGATCCGGTCGATTCAGCGGGATATGGCCCGCAAGCGGATGATGCAAGCGGTGAAAAAAGCCGATGTGATCATCACCAACCCGACCCACATCGCTATCGCGCTCCAGTACGACAAAGAGAAGATGGTCGCACCCAAAGTGGTGGCCAAGGGTGCGGATTTCATGGCCGAAAGGATCAAAAAGATCGCATCCGAGAACGGTGTCGTTCTGGTTGAGAACGTTCCGCTGGCCCGGGCCATGTTCAAGTCGGTCAAGGTGGGGCAGGTCATTCCCAGGAACCTGTTTCAAGCCGTGGCCGAGGTATTGGCCTATGTTTACAAGCTCAAGGGGCAGAAGTTCCAGTGATGTCCTGACTTTCAAAGTCAGGATTCTGACGCCTGAAGGACTGTCATTCCACTGACCGATAAAAATTCTTCCCACCGCAACAAAAATGAAGATACACTGATAGCAGGCTAACGGGACTGGAAGTGCCGTAACCTGGAAACTGAAAATCCGTTTCTGTTGTGAGGAGTCAAGGACGATGAATCAAGCAGCCCCATCAAGCGATTCTTCTTCACAAAATTCACTTTTCGCGAAGATCGCAAAGAGTCCGGACGTGGTTATGGCCGCGGGTATCATCGGCATTCTTGCCATCATGGTGGTGCCCTTGCCTCCGTTTGCCCTGGATCTGCTGATTTCCTTCGGTATCGCGATTTCCATCATCATGCTGGCCACGTCTGTGAACGTGAAGCGGGCCCTTGAGTTCAGTTCTTTTCCTACTCTTTTGCTCCTCGTCACACTGTTCCGCCTTTCTTTGAACGTGGCGACGACTCGAGTGATTCTCCTTCGTGGCTCAGAAATGGGCACCAATGCTGCAGGTTCTGTGATCCACGCGTTCGGCGAGTTTGTCGTCGGCGGGAATTATGCGGTCGGGATAGTGGTGTTTGCCATCCTCGTGGTCATCAACTTCGTCGTCATCACCAAGGGTGCCGGCCGCGTCGCCGAAGTCTCTGCCCGGTTCACTTTGGATGCATTGCCAGGGAAGCAGATGTCGATCGATGCCGACCTCAATGCAGGTGCGATCAATGAGGAAGAGGCCCGCAGAAGAAGAAGTGATATCGCGCGGGAAGCCGAGTTCTACGGTTCAATGGACGGTGCGAGCAAGTTCGTTCGGGGAGATGCGATTGCAGGCATCCTGATCGTGTTCATCAACATGATCGGCGGCATCGTGATCGGAACGCTCCAGCGCGGAATGAGTCTCGCTGATGCGGCACAGACTTTCACTCTCCTCACCATCGGGGATGGTCTGGTTGCTCAAATTCCGGCACTTATCGTTTCAACCGCCGCAGGTATCATCGTCACCCGTTCCGGTGGACAGAACGATCTCGGAACCGATCTGGGTAAACAGGTATTCTCGCAGCCTAAGGCTTTGTACGCTGGCGCCGGGGTGATGGGCACCATGGCCGTCATGCCGGGTTTGCCTTTCATTCCATTCATGATTCTGGCTGGAGGATTCGCCGCTCTGGCCAACTTCCAGAATAAAAAGGAAAAGGACCGTACAACCCAGGAAGCCAAGTCCAAGGAACTCGACAAGCTCAAAAAAGAGCCCGAAAAAATCGAAAACCTGCTCGGAGTCGATCCACTCGAACTCGAGGTGGGTTACGGTCTCGTCAACCTGGTCGATGGCGAAAAGAACGGGGACCTTCTCGAACGCATTACCGGAATCCGGAAGCAGTTCGCTATCGAGATGGGAATCGTGGTTCCGCCACTCAGAATTCGCGACAATCTCGAATTGAAGCCGGGCGATTACCAGGTGTTGCTGAAGGGCGTTCCGATTGCCCAAGGTTCCCTCATGGTTGGACATTTCATGGCTATGGATCCTGGAAATGTCACCGAGAAGGTCCGTGGAATTCCGACCAAGGAGCCGGCATTCGGCCTCGATGCTCTGTGGGTTTCGGCGCAGGACAAAGAAAAAGCGAACTATGCCGGTTATACCGTGGTGGATCTGAGTACGGTAATCGCCACTCATCTCACGGAAGTCATCCGGTCGAATATCTCCGAATTGCTGGGTCGACAAGAACTCCAGACCCTTCTCGACGGAGTCAAGCAGAACGCTCCAAAAGTGGTGGAAGATCTCATTCCGAACGTACTTTCGGTGAATGTGGTCCTGAAGGTTTTGAAGAACTTGTTGCGTGAAGCAGTGTCGATCCGTGACCTGAAGACAGTCCTCGAGGCTCTTGCTGAGATGGCTCCGCATCAGAAAGATGCGAACGTCCTGACCGAACATGTACGGAGCTCGCTCTCGAGGTCCATCACCAAGAAGTTGGTCGGTTTCGACGGGCAGCTCACACTGCTCACTCTCGACAAGAATGTCGAAGAAACGATCGCATCCGGGATCATCCAGACAGACCAGGGAGCTCAGGTCTCACTGGATCCTGAATTTGTACGCCAATTCATCTCCCAATTGAATGAACAGGCGGCTCAGATACTGCAAGAGACCAATCAAGCTGTTGTGCTCTGTTCGCCCCTGATTCGTTCACATGTGAAGCAATTGGTTGACCGGTTCATCCCGAACATCACGGTGATTTCGCACAATGAACTGACTCCTTCGGTCAATATCCGCTCTTTCGGTACGGTGAGGTTAGCATATGCAAGTTAAGAAATTCGAAGCCCCGACTCTTCAAGAAGCCATTGAAACCATCAAACGCGAAATGGGGCCCGAAGCCATCATCCTGCAAACCAAGCAAAACCGTCGTGGTTTCGGCCTGATGTCGAAGGGCTCTGTAGAGGTGACTGCAGCGGTATCCGAGCGGGCGACAGAGAAAAAGAATCTGGCAGAGCGCAAGCTCCCGGAAGCCTACGCACAAAAAATCGCTTCGGCACCCGCTGGAAAGCAGGCTGATTTCTACGAGAGTTATCTCGAGAAAAAGATCGAGCGCGACAAGGTTCAGTTGAGCAATGGTAATTCCGGACGTCGTCCGATCACCGCGGTCCGTTATGCCGACATCATTGATGATGATCAGACATCGGCTCCTGCTTCGGTCCAGGTGAGGACCAATGATCCTGTGGTGCTTCCCCAGATGGCGGCACCCAACCATGTTGGAAATGCAATCGAGCAGTATTCCGCGATCAAGGACACTTCGATGGAGGCCATCCAGGAGGAACTTGCGAACCTGAAACGCTTGGTGGAGGATCTTCGTCGTGAGCGGAAGCGACCCGAGTACCTCGAGAGTGATTCTCCGCTCACCGCTACCGATGCGCTTCAAGAGGGTTACGAATTATTGCTTCAGAGCGGGGTCGAAAGGCGTCTTGCTGTCCCGATGATGAGGGACATCGCTCGCGAACTCCCGGTGGATGCCAGGGCCGATCATGATTCCGTACTCGATGCGATTGCCGAGAGATTGCTCCGTGCTGTTTCAACAGTTCCGTTCTTTTCGAAAAACAATTCTGGCGAGCGTCAGATCGAGGTTTTTGTAGGTGCTGCGGGAACCGGAAAGACCGCTTTAATTGCGAAATTGGGTACGCATGCCTGTCGCGAAAGGCAGGAAAAACTCGGAATGATCCGGATTCAGCTCACAGCAGAAGAGGGAATGGACCCGCTGGTGGTGTTCTCGAAAGCGCTGCATGTCCCTTACCGGGCAGTTGCATCGGTCGAGGAGCTTCAAGTCGCATTGCAGGACATGAGCCAGTGTTCCAGGATTTTTATCGATACTCCCGGTATCGCCTTGAGAGACGCTTCGATGATTCGTGCTTTGGAGAACATCCTGAAGGGGGTTTCCCGGTGCCGTATCCACCAGGTCGTTTCTGCCATTACCCGCGACCAGGACGCACGTGAACAGGTCAAAGCCTACGCTGCACTGAAGCCCGGAAGCCTGATGTTCACACGTCTTGATGAGACCAGTTCTTTCGGAAACATCTATTCACTGTCAGGTAGATCGGGCCTTCCGGTCTCCGTCTTTTCGACCGGCAGGAAAGTGACGGAACAGTGGGAAAATGCGAGTGCAGAGCGCCTGACCGCATCGATTCTGAACATTCTTTGATTGAGTAAATGATCGAGTCATTGTTACACTAATTTTAGGTAACTTGCCATGGAGAGGTGAGGATGGGAACGACAGCGAAGTCAGCAATTCAGAAATACAAAAAAGCCGTTCAGACCGCCCCAGCTATTCCGGTGGAAGAGGTTTCTTCTCCCGAAAAGAAAGCTGGTAAAGAGCCTCTGAAGGCGAAGGGTAATATTGCCCAAGCCATCGAGTCGAAAGATCAGGCGGGAGCCAAAATCGACAACGAGGTGGCCCTTCAGCGTGAGCTTGAAAAAGAGCTTGTCGCCGATTTTGCCCACACCAACAAGTTGGTGAAGGGTGACTTCTCTCCGACAAATACGCATCGTGAGAAGCTCATTGTCGAGTACTCGGGGTTGATCAAATTCATCGCCTCGAAGATTGCCGCTCGACTCCCTTCGAATATCGAGCTCGACGATTTGATCAGCTCGGGTGTGATCGGACTCATGGACGCAATCGATAAGTACGATTCGACCCGGGACAATAAATTCAAAACCTACGCCGAATTCAGGATCCGTGGTGCGATCCTCGATGAGTTGCGGTCTCAGGACTGGGTTCCTCGCTCCGTTCGGGAGAAAGCCAAGGTTCTGGAGCGTGCCTATTCCAAGATCGAGCAGGTCAAAGGGCGCCAGGCCACAGATGATGAAGTGTGCATGGAGCTCGGGATGAGTACCGAGCAGTACCATGAGATGTTGAATGAAGTGAGGAGCGTTTCGCTCTTGTCGTATGACGATCTCACCAATCTTTCAAACGCGGACAAGCGCTCCCTTCATGGGAATGGCGAAGCGGGAAGCAAGGTACCCACTCCCTACAGCGAGGTGAGTGTTGCGCATCTGAAGAAGTTGGTGACTGAGGCAATCGAGGATCTTCCTGAAAAGCAGCGCCTGGTGCTGTCTTTGTATTATTACGAAGATTTGAATCTGAAAGAAATCGGCCGTGTTCTCGATGTGACCGAATCGCGGGTCAGTCAGCTTCATTCGCAGGCCATCCTGAAATTGAAGGCGCGCTTGCGGAATCATTGGGACGACTTTGTCTCGATGGTCAGCGCTTGATTGTTCAGGCAACCTGATCAGGCTGCTTGAGCGGTTTGGGTTTCGCTCGACTCGGTGGTTTCTGCTTGCTCTGAAGAGGGGGTGGCAACCGCTCCAGTTGGCGTCGCTGCATCATTCACGACGTCATCCATGCCCTGCAATTCGAGTACCTTGGCAAAGCAACGGTAGAATTTTCTCGCAGGGAAGGGGTTTTCTTCCGTGGGGAGTGCATTCATGATCCGCCCTGAGGAGATTTGCTCGTGTAAATGCGACATCAGGATCTTGTAAGTCAGGTCATGCCCGCCAAAATGGAGTTTTATCTCGAGCTCCTCATCGAGTGCGAATTTCTCTGTGCAGAAGAAAGTGAACATGGGTCCTGAGAGTTCGTTCACCAGGGCATAACCACTGAATCCGCGTTCGGGTTTGAGTTTGGAAGCGATTTTCAATGCTACTCGTTTCAAGCGACGGTCCCCCATGAAAAGGTGAGCGATGGAGCTTGATCCTGATGTGGTAACGGTTCTCATCCTGATTATCAGTATCCGCCCTGGGCGCAGGGGTGTCAAAATGTGTCCTCAATGACACTCGTTGAGATTGGTTGGTTGCGTTGACATTCTCGGGGGGAATCCCCATAATTTGAATAAGCGATCTTTTCGCTCAAGCTTTTCGGATTGCTGCCGAAAAGGGGTAGAGAACCGATTGTGGAGGGTGGCAGTGATGATTCAAATGGAAAAGTACATGGAATTGAGTTTTTTGACGAAGATCCGTCGTCGCTTCAAAGACCGTAGCGGTCAATCTACCACGGAATACATTCTGATCTTGGCGATCGTGGTGATGATTGCCAGCAAAATGAGGAGCAAGTTGGACCGTTCGATTTCAGGAACGATCGACAAGCTCGACGCCTCGATTCAAACTATAGATCAATAAAGATCATTCCCGTTTGGGTTTTGATGAAATGAAGAGCTGGTGCAGGCCCTCCCTGTACCGGCTCTTTTCTATTTTCTGAGGTAAGTGAGCGTTCCCCCGACCACGGCCAGAGGGAGAGCGAACAGGTTCAGGACTGGAATTGAAAACAGGATCGTAGTGGAAATTCCAAATCCGAGAGCCCGGGTGGGATGGGCCAGAATCCAGAGAACCCCATCACGGATACCGGATTGTCTTCGATTGAGGGGATAGCTGAGGTAGACAAAAGCATTCACCAGGGCCATTCCGAACCAGGCCAAAACTCCGATACCGGGAATCAGGCCGAAGAGTGTGAGGAGGATCACGGCGGTCAGTGCGAGAAGGGTCTTTTTGAAATCGAGCCAGAACCCGTGGATCAGAATGAGCCAACTCTCTTCCGGATCCGGAACTCCGCAAGCCCGTTCTGTTTGCAGGGCGAGCCGATCATTGAACGGGGAACTGAACCAAGCGATGAGGATTCCGATGGTTTGGAGTGAGAACCAGATTGCTGCGATCCCAGCCAGAACGGCGAGGAAGCCACCGAGGATTCCGGAGTAGGTGCCAGCGAGTGATGCAATCCACGGCTGAACCCACGCACCGAAACCGGCAAGCAGGGCGTAGATCATCACCGAAATCACGGTGATGGTGATGGCCATCGGTAGAATGAAAAGACTGAGGAGACGGGGGTGATCCATCAGGAGTCTGACTGCCCGTATGGGCGTGGTCAGACCCCCGATGAATTCATACGTGGGACTCTTCAAATCTGAAACCCGAGTTGAAGAGCATACCGGCGATCTTCGAGAACGCCCGGATTCAGTCCGAGCTCTTCACCATAGGTTGCCAGGTTCAATTGGAAGAAGGCGAGGTCGATTCCTAAACCTGCGGTGAAATAGCCTTGGTTGATCCCGCCACGGAGACGGAACACGCTCCATGCCGCTTCTGTTCCGAAGTGAAGGGTTCGGTAGAAGGATCCGAAATCGTTGTTACCGATATCGGTGGTTTCCATGGCGAGCAACCAGTGATCGAAAATCCAAGCGTCGGTTTTCTTAGCGGAGATACCGAAGTTGAATGAAGTCTTCGTCCGGTACGGATCGCCCGCCCAGCTCGCGATGGGACGGCCGAGATTGTTGTACTTTCCGCCCAGCACGTTATTGATCGCAGCAGCGACTTCATAACGGAATCCACCCAGTCCCCAATGCGGATGAAAGAGCGCTCCGATGTCGCCATCGATTCCGAGACCGCTTCCGCCCTTGATGGCGCTGCCCAGGTCGGTTCCTGACAGGAAATCCTGAATGCTGAACGAGCTATTGGAACTCGCGCGGACCTGGGTCCGGACGTTGATCCCGATCGAGAGGCGATCCTCTTCAAGGAAGCGTCGGGCGAGGTTGATCACTGGACCGGCTGTGATCGCTGTGGTCGGGTCGATCTGACCGGACTGGCTGACAGTCGGAATCATTTGAGCCGAGAAGAAGGCCCCGATCCCGAAGCTCATTTTCTCGTCGAAGAACTCTCGGCTGAAGTATGCCGGAAACACCATCTGGGTCCTGACCGAAAGCGGTTTCCCCATCGAGTTCTGGAAAGCGGCAAGTCCGTCTCCGGAGCTGATCAGATCTTTGATCGAATTCAGTGTCCCGGAACTGGTCTCGAACGAGAGTTTGGGAAGTTGGAGCAGGTTCTCGGGGTTTTCGGTGGATCGGGCCGGATTGGCGAAGAAGTTTTCTTCGAATTGTCCCACGGTATAGCGGATATTCCCCATGCCGGCAGTCCGGACACTGTTGAAGTCGCGGAGGATCGGGCGGTAGGCCAGGGCCTCGGTACCGAGCAGGAGAGCGGGAAGAGCCAATTTCAATACTTTACTTTGGAGTTTCATGGATATGTTTCCTTTTCCTGTTCAGCGGATTAGAGGCCGAGTGTGGTGAGCAAGGACTGGCGGGCGCACCGGTCTCCCGCAGTCCCGAGGGCTGCGAGTTGAGTGATAGCGGAAAAAATCCCGGAGTTGGAACCCGATCCGGTGAAAATGGAAGTCTGGGTATTCGCTGCATCGGCTGCGATAATGAACTGCATCAAGGTCGCTGTCCCGTTCCACTCCGAAGAGGTGCCCATGCCCGCGGGATCGGATCCGTCGGTGAACACTACAGCTGAAGATGCCGGCCTATCACAGTTGGGCTCGCCCGCGCACCCTGCACCGGCGTTTTTACAAGAAGTTGGGTTCACCACCAAGTCGGAAGCGGTCAGGATTTGGTCCGTTCCCGCAACCTCAGCCAGGACGATGTTCGCCATAGAAAGAGCGGATAAGAACTTGGAGAACGCTTTCAACTTGGTGTTCCCGATCGCATCGTTGTCGGTGAAGGTCTGTTGAATCAGAAGTCGGTTGGTTGCATTGGCGATTCCACGACCGGCGAGAGTGTTCCCCATGGTCGCGAAAGAAGTTCCGTCGCCCCGTGAACTCCCGAGCGCTCCGATCAAGTCGGACATTTTGAAGACGTTCGCATTCGCCAGTTTGGCCAGGGAAGTCTCGTTCACCTTCACATCGCCGTAATTGTTCGAGAGAGCCTGGTAGTACTCGAGAGCGCAATTGTAATCGCCACGATCCATGCAACCGCGAGCGGCAACCAGAAGCTGCTCGTCGCCCTCAGGAGTGCTGAGGCCTTTGAAGAGGTTTCCACAAGAGGTGAGAGTAAGCGGAGCGCAGACCAGGAGGGCTAACAAATGTGTTTTCATGCTTCCCAGTGTAAGGGAGAACGCGCTGAGTCCTGTATCGGCAAAATTTGCTTATTTTTGGGGATCAGGCATCGACATGGGTGCGCCCAAGGTTCCAGTCAATTTGTAGGCATAGCGGCCGTCCGGTGTCTTGGCGCTTCCCATCAAGCTCTCGAGAATCGAGAGACTCTGGCGGAGTTTGTCAGAAAGTCCGAGCACCGCGCGAAGGTTCATGGTGCTTGCATTGAGGTAGCGGTTCAAAGCCAGGTCTCCGGTGACTTGAATACGAAGATCGTCCATTCCTTTTCCGATTTGGACATTCTTGAGGATGAGTTTGCCTGATTTGATTTCGACGTTCAGGTCTCCCTCGCTGATCTGGATCATCGGCAATTGAAAGCCCATGAAATTCTGTTCTTCGAGTCGGAGTTTCCGGAGCTTCAACTCCAGGGATCCGTTCAGTGAAGACAAGTCGATCATGGACCCTTCGATCTTGATGTCGCCGGTTAAATATCCGGTCCCACGGAGCCCGGCAGCGAAAGCGAAAATGCCGAGTTTACCGAGGTCTGCATTCTCGAGATGGATGTCCGCATCCACGCGATCGCCCTTACCGGCGGCATTCACCAGGATTTCAGACGCGCCTTGCTTCAGTTCGGCACTGAAGCCCGCCTTTCCGGTCAACAATCCGGCCAGTTTGGGGTGGACCCGAAGTTCGTCGAATTCCACCCGGGTCTGGTCCGGCAATTCCAGAACAGGGTGTTCCAATCGGTACAGGGGCGCCGGAATCAAGCTGAGCTCCCGTCCCCGATCGGTGAGGTAAATACCATAGGGATCGAGACCGCTCTGAACCATGCCTTGGATAAAGCCGGTGATGCGGGCCTCAGGGAGTTTGAGCAAGGTCAAGAGCGCCACACAGGTGAGAAACAACACCACCATGCCGACAATTTTTAGCGGGCTTCTTGAAGACGAAGCGGGCTGAGTTGCGGAGACTGAGATTTGCTCACTCATTTTGCCTTGTCTCCTTTTTCCTGCTTGGCCATGTATCCGCTCACATTCACCTTCGCATTCAGCAAACCCTCTTCCGAGCTCGGCTCGACGATGAGCCCTTTCAGTTTCATCGGAGGACTGCCGTGTTCGATCTGGTACAAAAACGGAACCAGTTGGCGGACTTGAAGTCCTTTCAATTTCACCTCGAGGAGACTCTCCTGGATCACTCCTTGAGTCGCACCGGGGGATTCCTTCAAGATTTCGACCGCTGTGGCGGGTAGCCCCTGGAGGGATACCATGCCCTGAAAAACCCCGGCCCAACTTTGAGGTCCGCTTTGCGGGATTCCCGAGTTCTGACCTTTCAGCCGACGGAGTTCGTCATTGGCTTGGGTGAGGATCCGTGCGAGCTCCTCTTTCTGGTAGTATTCTTCTTTGGCGGTATGGGCCGAATCGTAGGTGCTGAACATCAGATAAGCCGCAATCAAAAAGCCACCGACGGTGCCACCGATCCGTGCCATCCGCTGTTGCTCGGGCGGGAGCTGGTTCCAAGTCGAACTCAGCTGCTGGTACCACTCTTGCTCCTTCATGCGGTCGAACATTCCACCCACGGCCATCACTTCACCGCCCCCAAGGTGCCTGCAAAAATCACGCGGTAGACTTTCTTTCCCTCTTTCATCAATTCTTCAGAGTTGCTTTTTTTCAGTCCGAATCCGCGCTCGAGCAGGTCAGTGAGTTTCTGGATCGCCTGAGGATTGCTGACCAAAAAGGTGAGGGAGGTTTTGAGCGGGCGATTCTCGGTGTAACGGTCGGTGAAATCGGCACCCGCATCGAATGCAACCAGATCGAGGACTACGTCCTTGCCAATTTTTTGCGAAAGGGTCTTCAAAAACTCGAGAGGTGAGTTGGGATTCCCAGACAACAGCTTGGAGAGCTCGCGTTCTTTCGAAACTTCGGTCTGGATGTTGCGCTTCAGCTTCTCCGGATCGGCGAGGTAGGTCCTGGCCGCACTGTCCGAGATGCCGCCGTAGTAAGCCTTCACAGCCCTTTTGGCGTTTTCTTCTGTCTCGGTCAGTTTTCCAATGAAATAGTTGTACTCGATCGTCTTCGTGGCAAAAAACACCAGTGCCAGGATGGCCAGGTACGGTAGGGGTTTTTTGATCAGATCGAGGGTGGAATCCCCTCCTGCATGGGCTTTGGCAAAATCCCCGCGTCGTAAATTGAGGGGAGGGAGTTTGTCAGCAGGGATCAAGGCCATGGCCAGCCCGAGGGCCTTTGCGAAGCGGACTTCAGAAAGATCCGAATAAGTGACCGAAGCCGGTGAAAGAGAGCTCAATGGACGGAAGAGCACACAGCGCTTCTGTGTGGCCTCTTCGAGCCATTGGATCAGTCCGGGCATGAGAGCACCCTCGCCCGATACATAAACCTGATCGATGGGGCTCTGGACCTGGGAGCGTGAGGCCAGCTCGGTTTGTTTGAATTCGGGGACGAGTGCCTCAAGCAGATCAGCGATCGCATCCGATACCTGTTGATCGATTCCTGAGACTCCGATGTCTTTGAGCCAGCCTTTGGCTTCTTCGGAGCTGGCCGATAGATCGGACTTGAGCTTTGCTTCCATCGCTTTCAGTCCGAAAGGGATCTCGCGATAAAGCACGGGACGATTGCGTGAGTGAACGTAAAAGTAGGTCTTGTGGCGCTCGATCCCGATCAAGAGAACCGTTTCCCCCATTCCCGGAACCTTGGGCATCCTGGAAAACAGACAGCGTAAGGCCCATGCATCTGTGGTGAGAATATCCGGATCCAGGCCTTCCGGAGTGATGGTCTCCAGGTGTCGTAGAAGGTTGTCTTTCTTGACCGCAGCTACATGGACTTGGGAGCCCTGAGGACCCGATTCCACAATCGATGAGTCGTAGTGGAGCTCGGCGCTATCGAAGGGGAGGTCGTCTTCGAGTTCGAACTCCAGTGCCGAACGGATCGCTTTCTTATCACGGGTGGCGAGGGACAGGTTCCGATAGGTGGTGATCTCGGGAGGCACCGACATGATCAGGCGGCCGGGGGAGGCGGGAAGCTGAGACAGTAATTGACCCGCGGCGGCATGGGGATGAGTCGAGCCCTCGTCCAGCGCCAGCTCGTGCGTTTGGCGGATTTCAAACTTTCCGAAAGCCGTCTCGACTTCGACACAAGCTACAGCGTCTTTCGAGATGTCCAATCCATAGACCCGCATGATCCGATTATACTCACAAAAAGCGGACTTGAGTCACCTTAAAATTGCTCTTTTCCTGAGTGTTTGCGGGGGTATCGGGCGCAACATTCCTCCCTCCCTGGGTTCCGGGCCGCGCGGGGGTGTTCGTCGTCGGTTCTACCAGACTGACCATCGCTTCGAGGGTCTTTTTGGTCTGATTCACGGTGGCCTCGATGTGAACCAGGAAGTCGGTTTCATCGGTCACAATCTCGATTCCCCGCTGGGATAAGGCATTCTTGAGGTCCTGGATCCGGGTCTCTGAACCCTGATAGAATTGCACCCTTTCTTTCAGAAATTTGTAGAAGTCATCGGCACTGCGGAAAGGTTGCCCCTGAGTGGCTGAAGCTCCACCCTCGGCTGAAGGGGCACCGTCTCGGACTTCGTAAAACTTTTTCACTTCCTCTTTGGTGATCCCCGGAACCAGTGCTTTCAGGACAGCTTCCTGGATGGTGTTCACATTCAATTTGGACGAGACCCCGGCATGAAACTGGGAAGAAAGCAGGTCGTAGATCCGATCGTCCATGGAAGGGAGGTGATTGAGCTCACTGATATGGTAAAAGGGGGCTTTTTTGAAGGGATAGGGGCTCGCCTGCTCACGATTGGTATCATAGGCAAGATCGGCCCAACCGAGAATCTCCTCGATCAGGTCGTCTATCCTGTAGTTCCGGTACTCGTCCCGGAATGCTTCATCGGACTCGGAACGGGCATTGAAGCTCGACCGGATTTGCTCGCCCAAGAGCTGACGGGCTTGCTCGGCACTGAAGACCGCAGGGCTCGGGCCCGGCTCCGCTGTGCCCGATACCGGAGTGGCCGTGGGAGTCGGCGATCCCCCGGATTGCGGAAGCCGGGCAAAGGCAGCGACCGGCCCGTTGAGGTTGAACTTGCTCGATTGTGCTTTGATCGAAAGGTAAAGTTTCCCTTCCATTCCCGAGTCTTTCCTGAACTTCACCAGAGCATCTTTGAGAGATGAGGGAAGGGAGGAGATGTCTCCCGAAAAGGGAATGGTGAGGGGTTCGGACCAGATCTTGTCAATCATACCGGCCGGGATCATGGAGGCGGCCGGTCCCGAATCGCCCCCGAGTTTTTTAATGGTTTTCTTGAGCTCCGAATAGGCCTTGATCCGGAGTAAGGAGAGCCTGAGACCGCTTTTTGCCAGCGCGAGCGCCTTCACTTGGTCGAGCCTGTCGTATGCCAGTTTCTGATTGATTGCAGCAACATAGGTGATTTCGCTCACGAAGATTGCGAGTGTTGCCATGGAGGCGAGCACAATGAAGAGAGCGACTCCCTTGCGCTCAGTAAGTCTTCGGAAGCAGTTCATTGGGTGTCTCCAGGTTGAATCGGACTCGTTCTTCCAAAACCCGTTCTTTCGGACCGACTAGCGTGACCTCCATTTCGACCGAGGCGGGAAAAGATCCCGGTGGGTCGGCTGTTTCGGAATCCCAATCGGGCTTCCCGTCCTTTTCTCCGGCCTTGTGATAGCTGAACCGGATCTTCTTGATGTTACCGAGGATCATGTAAGTCTGAACGTAGTTGGCCTCGCGGGGCTCTTCAAGCTCGAATGGACGGGTGTTCTCCACCTTGTTCAGCACGAGCAGGCCTGAGGATTTATCGCCCGAGTTCGAACCTGCTCTCACCACCTCGTAGCGGATTTTTGAATAGATCGACTCTTTCTTCATCTGGTAGATCCGGGCGTGTGACGCAGAAATGAAGCTGAACCGGTCTTCTTTGCCCTGGAAACGGGAAGCACGGATGCCCGAAGCGTCGAGTACGGGCCCCCAAAACTCGAAAGTCTGGGAAGCCGTTCCACGTGTCCGCCTGACAATCTCGTCCACTCCGAGCTTGGGAATCGGATCTTCCTGCCCGGTGGTCCGGGTCTGGCTCCCCCCGAAAAAGTCGAGTTTTTGGTGGTCCGGGGCGAGAAACCATCGCGGATTGAAGACCTGGGCCAGGTCGCGTTCGATGAATCCGACCGAAGTCCGGAACTCTCCGTAAAATTCGGTCTCGTCCTTCAGGACTTCTTTCAAGCGGGCGGCATCGATGACGGCTTTTGACGTGGTGGTGCCGATCATCACGAGGATGAACAGCGCGATCATCACCTCGAGGAGGGTGAAGCCCCTCCGGTCATTGTTCTGAAAGATTGAACTCATGATTGAGGTCCACCCAGTATTGACTGACGTTGTATTGTTGATCCTGCCCTTTTTCCTTCCACTTGATGGTAATGCTGATCTCCCGAGTCGCCTTGGATAGGAATTGCGTTGCCAGACGTACGACTCTCGCTTCATTCTGATCTTCGGGTTGACCTTCTTTTCCTTCTTTGGCTTCCGGTGTCAGGACATTGGGGAAGGTGATCTCTTTGATCTTACGCTCCCAGGAGTATTCAGCGTAGGGCGGGTCGAATTTTCCGGAGAGTTCCTTCCGGGTCTCGTCGAAGGTTTTTCCTTGAATCTCCCTCTCGGCCTCGATCAGGGAATTGCGTGCCAAGGTCGCGACCGTAGTCATGCGCTTGGCACGGAAAGTGGTATCGAGGCTGTTGTTCTCGGCCACGAGAATCGCACCGATTCCGATGGCCAGAATCCCGATCGCGATCATCACTTCGAGGAGGGTGAATCCCGCGCGATTCATTTCTTGAAGTACTCCTTGGCTTCGATGTAGCGGCCTTCCACTGCGCAACGGCCCAACAGATTCGAAATGGTCAGGGTGATTTCGTTCTTGCTGGTATCTTCCAGGTGTACCAGTGTTTTTTCAGACATTCCTTGCGGAAAGATATGGGTGTAGGCGAGTCCTTCTGTCACAGGAGTCTCACTTTGTTCCGTATAGACATCCTTAAAGCGAACTCCGATGGCCAGAGAACGCTTTTTCTTAGTCAGGAGCGGCTCCTGACGGAAGCCGCCGTTTTTCTTGGCTTCGTCGTCTCCTTTAGAAAAGAGACCCTTCGGACGTTCCCGTTCCGCTTGGATGGATTCGTCACTTTTCAGGAGGGTCGATTCCGCGGAGGACTCGACCCAATACTGCTGGTTCTTCAAATCATAAACCAGACGGTGCACTTTCCCGCTCACTTGGGCAGAATTTGAAGTGTCTTTGATCAAGGTGGCGAGTTCACGTCCGGTGGATTGAACAGAGAAACGGAAGGTATTCGAGATCCCGGGAATGGCAATGAGTCCCACCAATCCCAGGATCCCGATCACGATCAGCAATTCGATCAGGGAGAATCCGGCATTTTGATTTCCGGGAGTCCCGCATCGGCCCATCGATCAGTCCTGATCGGTGACCACGATGTCGGTGTTGTAATCCGATCCGCCTTCTTTTTTGTCATTGCCGTAGGACTTGATTTCAAAGGTGTTGCCATCGGAAGTGTAGAGATAGTCCATATCCCAGGCGTCCTTCGGAGCCGCCTTCTTGTCGAGGTAACCGTTCGGGGCGTAATTCTTACAGCCCGGCTCGGAAGAGGGCTTGGTAATCAGGGCGTCCAGGCCCTGGTTCGTATTGGGGTATTGTCCGCAATCGAGTTTGTATTGTTTCAGGGTGTTCGAGATGTTCTTCATGTTCACCCGGGTGGTTTCGACCTTCGCCTTATCGAAGTTCGAGATCAGTTTCGGGCCCACCAGTCCGATCAACAGACCGAGGATTCCGATCACAATCATCAGTTCGATGAGAGAGAAACCGGCGTCGGAGCGGATGTTCTTGTTTTTTAATGTGTTTTTCATTGGTTTTTCCTTTCGTTGGGTTATCTGCTGAGATTGCTCATTTCCATGAGGGGGGTGATGACTGAGACAACGATGAAGCCCACGGTACCACCCATGAAAACAATCATGGCGGGTTCGAGAAGCGCCGTCATGCTGTCAATTGCTGTACTGACCTGTTCGTCGTAGGAGTCTGCGACATTCTTGAGCATGGCAGGGAGCTCACCGGTTTTTTCCCCGATGGAAATCATATGAATCACGAGAGGAGGGAACTCACCGCTTTTTTTCAGGGGCTCGGCGATGGACTGGCCCTCGGTGATATTGTTTTTAGCGTTCTCGATTGCGCGTGCGATGTGGACATTGCCGACCAGGTTCTTGGAAATGTTCATGGCAGTCAGGATAGAAACGCCTGAGCCGAGCAGGGTGGACATGGTTCCCGCAAAACGGGTGATAGCCAGCATCCGGGTCACTTTACCGAAGACAGGAGCTGCGAGCTTGAAGCGATCCCACTTGTTTCTGCCGCCGGGGGTTCCGGTCCAACGGTAGAATCCATAAGCCGTCAAGCCGCAAGCGATCAGAATCGCTGGCCACCAGGAGGTGAACTGGACGGAGATCCAGATCAGGATCTCGGTGGTGAGGGGGAGTGCCTTATTCATCGAAACGAAAATTTGCTGCAGCTTCGGGATCACGAAAGCGAAGATCCCGACCAGAACCGAGATTGCCACAAAAAACATGATTGCAGGGTAGGTCATGCCGCCGATGACTTTGCGTTTCAGGCGGGTCTGGGCTTCTTTCAGGTCGGCGAGCTTGAGAAGCACCAAGCCGAGCGTTCCCGAGCTTTCTCCGGCTTCGACCATGTTGATATAGATGTGATCGAAGGCCTTCGGATGCTGAGCGAGTGCTTTCGCAAGCGAGGTTCCTTCATTCACGGCTTCCCTTACCTGTGAAAGAACGGTTTTGAGTGCCACGGACTCGACCTGATCCACGAGCGCAGTCAGCGAGTCGACGAGGGGTATGTTGGCTTTCACCAGGGATGCGAGCTGGCGGGTCATCACTGCGACCTCGTCCTGGTTCACCCGGTTCCCGAAGAGATTCAGGGAGGTGCTACCGCCTTTTTTTCCGCCGGCGTTTTTTTCCTGGATGTCAGTGACCAGAAACCCCTGTTTTTTCAGCTTTTGCCGTGCGGTTTTTTGGGAATCCGATTCGACCACGCCCTTCGAGGCTTTGCCGTCGGGACCGATCGCTTTGTATTCAAACAACGGCATGAATCACCTCAGACTTCCTCGGCGTGAGTCGCCCGGAACAGTTCGTCGATCGTGGTGATGCCTTGGAGTACTTTTGCGATTCCATCTTCCCGAAGCGTGATCATACCACGCTCGATGGCGGTTTTCTTCAAGGTTCCGGCGTCCACATTTTTGACGATGAGGGTTTTGATGACATCATCGACAATCATGAGTTCATGGATCACAGTCCGGCCGGAATAACCGCTATTGGCACAACTCGGGCATCCCACCGCCCGATAGAACACCGCGCCTTTTGGCGGTACTTTCATGCCCATCTCACCCAGCTGGAACTCGGAAGGAGTGTATTCCTCTCGACACTTGGTGCAGACACGGCGGATCAATCGTTGGGCAACTACTCCGAGCAGGGATGACGCGATCAGGAATGGCTCGATACCCATATCCACCAACCGGGTGGCCGAGGTGGCCGCATCATTGGTGTGAAGGGTAGAGAGCACCAAGTGACCGGTCAGTGAGGCGTTGATCGCGATTTCTGCCGTTTCCTTGTCGCGAATTTCCCCGACCATGATCACGTCCGGGTTCTGACGCAAGAATGACCTGAGTGCTACAGGGAAGGTGAGATTGATCTTGGAGTTCACCTGGACCTGGTTGATTCCGGGAATCTGGTACTCGACCGGATCTTCCACCGTCATGATGTTCCGCTCGGGGGAGTTCAGCTTCATCAAACAAGAGGAGAGGGTGGTCGACTTACCGGAACCGGTGGGGCCCGTGACCAGGATGATCCCGTACTTGCGGAAAATCAGTTTTTCGATGTTCTCGACCGAGCGGGGTGAGAATCCGCACACTCCGAGCTCGAGCGGGGTTCCGCTCTGCTCAAGAATACGCATGACCACGCGTTCGCCATGGGTTGTGGGGACGGTGGAAAGACGGATGTCGACATCCTTGCCGGCGAGCTTGATTTTGATTCGCCCGTCTTGTGGAAGGCGCTTCTCGGCGATGTCGAGTTGTCCCATCACTTTGATCCTGGACGAGATCGCCGCATGGGCCCGCTTCGGCTGGCGGATGATGTCGTACAGAACGCCGTCGATCCGGAACCGGACGACAAACTCTTTCTCAAAAGGCTCGATATGGATATCCGAACACTTCTCCTTCACTGCGCGGAACAGAAGGGAGTTCACGAACTTGATGACCGGAGCGTCGTCCTCGGTCGCTTCGAGAATATCGATCGGACCTTCGAGATCCAGGTCCTCTTCTGCGAACTCTCCCTCGATGTTTCCGACAAGTTTGGAAGAAGAACGTTCGTAGACCCGGTTGATCGCATCCTGGATGCGCATCGGGGTACTGACTACGGTCTTGACCCGGTACCCGGTCAGGGCTTGGAGATCTTCGGGAATGGAGGGGTTGAAGGGGTCGCCCACCGCGATCGTGAGGATCTCACCCAAAGCATCACTCGACAGGTAGAGCGGGATCACTTCTTTGGACTTCGCGTAATTGATCGGGATGTTGGCGACCAGTGCCGGGTCGATCTCGTTCGGCTTCAGGTCATCCATGAAGGGGAGCCCGAGCTGAATGCAGAGCGCTTTCATGATCTCGTGCGGAAGAATGGAATTGTTCTTCAGCAGGATCTCCCCGAGGAGACCGCCCTTCTGTTTCTGCTCGGCCAAGGCTTGGTCGAGCTGTTCCTGCTTCAGACTGGTGTGCTTGAGCAGGATTTCGCCGAGACGTTCCGGCGGGCGGCGGGCCTTCATGGAGATCCTCCATCCGTGGGAAGGGCATCAGGAACGGTCACCGGGGCCGGCGGAGAGGCGGGAGCGGGCTCTGTTTTCGGTTGGTCAGGTCCGGGCAGAGTCAGGGTCTCGTGCGTCTCCGAGATGTCCTTATTCAGAGCCGCGTCGGTCGAGTCTTTCGGAATCTCGCCGTCGTCGTCCAGGGTGACAGACTTGCGCCCGGTGTAGTTCTTGATGGACTTCACGTCCGGGAGGTTCCGGATGATACGATTGCGTGCCTCGCGGTGTTGATCTTCACCACCGAAGGCGCGTTCGACGAACTCATCCCGTTCTTTGAGTTTCTTGTCGAGAACCATCCGCACATGTTCGGGTTGCCGCATGATCTTCGGGGTGATGAAAAGCATGAGATTGCTTTTCTCGATCGAAGCGGAACGGGACTTGAAGAGCCATCCGAGAATGGGGATGTCTCCGAGCAGGGGCACCTTGTTGATCACTTCGCTGCTCTTGTCGCGGATCAAACCACCGAGCACGACGGTATCGCCGTCGGCAACCATCACGCTGGTTTCGGCGCTCCGTTCGATGGTCGAAAAAGCCTGGTCTTGAACGGCTTTGGGCAACGCGCGGTTCACCACGTCGCTGACCTTGGCTTTGATATCGAGCTTGATGAAGTTCGAGATCTTGTTCAATTGCGGCTTGATCTTGATAGTGAGCGGGACACTCTGTTGAGTGACCGAGACCGTCTGGATCCCGAGTCCCGCGTTGTTGATTTGCGGAACCGGAATTTTGTCGGTGCTGTCGAAAGTGGCTTCGGTGTTATCGAGGGTCATGAGTTGGGGGGTGGCCAGCACGTTTCCGGCCGAGTAGGTCTGGATCGCCTTGATCAGGGCGGCCAGGTTCGGCACCTTGATGCTGGTCGAAGTTCCCCCGGTCGGAATGGTGATGCTCCGGCCCGCCTCACTTTGGAACTGGAGCACCAGTCCGTTCGGAACATCAGTGGGGTTGGTCAGAAGTTTGTAGAGGTCGCTTGTGGGAGCCACGATGGTGCCGCCTGGAAGGAGCACGTTTGCGGTGTAATCGCTGTTCCGCTGCATGGACATTTCCATAATGATCACTTCGACATAGATCTGATCGCGTGGGATGTCGAGCTTGTTGATCACCCGCTGGATCGTTCCGAAGTCGGCAGGGGATGCGGTGATGACCAGGGAGTTGGTGGTCTTGTCTGCCGAGACCTTGATTTGGCCCTCGAACAGATTCGTTTCAATCGGATTGATTCCGATTCCCATACCCCCTGCGCCACCGAAGCCACTCGGAGAGGAACTCTTGGCCGATTGACTGAAAGTGTTCAGGGTCTTGGCCATGTCCTCTGCATCTGCGAACTGCAGATACACCACGTGGACCTTGCCCCCTCCTGGAGGAGGAGGAATCTTGCGATCGAGGCGAGCGATCAGCTCGCGCACCTGCAGGACACCTTTCGGGTTCGCGTGGACGATGAGGGTGTTGGTGCGTTCATCCGCGATGATGTTGTTGATCAGGCCGCCTTCCTTGGTTTTCCGTGCGGCGAAGTTCGAACGACCGCCACCGGAACCCCCGGTCGGGAAACCCGGACGGCCCGGAAAGGCCGCTTGAGTACCCGGAAGGAGTGAATCGATGAGTTTTTGGATCTCGACAGCGGAAGCGAACTTGACGGAGATCACTTCAATGCCCGCATCGAACCCCTCGACATCGAGGAATTGGATCATTTTTGCCACTTTGTCGATCACCGAACCCGTGTCCGTGATGATGATGGTGTTGGTCTGTTCGAACCCGTAAATCCGTGCACCCATGTTGGCGTAGGTCCGGATCACGTTTTCGAGTTCCTTGGCACTGATGTACTTGATCTTGAAAATTTTAGTGACGAGCGCGTCGGTATTGGGGGCCTTCGTATTCGAATAAAGGCGGATATTCTTACCTTTGGCGTCGTTCTGGCGCATGATGCGGAGGTATTTCCCCGTAGGAACCAGGGCAAGTCCGTTCATGTCGAGAGAGGTGAGGAATGCCCTCCAGGCGTCACTGACAGTGATGGGTGAGTTCGAGATGATCGAGACCCGTCCTTTCACGTCTTTGTCGAGGATGAAGTTCTTTCCGGTCAGGCGTCCGAGGGTCTTGGCTATGTCGAGAATGTCGGCATCCGGGAAGTTGAAGTCGGTGATGAGTTCCTTCTCGGCTGGGATCCCTTCACCGCTCTCGTTATCGACAAAAAGATTCGGGATCTCGTTCTTTGCTTTGATCCCACGTTCAGTGCCCGGGCCGGAGAGTTCCAGATTTCCCCGATTGCCGCGTTTCAGCTCGGGTCCAGACTTGTCGTCGGGCGTGCCACCGACGCTGATTCCGCCGAAGTCACCGTTTTCATCTCCACCCCGCGGAGGCGTCCCCATTTTGTTGCCGGACCGCGGCCGGACAGGAGTGGGGGCATCGGCAAAGCCGTCGTCGAACTCCTCGAAATCCTCGTCTGCGCCCGGATCACTGAGTGGATTCCCGATTGCGGCATTGCCAGCGCGAAACCCTTGTGCCATGCCGACTTCCGAGAATATCAGGAGAAGGATCCCGAGAAGCGCGCAAAGTCCGAAAATGAAACTCATTCTGGTAGACCAGGTGTTATCGGATGTCATAGTTGAAGGGAACGTCCTTTCCTCCGCGCTCGATCACCATATCGAGCGAGGGCATTGATTTGAGTCCTTGTAAGAGCTCCAAAGCTTTGGCCGCATCCGTGATGCGTTCGCCGTTGACGGATTTGATCACGTCATTCTCTTTGAAGCCGGCCTTCTGGTAAAAACTGTTGGGTACGATCTGCGTCAGTTTGAATCCGACCATCTGCCCGCCCCGCATTTCAGGAATGGCGCGCGCTTGGGTGATCAAGACGTTGAAATTAGCCATCTGGCTGTCGATCTCGCTCCGACTGATGACGAACTTGTTTTCTTCTAACTGGTTGATCCCGCCCGCAGCACCGGACTTCGACCCGGAGCTGCCGGTGGAGATCTTGATCGTCGTGTCTTCCGGAATCTCGATGAATTCCTTGCGACGGGCGGTCGTATTGATGAAAATGACCCGTCGCGGTTCGACACTCAGGATCTGAACGTTGTCACCCATCTGATCGCCCACCCGGACGGGATAGAGCTTGTTATCGCTTTTGTCTTGAACCGCGGCCAGCGAGCGGGCGGGGTTGCGGAAGATCACTGTTCCGATCAGTTGGTAGTTCAGAGTGGTCGGGACTGGTTCGGCATCGAGATCGATAGCGCTTCCTCCGCCCTTTTTCGGAGCCTTGCCCGAAAACAGGTTCCGGTCCGAGATCACCTCATACTGGGACGGGTTGGCCTGACGGACTCCGAGTGCCGAACGCGATGCCAGAGGAGAAACCGGAGGAAGAGGCAGGTTCTTCTCGAAGAGAAGTGCAGAGAGGTCAGCCACCAGGCTTGCGCAAACGAAGAAACACAACCAGAAGGAAAGGTCACGAATGCGATCCGCTCGCGCCAGGTAGGTCAATTGACCCGACATCTTCGACAATGAATTGACACTCAGTCCGCGCGAGGGCCCCGGATTCGCGTCCCCGCCTTTTCGCTTCAGAAAACCCATCATGGACTTCGCTGAGAAGGTCGGCATGTCTTTGTCAGAATAAGATGCAATTACGATGCCATGCAAGAGAAGTCGGAATGTTTTCGCCAACTCACTGGTTGTACTGGAAGAAAATTCAAACTATCCTGAAGACGTTTCCAAACTCAATCGGTTTGCCTCATGCGTCTGACACTTTGTCATGACAGCTTGTCGAAAGGAATGTGGCCATGTCGAACTCCAGCTCTTCTCAGAACAGTTTTTTGAAATCCCTGTTTTTCGGACAAATCCGTGAGGAATACATTTTCCCATATCCGAAGCCCGGCGCCGAAACCTCCGAAACTGTCGGCATGATCGTCGATTCGATCGACAAGTTCGGGAAGGACATCGTCAAGTCGGCTGAGTGGGACGAAATGGCGGCGATGCCGATCGAAGTGGTGCGCCAGATGGCTGAAATGGGCCTGACCGGTCTTGCAGTGAAGGAGGAGTTCGGCGGGCTGGGTCTTCCACAAAGCGGGTACGCACGGGTCATGCAACAGATCGCTTCTTTGGACGGGTCACTTGCCGTGACTCTCGGAGCCCATCAGAGTATCGGCTACAAGTGTCTGCTCCTCTTCGGTAGCGATGAACAGAAGAAAAAGTATCTGCCCAAGCTCGCGACAGGAGAAATGATCGCGGCGTTCTGTCTCACTGAGCCTTCAAGTGGCTCGGATGCCGCCTCGATTCAGACCCGTGCGGAGCTGTCCGCCGACGGAAAGCACTACATCCTGACCGGGAACAAGTTGTGGATCACCAATGGGGAGATCGCCCAGTTCCTGACCGTATTTGCAAAAACCGAGGTGGTCGAAAACGGTGAGAAGAAGGACAAGGTCACCTGTTTCATTGTGGAAGCTCCATCTGAAGGGGTCAGTGCAGGCGCCCGGGAGCACAAGCTCGGTATCCGCGCTTCCTGGACGAACGCGATCCATCTCGACAAGGTCAAGGTTCCGGTCGAAAACATCGTCGGCGGAGTGGGGTATGGTTTCAAGGTGGCGATGGGGATCCTGAATCACGGGCGTTTGGGACTTGCAGCCGGATGTGTGGGCGTTGCCAAGAACGCGATCAAGGCTTCGATCGAGCATGCCAATGAGCGCGAGCAGTTCAAAAAGAAGATCGGTGACTTCGGGATGATCAAGGAGAAGATCGCCCGGATGGTGATGAATAATTATGCGGCCGAGAGCATGGTTTACATGACCACCAGTCTGATCGACCGGGGCGACATGGATTACTCCATGGAGTCTGCGGCGGCGAAGGTGTTCTGTTCCGAGATGCTCTGGGAGACCGTCGATGAGAACATCCAGATCTGGGCCGGCAACGGTTTCATGAAGGAATACCCTTACGAGCGTTGGCTCCGTGATGCGCGGATCAATCGGATTTTCGAGGGAACCAACGAGATTCTCCGGGCGTTTGTCGCGCTGTCGGGAATGCAGGGCCCCGGACAAGAGCTCTCCGGACTCGCCAAGGCGATCCAGCATCCGCTGAAGGGACTCGGAGTGGTCACGGATTACGCCACCCGCAAGGTGAAACAGAATGTGTTCGGCGAAGCCATCACCAAGGCTCATCCCCGGCTGAAGAAACTTGCCGGGTTTCTCGAAGAGTACACTCTGGAGCTTTCCCAGCACACTGAAACCCTGCTGAAACGTCATGGCAAGGAGATCCACCTGAAGCAATTCGCGCAAAAGCGCATCGCGGATGTGGTGATCGACCTCTACGCCATGTACTGCGTCCTTTCAAGGGTGACGGCATCCATTGAAGCCAATGGAGAAGAGAAGACCGAGATGGAAATCGCCATCGCGGAAGCATTCTTTTCCAAGGCCAACCGCAGGATCCGCGGGAACTTCAAGGCAATGAGTCGCAATGAGGACGAGCTCATGAAATACATCGCTGAGAAGTCCTACGAACTCGGAAACTATCCGTTTGACGTTTTCAAGTCCTGAAGGATCAGGACATGAAGATCGTCTGGATCTCTTGCTCAATGACGGACTCTTGAGTCCGTTTGGCAAGTGAGAGTTCCTTCACGATGAGGGCTTTCGCTTCGTCGAGCATCTTCCGCTCGCCGAAGGAGAGGTCTTTGCTGTGACGGAGAAGGAACAAGTCGCGCAATACTTGGGAGATCTCGTAGATCGATCCAGTCTTGATCTTTTCCATGTAATCCCGGTAACGGCGGTTCCAGGTGGTCTGATCGATCTTGACGTCACGCATTTTCAGGATGGAGTAGACTTTGGGTACTTCGGTGTCGGAAATGATGCTCCGGAGACCGACGGCCTCCGCATTGTCAGTCGGAACCATCAGGGTCAGATTGCGCTCGAGGATCTGGAGCACATAGAAGGTTTTCTTCTTGCCGCCGATTTCCCGTTCGTCGATGCGTTTCACTACAGCGATGCCATGGGCGGGATATACGGCGCTTTCTCCGACTTTGAACATTCAGTCTACCTCCAAAAGTTGATGGCGGATCTTACCATAGTTTTTACACTGGGACAATAGAAATTAATTGAACAAGGTTTGTGGACCAAGTCAGTCTCAATGCCTTGAAATTATGGAGCATTTCAATCAACTCTTTTCAGTGAATCGAGGGAGTCTCTGTGTTGACATGACGCAGTGCGCATCCGGAAGATGAATTCTTATGAATCCAAACCCTCCTGTTCGCGTCCGTTACGCGCCTTCTCCTACCGGGTACTTGCATGTCGGTGGAGTCCGGACTCTTTTGTTCAATTACCTTTATGCCCGTAAGTATGGGGGAACTTTGATTCTCCGGATTGAAGACACCGACCAGGCCCGTTCCACCCCGGAGCACGAGAAGATGTTGCTGGGTGATGTGGTCGAGCTCGGGATCGAAGCCGAGGAGAGTCCCGGGAAGGGCGGACCGCACGCTCCCTATCGTCAGAGCGAGAGGCTTCCGATTTATGGCCGATATGTCCAACAGTTGCTCGATGCAAAACAGGCTTACCATTGTTTCTGTCCGGCTGAATTGATCGCTGAGAAGCGCGAGGCGGCACTCAAACTCGGCCGTACGCCGGTATATGACGGAACCTGCGCCCATTTGCCGAAGGAGGAAGTTTCCAAAAGGATGTCGGCCGGTGAAAAGGCCGGAATCCGTTTCCGTGCTCCGAACCGGAGTTATCTCCTCGATGACGCTGTTCGGGGTCAAGTGGAGTTCAAAGCCGGAACGGTAGGGGATTTCCTCATCACCCGCTCGCCTCAGCCGCACGAGAAAGAGATTGGAACCGGTATCGGTATGCCCGTATACAATTTCTGTTGTGTGATCGATGACGCGTTGATGGGGATGACCCATGTGATTCGGGGCGAGGATCATTTGTCGAATACCGCTCGGCAATTGATGTTGTATGAGGCCTTCGGGTTCAAGCTCCCTGTTTTCGCACACACCGCGATGGTGCTGGGGTCCGATCGCCAGAAGCTTTCTAAGCGGAACGGAGACTCCGCTGCTCGGGATTACCTCGAACAGGGATACCTGAAAGAAGCCCTGCTCAATTTCCTCACGTTTTTAGGTTGGAATCCTAAGCTCGAGCAAAAGGAGTCCATGAAGCCCCGTTCCGGCCATGCCGAAATCCTGTTCATGGATGAGTTGATCGCCGCCTTTGACTTGACCGGGCTTCAGAAGGCGCCGGCTGTATTCGATCTCGACAAACTCAAGTGGATGAATGCCCAATACATGAAGCTCCTGCCTGCGGAAGCGCTTGCCGCCCGAGCCAAGCCTTTCTTTGAAAAGTGCGACATCCCGGAGGTTCGTGAAGGCATCCGTAAGGTCACCGAGGACTGGTTTGTGCGGATGGTGGATCTGCTCCGGGTGGATCATGGTTTGCTTTCGGAGCTGCCTTTGGCGTCGAAGGTGTTTTTCAATGATGAGCCAGAACTGAGCATCGAGGCGGGGCAGGCAGTGGTGGAGGGGAATTCGATTCCCGTCGTGACGGCGCTCAAGAATGCGATGGAGAGCGCTGCAGAGCCTGTGACCCAGGAAGCATTCGAGGCGATTCAGAAGCAGATCGGATCGCAGCTCCAGGTGAAGGGAAAAGCCCTTTTCATTCCGATCCGTGTGGCCCTCACCGGGCAGGTGCACGGTCCGGAGATGAAGAAAGCGGTTCCGCTTCTCGGGAAGAGCCGGGCTTTATCCCGGATCCGCGCAGTGGAGAAGCAACTCCATGCTCTCTAGACCCGTTTATTTGACCCATTCGGGTACCCGTAAGAAAGAACGTTTCACCCCCATGGTTCCGGGCGAGGTGAAGATGTATTCCTGCGGGCCGACTGTCTATGGCCCGATTCATATCGGTAACTTGAGAGCTGCGCTGACGGCGGATCTGTTTTACCGGTTTTTCAGGCATTTCGGTTACAAGGTCACCTACGTTCGCAATTACACCGATATCGACGACAAGATCATCCAGCAGGCGCTGAAAGAGAGTGCGACCTGTGAATCCGTTACCGAAAAGTACATCGCCTACGCGGAGAAGGACTATGCCCTCGCTCTCATGGAAGAGCCGACCCATAAGACCCGGGTGACCGAACACCTTCCCGAGATCATCGAGATGATCGGGAAGATCATCGGGAATGGAAAGGGGTACACCACGCCTTCCGGGGACGTGTACTTTTCAATCGACGATTTTCCGGGATATGGAAAACTCTCGGGGAAGTCAGTCGAGGATCTCCTCGCCGGTGCCCGTGTCGAAATCAATCCTGAGAAAAAGAATCCGATGGACTTCGCGCTCTGGAAGGCTGCAAAGCCCGGTGAGCCGGCGTGGGATTCTCCCTGGGGGCGCGGCCGGCCGGGTTGGCACATCGAGTGTTCTGCCATGGCTTGCAAGTGGCTCGGACCGAAGATGGATTTGCATCATGGTGGAGAAGATCTCATTTTCCCACATCATGAGAATGAGATTGCCCAGAGTGAGGCAGCCACCGGTTGCGCTCCTTATGTCGGATATTGGGTACACAACGCCTTTTTGACTTTCTCATCCGAAAAAATGTCGAAAAGTCTCGGAAATGTGGTCCAGGCCCGGGACTTTCTCGCAGAGTACGGCGGGGAACTGGCCCGGATGATTTTCCTCGGAGTGCATTACCGTTCGGTGTTCGATTTCAATGCCGAGGTGGTCGACCAGGCTGTGACCAATCTCGAGCGTGTCTACGAGGCCAAGAAAATCGCAGAAGGAATCCGTGAGAAGAAGGTGTTGCTTCCGGATCCGATGGCGGAGCAGGCCTGGGGTGGATTCATCATCGATTGTGATCGGGCCAAAGAGGCGATACTGGAGCATTACGCGAACGATCTGAATACCGCAGGGGCGCTTTCGGAGCTGTTCACACTGGTCCGTGAATTCAATCGGGCATTGAAGCAGCCGAATGCCGCGAACACTCCTGCCGGGATTCTTGCGGCCAACGAGTTCATCAAAGTTCTCGAGGGGCAGATCGGCGCTGTGATCGGGATCGGTCGGATGAGATCCGAGACGATGCTCGCACACTTGGATCGGATCAAAGTCTCGCGTTCGAAACGTGAGGGCCGGGTCGTGATCGAAGATGCCGAGATCGAGCAACTGATTCAGGATCGGAAGCTCGCGCGTGAGAATCGGGATTTCAGGAAGTCGGATGAAATCCGCGATCGATTACTTGCAGGTGGTGTCTTGATCAAGGACTCTCCTCAAGGGACGACTTGGGTCAGAAAGTGATTTTTGCGGGGCGTTTCATCCCGTAGATTTTTTAATTCAGTGTTTGTTTGACTCTTATGCCGGAACGGGAGTATTTCCACTCGCCCGGAGGTGGATTCCCATCATGGTCAGAGTCGCGTTTCTCATCCCATGGTTGTCGTTTTTCATATTTGTCCAGTTCGTCCTTCCCGGACGCTCGAGGGGGGCCGAGGTATTCCGTGTGGTCCCGCGGATGGGGGCTCCCGGTGTTCTTTGGACCCAAAGCGGGTCTGTCTGGTATGCGAAGCGGAACCCCTTTTCTCCGATCCGGGAGGCCGGTGGCAACCACTTTGTTACCGTCAGCGGTGAATGGGTCACTGTATCGGATTCAGGCACGCTGCATTTGCAGCCTGTGCGATTTCCGGGTGCTGTGTCGGCAGGAGGGAATTTTCTGATGGATCCGGTCACCGGCCGGATCCACGCGATCGATGCCTGGGGGTACCCTGTGGACAGCCGGGTGGATGCCGGGGCATGGAAGGCGCTGGGTTGGAATTGGGTCGTGACCCAGGAAGGTGTGTTGATCACCCTCCGCAGATCGGGTGTGGCTCCCGGTGACGGCTCCGGAATGGTCGTTCGTAAAACCGGATGGGATTTTAGCGATGTTCATCTGGCGGGAGGAACCTTTTTGGTTCGTGCCAACGGGCGTGTGGTCACCGTCAGTGAAATCACCGGCTTCTTCAGAGAATGGGATCCGATCGAATCCGGAATCCGTAAAGTGGGGGGAAATCATCTGATCGACGGGGAGTCCCGGATCTGGACGGTGGACGAGGACGGTGTGCTCCATCGGAGCGACCGACTTGTCCCGGAGATGCCCACCCTGCACGGGAAAGGGTGGATGCGATTTCAGGATGGAGCGGTCTGGGTGATCGACTCCCGGGGGCAGATCCAGAACGAGGTCCAGTTGGTCAGTGGAGGTCACGGTAGCGTGATGACCGCTCGTTTTTTTGAAACCATCGATCCGGGCTCGGTATTCCAGCCCCGGACGGAGGGAGGTAGACCGTGAAGCTTGAGTTCTTTTTGGTGATGCTATTGACGGTAACAAACGCCGAGGCTGCCGCTGTGAAGGATGTCGCAACGGCAACCGCCCGGCTTCTCGGGCATGCGCCGGAGGTCATGGATCTCGCTGCTCTCGAATGGAGAATGGAGGGATCTTCCCGCGCGGAACCTTGGAGCGGGAGTTTCTGGCCCGACATTCTCGGGGGCATTGCGAACCATTACCGCGATCGAACCAAGATCTGGTCTCAGGTACGGTTCGGTCTCCGCTACGATGTGGCCCGGCAAGGACTCGTCCGGGATCATGAGGAAGTGGTGAGGGGGTGGGAGCGGTTTAACCGGGAGGAACTCAACCACAAACTCTCTCCGGCCGAGAAGTACGATCTTCTACTCGGAAACCGTGATTTCCGATTCACCCGTGCGATTCTCGATGAATTGGAATTCCGTGCACATCACCTGCGGAAGAGCAAGCTCAGGGACGGTGGCGAAGCCGTGGAGGAGGATCCGCTGCTGACTCCGAGATACGCCGATGAGGAATCGTCCTACGCGAGCGTCGACCGTGCGGTCGATTACCGTTATTGGAAAGTGCGTCGGGACAGTCTCTCTTACTGGTTCGGAATTTGCGACGGATGGGCGCCCGCGTCCATCCACCTGCCGAGACCGATGAAGCCAGTCACCGTCCATGGTCTTTCGGGCAGGGAGATCACCTTTTTCCCTGATGATCTGAAGGCTCTCGGCTCATATCTGTTCTCCCGCACCAATACCGACGCCTTTTCGACCATGAATTACCGTTTTTCAGGCCGTCCCTGCTCCGACCGGGGTTCACCGCGGGTGGCGCGTGGAGGTCAGGTGAAAGACTTCAGATGTCAGGACGTGGATGCCGGTTTGTTCCACCTGGTTCTGGTCAACCGAATCGGACAGGATCGCATCGGCTTCATGATGGATGTCGACAACAACCATAAGATCAACAATCATCCGGTCGGGGCCTACCGTTCGACTTGGTTCAATCCTCGCACAGGACGCCCGGGGTCGGTTGCGGAATCCAAGGTGGGGCTCGATCGAAGTCTCGATCCATCCTGGATGCGACGGAATCTGGAGGCCCGGCAACTGATCGGAGTGCGCACCCGGGTCACCTACCGGCATTATCATTGGCCCGAGGACCGGAGACTGTATGAGACCGACTCGCCGCTGGATGATCGGATCCGGGAGCTGGACTACGAATACGAACTGGAACTGGATGCTTCGGGGCGAGTGGTGGGGGGAGAGTGGCGAAACCGCGAACAGCCGGACTTCATTTGGATGGCGAATCGGGATGCTCTGCCTTACTCGGAACAGTCGGTTTATGCCTTGCCCCGCAGAGTGAACGGGGACTGGGCTTGGGACGGACGTGAGGCGCTTCCGGATGACTGGATCCGTGCGGCGGTCGAGGACGCCTCTTGGAGTCCCCCGGTGGTCGGTATGCTCGGAAGAGGACCTCGCAACCGGAAGCCGGTTTACCCGGAGTCAGCGAGGAACTCGCTCTTGAAACCGGCCCAGCCGCTTTCACACCTGGTGTATTACTTGTTCGACCAGTCGAGCATGCGCTGAAGGGCTTCAGCTGCCGGGATGCGGATCGATTCGGGGACCTCGATGGCCGGGCCTTCTTCTTCAAGTGCTTTTGCCAGCTTATCAAGAGTGTTCAGCTTCATGAACGGACACTCGTTGCATGCGCAATTCTGATTCGGTGGAGCCGGGATCAGGGTCTTGCCGGGTGCCTTCTTCTTCATCTGATGGAGGATGCCGGCCTCGGTGGCTACAATAAAAACGGAGTCTTCGGACTCGCTCACTGTCTTGAGCAATTGACTGGTGCTCCCGATGAAATCGGCCAGCTTCAGGATGTTTTCTTCGCACTCGGGGTGGGCGATGAGTCGGGCACCAGGATGACGGATTTTGAGTTCCGTGATTTTTCTTTCTGAAAAAGTCTCGTGGACAATGCAGCTTCCAGGCCAGAGCGTCATTTCACGCCCCGTTTTTTCCATGACAAAGCGCCCGAGATTCCGGTCCGGGGCGAACAGGATGGGGCGGTCCTTCGGAGCCTGTTCCACGATCCGGATCGCATTCGACGAGGTGCAGATCACATCGCTGAGCGCCTTGATCTCGGCCGAACAGTTGATGTAGCTCACCACGAAGTGATCCGGATGGTTCTTCTTGAACTCACGGAGACGTGCAGGGGGACAGGAGTCGGATAGAGAGCATCCGGCACGGAGATCGGGAAGGACCACTTTACGAGCGGGATTCAGGATCTTCGCTCCCTCTGCCATGAAATGAACTCCTGCGAAGAGGATCAAGTCGGCTGTGGACTTCTGCGCAGCGCGTGCGAGCTCGAGACTGTCCCCGATGAAATCGGCGACATCCTGGATGTCAGGATCCTGGTAATAGTGCGCGAGGATGACTGCGTTCTTTTCCCGCTTGAGTCGCTCGACTTTGGCAAAAAGGTCCATACCGAGTTCCTATTTCACGGTTGCCAGGACGTCAAGCGGTCGATAGTCTGAATACATGAAAAACCTCGGGAAAATCATGATCTTGAGTGCGCTCGGGGCCGGAATCCTCAGCGGGTGCGTCTCCAAGCCCGAGGAAGGTCCCGGGGTGAGGGTTTTGACCTATTCCAGCCTCGGCGGGAAGGGCGGATTTCTCGATTCGGTGGCCGCGGAGTTCCTTCAAAAAACCGGCTGCACACTCCGGATCGAGACGACGCCGGGAGCGCTGCAGGTGCTTTCTTATCTCGAGGAGCCGGTGCAAAGGGAGCGGCTCGACGTGTTGATGGGGGTCGATGAAATCCTGTTCGAACGCGCTCGGCCCTACCTTTTGGAAGTGGATTTGATCGGAGCATCCGATGCAGCCCGTTTTGAACCCTTGCTCCGCCAGAGAATCCGCAAAGGATTCGTGCCCGTCGATTACGGTGCGCTCACTTTCATTTACCGAAAGCAAGGAGAGGGATCGGTTCTGAAGCCTCCCCTCCGATTGAAAGATCTGCTGAAACCCGAGTTCAAAAAGAAGTGGATCGTTCAAGATCCCAGAGCATCTTCTCCGGGGCTCCTCTTTTTCATGTTCACCGAGGGTTTGGTGAGCGTCCGTGAGTTGAGCAAGACCTGGCTATCGCTTGCTCCGGGTTGGGACACCAGTTACAAGATGTTCCTTTCAGGCGAGGTACCCATGGTGTGGAGTTACCTGAGCTCGCTCGCCTACCATGCTTCAAAAGGCGAGCAGGATCGCTACGGGCATGTCCGGCTCGAGGAGGGGTTTCCGCTGCAAGTGGAGGGGCTCGGTGTGGTCAATCGCGCCGGGGATCCTCTTGAACAGAATCCTTGCATCCGGAAGTGGATCAGCTTCGTTCTCGAGCCTGCAACCCAGGCCCGGCTGGTCGAAAAGCAGTGGATGATGCCCGTGATCAGCGGGACTATTCTTCCCGGACCTTTCAAGAATCTCCCGACAGTCGACCGTGCAGCCCATTTCTCGCGTGAGTTGAAAGATGTCGAGCGGATCCTCTCCCGATTCGGAAGGGATGTCCGGGGTGATGGACTTTAAGATCCGGATATTCGATCCGGAAGTTTTATCGGCTTTGAAGCTGACTCTGCTGTGGTCGGGGATTTCATTGGTACCGGCCTATGCCATCGCCATGGCGGTGGCATCGGTCTCCCGTGGGCGCGGCTTGCGTCCGCTTCGAGGTCTGGCTGTATTGCCGGGAATGTTTTACGCATGGGTCGTTCTGGTGCTTTTGAGGCACCTTGCTCCGGATTTCCGTTTTTCGATGATTGCTGTGACTCTAGCTTGGATTTTGGCCGGGATACCTTATTTATCCGTGGTGTTCTCGGAGGGGATCGGTGACCTCGATCCGAGGAATCGTGAAGCGATGATGAGTCTGGGAGCCTCACGGTTCCGTCTCTGGTGGCACCATGACTTTTTACAGACTGTTCCGGTTCAGGCCTCGGCACTGCTCCAGCAGCTGTGGCACATCCTGACGAGTTTTTCGATCGTGATGATCCTGGGAGGGGGGCCTCCCCGCGAGACTCTCGAGGTCGCAATCTACACCTCGATGCGACTCGACCGGGTTGATCCGGGACTGGCGGCAGCTCTTGCATTCTGGCAGGCGTTGATCCTCCTCATTCTCAGGGGCTTCATCGGTCGACTCCGCTCAAGACCGGTGACGGGTTTCAGTCCACGACATGCGGGTGAGCATTCCGGCAGGAATCTGCCATTGGTTTTCATTTCGATGGTGGGTTTGGCCGTTTTGGTTGCGACCCGTTCGGATCCGGAAGAGTGGATCCATCCGCTCATCACCTCTGTGGTGCTGGCCGTTCTATCTGCGATGGGGTCACTTCTATTCTCATTGGGGGCCTACTTCTCCGGGTGGAGGATGTTTGCCGAAATCGGTGCCTGGGTATCTCCCATGGTACTCTCCTGGATCTGTTGGGGTGTCTCGATGCGCTGGAGTCTGGGATCACTTCCCGTGCTCGTAGTCATCCAGTCAGTTCTTTTTGCGCCCTGGTTCGCCCGGACGGTGTTTCCTCTCCTCGACCGGAGGCGAACTGAAGAGATGAACGCGGCCCGACTCCTCGGGGCCACTCCGGTCAGGGCTTGGATCAGGGTGGAGTGGCCCAGGGTACGGGGCCCCGTCCTCAGTGTTGCGGGTTGGGTCGCAGCGCTCTCCGTCATGGAAGTGAGCTCGGTCATGTGGTTTTCCAAAGGGGATTTTGACACCCTTTCTTCTTGGGTTCAGAACCTTTTTTTGCGTTTCAGGATTGATGAGGCCGGTGCGGGTTTTGCCATCCTCGTCCTTCTTGCTTATGCTTTTCTTGGAATGACAGAGAAGGGTGGAAAATGAGTCTCGAGTGTCGGGGCCTCCGAGTCGAGGGGCCGGGATTCCGAATCACAGCAGATGACTTCAAAGTGGCCCCGGGTGAGTGGCTCGAACTGTCAGCTCCGAGCGGCTTCGGGAAGTCGACCTTGCTCCGCGCGCTCATGGGTCTCGCTCCCTTCGAAGGAGAACTGCGTGTTTCGGGTACGGAGTTGAGCCGGGAACCTCTTCATCGCAGGCGTTTCGGTGTGGTCTTCCAGGATCAAGCCTTGTTCGCTCACTTGAACGCGCTCGAGAACGCGCTCTTCGGACTCAGGATCCGGGGTCGGGTGAGCGATGCGGATCTGGGTCGAGCCGAAGAGGCATTTCGAAAACTCGGACTCCTTCACCGGATTCGGGCACCGGTGGACGAATTGTCCGGAGGGGAGCGCCAGCGATTGGCCCTGATTCGAGCTGTGCTTTTTGGTCCGGTATTACTCCTCCTCGATGAGCCCTTCAAGGGTTTGGACACCGGGCACCTTCACTCCGTCATGGATTATTTACAGGGATTCCTGAGCGAATCTCCGGTTCCTGTGGTATGGGTATCGCACCTGAACGGGACAGGCGTCCCCGGGAAACGTCTCGTCGGGGGAGACCACAATGGACAACGCCACTTCCAACTCCATCATCCATGATCTGAGAAGGATCAACCTCATCTCCGGAAAGGGCGGGGTGGGGAGAACCACTCTCGCAGCCGCCCTTGCTCGAGCCTCTGCTGCAGAGGGGAAGAAGACCCTGCTCCTCGAGATTGAGGACGATTCGGGTTGGGATTCCGCCTTGGCCAAATCTTTCGGCCGCAAGCACTTCCAGATCGAGCCCGAGCTGCTGGAGAAGAACCTTTATGGAATCAGTCTGAGTGCGGTCGTAGGACAGGAACGGTTTCTGCAGTCCTTTTTGAGGCTGAAGTCGCTCACCGATCTGGTGATGGGAAACCAGGGAGTGAAGTGGTTTCTGGAGGGAGCTCCGGCCTTCAAGGAAATGGGAGTGTTTTTCCATCTTTTGCTCCAGATGCGCTCCGACTTCGATACCCTCATTCTCGATCTCCCGGCCACAGGGCATTTTGTCGGCCTGGCTCGCCTTCCCGAGCTGCTGCTCAAAATGATCCCCTTCGGGCCGATCGCAGAACGTTTGCGGGAGGGGCAGAAATTCCTTTATGACCGGGCGAATTCCGCAGTCTGGATCGTGACCCTTCCTCAGCCGCTTCCTGTGAGTGAAGCCATCGAATTGCGGACCGTGCTTCAGAATGAGTCCCTGCCATTCGGTGGATTCATCCTGAACCGGGCTCCTTTCAATCCGTTCACGGAGCAGGAAGAGGAGTTGTTGGAGGGACTTTCGCGGAAAAGTCCCGCCGGGAAACTGCTGGTGGACCTTGAACGGATCCGGAGATTCCGTGAGTCGAGAGTCCGTTTGAAAGATGCACTAGTTGCGGGGACGGATCGTGGAGCGGTTTGGATCGCTCCGGAAAGTCTCCGTCCTGATCAGGAGCTTCTACTGAGTCGGAAGCTGAAGAAGGTGGAATGCTGAAGGACGCGCTGCTCGAAAAGCGTTGCCTGATGGTTTGTGGTGGCGGGGGCGTGGGAAAAACCACGGTCGCCGCGAGTCTGGCCGTGGCCGCAGCCCGTGTGCGCAAGCGGGTGCTGGTGGTCACCATCGATCCGGCCAAGCGCTTGCTTCAGGCCTTCGGATTCAGCGATGCCCTCCTGCAAGAAGGGGGAGCGCCCCTCGCGCTATCGGGAGAGGTGTTGGCCCGACTGGGACTTCCGGCAGATGCGGGTCTATCAGTGGCCATTTTGAATCCGAAATGGGTACTTGACCGGATCGTGTCCCAAAGTCTCGGGCCCGGGCAGGGGACGAAGCTCAAAGAAACGGTGATCTACCGAGAAATGGGCCAGATGATCCATGGTCTCCAGGAGTACACCGCTTACGAGTGGGTGACCCGGATGCTGACCGACGATGAGTACGATCTGATCGTCCTCGATACGCCACCCGCCTTCCACGCGAAAGAGTTTTTCAATGCACCTGCAAAAATCCGGAATTTGATGGAGAGCCGGGTGTTCCAGATTTTCATTCCATCGGGAAGCTCCTGGATCCCTTCATTGCTCACTTTCGGTTGGGTCGAAAAACTCTTGGGCGAAAGAATATACCGTGAAAGTCGTATGTTTTTCGAGACCTTCACCGCACTCCGGGACCGGATCATCGCCCGCTGCGGGAAGCTCTCCGAGTTCTTCAGTCAGCGTGACGTTTCCGTCGTTGTGGTCGGAACTCCCGAATCCACTCCCATTCTCGAACTCGAGGGCTTGATCGGATTTCTGGAAGAGAAACGGATTCCGATAGAAGCAGTGGTGATGAATCAGGTGGAAGTTCCATCCGGTTTCGAACGTGAGTCGTGGGCGTCGGAGGTTTCTCCCGGGGTACTGGAAAAACTCGATGAAATGAAGCTCCATCAGGATGCCAAAGCCGATCGTGCGTTCGAGAGCATCCAGCGAGTGAAGGCACGTCATCCGGGCCGGGAGTGGGTCGAGTTTCCCATGGTCTATTCGCTCGATGGATTCGAAATTCTCAGGCAGAACTCTGAAAAGATGAAGAATTGACCGCCTTCAGGCGGGCTGCGAAGGCAAGATACCGGTGGAGCAGTAGCGCAGCGACACTGAAGAGTCCCAGGCAGAGTCCGATCCAGAATCCCTCCACTCCGAGACCTTTCCAGATGCCGAGATAAAGACCCAGTGGAATCCCGAGGCCCCAATGCCCGATCGCGTTCATCACCGCTTGGGTCTTGGTTTCTCCCAGTCCTCGAAGGCACCCTGCAAGAATGACCTGAAGTGCATCCCCGAATTGGAAAAAGCCTGCGATTAAGATCAATTGCATTCCGATGCGACGGGTGGACTCGTCCGTGGTGTAAAGCGAAACCAGGGGTTCCCTAAGCAGGAAGAATAAAATCGAGCCGAATGATGCGTAGGTGAGACCGAGCAGAAGGGTGTGACGTCCCCGGCGGATCGCCTCTTCTGCTTGACCTAGCCCGAGTGAGTGGCTCATGGTGAGTGCGGCTGCGGACGACAATCCCGCCGGGATCATGAAGACGAAGCTCGCTAGGCTGATGGCAATCGCATGGGCGGCATTCTGATGGGCATCGAGGCGGGAAGCGAGCAAGCCGACCAGAATGAACGCACCCACTTCGAACATCATGTGAAGCGCGGCCGGGAATCCGAGCCCGAGCACCTCACGCGCATGCAGTTTCAGGCTGTTGAACACACGCTCGATGGCAAGGGATGGAATCGATGTTTTTTTAGAGAGAGACCAGAACAAGAACAGGATGATGAACCATCGGGATCCGACATTGGCCCAGGCGGACCCTTGTATGCCCATGGCAGAGAATCCGCCGTGGCCGTTGACCCACAGCCAGTTCAACAGGATGTTGAGGAGATTTCCGATCAGCAGGGCTTCAGTGCTCGTATGGGGAAGGCCCCGACACTGAAGTTCGATCCGCATCACCGGGGTCATCAGAATGGGGGGGATGCTCCAAGCCAGCAGGTTGCAAAATTGCTGGATAGGACCTGTGAGATCCGGATTCATTCCATAGGCGGGAGCGAGGCGTGCCACCACAGACAGGCCCACCATGCTCAGCAATGAGGCCAGCAAGCTGAGCCCCATTCCCGCCCGGAACAAGTCTTCCGCTTTTTCAGACTGGCCGGAGCCGTAAGCGTGAGGGATGAGGAATTCGAGACTTGAAAGCAATCCGATGCCGAGGATGATGAACCAAGCAAGAAAGGCTGTTCCAGTTCCGATGGTCGCTGAGGCCACGCTCCCGAGATCGCGACAGAACACCAGATCCACCACTTGCATGAGGGATTGACCGAGAAATGTAGCCACGCTATGAAACACAACAGGCCAGTATCGGGGAGTGGGGAGGGTTGAATTGGTCATCAGTTTTACTTAATATAATAAATCAAAAGCAATAATTAACACTTCTTTGGCGCTTCTGGCATCTTCAGGTTCATAGATTTTGTGGATTGAGACTTCAACCACAATCACACGTCGCAGATGATCTGGGAGTCATGAGTCCTCATTCCTCCCCCCCCCCAATCCCCGAGGGCTCGTTTCTCCCAGCTCATCTGTGACTTCTTAAGAGTTTTCTTCCAACTCTCTCACTTCTTCAAAATCAAGGACTTCAGGAACAACTGCTCGAACAGGGTCTTCTTCTGTTCAAAACGGAGCAATTCCAGATCGCAGGGGGTCTTGGCAGTGTAGCGGATCTCCACGAGCTTTTTCGCATTCCTCGCACCTTTGAGCTTCACGACTCCCTTGTGAGTCCGGTCACAGGCATCTGCAATTTGTAGAAGCGCCAGAATCTTCAGAAAGACCGGGCGAAGTTCGTCTTTTCTCTCGAACGGGATTTTCTTCTCGTTCTTTTTTTCGAGCAGCTTTTCTTCTTTGTGGAAGCGGCAAAGCGAGGCGATTAAATGAGCCTCCCATCCGTGCATCCCGACGAAGTTGGCGTTCCTGACCATGTATTCCGAGTGCTCCGCGTGGTGGGCGTGACTGATGGTCTCACCGACATCGTGAAGCAGTGCAGCCGCGGCAAGGTACGGTCGCCATTCGGTTCTCAGTCCATGGACTGATTTCAAGTGATCGAACAGGAACTCGGCATGTTGGCGCACGACCCGGGCGTGGCTCAAGTCCACTCCCCAACCTTCGATCCGCTTCTCGATTTCTCCGAGGGAGAACTGGGTGGAGCGAGATTTCGAGTAGGAGATGCGTGCGAGAGCGTCCACCAGGATGCCATCACGAAGGGCGTATTCGGTGGTGCGGATCCGTTTAGCATGAAGTAGTTGTGCGATCTCGTCGAGCAGAATGCCTCCGGCCAGGATCAGGTCGACCCGTTTGGGTTCCATGCCTCCCATCGAGAGTAGCTCTGCTGTGGTTTTTTTCTGAATGAGGCCCACCACACGAGTTAGGTCTTTTTTCAAAAAAGGAATGTGGCCGCGGTCTTTATCCCGGTTCACGAGCTTGGCCAAGGCGATGATGCTTCCGGAAGAGCCGATGATCGTATCGATCCGGGGCCAGCGATCAATCAGGATCTTCGGCAGAATCACACTTTTGATGAAGGATCGGAGATCCAGGACCGGGTCCGCTTGTTTCGGAACACGTTTCGGAGGCTGTGATTTCAGGAAAACCTGCTGGAGCTTGGCGACTCCGAGATTGAAACTCTGGGAGTGAAGGATCTGCCGCCCCTTGCAGATCGAAATTTCGGTGCTGCCTCCTCCGATGTCCACCAGGGCGAACAGGCCTTTGGGGAGTTCCTTCTCGTTGCCGAGAATGCCTTTGGCAATGAGTGAGGCCTCTTCCTCGCCCGAAATCATCCTGAAGCCGACACCGGTGGATTTCTCGATTTCTTCGAGGAACGGTTCCCCGTTCGAGGCATCGCGGATGGCCGCGGTCCCGAAGGCGATCGATTGATCCACCGACAGTGCATCCATGGTCTCTTTGAAAGACTGAACCGCCTCGAGGGTTCGACGTTTGCTGTCCTCGGCGAGCTTTCCGTCCAGAAAGAGATCCTGGCCCAAGCGGACCATGGTCTTTTCCCGGTAGAGCCGGCGATGTTGTAGAATGCCTTTCCGGTTTGCCGACACCTCTTGGATGTCAAACCGGATGGAGTTGGTTCCGAGGTCGATAATGGCGATTCTCATCCTGCCTCAGAACTGAGCTGCTTCAGAATTGAACTGTTTCAGAACTGAGCCGTGTCAAATTAGCGGGCGCGATTGATTTTGCGCTGCTTCATCTTCTTGGAGTTCGCCTGGTCGATCTTGTGAGGGCGAAGAGAAGGATTCTTCTTGTGCTCGGTTGCGCGGTCTTTTTTCATTTTGCTTTTCTTAACACTGAGACGAGTTGCCATGTACTTTGGGTATCATGGTGATTTGATCTGATCCAGTATTTTCCGGACCTGTATCTTCAAATCCTCGATCGATCCCAGGTTCTGGATGTGGTGGTCGGCAGCCTGGAGCCGGAAAGAATCCGTGCTCTGGGCCTCGATCAGAGCGAGCGCATCCGTTTGACTGACTCCGTCTCGGGCAGAAATGCGAGCCAGCCGGTCCGGGAGGGGAGCTGTGACCACCAGGATCCCCTCGAAGTCCGGAGCTCTTCCGGATTCGATCAGGAGCGTGGCCTCATAAATCAGGAACGGAGCCGCAGGGTGTGCCCGCTGGAGACTCTCCAGCTTTTCCCGGCTCGCTTTCCGGATCAGAGGGTGCAGGAGTGCCTCGAGATCGGCTTTGGCGGCTGAATCCCGGGTGAGGAGTGCTCGCAGTTCTTTGCGATCCGCGGTTCCGAACCGTTCCAGCAGAGCCCGGTGCGCGGCTTGTCCCGGTTCCCGGAGTTCCCGGGCCACTTGGTCGGCATCCAGGGCCGGAACTCCTCCGATCTCTTGGAAGAGTCGAGCGACGGTGCTTTTGCCAGTCCCGATGCCGCCAGTCAGGCCCCAGACCTTCACTGGCGCCCCTTTTCCAAGGCCTTCGCTTCGTCCCAATAGCGGTCCATTTCTTCGAGCTTGGCCTCACCCGGCGCTTTGCCGTTCTCCGAGAGGCGGGTTTCCACATGACGGAAACGTCCCTCGAATCGGCGGAGGGTTCCGCGAAGTGCCGCCTCCGGGTCGATTTTCATGAAATGGGCGATGTTGCAGACGCAAAAAAGAAGATCACCGAGTTCGGATTCCACTTCAGCTTTCAGGGATTCGTCCTTCAGGTCTCCGGATTCGAGTGCGGTCCTGAGCTCTTTGACTTCTTCTTCGAGTTTATCGAGGGGACCGTTCAGGTCCGGCCACTGGAAGCCCACCTGGGTCACTTTCGAGATCACTTTCATGGTCCGGGGCAGCGGAGGCATGCCCTTCGGGATGGAATCGAACACGCTGGCCGGGCGGGAGTTCTGGTCGGGGCTCTGTTGCTTTTCGGATTTCTTGATCTCAGCCCAGTTCTGGATCACCTCTTCGCTCCCCGACACCCGGACCTCGCCAAAAACATGGGGATGTCTCCGGATGAGCTTTTCCTCCAAAGTCTTTGCGATCGCAGTGAAATCAGTCTCAGGGACGGTTTCGCTGGCGATCTCGGCATGAAGCAGGATTTGGAGCAAAACATCGCCCCATTCCTCCACAAACGCCCGTCTCAGTTCGGGCCGTTCGAGGTCGGTGGGCTGTCCGACTTGATCCAGCACCTCGAGGGTCTCGTGGGCTTCCTCGAGAAGGTAAGGTCTCAGGCTCTGGTGGGTCTGCTCGCGATCCCAGGGGCATCCCTCTGGGCTTCTGAGCTTGCGGACGGTGCCGAGCAGGGATTTGAGAGCGAGCAGGGCTTGTTCTTCATTGTAGGCCATAGTGTTCCTTTGATACCATGGAATCCATGCCGCAAAAACCCGTGACCCAGAGAGAAATCGAGAAATACGCCGTCAGTGCCGTAAAAAAGTGGCTCAAAAAAGCCATGGTCCTTCCGGAAGTGAAAAAGCGGATGATCGAGAACGAGAGCTCCAGCTATCAGGTGGATATTTCGATTTGCAATGCCGCCCGGATGGCGGAGTTGAATGCGGCTTTCAGGAAAAAGCCGGATCCGACCGACATTCTGAGCTTCCCGACCGACGAGTTTTTTCAACGCCAGGGGGTTCTGGGTGATCTGGTGTTGTGTGGTCCGGTTGCGGTCCGGCAGGCCAAGGAACTCGGCCATCCTTGGAAGGCCGAAGTCGATGTCCTTCTGGTTCATGGAATTCTCCATTTGCTCTCTTTCGATCACGAGGTCTCCGAGAAAGAGGCCAAGGAGATGTCCCGGTTGGAGAGGAAAATTCTCGGTGTGACTGCCGGGAAAAAGCGCCGGGAAGGTCTGATCGACCGGACGCGTCCGACTGTGTCTTGAATTCCTGCCTCGTTTTGGTACGATGAGCGCCATATGAGCCGAATGGAAGCGTTCGAGATCCGTAAAACCCTCGGGGAGATGAAAGCGAAGCTTGATTTCCTCAGAGGTTCTCTTTGACCTCGCCCAAAAGACCCGTCGCATCGAAGAGATCTCCCACATGGAAACCCAGGAGACTTTCTGGGCTGACAACAAAAAAGCCAAGGTTCTGACCCAGGAAAAATCGCGCCTCGAAAACGAGGTCAACGGGTTCAAAGAACTGGATCTCGCTTACTCGGACGCCGAAACCATGTTCCAGATGGCCGAAGAGGAAAAAGACGACTCGCTTCTTCTCGAGGCTTCCGAAATGATCGCTCCTCTTTCGGAGAAGTTCGAGAAAGCAGAGTTGCAAAAGATGCTTTCTGATCCGATGGATCCGAAAAACGCCATCGTGACCATCAATGCCGGGTCCGGCGGGACCGAGTCGCAGGATTGGGCCCAAATGCTCTTCCGGATGTACCAGATGTGGTCGAAAAAGGCCGGGTACGATGTGAAAGTGATCGATGTGCTCCCGGGTGAGGAAGCCGGCATCAAGAACGTGGCCTTCACGGTGAGCGGAACCAACGCCTACGGGATGTTGAAGAGCGAGGCAGGGGTGCACCGGCTGGTCCGGATCTCTCCCTTCGACTCCAATGCCCGACGGCACACCTCTTTTACCAGCGTGTTCGTGACTCCCGAGGTCGAAGATGATTTCGAGGTGGTGATCAATCCGGCCGATCTCCGGATCGATGTTTACCGCGCCGGGGGTAAGGGCGGACAGGGCGTCAACACGACCGACTCCGCCGTCCGGATCACTCACATGCCTTCGGGTATCGTGGTGACCTGTCAGCAAGAACGTTCCCAGATCAAGAACCGCGATCTCGCCATGAAGGTGCTCCGTTCGCGCTTGTACGAGCGCCACCTGGAAGAAGAGCGCAAGAAGATGGAAGCCATTGAGAATACCAAGAAGGATATTTCTTGGGGCTCCCAAATCCGCTCCTACGTGCTTCACCCCTATAAGATGGTGAAGGATCATCGCACCGGACAGACCAGTTCGAGTGCGGACTCGGTTCTCGATGGCGATCTCGACGCTTACATGAAGTCGTATCTGACCTGCAAGATCACCGGCGAGTGGGCGCGCGGTGGTGATGACGTCGAGTAAACCTTCTCTCGAGGAGCTCTGTCCCAACCCGGTGCTTTTGGCCCCCATGGTGGGATTGACCCATTACGCGGTCCGGGCGGCACTCGCCGATTTTTTGCCAGAAGGCAAGCGGGCCCTCTGGATGACGGAAATGCTGAACTCCCGGAGGATTCCCTCGCAGAAGCCGAATGAGAATCCGGAGATTTATTTTCACGACGCTGAGAACGGACTTTGCCCCCAGTTGTTGGCAAACGAGGAAGAGTTCATCCGTCTTTCGGTGCCAAGACTCGAGGCCTGGGGGTCGAGGGCCATTGATATCAACATGGGATGCCCTGTAAAAAAGGCGCTCAAGCACAACTACGGTGTGGCCTTGATGGGCGACCCTCACTATGCCGCCGAGGTGGTGCGAATGACGGCATCGAGGGCTTCTGTGCCGGTGTCGGTCAAGTTGCGCGCGAGCGGGATCCCGCAGGAAGGGCAGGTGCACGATTTCGATTACCTGCTCCGGTTTATCGGGGGGCTGGTGGAAGCGGGTGCCTCCTGGATCACCCTTCATCCCCGTAGCGCAGGTCAGCTCAGAAAAGGCGCCGCTGACTGGTCGGTGATCGCTCGCTTGAAGCGTGAGCTCCCGGTCCCGATCATCGGAAACGGTGACGTTCAAATCGGAGAAGACATCGATCGGATGAAGGAGCAATCCGGCTGTGACCGGGTGATGGTCGGACGTGCCTTGCTTGCCAAGCCCTGGCTCCTCCGGCATGTGCCGGGGGCGGGAGTGCCCGATCCGGATCCCTACGAGCAGCACGAACTCTACGGGCGGTTCTTGAAGGGGGTCCTCCGGCGAATGAAGGAGGCTTACCCCGTGGAGGCAGGGCTCCGCAGGATGCGGTTCCTCATCGTATACAGTAAGGCCTGGGTCGAGTTCGGGGAATACTTGTACGGGCGGGTCATGGCTGCACAGGATTACGAGGAGTTGGAGGCGGCGCTCGAGCGTTTCTTTTCGACGCGCCAAAGGATCCTCGAACGCACCTCGCTCCGGAATTGAGCGTTTCTTCCGCATGTGCTAGGGTCCGTGCATGATCCATTTTACGAACGTGCGGAAGCAATACGGCGAGCAACTCCTTTACAAGGATGCGAGCTTCCAGGTCAGGCCCGGTGACAAGATCGGGCTCGTCGGTCCCAACGGGGCCGGTAAGTCGACTGTATTCCGCATCATCATGGGGAGCGAGGGTGTCGAAGGTGGTTCGGTCACTTACTCGGACAAGCTCGTGATCGGACATTTTTCTCAGGATGTGGCCGAGATGAAGGGGCGCTCCGCACTGGAAGAGGTGAAGGCCGGAGTCGGGCGGATCTCCGAGCTCGCCAAAATGATCGATCAGTGCGAGCGGAAGCTCCAGGGTCTCGAAGGCGAGTTAACCGATGACGAGATGATGAGTGTCGTCGAGAAGTACGGTGAGTACCAATTGGAGTTCGAGGCGCGGGACGGCTACACGCTGGATTCGCGTGTGAAGGAGATCCTGACAGGACTCGGTATCGGACCCGATGATTTCAACCGGCCCGTGGAGTCGTTTTCAGGTGGGTGGAAAATGCGGATCGAGCTCGCAAAAGTCCTGGCCCTGAAGCCTGACGTTCTGCTCGCGGACGAGCCGACCAACCACCTCGATATGGAGTCGATCATCTGGCTCGAAGAGTGGCTTCGGACCTACAAGGGCATGCTGGTCATGACCTCCCACGACCGCGAATTCATGAATCGGATCGTGAACCGGATCGTCGAAGTGGCCAATAAAACCATCACGATTTATTCCGGAGACTACGATTTTTACTTGCGCGAACGGGAGATCCGGCGTGATCAGCTCCTTTCTTCGGCCAAGAAGCAACAGGACATGTTAGCCAAGGAAGAGGAGTTCATCGCCCGCTTTGCGGCACGGGCCTCCCACGCGGCTCAAGTCCAGTCCCGGGTCAAAAAGCTCGAGAAAATCGAACGGATCGAAGTCCCGGTCGAAGAGCGTGTGATGAGTTTCGATTTTCCGACTCCGCCCCGGAGCGGGCAGGAAGTGGTGAAATTCCAGAATTTGAAGAAAGTTTATAAAAAAGAAAACGGCGACGAAAAGCTCGTGTTCCAGAATCTACGCGGACAGGTCCAACGTCTCGACAAAGTAGCGGTGGTCGGAGTGAACGGGGCCGGTAAGTCGACTTTGCTCAAAATCATGGCAGGTGCCCTCGATGCATCCGATGGGACTTGTGTCGTCGGACCTTCGGTAAGGGTCGGCTATTTCAGCCAGAGCGCGCTCGATGTGTTGGATCCGAATAAAACCGTGTTTGACGAGATTTCAGACCGGATTCCCGGAGCCACGGTGGGTTATGTCCGGAATCTGCTCGGGGCGTTCTTGTTCAGTGAGGATGAGGTGAACAAGAAAATTAAGGTGCTATCCGGTGGGGAAAAGAGCCGGGTCGTGCTGGCGACCATCCTGGCCACCCCGGTGAACTTCCTGATTCTGGACGAGCCGACCAACCACCTCGACATCCGCTCCCGCGAGATACTGCTCGAATCGATCCAGAAGTTCGAAGGAACGGTGATCCTGGTCAGCCACGACCGTCACTTCCTGAAATCGATTGCGACCCGGGTCTTCGAGATCGACCATGGAGAGCTCGTGCCCTTTGAGGGGAACTTCGATTACTATCTGTCGAAGACCACCCGTTTGGCCCATTAAGTAAATTGATTTCATTGTGCTTTTGAGGAAAAGCAGCTGAATACGGAGGTTGACTCTTTGTGTCAATCTTGGTAGAATCCCCATCCTGATGAACGCTGTACGCCTCATGTTTGCCATCCTCACGCTCGGCTCAGTCTCGCTGGCCCGTGCGGATGCGGTCACTCAGGCGAATCAGATGCTGAGTTTCTTCTCGGCGAATTGCCCGACTCAAGGACAGTGGACTCAAACCGCGCTGAACTACGCGAACAATCTGATCACGACCATCAAGGCCGTAGGAAACGACCCCGATTGCAAATCCTTGAGTGGGTCTCTTGCGCAGCTTCAAAGTCTTTCATTGGTGGTAGGAAACATCGGCCGGGAGGAGAGTGAGCGGACGCTCATGGGGCTGAAAAAGCAGCAGGAGGAAGTGCTCCTGATGCTGGCGGCCTCCAATGATCCGACGTTGACCACTCAGTTGACGACCCAACTTCAAAGCCTCAATTTGAAGATCGCCGAAGCCCAGAGCTTCAGCCTCTCCGATGCAAGATTCCGGAACCAGCTCGGCCAAGGGGCGGCGCTCGGACAGTTGGTGAGCGGAACCAATATTCTCCTCCAGCAGGCGGCTCAAAATGCAGTCTGTCTCGACCGGAATCCCGGGATCCTGCCTGCTGTGGCGGGTCTTGCCGGGTCGGTGCAAAGCGCCCTCATGACGAGCGGGTACTCGATGGTGGTCGGGGCCGGGGCGGACCTTTTGAACGGAGTGATTGAAGGCATCCGGAAGACGCGCATCGGAAGGCAGATCAACAAGATGTCTTCGGCGATCACCGCGCAAGCTTTCCAGTGTGTTCTCGAGTCGTTGTCCAACCAGTGGTGCGCCTCCCAGGATGCGCTCGAGGTGATCCGCCTGAAAGGAAAGTCGATCATCACGGCTTCAAGCCAGTCACCGATCGAGCAGGGAATCAACTTGCTGCATACGGACTACGAGATTTTCATGTCTTGGCTCGAGACGCTTCGGGCAGGAACGGATCCTGCCAACCAGGCAACCGCTTCGCGCCAGGCTTTGGTCCTGGATCGTGACAAGCAGGTGCGGGTCGCACGCTTGAACGGCCTCGGGATCATCGCTGAAAACTCTCCCATTTTTGATCGCACTGTAGGAGACGAACAGCGGTGGCGTCTCCAGTTGCAGGTGATGAACGCGATCGTTGGAGCCTTCCTCTTGAACGGCACCGGTCCCTTCGCGGATGTGTTCGGTGCGAATCCCTTCGAGCAGGCTCCGTGGTTCCTGATCGGTGTCCCGGACTCGGGAATTCCCCGCGATCCGAACACCGGTGCCCGTCGGGCTCTCGCAGCTTTTGCGTGGAAAGACATCCCGGGACTGGTGGGGAACACCACCTTCAAACCCGACCTCGCAGTGGTTCAGCGGAACATGCTCGAGTGGGTCCGTTTGGCCAAGGAGCGGGTGAATACCGAGTTGTCGCTCATTTTGAACCTCGATCCTCTCAAGCTCATGGTGGATGCGGCGACCCCCGGATTGAACGGATTTTCTCCATATGGATCACTGAAGAAGCTGGTACGGTTCATGAGCAAGCAGGCCCCCGATGTCAGCGCCTACGGGTCGTTCCGGAACATCTACAAGGACACAGTGAAGCGCCTCGAGACCATTCAGAAAAACATCGAGCAAACACTCGATGCGGATCCGGAAGGGACGGATACGGCGGCGGCCGCGGCGACCATTTCCAGTGTGTACCAGACTGCGGTATTGGACAATGGGACGGGCTTCCTCGGAGACCGGCTCCGCTGGGCGATTCGTTTGTCTTTGAATCAATTGGTGACCTCCGGTCAGTCCGGGGTCTCGAGTTCGCAGGCTGCGGCTTTGTTGGCTTCGAATGACATTCTCGCCGAATTGAAGAAGATCTCGCCGGAGTCAGACATGAACGCCATGGCCCGGGACATCCAGAACTCCCAGGTGGTACTCGAGAGCACACTCCAGTCCTTTACAGACCAATTCGGGAAGGGGATTTTGAGGTCGCTCCGGGATTTCGAGTCGCAGGCCGATAGCTGGAGCCAGGATTCCCAAGGTACGAGCCGGCAGGCGATGTCGGAGATGTGCTTGAAGCTGCTCTCTGTGCCGGTATGGCCCGAGAAGGTGCCGTCGGAGCTTTGCATGGGCAGGCAGTTGAACTCGATTTTCCCAGAGGGGCCGTCGTCGGTGAAGGTGACGCAGGAGTTGGTCCGCGGACGGCATCAGGAGCGGGTGTGCTCGTTCAGGAATTACCAGCGGAAGAACCGGATGTATCAGTTCTACAGGGAGCAAAATTAACTGCCCCAGTTGACTGCGCTGGAAGTCTACTCTGAGCTCTGATCAGGACGGTGTTATGGTACCGGAGGTAGATCCAGATATGCGCAATGAGCCCCTCCGGCTTTTTGGTGGTGCACCAGGTCTTCCGGAAGAGTCGATTGATGTTTGCCCGGAGCATGGCAAACGAATGATTCAGTGAGAATAAAGGGTCGAATCTTAGTTTCTTGAGTTCACCCTGACCCGTGATGGCACCTCGAGCTCCGGGGTGCCTCAAATGAACCATCCCGGGCATGTGTTTCATGACAAAACGTGGATAATGTGGATTTTCATCAGACTCCACGATCGCCCCAGTTTTGACTATGGGCTGAAGTGTTTCAAATAGACGGGTCCATGCAATGGGACGTTCATCCTTTCTGTGTCCGTACTTTCGACGTGAGATTTTCGCTAAATGGCCCCGGGCGGGAATCCGTGAAACCTCAAATGCGAGCAATTCCCTCGTTTCCTTGTTCACCGCCAGACTGACGCTTAATGGTTTGCATTTGGTGTGTTCGAAGGTTTCGAGATCATCAAATTGGATAGATGAAATCGATTGTGGTCGGAGTCGCTCTATTCTCATCAGGTGTTCCTGATGGGCTCTATTAGCCAATAGGTGGAATTTTCTCACAATGGTTTTGGGATTTACGTCTAAGATCTTGGCCATCCGTCTTTGGCTCACACCGGAAGCGAAGAGTTTTAGAATGGAGGGATTCAAGTCTCGCTTTTTTTGTCGGTAGTCTGGTGAGTGCGTGCTTGAAGAGAAGTGTTTTCCACAGCGTTGGCAACGGTATCGGGTGATTCGTCGACGATCACGAGTCCTGTAAAAGTAGCCTTTCCGGACTATGGTTTTGAATCTCGGATCTTCCGAGATTCCACCAGGTAGGAGAGATGGCTCTAAATGGCAATGGGGATTCGGACAGCGTCTTTTCATGCTTAGTGGTGGAGCATGAAAAAGGCCAACATTTACCGATGCTTTAAGAATTCAAGGGACTCGAGAAAGCGCTCAGTAGTGGGGCAGTTGGAGAGGATTACCCGCATTCCTTCCAGAAAATCATCCAACCCAAAAGGCTTCTCGAACAAAACCCTCACTCCCGCCTCAAAAACCGCTTCCCTGCACAAATTCCACTCTGATCCTGTCATCAGCGCAAATGGAATATCCAGCTCGCAGTTCTTCATCCTCATCAGTAGCTCAAGACCGGTGCCGCGCTCCAGTTGATCTTCGCAGATCACGGCATCAATCGATTCGTTTGCTAAAACTTCCAGCGCATCCTTGATCGTGCTGGCACAATGGACCTCGGAATTGAATAATTGCAGCGAATCCTCGAGGATTTCTCTCATCAAAGGATCTTGATCTACCACTAGAATGGACTTTCCGTTCAACATGGCGCGGATTCTAGCACGAAGTACGAGATGAATTAAGCAGGATCCTCATTCGATGCGGTGAGTTCACAACATTTATTTTGAATTTCAAAACGAACTTCCGTTCGAATTTTTGGGATGAGTCCATTTGTCCCCGAGCCTGACACCCGGATCAGGTGTTGTGACTTGCGATCCAAATCAATCCGGCGAAATAAATCCCAACAAATGCAGTCAGTCCGTAAACAATCCAATCAGCGCTCATAGTGCCTCCTTTGGCGATTCTGTTTACAGTCTACCTTCGGGGTTCCGTATGTGTGATGACCGGTGCGGGGATCGATATGATCCACGTCATATTTCGAGGTACGCCGATCCCGGGCATCGTTTCGATCGTGAGGGTGATGTATTTTGAATCCTTGATTTGAGAGTCGGAGGGTTCGGGTTTGATGCGGAATGTATACGCTTCACTATCGAAATGCTGACGATGTCGTTATGATCATGGCATGAATACTGCTGAATTGTGGTTCACCATCGGTAACGCGCTCATTTTGCCTTTTTGGGGGATGCTGTTTTTCATACCCCAGTCCAAGGCAAGCATATGGGTGTTTGAACGATCCAAAGTGTCGCCTTTGCATCTGCTGGCGCTGATTTATGCCATCACCGTCATTCCGGCACTGCTCTCGAATCCGGAGGGCCTGGCGGCTTTGGCCCGGCCCACACTCGAGGGAGTGAAGGGTCTGCTCGGGTCCGATGCCGGGGCTGCGGCGGGGTGGATCCACTACCTGTGCTTTGATTTGTTTGTGGGAGTGGCGGTCTGGAAGTCCGCGCGCGATCGAAAACACGGTTTCTTCTGGGTGAGTCCGGTACTCGGGCTCGTTCTCATGTTCGGGCCTCTCGGTTGGCTGACCTATGAGGTGATTTCAAGGTGGGTTCAATGGCGTCGGGTGTGAAGCTTTCCAAAGTAGAGGTGCTGACCTGTTTTCTAGAGCATGTCTCAGGCGAGATTGTCGCTTTGACTGCGAGCGCGCGAGCGGCGCATCAGGCGGCCACCCACGAGGAATCGAAGGCCGAGGACCGGCACGACACCTTTGCCATCGAGGCTTCTTATCTGGCGGCTGGGCAATCGGTCCGAGTGATGGAACTCGAGAAGTTCAGGACCGAACTCGAGGGGTACCTCACAGGCACCCGAGAGAGCGAGATCGTAGCGCCCGGCAGTTTGCTTTCTTATGAGTCGGACGGAGTGGTGCATTGGGTGTTGATGGCAAAGAGCGGGGGAGGGGTTCGAACCACTCTTGACCAAAGGGAACAGGGGGCCATATCTGTTCAGATTTTGTCTACGATCTCCCCCCTCGGGAGCGAGCTCCTAGGGCTTCGGGCGGGCGATGAGGTCGAAGTCGAAATCCGGAGGAGCGCGAAGGATTTTCGGGTGAGGAGTGTGGAGTGAGCCCTTACTTCAAGTGCACCTCGACCCGGCTGACTTTTCCGCCCACGAAGGGTTGAAGGCTTTCAGAGCTGAGGGGAGCGGTCGAGCCGTTTTTCTTGAGGCAATGGGAAAAGAATTGGGTCATCGCCGCACGGACTACTTTCTGAACATCGGTGCGATTTTCTGATTCGCGCCCGTGTTTCTCGCCTCCGGTCGAGTCGGTGAAATCCAAGTGGGCGGCCGGGGTGATCCAGACCATGGCGTGCCGTCCTTGAAGTACGGGCCAGAGCTTGAAGGCCTCGAGACGGGCCAAAGGAGGTTCACCATTTTGCTGTTTATCCTCTGTGCCCGAAATCCCCAGGACGGGAGTTTTGAGAGAGGCATAGCTCTCCTTTAGAAAAAAGGGTTCCCCCGGTGCTTGGGGCGAGAGGGCGATTCCGCACCGGATGCGCTCATCTCGGAGATCCGGTCCGAGTCCCGTGCCAGGCGCCACCCGGGGTTCGATCCATTCCAATGCGGGTCGTGCCCCTGCGAGCGCCAGAACCGTGAATGCACCGAAGGAGTGCCCCAGGACTCCGATTCGAGTGAGGTCCAATCGACCGCGGAGTTTCGGATGGTTTTGGCTCCATTCGCTTGCCCGATCGATCAAGAACGAGACATCTTTCGGGCGCCCCAGCACCTCAGTCGAGTCATAAATCATGCGTTTCAGATTCTGGAATCGACGGATACTGCTTTTCATCCGCTCGGTGTTGCTTCCGGGGTGCTCGACACAGAAAACCGCATAGCCTTGACTGGCCAGATCCTGGGCCTGAGCGTAGTGGGTATCCCAGTTTCCTCCCGCCCCATGAGAAATCAGAATCAGGGGAAGGAGTTCGCTCGTTTTAGGAAGGTGGACCTTCACATGAACCGCTCTTCCGCCCGCTTCAGGCTCCTGCTTTCTGAATCGCTTGAAGAGTCTCGGACGATCCGGTTTTGGGCTTGCCACTCCAGTGGGATTGAGTACGTCCCGGATCTCGAAGACCTCGACTGACGCTGTGGCCTGTGCAAGGGCATGGGGGAGACCGTTCAGGATTAAAACCGACATGAGGAGTGTTTTCATTAGCATCTTTCTATCCCGGAGTAATGGGCCGAGTTTACCCTCCTCCTGAATTGAATTATGCTTCAATCATGAAGCCAAGCGATGATGAGATTCAAGCCTCACTAGAGCCTCCGGGCGCGGGGGTCCCCTTTTTGGACCGGATTCTCGGGAGATTTCTCTTGAAGCCTCTCGTGCTGCGCCGGACTTCCTGGTCCGAGTCCGAGCGGCGGTTTTGTAAGGCGCATGAAAAAGTGAAGCAGGAGTTGGCGCTCTTTGCGCCCGAGACCCTGACGACGAGGATATTGGTGCCGCCGCAAAAAGGGCTTGAGGATAGCTCACGCTACTGGTCGGGGGCCATGTGCGCGCGCCACCTCACCATTGTGGGACGCGAGGTCGAGGGACTTGTGGTGAAGCTCACGCGGGGCGAGTCGATCCGAAAGGTGGCCGATACTGCAAGGTTGAAGCCCGAGCTTTCGCAAAATGATCCGACGAGCATCGAGGAGTACCGGGTCTTCGGTGATACTTTGTTTCAAAGACTCGATCAGACACTGGGTGATCGCAATGCTCGGGCTACATTTCAGCACCCTTGGTTCGGGCCGATGACTGCGAAGGAGTGGGCCTCGCTCTATTCGATTCACACGTATGTGCATCTCGAGCAGCTTCGGGCGATTCGGAAAGCACTTGGCTACGGGTGACATCGTCAGACTTTAGAATAGAGCCATGCAGGCACCGCGTTGTTTAGCCATTGGCGATATTCATGGACATCTCGATGCTCTCTATCGACAGTGAGGTTGGCCCCATTTCCAGGGCAGTCGGAACTTAAGTCCGCCCAACGGTTTATCCCTTTCTCAATTCTTTTTCAAATTAATCTGGGCTTTTCATTTCAAGAGAGCTGTGTGGCCTGATTGAGTTGTATTCCCCAATCCATTACTGAATCTTCTTTTTTGCGTCCCCAAGGTCAATAAAAACATTCTCATCGAGGCACTCATCTCAAAGTCGTGAATTAAAGCTTTCGATGAATGCGTTTTGAATCGATTTTCCAGGAGCGATAAACTCATGCTCAATTGCGCCGTTCTTCGAACCGATCCAATCAAGCAGAGCTCTTGATTGAAGTTCCGGTTCACTGTCTGAACGGATTCTTTTTGGAAGGACTGGAAATCGCTCTCGAAGGTGCATGACCGCTTTACGCTTGGCCACGGTCCCTACCACTTTCGGCTGGTGATCTCCTGGTACATCTCAATATCTAGTGCCTGATTGGCAACCAGTCGCTTGAGCCTGGAATTCTCTTCTTCAAGTGACTTCAGTTTCCTGACATCAGAAACCTCCATGCCCTGATACTTCTTCTTCCAATGGTAGTAGGTGGGTTCGCTGACGCCCA
>CAMCGZ010000007.1 GCA_945874535.1 Bdellovibrio sp. ZAP7
GTTGTCGTACCGGAAGGCCTCTTCCAATTTAGGGAGAAACTCCTCGCGGTTTTTCACCTTGTAAACTCCCACTGACGAGCCTTCGCGGGCGGCTTTTACAAATACCGGGAAACCGAATGCGTTTTGGACTTCGTTCCTGAGCAGCTCCCGCTTTTGGATCGAGTCCCAGGATCTCGCCACACGATAGGGAACAACGGGAATACCTGCGTGCTCGGCGAGGCGCTTGGCCACTTCCTTATCCATCCCGATGGCTGATCCGATCACTCCGCTTCCAGTGTAGGGAACCTCTGCACTCTCGAACAGGCCCTGGAGGGTTCCGTCTTCGCAGTTCTTCCCGTGGAGCATGGGGATCAGGACATCCACCATTTCCATTTTTCCGGCACGGGCTGAATCCAGGTAAGCGAATACCGCCTTCGGGCGCCCGCGGGAATCCTTGTGGGGGCGCGGAAGGAGAACGACCTCGGGGGTCATGAGTGCTTGTGGAAGACTGCTCTCGCCGCTTTGCGTAAAGCTTTCGGGGATGTCCGCCCAGTGAAACGTCCCCTGCTTGTCGATATAAATGGTCCTGGGTTCAAAACGCTTCCGGTCCAGCCTCTTGAAGACGCTTGCCGCAGAGCGAAGTGAGACCTCGTGTTCACTGCTCCGACCTCCGTAAAGGATGCCAACGATGATCTTTTCCCCGGGAACATTGGTCATGACAGAAGGGTAGCACCTCTGCTAGTGTCAACCCAAACAAAAATCTTGCTGAAAACAGGAGTGAATCATGAGTCACAACTTGAGATCCGGTCTGTACGAAACCTCCCCCCTTTACCAAAACGCGGTCATGGACCTCGAGATGGCGGGGAAGACCATGGGGCTCTCATCGAATGTGCTCGAGCGCCTGAAAATGCCGAAGAAGGCCATGTGTGTCAGCATTCCGGTGCGGATGGACGACGGTTCCGTGAAGACCTTCGAAGGCTACCGCGTGCAACACAGCACCACACTCGGACCCGGCAAGGGCGGGATTCGTTTCCACCCCGAGGTGAACCTGTCCGAAGTTTCGGCTCTGGCCATGCTCATGACGATGAAGTGCTCTCTCGTGGGCCTTCCGCTCGGTGGAGCGAAGGGCGGGATCCGTGTCGATCCTTCGCAACTTTCACGCGCCGAACAACAGGCGCTCACACGCCGTTTCACCATGGAGATCATTTCCATGATCGGACCCGAGCAGGACATCCCTGCTCCGGATGTCGGAACCGACGGGCAGCACATGGCCTGGATGATGGATACCTACTCGATGGCCAAGGGCCACGCCGTTCCCGGCGTGGTGACGGGGAAGCCGATGGAAATCGGCGGTTCTGCAGGTCGCCCTGAATCGACCGGACGCGGTGTGGTTTATGTCATCGAGCACGCCATCGAACTTCTCAAGAAGCAGAACAAAGCGGATTTTAAATTGAACCAGTGCACCGCCGCGGTTCACGGATTCGGCAAGGTCGGAACGGTCGCAGCCGAGGAGCTCACGCTCCGCGGTTGTAAAGTCGTTGCAGTCAGTGATTTCTTCGGTGGCATTTACGACAAAAACGGCCTCGATATTAAAGATGTGAATGATTACATGGCCAAGAACCGGACCCTCAAGGGCTATCCGAAAGCGGAGGCGATCACCAACGAACAGCTGATCGCGCTCAATGTGGACATTCTGGTCCCTGCCGCGATCGACGGGGTCATCACTCGCGAAAACATGAAGAATGTGAAAGCGAAGATCATCAGTGAGGGAGCCAATGGTCCCATCACATCCGAGGCGCAACAGTACCTCGAGAGCCAGGGCGTTTACATCATCCCCGACATTCTTGCGAACGCCGGGGGTGTGATCGTGTCGTATTTCGAGTGGGTCCAGGGGCTCCAGCAGTTTTTCTGGAACGAGAAGGAAGTGAACGAGAAACTCGCCGAGATCATGGCGCGGGCCTTCCATCGGGTTGCGGGCAATGCCGAGAAATTCAATTGCGGAATGAAAACCGCGGCACTGATCACCTCGGTGGAGCGCTTGTCTCAGGCGATGCTCCTTCGCGGCCTATTTCCTTGAGGCCCGGATGTCGCTTGCTTGGATCGTTTGCTTTTTACTGAATCCGGGTGTGTCCGAAGCCTGGGACGGGCACCGTCTCATCCATGAGCGATTGATCCCTTCGATTGAGGGTACCGGTAAGGGGTATCTCATCCAGCGGGTGAAGGTCCCCTGTCAGGAAGACGAACGGCGTGAGGCCGATTCTTTGGCTAAGGCACTGGGTGTGAATGCGGCCAAGATTCCACTCCATTCGACAGTAAAATGCGGGAAAAAAAACGCCTCTACCGAGGTCACAGTCCGTGAGCTCATGCTTTCCGAGTGGGTCGACGAACCCGATTTCGGAATGGATCAGGATCTGCCTTCCGAGGCGGATCCTGCGGGAGACCGGGCGTGGATGGGAGGGGTGAGTGGGCCCACATCCCAGGGGTTCCGGCACATGGTTTTTCCCGGCTTCGAGTGGTCTTCACCGATCCGCTCGCTACAAATCCCATTCCGTCCGGTGGGGCAAGCTCTCGATCGAATCCGAGCCCTGCGATCCGCAACGGATCGTTACCGGCAGCAAAAAAATCTATTTTGGGCCCTCCGTGTACTCAACTGGGAGTTGCACCTGATTCAGGATTTGCACCAGCCTTTCCATGTGACGCAAGTGCCGAATATCGGCATGTTGCCCTGGAAATCATTGTTCAGTGGATTCGTGGCCAGATCGACCCAGACCATGGCAAATTACCACTTCGCCTATGAGGGTCTCATACAAGAGATGTTGCGTGAGAAGGCGGAAGGTGCGATCGCTGAATGTCTGGCAGGAGGAGAAAATCGGGTTTTTTCCGATCCTTCCGAACTGATGAATGAGCCACGCGCGGAGGCGGCGAAGTTGGGGCGTTCCCTTCTCGGCTTACTGGGTGATTACCCGAAGTCCCCTTCGGTGAACCTCCCAGACGGAGTGGGCGGGATCGATTATTTCAGGCTGATCCGGGGAAAGGCGCTGTTCGTGAACGAGGATGAGTCGGATTTTCTTGATCGTGAAGAGAAACGGGAGATTGAGCAGTCGGTCGCCGTGGTCGGTGCGGTTGAGGCTGTGAAAGAAAGCACCTGCTCTTTGTTCCGGACGATGGGGGCTTATACTCGCGGTGAACTGGAACGGTTTTTTTCCGATTCGTCGACCTCAATCAATACGGGAAAGTGATCGGAGAAGGTCCCGGTATCGGGAATCTCGACCCTCAAAGGTTTGAATCGGGATTTTTTCAGGATGAAACCGTCGAGTCGATCCCGTGCTTCGGGTGTCGGAAAAGTCGGTCCGGGCGCCGGAAGAATCTCGAATTCACTCTGAAGTCGTTCATCGATCCCGATCGAGCCGTTGAAGTCGCCGCCACAGATGTCCGGAGATAAATCCCGCATCCGCTCATCGAGTCGCATCAGTTGGAGGGTGCGATTTTCTTGCGAAAATGCCTCCAGGTGGAGATTCAGAATCCGGAGGCCTCCGGTCTCCACGATCTGGAAATACCGGTGAAGATAAAGACGGTTGTACCATTCCGGATTTTCACGCGGCTTCGGGAGCAGGTCGGTTTGAACATTCCGGATTGGAAAGCGTGAAAGGATACCACCGCCCGATCGGACTTTTCCGAAGTGGTTCAGGGGATTTAGTCCCGGGTAAGGCACCCAGGGTAAATTCCAGCTCACACACGGGGCTCGATGAAGGAGTCCTGATCGACGGGCCAAGGTGTCGAGTTGATTTCTTCGGTGCGACCTTGAGGAGTCGAAATCGACTTCTTGCAATAAGGCGATGTCGGTTCCTGTGTTCCGGATGAGAGTGGCCATGGCGCTCAATGCGTTCTCGTAATGAAGTGCAGGATGACGACGCCAGCCGGAAGCGCCTTCCGAGCCGTTCCCGTGCGCATAAGAGATATTCCAAGTCAGGATCTTGAGCCCCATGGTATTCTTCACATTATGAAGATCATCGTCGTGGATTGCAAATACGTCGAGAGTGAGTTCGCCGCAGCGTACCTCCTGATCCATGAAGGTCGCGGATTTTTTATCGAGTGCAACACCAATCACGCAATTCCACACTTGGTGGACGCGGCCGCGCGGGAGGGACTCACCCCCGCCCAGATCGAGGGTCTTCTGATCACTCATGTGCACCTCGATCATGCGGGGGGAGCGGGGCTTTTCTTGAAGACCTTTCCTCATGCCGTTCTGTATGCGCATCCGCGCGCTGCTCGCCATGCGATTGATCCGTCCCGTCTCGTGGATAGCGCGACCCGGGTGTACGGTTTGGCGTTTATGGAGCGTTTGTACGGTACCATTCTACCTTGTCCGTCTGAGCGGGTTCGGGAACTAGACGATGGAGGGGTGGTCCCGTTTGGGCCGCAAGGATTGGAGATCTATCACGTCCGTGGACATGCGAATCATCATGTGATTGCCCGGGAGCCTGTTTCGGGGACGGTATTTACCGGGGATACCTTCGGGGTCAGTTATCCGATTTTAAACGGGGAGGGTCCGGTGATCATTCCTTCAACCAGTCCCACCGACTTCGACGGGGAAGCGGCGCTGAAGAGCGTCGATTTGATCGAATCGATGCTGCCTTCCCGTGTGGCGCTGACTCACTATGGATTCATTGAGCGGGAATGGATAGCGGGAGCGGCCGAGCAACTCCGTCAGGGAATCCGCTTGTCGCTTCAAATCGTATCTGAGATCCGATCGGGTGATCTGACTCCAGAAAGGGTCGAAAGCGTGCTGGCATCCCGCACGGGAATCTATTTGAAGCGGAACGATCTGGATGCATTCAAAATCGACTTGAAGGTGAATGCGCAAGGGCTCGTTCATGCCGCAAGCAAAGCCTGATCACTCGAAGAGGAGTGCTTTATCCCGTGCGCGGGTCGAGAGTTTGCGGTGATCTTCCGGTGAGACAAAAATCCTCGAGATGGATCTGCTGTTCGGGTACTGGGTGAACAGGGTGGTGCACTTCTGGATCGGTATGAAGCTCGGTGCCGAATACAGGTTGTCGTAACAGACAAAGATGGGGTGATCCGACTTTCCGAAGTACTTGGAAAGGATTCCGGTCGATGTGCTCTCGATGAACGGGAGGTTCCTCGACTCGAGCTCATTCCTGACTTTTTTGATGATTTTCTCTTGTTGTTCCCGTGCGTTCGCCGTGGAAGGGATACCGCTATGGGTTTCAACCAGCATCTTGTACGGCTGTTTCTCCGTGATCCGTTTGGCCCAGTCGTTACCCGAGCGGGAAAGGTGAGCGTAGAGGTGGGCATCCGTGCATCGGGCATAGGCTTCGATGTCGGCCGGCAGCTTGTAATCGCACTCGGGGTCGTTGAGATAGTTTGCGAGCATCTCGTCGTACACGACGGTTTTGTGGTGCAAGTAAACCTGCATGAACATATTGAAGCGCGCGAGCAGAAAGTCCTCGAAAGCGTAGAGTGCGCGGTGGCGGATCGCCAGAAACAGTTTTCCGTCATGGTGATGAGCGCAAAGGTTGCGGAGGATCCAGGAGTGATCGAAGACCCCGTAATTCACCCCGCTGTAAAAGCTGTCTCGGCGGAGGTAGTCCATTCTGTCCGCGTCGAGTTCGCTTGAAATGAGCTGGTGGAGCACGGGCTTGAAGTCGATCAACTCGCCGTCGAAAGTCTCGTGAAAGAAACCGTCATCCACTTCAATTTCAGAGTCGATCAGTGATGCGATGTGGACGGGGCTGAACCCGTGCGTTTTCCCTGCTTTTTCGAGCACGGGGGTCAAAGGCGAATCCAGGATGATTTTGAGAGTGTAGTCCTCGTGCGTGGCTTTTCTTCTGGAGTTCTTGGTTGAGTCGAGTTTGGAAACCTCGGGCATCGCAAACTCGGTGGTGTGCGAGAGGGGACCGTGCCCCACGTCGTGTAGGAGTGCGGCCAGGCGGACCACGGCCCGATAGCGTTTCCAGGTTTCTGGAAAGCGACGTTTGAGGCCGTCAAAAATGGCTTCAAACGATTCAGTAGCGGTGTAAAGAGCCCCGACACTGTGGATGAACCGGTTGTGGGTGGCGCCGGGGTAGGAGTGTTCAGCAAAACCGGTTTGCCGGATTTGGCGCAATCTTTGGAAAAGAAAGGACTCAAGAACAGGGAGCTCGTGCGGCTCGATGAGGATCACACCATGGATCACATCCCGGATATCCATCGCACGGCTCCCTGTCTCGTTCATCTATCAATCTTCGTCTTCGTCACTGAAATCTTCGGCATCATCGAGGCCGAATTCTTCGTCTTCATCTTCTTCTTCAAGCTCTTCGTCTTCGTCACCGAAGTCTTCTTCTTCCTCGTCCAGGTCCTCGTCGAGATCGCCTTCTTCTTCTTCTTCCTCGTCGTCGAAACTACGGGAGAAGTAATCGTCTTCGTCCAGGTCTTCTTCTTCATCTTCCTGGAGGGATTCTTCGTCGTCGATCAGAGTCTCTTCCATTCCGGAGTCTTCGTCTTCACCGAAGGAGTGCTCTTCCGCTTCGGAGTCATCCATGGCGTGGCTCAGGGTGGCACCAGCGGCAGCTGCTGCCGCGGTAGCAGCGAGTGCAGTGGCCAGGCTGGTTTTTTTCTCGGTCGCGACTGGAGTAGCCACGGGAGATTTTTTAGGTGCGGCTTTTTTGGTTACGACTTTTTTAGGCGTTGCTTTCTTCGGTGCCGCTTTTTTGGGGGCGACTTTCTTGGCAGCAGCCTTCTTGGTTACGACTTTTTTAGGAGCCGCTTTCTTCGGTGCCGCTTTTTTAGCGACTGGCTTTTTCGCAGTCACTTTCTTTGCGGGAGCTTTTTTTGCGGCCTTCTTCTTTGCCGGAGTTTTCTTGGTTGCAGCCTTCTTGGTAGGCGCTTTTTTCGCAGTTTTTTTCTTTGCCATGGTGTTCTCCTTCATGGTGAAGGTGCCAAAGGGGGTCCGACTTGGCAAGCCTGAAGCATTGGAATCAATGAGACATTTTTTCTACGTCGGCATCGTCAGTGGTGAGCCCTTGGCGCATCAGGTCACGAAAGGAGACCAGCTTGACGGAGTACCCGAACCGGGGGGTGAATTTGACATCATAAGCACTGACCTTGTGATGATCGGGGCTCCAGGAGGTTCTGACTTCTTTGGCTGTCGTGACGATGTAGGGTTTGGACTGGGTCAGGTTCTGGATGGGTAGCTCGAGAGCCGCGAAGGTCTCGGTTTCGCCGTTTTCGCTGGCGTTCCCCCCGGTGGAGAGCGGAGTTCCGCCAATGTAATTGATCAGCGAGGTCTTCAGCTTGTCCCGAAGGTTGGGTAAGTCTAGGCCAACCGGATCGTTACCGACCGAAACGTTCGGGAAGATGGATTGGAGGAACTGATCCACTTTTTGAGCAGTGGATGCTCCGCCCTTCGGGAAAACCGGAGCATAAAACCGGTACACCTGGGGCTTGCCTTGGGCTGACTTGGCGTCTGTGTAAGGGATGAACTCGAAATCCATCGGGTCCTGATTCCCATTAGCTGACGGAGGGGGGGGGACGATGTTAAACAGCCCGACTTCGTTGGGGTTCGGGGCGGTAGCGTAACGCTGAGCATCTAGAATGGCGGACACGCTCGGGTTGGTGCCCCCTCCCATGGAATGCATGTCTTGGAGGAAGCCCAGGGTGTGGAAGTTGGTTCCGTTCACCAGAGTGAGGTTCGGAGTTTTGCAATCAGACTGGCAAAAGGCCTGACCATTGACCGAAGGGAGTCCTGATTTGGCCACCACAAAGTCACTCGCTTGGAGGTTCCTGGGTCCAATGCGGCTTCCGAACGGTTTGGCAGCGGCCATGGCGTCGAGTTCGAGTTCTCCTGATCCTTGCATAAACAGGAGGCCTCTGGGTTTGACGAAAGTCCGGAGTCGGACGGCATAATGGACGTTCTTGCCACTTGCGGCTGAAAGCTTCACTCCGACCGGAGCATCGTTGGCGTTGATCTTGTAAATGAACGAGTTACAGGCGGTGGGATTAGTGGTGTTCGGATTCGGGACGGTTGGAACCATGGCCTGGACAAAAACGCTGAACGAGGCCTTCACCTCCTCGAGTTCGAGCATCTTCGAGGGTTGCAGCTCTTCCAGTTGGGTTTTCTCGGAATCGAAGACCGAGCTGTTCAGGTTGCCCAGAGCCGATCGATAGGCCAAAATGGTTCTCTCGTGGGCATCGGCGCCACCCGCGTTTTCGAGGGCCTTCATTCCGTCCCAATCGACGCTCGCGGCTTTTTGATTGATGAAGTCCTTCAAGGTTTCGATCCTCATCAAGTGGATGACATTCCTCGGAAACAGACCAAGCCCTTGCGTCAGGGGGACGAGCTGGGTCTTGATCTTGGCCCGCTCCGGATCGGTGAGCGTGGTACTGGTGATCTGGGAGAGCAGCTGGTCCACGCTCGTTTCGTCCAGATCACCCCGGAACAGCCACGCCATGGCCGCAAAAAGGTTCACGCCCGAACGACCCGAGCACAAACTGTTGGCGATTGAGGCAATGCTCGTCACGGAATTCAAATAGGCTTGGGTCACCGAGTTCAGGCTGGCCATGCTGCTTCCCACTGCCGATTGGACATCGTATGCCGTGTTCCGGTAGTTCACGGCCAAACAACTATCGGAGGATGTTCCGACCGCGCCCGAAATGGGAATGCACACTACCGGGACCTTCAGGGGAAGAAGATAGGCCGTGGCGCTAGCGGAATAGTCGAGTTTCGGGAAGTTGTAGTCGGAGGTGGGGCTGCCTGTACCCGGAAACCGTGCATTTCCTACGCTGCTCACGTAGGCATATCGGAACATGAACTTCTTGAACTGCCGTCTCATGTCGTAGTTCAGGTACGAGATGGCGTTCATCTGTCGTGCCTGAACCGCCGCGCCAGCGTAAGCAGCGGCATCCGCCGCAGTCTGAACGCTGATTTTCGCATTGATCAGGAGCCCGGTGTTGACAGCGAACATGAAGAACATCAGGAAGCTCGAGACCATGATCGCGAGCAGGATCGCGGCTTGTCCCTCTCGTCCGGTTTTGTCAATGATTTGGCGAGGGTGCTGCGATTCCATGCTCTCAAGGCTAACTCTTCACCCATCCAAAATCAATTCGACGGAAAGCCCCAGCTCGGATAAATATGAGATATGAGAAACATTCTCCCTGTTCAGCGGTTCATGACTGGTTTGGCCCTGCTCGTCCTCCCTGTTCAAATGGCTTTAGCCCAGGTCCGGGTCGGCCTAGTGCTCGAGCGATCCGGCAAGGACGACAAATCCTTCAATGCATCGGCCTACCAGGGTCTCAAACGAGCCGAGAAAGAGCTTGGGGTCACCACTAAAACGGTCGAGGCTCCCGACAACGCGGCGTACGAGTCCTTGCAACGCGCCTTCGCAGAGAAGAAGTTCGATTTGATCGTCGCGGTTGGTTTCCACCAGCTCGAATCGATCAAAAAGAATGCTGCCCGGTTTCCGAATCAGAAATTCCTGTTGGTGGACGAGGACGCAAAAGCGCCCAACGTCCGCTCGGTGATGTTTGAGGAGCATGAGGGTAGTTATCTGGTGGGGGCATTGGCGGCGATGCATGCCCCCGGGGGCAAAGTGGGATTCATCGGTGGAATGGATGTCCCTCTGATTCGAAGATTCGAGACGGGCTATGCTGCCGGTGCGAAAAAAATGAACTCCAAAGCCCAGGTTCTTTCCAACTACCTCGGAGTCACCGGAGAAGCATGGAACAACCCTCCGAAGGCCAAGGAGCTGGCTCTCGATCAATTCAACCGGGGGGCAGAGGTGATTTTCGTGGCTGCCGGCAATTCGGGAGTGGGCGTGTTCGATGCAGCTGCGGAGAGAAAGAAACTCGCGATCGGAGTCGACTCGAATCAGAACTGGTTGAAGCCGGGATTTATTTTGACCAGCATGTTGAAGCGAGTGGATGAGGCGGTTTTCGACTCTGTGAAGCTGTTTAAAGAGGGAAAGTTCACCACCGGTTTGATTCGATATGGAGTAAAAACGAAGGGTGTGGATTATTCGTTGGATGAACACAATGCCCGCCTGGTGACTGACAGGGATAAAAAACAGCTCGAGCAACTCCGTGCGGATATTGTCAAAGGGAAGATCAAGGTACCCGATTATTACCTGATCCAGAAAAAGTGATGAACGCGATCGAGTTCCGGAAGGTCACTAAGAAATTCGGAGGCTTCACTGCCAACCGCGATCTCTCGTTTACGGTGAAAAAAGGCTCGATTCACGGGCTGATCGGTGAGAATGGCGCTGGGAAGTCGACTGCAATGAAGGTCCTTTTCGGGATTCATCCGGCCGATTCGGGAGAGATCCTGATCGAAGACCGTGTTGTCAGGATTACCAACCCCGTCCATGCCATGAGAATGGGTATCGGAATGGTCCACCAGCATTTCATGTTGGCTGGCCCCGAGACGGTTCTCGACAACATCATCCTCGGACACGAGCCCGGACGGGTGTTTGTAGGGCGCGCCCGAGCCGAGGCGGAGCTCAGGGCTATTGCTAAAACTTACGGGCTCGATTTCGATCGTTGGGACCGCCCGGTCTCGGAGCTTTCGGTGGGGGAGCAACAGAGGGTGGAAATCCTGAAGCTGCTTTACCAGAAATCGAAAGTGCTCATACTCGACGAACCCACCGCAGTTCTGACTCCGCAAGAGGTCAAGGACCTGTTCGGAAATCTGGTGAGGCTCAAGGAAGAAGGGAAGACCATCATCCTCATTTCTCACAAGCTTAAAGAAGTTCTCGGTTATTGTGACGAGATCACTGTGATCCGTCGGGGTGAGACCGTGGGTTCACGGAAGGCTTCGGAGACCGATGATTCCGAACTCGCACGCATGATGGTCGGGCGGGATGTTTCATTTACTTACCAAGGTGAGAGAAAAGTGTTTGCCAACATGTCCGACGCCAAGCCCGTGGTGAGAGTCAGCCGGCTTTCCATCACGAGTACGACCGAGCCCCTTCGGGAGGTGAGCTTTGAATTGAAGCCAGGTGAGATTCTCGGTGTTGCGGGGGTGCAGGGGAACGGTCAGTCGACCTTGCTCCGTGCATTATCGCATCCCTCGCTTCATGCCAAGAATTGGAGCGGAGAGTATCTTTTGAACGGACGGGATCAGTCCGGTAGTGATCCGATCGTCCTCCGGAATGCGGGTGTCGGATTGGTGCCTGAGGACAGGCTTTCCGAAGGATTGTTACTCAATCAGGACATGACCGAGAATTTCCTGCTCGGTCAGCACGAAGACCCCCGGTATTCCAAAGGTGGATTTCTTTTGCGCACAAAAGCCCGCGCAGTCACGGAATCGAAGATCAAAGAGTTCGACATCCGACCGCCCTATCCGACGGTCTGGACCGGGCGCATGAGCGGAGGCAACCAACAAAAGCTCGTGATTGCCCGCGCATTAGACCCCGGACCATCCGTATTGTATGTGGCACATCCCACACGGGGAGTCGATGTCGGTGCGATCGAAAAAATCCACGATGCTATCGTTCAAGAACGAAATCGCGGGAAGGCCATCCTTCTGTTTTCCTCCGAACTCGATGAATTGATGGATCTGTGCGACCGGATGTTGGTCTTCTACAACGGTGGGATCCGAGCCGAGTTCGCGAGACCCGATTTCGATCCGTGGGCGATCGGTAGAGTGATGGGTGGGGGTGACCGGTGAAGAATTCAGAAAAACTCCGGATCCCGCAAAGTGCCCTTTCATTCCTGAGATCGGTCGCCGGTGCTGCCGGCGGACTCGCAATCGGATTGATGATTTGCACGATTGCCGGAGAGTCTCCCGGTAAAGTCCTCACCGTGCTCGTGAATAGCAGTTTCGGGAGCGGTTATGACTTCGGAATGACGCTGTTCTATACCTCGTACTTCATTCTTACCGGTCTGGCGGTGGCCATCCCCTTCAAGTCCGGGCTGTTCAATATCGGGGGTGAGGGGCAGTTGACCATCGGGGCGCTGGCGGCTGCTTGGGCGGGAGTGGCGGGTGCAGGTATCGAATCCCATGCCTTGGCGATTTTATTCGCAACCCTTGCTGCATTTATCGCCGGCGGTATTTGGGGCGCGATACCCGGCTACTTGAAGGCACGACGCGGAAGTCACGAGGTCATCACCACCATCATGATGAACTTCATAGCGGCCGGGGTGACCTCCTATTTCACCTTGTATGCTTTGAAGGATCCCGATTCCTCGCAGGCGGAGACCATTCCTCTTTCTACGGTATTTCAATTGAAACCTTTCGCGGTGTTCAATGGAGCGCCGATGGGAGGTCTGATTATCGCACTGGCAGTCATGACCTGTGTGCTGCATCTGGTTTTGAGAAACTCGGTCTGGGGTTATCGATTGAAGGCTACGGGAGAGAATGAGACTGCGGCTTCCACCTTTGGAATTGCGGCTCCGGCTTCCTGGCTCAGTTCGATGTTTGTTGCGGGCGGAATCGCCGGATTGACCGGTCTGGTCGAGGTTCTCGGGAATTCGCACCGGTTCAAGATCGGATTCTCGTCCGACTATGGTTTTGTCGGAATCGCTGTCGCACTGGTTGCACGTGGCAACATCCTTGGCATTCTCCCTTCCGCGTTTCTTTTCGGGGTTTTACAAAAAGGTGCGGGAAGTCTCGATCTTGAAACTGATAAAGTCACCCGGGACTTGACCTACATCATCCAGGGTTTGATCATCCTCGGGGTTGCTTCAGACGGCATCTGGGACTGGTTCTCCAGTATTTGGAGGAAGCGAAATGCTTGAAACACTTTTTTCAAATTGGATTCTTCCGACTCTGCGGGTCTCAACACCGTTGATTTTCGCGGCTTTGGGCGGGATGTGGTGTGAGCGGAGCGGTGTCATTCAGATCGGATTGGAAGGCATCATGCTGGTGGGGGCCTTTTTTGCAGCAGTGGTGACCCATTCCACTCAGAGTCCGTGGTGGGGTTTGGTTGCTGGAATGTTGGCAGGCTTGATGCTCTCGCTTGGTTATGGATTTACCGTATTGAAGCTCAAGGCCAATCAGATTGTTTCTGGCACGGCATTCAATCTTTTCGCCATGGGCATTCCGCCGTTTCTGTCGATGATCTGGTTCGATTCCACGGGCTCGACCCCTGTGATTCCGGGTGAATCCCTTTTCCGTTCGGCACCCTTGTTCCTGATGGGCGCTGTCGTGATTGCAAGTGCCATCTTGTACCACCATACCAAGTTTGGCCTCAGGATCCGGTTCGCAGGTGAGCATCCGAAAGCGCTCGAGAGCTCGGGTATTTCTGTGCGGGGAAAACGTTGGCAGGGCATCGCCCTCAGCGGGCTTCTGGCCGGACTTGGTGGGGCGACGCTCTCCATTTATCTGGCATCTTCCTTTTCGCGCAACATGTCCTCCGGAAGAGGATTTATCGCTTTAGCGGCGGTCATTCTCGGAAGGTGGTTGCCACTCCAAACGGTGACAGCCTGCCTGCTCTTCGGCCTCACAGAGCTCGCTCAAATCCGTCTGCAAGGTGTAGTGCTGTGGGGAGATCAGGCTGTTCCGGTACAGTGGATCCAGATTCTACCTTATCTAATTACGATACTCGTGCTTGCGCTCGCCATGGGGCGTACCCGGGCACCCAAAGGACTCGGAGGGGGCGAATGAAACGGTTATGCACGGTATTGACGCTGACGCTTCTGCTCTTCGGTTCTTCAGGATGCAAGGCTGTCAATCATGCGCTGGAGTTTCTCGGTTTCATCACTCCGGTGAAAAAAGACCATTCTCCAGAAGAAGTCCACGATGAAAAGGCATTGGCCGGCCAACAGGCGGATCCCGTGCTCTCAGCCGAAACTTTGTCGAAGCAGAATTCAGAAATTTTGTCGGAGATGTTCCGGGTCGTGTTCAATCAGGACCTGGTCGAGGATAAAACCGATTTTTCCGGCCTGCTGCAATCGCTCAATCAGGGAGCCAGTCTCGAAGGCATCTACCGCGGCATCATCGCAGGTTCGCGCTACCGCGCTCTCGAATCGAAATCCCAGGCAGCATCACCCAATGAACTGAAGGCGTTCGCCGAGGAGATGTCCGAGATCCAGGGGATCATGCGCAATCCGACTGAGTTCTCGATTGTCGACGCCAAGAAAGCTCCCGAGATCACTTTTCCCGATGGCAATATCCCGGTCATTGCATCGCCCGCCTCTCAAGAAGTGAAAAAGAAACTCGACAAGGGATCGAGGGTGCAAGAGTTGATCCGGATCTTCATCGGGGCCTCATCCTTCACATTGAAGCGGGCTCTCGGCGAGGAGGCACTTCGCAAGTTCGACGAGGACAAAAGCGATCCCGGTGTGGTGGGCCATTGGTACGCGAAGCTGGTGGTCCGTATGGCGACCACAAAAGTGGATTTCGGTCTGGAACTGCGCAACCGTGGCGACTTCGATTTTCATTTCAAGTTTGCACAGAAAATCGCGATTGACCGGGTCAAGTGGGAGGTGCTCAACCGCTACCACCGCTATCTCAATGCGGCCGGACTCTCAAGGTAGGGCTCTGATTCCCTGGAGTTTCAAACTTTCGAGCACTCTCGTTGAAAGATTGAATCTGAATGAGCCCTCATCGCTGTGAAGATCGAGCGGATGAGCCGGCTCGAATGAGAACACCTCTTGAAGGAGGATGGTGTCCTGTTCGAGTCCGGTCACTTCCTGGATTGAGATGATCTTCCGGACTCCCGAGCGGAACCGTTTGATTTGCACAATCAGTTGGACGGCACTCGAGATCTGTCTCCGGATCGCCGGCAAGGGGAGGTCCAGCCCTGCTGACATCATCAAGGTTTCGAGTCTGAAAAGGGCATCGCGTGCGGTATTGGCATGGATGGTGGTCATGGATCCCTGATGACCCGTATTCATGGCTTGAATCATGTCCATGGCTTCGGGGCCCCTGCATTCGCCAATGATGATCCGGTCCGGTCTCATGCGCAGAGCGTTCGCGACCAGATCGCGTGCACCGATACTTTCGGTGCCCATGGATCGAGGCCGTGTCATCATCTTCACCTGGTTCGGAAGAATCAGTGGAATTTCTGCTGTGTCTTCAATGGTCACCAGGCGCTCATGCGGCGGAACCAGGGCGATGAGTGCGTTCATGAAGGTGGTTTTTCCGGTTCCTGTGCCTCCACTGATCAGGATATTCTGCTTTCCTTGGATGCAGGCGTTCAGGAAGTGAGCCATGCGTTGATCAAGCGAGCCGTTTTTTGAAAGGGCGCTCAGACTGTAACGTTTCGGGAATCGGCGTATGGTGATGCAGGGGCCGATTTCGGTGATCGGAGGTGCGGCAATATGAACCCGAGATCCGTCAGGAAGGCTGGTCATGCCGAGCGGTGTTTCGGGTGTGATCTGCTTTCCGGTCGGCTCCATGAGAATGCGGACAATCCGATTGAGTTCCTCTAGGCTCTTGAACCGAACCGGTGTGACCACGATCTGACCGCGCTTTTCGATCGCGATGTTCCGGAGGTCATTCACCATGATTTCGGTCACGTCCGGATCCTGGAGCACAGTGTTCAGAAGCCCGAGGTCCGGAAGCCGGATTCCCCTGCTCGTGGCTGCGGGGTTCGGATCGGTAGCGCCCGTCGGCATCGCTCCTGCATTCGAGTCGGTTTTTTCGTTCTCGTCGATATTGGTGCGGAAACCCATATTCAAATTATCCACAGTTTGTGTAAATGATGCTAGGATGTTTACAAGCGATGACCATGGGCCAGGACAAAGGATTGACGCACAAAGATGATTCGAGCGGAGGCGTGGCGGTGCAAGAGGCGGTTCCGAAAACCGCCGAGCCGAAGCGTTATGCGGTCCTGCTTCACAATGACGATTATACAACCATGGAATTTGTCGTCGAGGTCTTGACGAACGACTTTTCGAAACCATCTGTAGAAGCGTTGGCCTTGATGTTGAAGGTTCACGAAGAGGGTAAAGCCGTAGCCGGCATTTACTCGTTCGAGATCGCGGAGTCCAAGGTCGAAAAAGTCACGGATAAAGCGCGACGCTCCGGGTATCCCCTGAAGCTGAGCCTCGAGCCCGTGGAAAGGAGTTAGGACATGATCGGAAAAAGAGCCGAAGCGGTTTTGAATCGCGGCCTGGCTAACGCTGTGGAAAGCAAGCATGAGTTTCTCACTCTCGAGCATGTGATGCTGGTATTGCTCGACGAGCCCGAAGTGATGCAGGTGCTCGAGGCATGCAAGGGCGACATCGGTCGACTGAAGACTGACTTGAAGGCTTACCTCCAGAAGGAGGTTCCACTGGCGCCCAAGACCGAAAAGGGCGATCCGGAAAATCCGATTGCCACCCTCGGTGTCCAGCGATTGGTTCAGCGGGCCATTTTCCAGGTTCAGTCCGCAGGAAAAACGGAAATCGAGCCTGCGGATCTGCTGGTTGCCATCTTTCAAGCCAAGGACTCTTGGTCCTTGTACCTGCTCGGGCAGCAAGGTGTGGAACGGTTGGATGTGGTGAACTTCCTAAGTCACGGGCAAACCTCGGACGACGCGGCATCGGGTCCGACACCGGAAGCCGCAGAGGCCCCCAAGTCTTCAGAAGGGCGGGCATCGGCCAATGACGCACTTTCGAGCTACACTGCGAATTTGAACGAATCTGCCAAACAGGGCCGTTTGGATCCCTTGGTTGGCAGGAAGACCGAGCTCGATCGGGTGATCCAGACCCTTTGCCGAAGAAGAAAAAACAATCCTCTTCTGGTTGGTGAAGCGGGTGTCGGGAAGACCGCGATTGCCGAAGGTCTTGCCCAACGGATTGTATCGGGTGATGTTCCGGAGCTTCTGAAACAAGCTGTGGTTTATTCTTTGGATCTCGGCTCACTCCTGGCGGGCACCAAGTTCCGGGGGGACTTCGAGCAGAGAATGAAGCGCATTATTCAAGCGCTTGAAGTGAAACATAATAAAGGGGTATTTCCCATTTTGTTCATCGACGAGATCCACACCATCATCGGTGCAGGATCGGTCAATGGTGGCACGGTGGATGCCGCCAACCTGCTGAAACCCATGCTCGCCCGTGGTGAGATCCGTTGCTTCGGATCGACCACTTTCGCCGAGTACCGTACCATCTTCGGCAAGGATCAGGCGCTCTCGAGGCGGTTTCAGAAAGTGGAAGTGCCCGAGCCCACCCAGGATGAGACGATCCAGATTCTGCACGGTCTGAGGCCCCAGTTCGAAACGCACCACCATGTGGTGTATTCCCAGGATTCGATCAAGACTGCGGTGGAACTCTCGGTCAAGCATCTCACTGACCGATTCCTGCCTGACAAGGCGATCGATGTCCTCGACGAGGTGGGAGCCAAGCTCCGCATCAAACGGATGAAAGACGGGATTCCCGAGGATGCTCCTCCGACCGAGGTGACCGCTCTGGATGTGGAAGAGATGATCGCCCAGATGGCGCGGATTCCTGCCAAGACAGTCACCCATTCGCAAAAGGATCGCTTGCAGGGGCTCGATCGGAATCTCAAGCTGAGTATTTTCGGACAGGATTCTGCTGTCGACCGGATTGTGTCTTCCATCCGTTTGGCTCGATCGGGTCTGCGGAGTGGAGATAAGCCGATCGGCTCATTTCTTTTTTGTGGGCCGACCGGGGTCGGAAAGACCGAGTTATCCAAGCAGTTGGCCAGCCACATGGGAGTCGCCTTTTTGCGATTCGACATGTCCGAATACATGGAGCAACACACCGTCTCGCGCTTGATCGGGGCACCCCCGGGTTATGTCGGCTTCGAGCAGGCGGGGCTGCTCACGGATGCGGTCATGAAGAATCCCCATTCCGTGGTATTGCTCGATGAGATCGAAAAAGCCCATCCGAGCGTTTGGAATATTCTGCTTCAGGTGATGGATCACGGATTTCTCACCGACAACAATGGCAAGAAGGCCGACTTCAGGAATGTCATCCTGATCATGACTTCCAATGTCGGATCGAGGGATGCGGAACGCAGAATGGTCGGTTTTGTCAGTGATCTCGCAGGTTCCGATGCCTCACAAAAAGAACTCGAGCGGGTGTTCTCACCCGAGTTCCGGAACCGGCTGGATGCGATCACTTTTTTCAGTCCGATGGACATGCGCATGATGGATCAGGTTGTCGGCAAACAGATTGTCGAGCTGGAGCACCTCCTTCTCGCCAAGCATGTTGAGATCGAGTTCGAACCCGAGGTCCGGACCTGGCTTGCAGAAAAGGGTTATGACCGGAAAATGGGAGCCCGTCCTTTGGCTCGGGTGATCCAGGACGAGATCAAGCGGCCCCTTTCGGAAGAGATCTTGTTCGGGAAGCTCGAGCAAGGCGGTGCTGTCCGAGTGGTCTTGAAAGACGGGAAGCCGCACTTTGTGGTGGAAGCCCGTGCCCCGAGTGGAGCGGTTTCTACAACAGCTGAAAAAGCCGAATCCTGATTCGGGGCAAAGAGTGGTGCCAGAAGGGGTCCAGACCTCTAGGAGCCGTTTTGGCTCCGGCGATTCGAAGAAATCGGCTGCTGCGCATTAAATTTCTGGAATCATTGAATTAAAAAGAGTGTTCCGTTGCCCTTGGTTTTGGCACGGGATTCGCTGAGTGGATGTTCCATGAGGGAAAGTTCCTTCAAACCACACACGATTCCACCAAAGGGGGGCGGAACACATGCAGAACTATTCGTATCGACTCATCCTCGCAATCCTGATGTTTGCGATTGCCGGAAAGGCCATGGCTCAAGTGCCGGGCGATCAGATCCGGCTAGGGACTCCGACTTATGCGGGCACCGGGTGTCCGCTGGGTACCGTATCAGCGACCTTGAGTCCGGATGCCCAGAGTCTGAGTATCCTGTTCGGTTCTTTCCAGGCGCAGGCCGGGGGCATGTCTGGAAACACTGTCGATCGGAAAGCCTGTAACATCGCCATTCCCGTCAATGTTCCTGGGGGCTACTCGGTATCGGTCATCAAGATCGATTATCGCGGCTACTCCAGGCTGCCCATGAATGCGAGTGCGACCTTTGATGTCGAGTATTTCTTCGCAGGACAGAACGGACCCGCTTATCACAAGAGTTTCGTCGGTGCGAACGACGGCAACTTCAACTTGAACAACAACCTCGTGGCTACGGCCAATGTGTGGTCACCCTGCGGCCAAGATGTGAATTTGAGAACCAATACCAGTATTGCTGTTCAGACGAACGGAATGAACGAACAGTCGATCATGACTTTGGATTCGGCTGATCTGTCTGCCGGAGTGGTGTACCAACTCCAATGGAGGACTTGTGGAGGAGGGAGTCCCGGGAATGGCGGTTGGGGCAATGGTGGAAGCTATCCGCAGCCGACTCCTGTTCCGAACCCGAATCCCTATCCGTATCCCGGGCAAGTTGGACCTTGCGTGATCAACTCCTACTACGATCAGCGCGGATTCCAGGTGTTCATGGTGAAGGATGGAACCGGACGCGTGATGGGGAATACCGTGCAGTATGCGGAAGCTCTCCGAATTGCCGAACAATCACGGGCCATGGGATTCTGCTCGGGAATCGTGAACAATGTCCAGCAGGGTGGATACCCCGGACAGGGTGGATACCCCGGACAGGGTGGATACCCCGGAAATGGTGGAATGTATGGCCGGTGTCAGATCATGGCGGGAGGCAACGCCTACGGGCAACGCTTCTACCGGGTGGTGGATGGCTCAGGGCGGATCCTGTTCAATACTCCGGACTACAATCAAGCGATGCAATTCACTCAAATGAATCCAGCTTGTAGATGAAGCAGGTGAAGAACTGAAGGAATGAATCGAGCCCGGGGGGCATGGCCCTCCGGGTTTTTTCATACGCGAATTCCAAACGCTCCGAGGAGTACCACGATCAGGAATCCGATGCCGATCGGCCCAACCCGCAAGTAAGCTTCTTTTTCTCCGATTTGATCGTGCAGGATACTCCGGACAGCCACAATCGATTGAAAAGCGAGGGGAACTCCCACCGCGCTTCCGGCTGCGAGTGCTGCGAAGTGGGCGGGTTCGACCACTTTCGAAAGCAGTAGATTCGACATGGTCGAAGTGCCGACACAGATCGATCCCAAGAACCCGATGACCGGGGCGCCTTCCCTGAGCCAGAAAGAAGGCAGTGAGCCGGTGAGCACTTCGAGACTTCCGTTCACCCGGAGTTGCTGAACCAGGAAGGTGGTGCAAAAAAAGACGAACAGAGTTTTCCGCGAGCGGATCGCAGTTTCGAGTACAATCGCACGAAGCGAGTGGAGTCGCTTGACGGTTGGAATCATGAGCAAGCCGAAAAGGATGAAGACCATCCCGGGGTTGAAAATCCTGATCTCGGATCCTTCGAAGCGACGATCCATCCAGATCGACTTCCCGGCCCACATGCAAATCAGCAAGAGGCCATAGACCGATAACCCTTTCCATTCCAAATCCGTTTGCGATGAGTCACCGAACAGTTGGCGTGCGCTCCAGAGTCCGTAAGCAAATGTAACGAATGCAGGTCCGAGAGCTGAGAGTTCGGGCCCGGTTTGTGAAATGAACACACCGGAGCCGATATAGACCCCGCTCAATGACAGGGTCCAGAGGAGCTCTTTCAGTTGCCATCGACCGGCAATCAATCGGGCCGAGATCAAAGGAGCAATGACCATCAAGGGAACCAAGTGGAGAAAAATCTCATGTGCAGGGGAGGCATCCGGAAATCCAAGTCGGGTGGGGGTTCCGAGAGCTCCATAGGGGATTCCCACCACACAACTGAGGAATGGCAGTAGCGCGCACCATTTCAGCTCAAAGTGAAGGGCCATGAGGATGGGGGCGATCACCAAGGTGGGCGTTCCGAACCCGCTCGAACCCTCGACCATCAGTGCGAGTGGGAAAGATACCAGGATTCCCTGAACGACACGGTTCGGTGTGATGGCCCGGACCAGTCGGGCCAGAGAGTCGATGACCCCGGATTTACGAGCCATTTCCAGAAAGAAAAAAGCGCCGATCAGGATGAACCCGATTTCGAAGGTGAGAATGATGGTTTTTTGCGTTGCCCGGGACCAAACTGCAGCATCGGCCCGGAACAGGGTTCCGGTGAGTAGGGTGCCGCTGAGCATAGCGTAGAACGAAGCGTAGGTGAGAGGCAGGCGTAAACCCGCAAATCCCAAAAAAAGAATCAAGAAGGGGATCAATGCCGCGACTTGCATAGGGGAGTGGTGCCGAGCATAGCCCCGATATGTGCTGAAAACCATTAAAAAATCGCTTGATGGGAGCTCCTCCTTTCGCCTAACCTTGAAGCCGTGAACGACCTTGTTGCCCTGCTTCGTACAGTTCTGGGTCCGAATTCGGTATCTGTCGATCCCGGTGATCTGCAGGCTTACGGGAAGGATTGGACGAAGGCTCATGAGCCTGCGCCGCTCGCCATTTGTTTCCCTTCTTCGACTGATGAAGTTTCCCGGCTTCTGTCTTTTTGCTTCAAGGAGAATCTTGCCGTCGTTCCATCAGGTGGACGAACCGGACTGGCCGGGGGAGCTGTTGCCGCCCGGGGTGAAGTGGTTCTCAGTCTGGATCGGATGAGACAAATGGGACCCGTGGATCCACTCGCACTCACCGTTGCGGTCGAGGCAGGTGCGGTGACCGAGGCGGTACACGAGCACTGCAAGCCCTACGGTTTGACCTGGCCGGTGGATTTCGCCTCAAAAGGGTCGTCCACTGTGGGGGGTAATATCGCGACGAATGCGGGTGGAGTCAGGGTGATCCGTTACGGACTCACCCGGAACTGGGTGCTCGGTCTGACTGTGGTCCTGATGGACGGGACGATCCTCCGGATGAATGGCTCCCTCGAAAAAAACAACACCGGTATCGATCTGCGACAGGTCTTCATCGGGAGTGAGGGCATTCTCGGTGTGATCACCGAAACCGTTTTGAAGCTGACCACTCTTCCGCGGGATCGGGAAGTGTTCTTGTTCGGACTTTCAGATCTGGGGTCTGTATTCGAGCTCTTTGAGGCGGCTCGAAAAAGCGGAATGGTCGTCAATGCCTTCGAATGTTTCTCACAGGATTGCCTCGAACAGGTCCTGGCCCTCCGGAATTTATCCGCACCTTTTGCTTCGCCTTGCGCTCAGTATGTCCTTCTCGAGGTGGAACGAGCCGAAGGAAGCACCGTCCAGGAAAGACTGGAACATTGGCTCACGGGGCTGATGGAGTCGGGATTGGTGAAGGATGCCGTACTGGCCCAGTCTGAAAAGGAGGCGGCCAACCTGTGGGCGATGCGAGAGGGGATTTCCGAATCTCTCGCCCACCTCGGGCTCCTCCACAAGCATGACATTTCACTCCCCATCCACAGGTTGAAGGAGTTCATAGAAGTCTGGACCCGGGATATCGATCTGAACTATCCGGGGCTCAAACCATATATTTTCGGGCACATTGGCGATGGCAATCTCCATGTGAATCTGATGAAGCCGGAGAGCATGTCGGTTCCGGAATTCAAGGCGCTTTGCAAAAAAGCGGATGAGGGCATGTTCGCTTGGATCCGGAAGTTCGAAGGATCGGTCTCTGCCGAGCACGGAATCGGCATGCTGAAGCGGCACTTGCTCGCTTATTCGAGATCCGAAGACGAAATCCGTCTGATGCGACAGATGAAGCAGGTGTTCGACCCGAAGGGCTTGCTCAATCCGGGGAAGGTTCTTCCCGAATGACAGATTCCGGTGCATCCACGCGAATTCCGGTTTCCGCGGTTCTGATTGTGAAAAACGAGCGGAACCAACTCGAAACCACTCTGCCTCTACTCCGGTTTTGTGACGAGATCGTGGTGGTGGACAGCGGGAGCGATGACGGAACGATCGAATTTGCAACCCGTGCCGGATGCCGGGTGATTCAGCAGGAGTTTCTCGGTTTCGGCGCCCAGAAGGCTTTTGCCGTGAATCAAGCCCGGAATGATTGGGTGCTCAACATCGATGCGGATGAGAAAGTAACCGAAGGGTTGGAGCGTGAGATCCGGGAATACCTTTCCAAGGCCGGGCAGGACGATTCTGGTCTTGAGATTCCAAGACGGCTGGTGTTCATGGGTACCGAATTCCGGCATGGCAGGGAGTCTCGCGACCTGGTGCTCAGACTGTTCAGAAGGTCGGCAGGGAACTTCGATCAGGCGGCGGTACACGAGAAAGTCAGGCTCCACCGGGGGCAGGTTCATCGGGCAGAGGGAGCGCTCCTTCATGAGAGCTATCCCTCACTGAAGGCCTATGTTTCGAAGATGAACCGCTATACCAGTCTCGGGGCGGAAGAATTGCTGCGCAAGCAGCCGGACCGGATGGCGTTGGTTTATGCCGCAGTGTTTCCGGCCAAGTTTTTGCAGTTCCTGCTCCTCCATGGAAACCTATTGAATGGTAGGGCGGGGTGGTGCTGGAGTGCCCTGTCTGCCTTTGCCTTCTTTGTGAAGCACCTGAAGCTCCATGAGTTGAAATCCCGGAAAAGCCCGTTAGACTGAAGGAATGAAAACATTCCAATTGACGCTTCTATCAGTCTTCTTTTTGACCGTACCTGGTTTATCCCTTGCGGGTGACGAGAACCAGGTTGCACCCGATTCCCAATACCAGAATTGGGAGTTGATCGCGAACAAGGACGGGATCAAAACCTTCCAGCGTGACACCGACCAGGGGATTGTCGGGTTCCGTGGAGAGACTGTGATGGATGCCTCCATCGAGCAAATTGCCACTGTCCTTGCCGACATGCCGAGCCGGAAGAAGTGGATGGACGAAGTGGTCGAGGCCCGTCGGGTCCGGATGAGCTCGATTTTTGACCGGGTCGAATACAACCACACCGCGGTACCTTGGCCATTTCAGAATCGCGATTTTGTCTATTCAGCCAAAGTGGCGGTCAATACCAAGGAAAAAAACATGATCATCACCATGCAGTCGGTGGAAGATGCTGAATTGCCTCCTCAGGACGGGATCGTACGCGGTCAGATGCACCTCAGCCGTTACTTCCTGAAGTCACTCGACGGAGGCAAGAAGACCTTCGTGACGGTGGAGATCATTGTCGACCCGAAGGGTGCGATTCCAAAGTGGATCGTTCGCTTGAAGCAGAAGAAATGGCCACGGAATACTCTGACCGGACTAGGGAAGTACATCGCGAACAATCAGATCGACATTCCGAAAGAGTTCAAAGTATTCGGTAAGTGATCGCACTGTTAGTGGGTGAATTCGAGTTTGAATTGAGCCGGGAGGAGTCGAATCCTCCCGGCTTTTTGTTTCAGAGATGAATCCTGCGGCCATCGACGGCCAAGGCGGCTTCTTTGACCGCCTCTGCGAGGGTTGGATGGGCGTGGCAGGTCCGGGCCACATCTTCGGCAGAGCCGCCGTATTCGAGTACGGTCACGCCTTCGGCGATCAGGTCTGAAGCACGGGGCCCGAAGATGTGCATGCCGAGAAGTTTGTCGGTCTTCTTGTCGGCAAGGATCTTCACCATGCCCTCGGATTCGTCCATGGCCTTAGCGCGCCCGTTCGCCAGGAACGGGAATGTGCCGGACTTGTATTCGATACCCTTCGCCTTCAGGTCCTCTTCTGAATATCCCACACCTGCGACTTCAGGCCAGGTGTAAACAATCCAAGGGATGCTGTGGTAGTTCACGTGGCCGGCTTGACCGGCCATGATCTCCGCGACGGCAATGCCTTCTTCTTCTGCCTTGTGCGCCAGCATGGGGCCTTGGACGCAATCGCCGACCGCGTAGACGCCTTTTACTTTGGTTTCGAAGTGTTCGTTGATATCGATCCGGCCTTTTTCGTTCGCGGCGAGCCCGATTTTGTCGAGCTGGAGGCCGTCTGTGAACGGGCGGCGACCGGTGGCCACCAGGATCAGATCGCACTCGATCAGTTCTTTTACACCGGTACTGCGATCCATCACTTCGATTTGCATGCGTGAGCCCGCAGGCACCGCACCCAGGGCCTGGGTGCTCAGTTTGAATTCGATCCCTTGTTTGGTCAGAGACTTCTTGGCTTCTCCGGCGATTTGTTGATCCATCACAGAAAGGATTTTGTCCGTGAACTCGATCACGGTCACCTTCGCTCCGAGGCGTTTCCACACCGAGCCCATCTCAAGGCCGATCACTCCGCCTCCGACCACCACGAGGTGGTTCGGGACTTCCTGGATGTTCAGGGCCTCTGTTGATGAGATGATTTTCTTACCATCGAACTTGAGATTCGGGAGTTCGATCACTTCACTCCCGGTAGCGATCATGACCTTGGGAGCCTTCAGGAGGCGTTGGGTCGGGCCATCGACCTCAACGAGCTTTTCATCGCCTTCGATGCCTGCAAAACGGCCGTAACCCTGGGCCCACTCGATCTTGTTCTTTTTGAACAGACCGGCGATTCCCTGGGTGAGCTGCTTCACCACCTCGTCTTTGCGGGAGATCATTTGCGGGACATTGATTTTGAGCCCGTCCATCTCGATTCCGTGTTTCTTGAACTTGTATTGGGCCATCGAAAAGTGCTCGCTCGAATCGAGTAGAGCCTTCGAGGGGATGCAGCCCACGTTCAAGCAGGTTCCGCCCAGCGAAGCACGCTTTTCAACGCAGATCACTTTCATGCCGAGTTGTGCGGCACGGATGGCGCCGACATATCCGGCAGGTCCGCCGCCGATGATGATCAAATCGAAGTTTTCGGTATTCATGGGTTATCCTTGAAGTTCTGGGTTCAGGCAAAATCGAGGCCGAGTTTTTCGGGGTTCTCGAGAAGTTCTTTCACGCGCACGAGGAAGGTGACTGCCTCCTTGCCGTCGATGATCCGGTGATCGTACGACAGGGCCAGGTACATCATCGGGCGGATCTCCACTTTGCCGTTGATGGCAATCGGACGATCCATGATTTTATGCATTCCGAGAATCCCACTTTGGGGCGGATTCAGGATCGGGGTCGACAGAAGGGAGCCGTATGTGCCGCCGTTTGAAATGGTGAAGGTCCCACCGCTCATATCGGCGATCGAGAGCTTGTTGTTCCGTGCTTTCAGGGCAAGCTCGCCGATGCCTTTTTCAATACCGGCGAAATCCAGCTTGTCCGCACCGCGGACCACGGGGACCACAAGTCCGCGCTCGGTGCCCACTGCCACGCCGATATCCGCGTAATCGTGGTACACGATGTCGGATCCGTCGATCGAAGCATTCACCGCGGGCAGCTCTTTCAGTGCCAGGGTGCAAGCCCGGGTAAAGAACGACATGAAAGACAGCTTCACGCCGTACTTCTTTTCAAAAGCGTCTTTGTGCTTGGCGCGAACGTCTTGCACGGGCTTCATGTCGACTTCATTAAAGGTGGTCAGGATAGCCGCTGTGTGTTGCGCGAACACGAGGCGTTCGGCGATGCGCTTCCGGATGGATGGCATGGGAACCCGACGGTCGCCCGGTTTATCGTTCACGGCGGGCAATCGGCTCGCGGTCGGAGCGCTTTTCGCTCCACCCGAGGCGATGAAGGCCATGACGTCACCCTTCAGGATCCGTCCGTCTTTACCCGTTCCTTGGATTTGTGCCGGATTCACATTCGCTTCCACCACGGCCTTGCGAACCGCCGGGCTCAAGGAGTCAAGAGCGGCTGGAGCCGCTTGAGGGGTTGATGCGGGAGTGGCAGATGCCGGGCGAGAAGCTGAGGGAGGGGGTGGAGGTGTCTTACCGGCGGATGCACCCGCGGTTCCTGCCACCGAGTCATCGATGAAAGCGATCACCGATTTCACTGCCACGCGTTCGCCATCGTTCTTCAGAATGGTGAGCGCACCGGAGTGTTCCGCGACGATCTCGACCGTGGCTTTGTCAGATTCGATTTCGAGCAGGACATCACCTGATTTTACGGCCTGTCCATTTTGCTTGGACCATTTCAGGATGCTGACTTCAGTGATGGATTCCCCGACGAGCGGGGCGAGGATTTCGTGTTTCATGTTTGCTCCTAATCTTGAAAGGCTTTCAGGATGATTTCCTGTTGTTCTTTATCGTGAAGTTTTTTCGACCCGACTGCGGGTGAGGCGCAGATTTCGCGACCCACGTAGGTGAGGCCGAGCTTCGGGAAGCGGGTTCCGAAATTGGAAAGGGCTCCGGACCACATCCCCTGGAAGTACATCCATGCGCCCATGTTCCTCGGTTCTTCTTGTACGAAGAAGATTTCTTTGGCACCCGGGTAGCGGTCCAGGATGCGAGCCAGCTCCTGTTCGGGCCAAGGGTACAGCTGTTCCAGTCGGAGAATGGCGTTCTGGAAAGCGCCCCGCTTTTCGCGTTCCTCAAGGAGTTCGTAATAGATCTTGCCCGAGCAAATCATGATTCGCTTCACGCCCGCTGCTGCGCGCGTGTCCGTGAGAGATGAGTCGTCGATCACTTCCTGGAAGGATTTCTCGGTCAGATCCGTAAGGTCCGAAACGGCTTTCGGGTGGCGGAGGAGGCTTTTCGGGGTCATGACCACCAGGGGCTTCCGGAAGTTCCGTTTCACTTGCCTCCGGAGCAAGTGGAAGATTTGAGCTGGTGTGGTCGGATAAGCCACCGTCATGTTGTCCTTCCCGCAGAGTTGCAGGAAGCGTTCGAGCCGGGCGGAAGAGTGCTCCGGGCCTTGGCCTTCGAACCCATGAGGCAGGAGCAGGGTGAGTCCCGAAGCCCGGTGCCACTTCGATTCCGAGGTGGCGATGAACTGATCGATCATCACTTGCGCGCCGTTGGCGAAATCGCCGAATTGAGCTTCCCAGATCACGAGTGAATCGGGATCCGATACCGAGTAGCCGAATTCGATTCCCATCGCCGCAGTCTCGGAAAGATGAGAGTTGTAAATCGAGATTTTAGCCTCCGGATGGAGGGTGTTGATCGGGGTGTGAGGTTCATTGGTTTCGAAGTGGGTCACCACCGCATGCCGGTGAGTGAAGGTTCCACGACGAACGTCCTGGCCGGTCATGCGGACCGGGCTGCCTTCGTGAACCAGTGTCGCGTAAGCGAGAACTTCTGCATTCCCCCAGTCGATGCCCTTCCCTTGCTCGATGGCTTGGATCCGGCCTTCGAAGAGGCGCTCGAGTTTGGGATGAACTTTGAACCCTTCCGGAAAGCGATTGATCTTCTTGGCGATGGTCACGAGGTCGTTCGCACTGACTGCGGTCTTCACGGGCTTGAACAGGTCTGCCGGATGGGCATGATGGTACTTGGACCAATAGGGTCCCTGATACTCAGAATATGGGGGTTCCGGTTTTTCAGCCCGGACCTTTTCAAGAGCCTTTGCAAGCGGAGCCATGGCCTCATCCTGCAAACGCTTGGGTTCTTCGTCCGAGATCACTCCTTCAGCAGCCAATCGGGAAGCGTAGACTCCGCGAGGAGTGTCGTGCGCGCTGATGGTCTTGTAGAGTTGCGGCTGTGTGAAAGAAGGCTCGTCGCCCTCGTTGTGGCCGTAGCGGCGGTAGCAAACGAGATCGATGAAAACGTCCTTCTTGAAGCGGTAGCGGAATTCGGTGGCAATCCGGACCGTGTGCCAGAGCGCTTCGGGCTCGTCACCGTTCACATGGAACACCGGAGCATCGAAGGCGCGTGCGAGATCCGTGCAATAGCGAGTGGAGCGCGAGTCACTAGGATCGGTGGTGAAGCCCACCTGGTTGTTCGAAATCATGTGGATCGTTCCACCGACGGCATAACCCTCGAGCTTCTGGGCTTGAATGGTCTCATACACCACGCCTTGGCCAGCGAAGGCCGCATCGCCGTGCATGAGAATCGACAGCACTTTGGTGCGCTCGGAATCCTTGCGCTGCTTTTGCTTCGCGCGGGCCATGCCCGTCACGACCGGATTGATGAACTCGAGGTGGGAGGGATTGAATCCGAGCGACAAATGAACCGGTTTCCCCTGGCGGGTGGTGAAATCGAGGGAGTGACCCTTGTGGTATTTGACATCGCCTTCGCCATGGTCAGTCGACAGACGGTAATTGTCGTCGAATTCGGCGAAAAGCATTTCGGGGTTCTTTCTCAGGATGTTCACCAGAACATTCAAGCGGCCTCGATGAGCCATTCCAAGAACCACTTCTTCTGCTCCGAGTGCGACCCCCGTTTCGATGGCGCAATCCAGACCCGGAATCAGGGCTTCACCGCCTTCGATCGAAAAGCGCTTCTGTGCCACGTAGCGGGTGTGGATGAATCGCTCGAGGCTTTCGCTCTCGGTCAGTCGCTTCAAAATGTATTTCTGATCTTCGTTTCCGACCCGGTAACCGCCGGAAAGTGATTCAAAACGGCTCTGGATGAATTGGCGTTCCTCCTCGCTTTGCAGTTGGAGGGTTTCGATTCCGACAGGTCCGGCATAAATCGCCCGCAAATGGGCGAGAATGGAGGAAAGTGGAGATGGCTCGAGTTCGATCGTTCCGGCAATGCGGAAGGTTTCGCCGAGATCGCCCTCACTCAACCCGAATCGTCCCAGTGCGAGTTCAGGCGCAGACCCAGGTCCGTCCATCAATGGATTGGTCCGGGCTTCCAGGTGTCCGTGGGAGCGGTAAGCTTCGATCAGGCGGAAGACTTTGAGTTCACGCTCCAGATCACCGCCGCTCGGAGTGGTCCATCCGGATTCCTGAACTGCGCTGGTCGCTTCTACGAGCGTGGTGACTTCTCCGAGATAGATCCCGTCGAAAAAGTATCTCCACGACGGATCCACAGAATCGGGATTTTCCACATAGCTCGTGTACAATTCCTCGATGTATTCCGCGTTGATGCTTTTCAGGTACTCGAAGTTCCGGAGATCGGGCTGAATTTCTGAGTTCAAGCTTGGATTTTTCCTTTGATTACACCGTAATAGTTGCCAGCGCTTCCGTCAATCGGTACAGTATTCCCATGAGTCATCAGAGAACCAACCGGACGCACACTTGTGGAGAATTGGGAGTCAATCAATTGAACCAGGAGGTCACCCTCTGCGGGTGGGTGGCCAAGCGCCGGGATCATGGCGGACTCATCTTCATCGATCTTCGGGATCGGTACGGCCTAACGCAGATAGTCTTTGATCCTGCTGTCTCGGGTGGTGCAACCGCCCATGAGTTGGCAGGCAAGCTCCGGTCCGAGTTCGTGCTTTGGTGCAAAGGGAAGGTTCGCTCCCGGCCGGAAGGCATGGTGAACTCCAAGCTCGCCACCGGGACCATTGAGGTGGTGTGTCATGACTTGAAAATTCTTTCAGAGGCCAAAACCCCTCCATTCCCGATCGAGGACGACATCGATGTCGCAGAGCAGGTGCGCCTGGAGTACCGCTACCTCGACCTTCGTCGGCCCTATCTGCAAAAGAATCTGATCACCCGCCACAAGATGCTCCAAATTGTCCGACAGCATCTCGATGAGAACCAGTTCATTGAAGTGGAGACCCCGATTCTCTATAAAAGCACTCCTGAGGGAGCTCGGGACTTCATTGTTCCTTCACGTTTGAATCCGGGAGAGTTCTACGCCCTTCCTCAGAGCCCTCAGACGCTGAAACAGCTTTTGATGATTTCGGGGATGGATCGGTATTTCCAAATTGCCCGGTGTTTCCGGGACGAGGATCTGCGGGCCGATCGACAGCCTGAATTCTCCCAAATCGACATCGAGACGTCGTTTCTGGACGAAGAAGCCCTGTTTCCGATCCTCGAGGAGATGATCCAGAAACTCTGGAAGAAGCTCCTGAATGTCGAAATACCCCGGCCGTTTCCGAGAATGGCCTATCGCGAGGCGATGGACCGGTTCGGCAGCGACAAGCCGGATGTCCGGTTCGGCCTCGAACTTCAGGATCTTTCCTCGATTTTCGCCAAATCCGAATTCAAGGTCTTCTCTTCGGCTCTGGCTCCGAACGCCCGCGGAATCCAGGGTTCGGTGCGTGCCCTGGTGGTGCACGAAAAGGCCGAGACCTTCTCGCGTAAGGACCTCGATGATCTGACCAAGCATGTGTCGGCCTTTGGTGCCAAGGGACTCCTCTGGATCAAAATCACCCCCGAGAACGAGATGCAGTCTCCGGCAGCGAAGTTTTTCTCGGATGAGGAGAAGCGTGCACTGACTGAAAAGCTCTCACTCAAGCCGGGTTCCATTGTGTTCATCGTCGCAGACAAGAACAAGGTTGTTTATGATGCACTCGGAGCGCTCCGTATCGAGATCGGCCATCGTTTGGGGATCATTCCGAAACCCGAAGAGAAGAAGTTCGCCTTCCTCTGGGTGGTGAATTTCCCGCTCCTCGAGTTCGATGACAAAGAGGGGCGCTACTTCGCCTGTCACCATCCCTTCACATCGCCTCGGCCCGAATTCTTCGAGGATTTCATTCATGGACGGAATATGGATGCACTCGAAGCCTCCGCCTACGATATGGTTTTGAACGGAGTCGAGGTCGGCGGGGGGTCCCTTCGGATTTACCGTGCGGATGTCCAGGCGGCCATGTTCAAACTCCTCGGACTGACGCCGGAGGAAGCCAGAGAAAAATTCGGTTTCTTCATCGATGCACTCCAATACGGAACCCCTCCTCATGGGGGTCTAGCCTTCGGCGTCGATCGCCTGGCCGCCTTGATTTGCGGTGTCGGGCCGATTCGCGATGTGATGGCTTTTCCGAAGACGCAAAAAGGCACAGACCTCATGGCCGGGACTCCTTCCGAGGTGACCCGAGACCAGCTTCAGGAGCTGAACGTGATGGTTGTCAAACCCCAGAAAAAAGAGGCTTGAGTCCCGATGCGAACCACTCCCGAATTTTCCTTCCGGACGCGCGAAAGCAACCTGAAGCGGCTCGAGGAGGAAGAGTTCGATTTCCTCGTGATCGGTGGCGGGATCACCGGTGCGGGTGTGGCTTGGGACGCTGCCTCGAGGGGATACAAAGTCGCACTGGTGGAAAAGGGCGACTTCGCGGAGGGGACCTCTTCGCGCTCCTCGAAACTGATTCACGGCGGGCTCCGTTACCTAGAGCATTATGAGTTTCCTCTCGTTTTCGAAGCCCTGAGTGAGCGTCACTATCTGATGCAGGCGGCCCCCCATCTGGTCCGTCCCCTCCCGTTTTACATGCCTGTATACCGGTCGAGCCCGCATTCTCCAACACTCCTCAGTGCGGGGATGTGGCTTTATGATCTGCTTTCGATGTTCAGGGCTCCCGGGCTTCATCAGCGAATCTCGGCCGGAGTTTCGTCGAGAATCATTCCCGGTATCAAGCGAGAGGGGCTACGGTGCTCGTTCAAGTATTTCGATGCTTCGATGTGGGATGATGCTCTCGTTCTCGATGTATTGATGAAAGCGCATGAGTCGGGTGCTTGCGTGGTCTCCCGTGCGCGAGCCACAAAGGCCGGACGTGACCCGCAGGGAAACATCACCTCGATGCGGGTCCAGGACGGGATCGCCGGGCGCGAAATCCCGGTCCGTTTCAAAAAGCTGATCGTTTGTGCCGGGGTCTGGACGGATGAGGTGGGGTCCATTCTCGGCGGAGAGTCGTGGAAAAACTGGATTGCGCCGAGTCGGGGAGTCCATTTGGTGTTCGACTGGAAACGCTTTCCCGTGCCCGGTGCCGTGACCATGCAAATCGAAGACGGTCGGATCGCTTTCGCCATCCCGAGACGTGATTACGGTCAGGGCATCACCTTGGTCGGAACCACCGATGGTCCGTGTACCTTGCCTCCGGATCGGGTGGAGGACGAATCAAAAGCGATTGCTGACGACCAAGCCTATCTTCTAAAACTTTTGGACCAATACTTTCCGCATCTGGGCATCACCGAGGCCGATGTCCTGAGCCACACAATTGGCATCCGACCTTTGGTCCGGCCGGACCGTGGTTCGCAGGGTGGAGAATCAAAGAGTCTCCAGAAAGTTTCGCGCGAGCACACCATCGATGATGGCCCGGGAGGATCGGTGATCGTTGCGGGTGGGAAATACACCACCTTCCGTAGGATGGCCGAGGAGATTGTCGATTTTGCGACCCGCGGAACGGCGAAGATCGATCCGCTGACCGAAACCGCACTATTTGTTCCGGCCATGCCGAGCGAAGTCCAAAGGGCAAGAGAGGTGGCTCGCGCTCGGGGATATGCTGTCCCGGAAAAGCTGTTCGAGAGGTACGGGGCCGATGCACTTGAGATCTATCAAATCCACGTTTCCGAGTGCGATCAGGACACGAACGACCCGGACGGGTTTCCGATGCTCGAGGCTCAGTTCCGGTATTCCATTCGACACCAGATGGTGTTGACCGTGGATGACTTCATCCGCCGGAGACAACCCTTGCACCTTTGCCGTCAAGATCACGGAGGCCCCTGGATTCCACTCCTCGAGAAGGCGCTCCGTTCCGAGCTTGCCCGGACTGGAGCTGCTGAATGAAACTGTTGAAGATGCCTCATCGGATATTCCATGTTTTTGGCTTTTCATTGTTCCTGCTTTCTCAAGCACAGGCCGCCCCTTTACGATCGTGGAAGAAACCGGTGACTCCGGAGGTCGATTCGCGTCGGGAGTCGCAGGATTGGCGGTTTCAGGATCAGGCCGGGAGTCCATGGCGGATTCTGATCGGCGCGGATGCGGGGTATGTGACTTACGGATCCTTGAATGCCGCCAATGAGGGTTCCAAATCAGGATATGCGCTCGGAGGGCGGGCGTTGGTCGCCTATTATGGGTACTCGATGGTGGCTGAAGCGGGTGTGGGGGGTGCGTTCATTTCGGTGAAAGGACAGAATCCCTCAGGTTCGATCCTTTGTGCCGGTGGCTGCACGGATTCTATCCTGACTAAAATTCCTTTTCTGGATGCTTCCCTCCGTTACCGGTTTGGCCGTTACCTGCAGTTCGGACCGGAATTCCAGTACAATCTCGGATCTGATTTTGCATTGAATACCGATGTCAATTCCGGTCGCTCGAATCAGGGAATGTTTGTCGGAGCCCAGGTGGTTCACGAATGGGAGCGTGAAAGAAAGTTCCGTCTTGGCGCACGGTGGCTGACTCCGATTTCCGGAACGTCCCGTACCGTTCACCAACTCCAGGCCTTTTTCCAGATGGCATTTGATTTGCCGTTCACCGGTTCGTCCGGCCGTCCGGAGCGGACACTCGAGCAGGTGAGCGAGGAAGATCTCGATCGCGCGAGCTATTCGACTCCGAAGTCATCCTTGCCGATGTCCATTCCGGAAACCGAACCGCCTCAAACCACCGAAGAGGCGCTCGAGCCTGTGCCTGTCCCGACCCCGGCTGAGGAATGAGATCACTGAATGACTTTGCCGATTCTCTCGGGACGGAAGGACCATTTAGAGTCCGAGAGTGACACCCGGTGGGACAGCCAGATCACAAAAGCCCGGCCACGGATGGAGTGGACGGAAATGACTCCGAATACACGACTGTCGCGGGTATCGTCCCGATTGTCGCCCATCACAAAAAAATGATCTGGCGGAACGACGATTTCGCGGTCGCTCTTGAATCCTTCGAAGGAGTCATCCTCGAGGATTTGATGGGTTTTACCGTCGAGGGTCTCCCGATAAAGGTGGAGCTTTGACAAATTGTAACGCTCTTCCGGATCGAATCCAGGGTGGGCCAGGGTCGACTCCCGTTCAGGCCCGGTGATCTCTTCGCGGTACACGGAGGCACCGTTCAAGAACCACTTTTTCCCTTCGAATCGGACTCGGTCCCCGGGCAGTCCCACCACCCGTTTGATATACAGGCTCTCTTGCCCGGCTTCCGGCGGAGTGAAAATGACGATGTCCCCCCGTTTTGGCCCACCCACCGGACCGATGTACCAAGGGCGGATCGCGAAAACCTCGCTGAAAGGGAAGTGAATGGAATATTCGAACTTGCTCGCAAAGAGGAAATCCCCGGTCATGAGGGTCGGGAGCATGGAGCGGGTCGGAATCCGGAAAGGCTCGATGATGGAAGACCTGATGGCCAGGATCGCCAGGATCACACCTGCGAGCAACGGGATCTGTCTGCGGAGGAAATGCTTCTGTTCTTCCATGATTTCCGCCTTAGAAAATCTTCACTCTCACGCCTTCTTTTTGCAAAAAGGCGCGGATCCGTTCGGAATCGAGAGGCTCAAGCCGCCAAAGAACGTCGTGGAGCATTTTAAGAGTCTTCTGCCCCTCGGGAGAACGGGTGTGACGGGTGACCTCGCGGATGTCCTGGGTCACTTCCATCAGATTGGTGATCAGCTGGGCCAGGTCATGCGAAAGGATCTTGCTCTGATCGATCTTCTCGAGTGTGCGGTTCAAGTTCGCGCTAAGCTTGTAGAGGAGTTCGATCGAACGCGTGATGTCGCCCTTGTTCTGTTCGATCAGGTCTTGGATCTTTCCGGCAAGGTTGAAGCTTTGGGAAATCAATTGATCGATCCGAGGCGGGTCGACACCAGCGGTGACATCGCCGGGGAGCAATTGGGGCGAATCAATCGTACCGGGAGTGATTTCGATGTACCGTTCCCCGATCAGACCGGCCAGGTTGACATAGAAACGGGAGTTCTTCCGGATGCCGGGAAGCGCAGCCTTCTTCACCGAGATCTTCAGCCTTACGGGCGTAAGAGCATAATTCGCTCCCGGATCCGCGCTGCCGGGTTCTTTTTTGGACACCGTCTCGTTCGGTGCGGGAGCGAAGAACTGGATCTCTTCCACTTTACCGACCTTGATGCCCGAAAGCCTCACATGGGAACCGAGGTCGATCCCGCCCGCGAAGTTGTAAGTGACGTAAAAGTAATTCTGGTCCGTGAAGGGGTTCTTGAAACCGAGCAACCACGCAAAACCGATCGCGATCACCACTGTCCCGGTAACCAGTGCTCCTACCTTCTGCTCATTGGTCCACTTCATTGCGCTCCCATCCTATCCTGAATCCCTAGAGTAGGGCAGTAAAAATCGCCGTCAGGACGAAGTCCAGGGTGATCACTGCCAGTGTGGCGGTGACAACGGCGTCTGTGGTGGCCTGTCCAACCCCCTGTGCCCCGCCACCGCAAATCAAGCCATAAGCCGATGAAATCGGTGGGATGATCATTCCGAACACGGCCGCCTTGGTCAGGGCGCAGAACAAGTCCATCGAGGAAATGAATTGGGCCAGGGTGTTGAGATACTCCTCTGAATTGAAATGGTATTTCGTGACCGCGGTGAACATTGCGATAAACAAAGTGATGGAGATCGAGATCATCGTGAGACAAACCGTGGAGACAATGCAAGCGACCCACCTCGGAAAAATGTGGTAGGAGACCACATCGATCCGGAGAAGGCGGAACGCATCGAGCTGCTCGGTGATCTTCATGCTCGCCAACTCGGCTGTCATGGAAGCGCCCACCTTCGAGACAATCAAAAGGGCCGGAACGGCGATTCCCAGCTCCCTCAGAACGAATTGCCCCGTGAATCCCGGAATCATCGAAACATTCGACAATGCGAAATCCATGTGCCAGGCGATCTCGCTCGTCATGACGAGACCCGTGAACCCGGTGGCAATGGAGATGATTGGAAGACTTCCGATGCCGATCGAATCCATCGCCTGGATCACCTCGTTGCGACGGTGAGGGCCGCGGGAGGCCTGCCGGAACAGTTTCTGAAGCAGATCGAGTGCGATGTAAAGGGCCCGGAGGTGTCGGCGATGCGCGGCATCCATGTTCACGGCAAAGCCCTCCCGATGACTCCGATTAAGAAGAACGTGAAGTCATGGGTCCACTCGAGGAGTGGGCTCGAAATGGCATTTCCAAAAACAATGTAGACATTGATGTAAATCGCCGATTCGGTGACCGCTCTTCCGACCCCTCTGGCACCACCGCTTGCAGTGAACCCTTTGTAAGTCGAGATGGTGGCGACAATCGTACTGAAAATAGTCGAGCGGACCAATCCTTCAAACAGGGTCCATGGACCTGCGAATCGCGGGATCGAAGCCAGATACTGATGGAGGTTCATCCCGCTCATGGTCATGGCCACGAGGAGCGCACCCAAAATCGAAACCGAGAGGCCGATAGCCAGTAGAATGATCGATGACAGGATGACCCCGAAAAAGCGGGGAACGATCAGGTAGCGGATCGGGTCGGTTCCAAGACTCTCGATTGCGTCGATCTGTTCGGTGACCCTCATGTTCGCAAGCTCGGCGGTCGTGTAGGCTCCGACTTTCCCGGCTAGTAGAAAGGAAATGATCAAGGGACCGACTTCACGGATGGTCGCCGATGTGTTGAGGCCTCCGAGCAAGGCTTGTGCATCGAACCTGCGGAGCATCAAATCGAATTGGAGTACGAGAATCGCACCGACAAAAACCCCAGCGAAAATGACCGTGCTCATGGTCCGCGTCGATACTTCGGCGATCTGTTGAATCACCGGACGTCTGTATCCCCCGGTGCTCCGCCAGGTGCGGATGATCTTGATGAAGAAGATGACGGCTCCTCCGAATTCCTGGAGCACTCCGCCTGCCATCGCTATCAATGTTTTCATGCAGGACTCCATCCCGGAGGGAGCAAGGAGAGGGTCTCCTCGAAGAACTCCCTGACGAGAGGCAACTCGCTTTTCACCACCTCTCTGGGATGAGCGATCAGAATGACTTTTCCTTGATCGAGAAACAGGATCCGGTCGGCAATCGACAGTGCGCAAGCCATATCGTGTGAAACGATGATGCTGGTGACTTTGAGTTTTCTTGATAATTCCGAGATCAGCGAGTTGATCGAGCTCGTGCTGAGCGGGTCGAGTCCTGTGGTCGGTTCGTCAAACAACAGATAATCCGGTTCGGGTGCCAGGGTCCGGGCCATCGAGACCCTTTTCTGGACCCCGTACGAAACCTCATTCGGAAAGAGTCCGAGGATCTCCGGGTCCAGATGGACCAGAGCGAGCTTCTCATGGACCTTACGTTTGATTTCCTCTTCACTCAGACTGCGGCCGATTTTTTCAGAGTATTGGGGGGTCTTGAGTCCGAATGCGATGTTGTCGTAATTCGTCAGGGAATCGAGCAGAGCCGGGTGCTGGAACACCATCCCGCACCGTTGGCGGACCTTCGGCAGTTGGTTTCTGGCTTCACCCTTGAATAGGGCACTGACCTCGAAGTGATCGACAAAGATCTGGCCTTGGTCGGGCTCGAGCACTCCGATGATGTGCTTCAAGGTCACGGACTTCCCCATTCCGGACTTGCCGAGTATGAACAGGACTTCGCCTTTTCCCGCTTCAAAACTGACGCCATCGAGGACTTTCTTGGTCCCGAATGCTTTGTGCACGTTTTCGAAACGGATGCTCACGGTCCGTTCCCTCCGGATTCAGAGAGGAGCGCGTTCGCATAGATGAAGCGGTTCAACTCCGGATGTTTTGAAGCTTTAACTTGTTCCGCGCTACCGAACATTTCGAGGGTTTTGTTGTGGCAAAATCCGATACGATCGGACACCTGATAGGCCCGCTGGAGATCGTTGGTGACCATCACCAGCGTGGTCCGATTGGTCCGGTGTAGGGTGATCATCAGCTCCGCAATTGACTTCGAGGTGATGGGATCGAGTCCCGCGGTCGGTTCGTCATACAGGATGACTTCCGGCTCGATGATGAGTGCACGTGCGATCCCGAGTCGCTTTTGCATTCCCCCAGAAATTTCGTCTGGATGAAGGTGGGCTGCATGGTCGAGGCCGACGGCCTTCAATAAAGCAAGCGAGCGGGTCTCGGCTTCATTACCGGTGATCCCGAGGGTTTCAGAAAGCGGAAGCAGCAGGTTCTGGAGTAGGGTGAAAGAGTCGAAAAGAGCATTCTTCTGGAACAGCATGCTCACTTTGTCTGAAACGACCGTGACGGTTCCCGAATCGGGTTGAATCAGGCCTGCGATCGTTTTCAAAATCACACTTTTTCCGGATCCGGATGGGCCGATGATTCCGACGGCCTCGCCAGGCTTCACATCAAGTTCGACATTCTCCAGGATGGTCCGACCCTTGAAAGTGACTTTGACTGCCTTCAGTCGGATCATGTACGTTCCATCCAAGGTGCGAGGATTTCCTGAGCCAGGAGCTTGGCATTCAGGGTGAGTCCGGTGTGCTTTCTCCGCCCGGCAATGCCCTCGAGAGTACTCAGTAATTTAGCCGTGTCCCAACCCAGACGATCGGCAATCTCGATCAGGGGTTCCCTCTGGTCTTCATGGATCCAAAGGTGTTGATCTCCCTTGATCCGATGAGACAGAAGGTCCATGAAGATGGTCTCCATCAGGTCGAGGGCCAGATTCATGCGGATTTGGCTGGTCGAAACCGCATCGATCAATCCCATCCATTCTGATGCGGGGTTCGAAAGGAGGCCGATCAAACGGTCACGTAGCTCCCAGGTTTCTTCTTCGAGACAGTTTTTGGCCCGACTGATGCTTCCCATTGCCGCGCGCGAGGCAACTTTTGCGCGCCTTGAAGGGAATTCTCCCGTGAGATCCCGCTTCAGAATCGAGAAGATCCGGTCCGGATCGAGAGGGCTGAACTTGATCTCCATGCACCGGGAAAGAATGGTGGGCAGAAGCCTGGAAGAATCCGATGCCGTGAGAATGAAGAGCCAGTTTTTCGGTGGCTCCTCGAGGACCTTCAAAATGGAGTTGGCGGACTCCTGGTTCATACGATCGGCATCGGCGATCACCACCACCCGGAACGGTTCTTCAGCCGGTCCGAGGCCGAGTTTCTCTTTGAGTTCCCGGAATGCCTTGATCTTGTGGGTGCCGAGTCGCTTGCCTTCCTCGTCCGTTTCCGGATCGATCCAGATCAGATCGAGCCACTGACCCCGGCTGGCACGGATGCAGGACCCGCATTCTCCGCACGCCGCACGTGCTCCCGGTTTTTCTTCTAGAGGGCCACCGAATAGAGAATCTACAGGCTCTTCTGCAGCTGCGAAGATGGAGCGGTCACAAAACAGTAAATGAATGAAATGCAGGGCCAGACTCTTTTTCCCGACCCCTTCCACACCGGTGAACAGCAGTGTGGTGTGGAGGGCCCGGTCCTTTTCAAATCGATCGAGGAGCGGTTCAAGCTTGGAAGCGTGCCATTCGATCAGTTCGGGTGCCGCCGGAAAGCTTGCGTTCACAGGTATTTCCTCAATTCACGGACGACCTTTTCACAGACTTGGTCAGGATCGAGCTTCGAAACTCGAATCACGCGAAAGCGTTTTTCTTTCTTTGCGATTTCAAGAAATCCCTTCCTGACTTTTTTCTGGAATTCGACACCTTCCCGTTCGAAGCGGTTCGGATCGCTGGCACGCGCGAGCCCGATCTCCACGGGGAGATCTAGAAAAAACGTCAGGTCCGGTGATTTCCGGTGACTCGCGATTCGGTTCAGTGTCCGGATCATCGGCAGTGCGATGCCCCGGGCGTAGCCCTGATAGGCTAGGGTGGAATCCGTGAAGCGGTCACAGAGGACCCACTTCCCTTGTTTTAACGCCGGAGCGATGGTGTTCCGGAAGTGCTCGGCCCGTGCCGCCTCATACAGGAATAATTCAGTGAGCGGGTCCATTTCCTCATTGAGGATGACCTTGCGGATCTCCTCGGCGGTACGGGATCCACCCGGTTCACGTGTGACGAGGTGAGGGACGCCGAGTGTTTGGAGGCGGGTGGAAAGGTTGCGAATCAGAGTCGACTTACCGCATCCTTCCGTTCCCTCGAAGGTGATGAACATGCAGAAAGACTTCTCAAAAGAGGGCTTTTCCAGTCAAGGACAACCGGATGTCAGTAGTAGCTATCCGGGGGAGGGGATCCGCTTGGCGGAGCGCGGTATTTCCGACCGCTTCCGTCACCGCCCGGACCCGCCGGAGTGATGGTTTCCGGTTCAGGGAAAGCGGGCGATCCTTCCGAGGGATAAGCTCCCCGGGCTTCCTCGTCGAAGTCTTCGACCGCCGTGTTATCCCGCATCTGATCTTTCATGGCCTTCAATTCCTGAAGTTCTTTCTTCAGGTCTTTCAATTCCTGGAGCTCCCGTTCGTTCTCCCTTGGCTCCTCTTTGGGAGGAGCTTGGGTGTTCTGGGAGGTCTTTGCCCCCGACTTGAGTGCGGGCTTCGGAGTTCCAGCGACTACGGCCTTGATGGTCAATTTCTCATTCGAGCGATCGATCACCTGCACCGACTCGGACGGCGTCGGGCTCGCACTGGCACTGGCAGACGGAGGCGCCGGAGTTTCACGGGCGGTTTTGGTCTCTGCAGGGGGCGCCGACTGTTGGAACAGCTGTCCCACGGAGAATCCGATCAAGGCAAGTCCCGCTCCGATCAAGAGGACCTTGATCAGGCCGCTTTCTTGGGGTGGATTTTGGTTTCGCCCCGATTCAGCCTGGATTTGGGCTTGATGTTGCTGCCTGACCTCACGCTTTTGTTTGCTGGTCTGGATGATGTCGAACAGCTCGGCGGTCGGATCACGCTTCGGGCGTCCCGGATCGCTCGGAATGGGAGCTGCTTCCGGAACCGTTTCAGGAGTCGGCTCCAAGACGGGCTCCAGTGGGGGCTTTGGCGTCGGTAAAGGAGCGGGCTCAGGTTCGGGGAGTTTGAACTCCAAGGGGCTCACCTCAGGTGCAGGAGGTGGCGGGGCCGGGCGAGGCTCGGGAGTGGGGGTGTGGCGGGCTTGTTCGAGTCGCCAATCGAGAATGGTCACCCAGGCGGAGTCTTTTAGCGCGCGGGAAATACGATGATGAGGAAGAACTTCTCCCTCAGCAATCAGACTCAGGACTTCGGGTGTTTGATAGGGCCCTGACCGGACACCGTCCAAGTCGAGGAACCACTGTTCCGTCATGGAAACAGTGTAGCAGATGAGAATGATCGGGCAAAAAAAAACCCCGGGAGACAGTGCCCCCCGGGGTTTTGTGAAAACTGTTAGAGCTTTGACGCCTCAGTTGCGAGGACGGCCGCCACCGAAACCGCCCCCGCCTGGGCGACGGTCTCCGCCACCTGGTCTGCGGTCACCGCGGGGTTCGCGTGGAGGAGGGGGAACATATCCTTCTGGAGGAGTCATGAGGGCCTTACGGGAGAGGCGCACCTTCCCTTGAGGATCGACTTCCAGCACCTTCACTTCGACGATATCGCCCTCTTTCAGAACGTCGGTCACGGCGTTGATGCGCTCGTAAGCGATTTCAGAAATGTGCAGGAGGCCGTCCTGATTGGGGAGAACGCCGATGAAAGCACCGAAATCGGTGATCTTCTTGACGGGGCCTTTGTAGGTTTTGCCGACTTCGACCACGGCGATGATTCCCATGATCATGTCCACAGCCTTCTGGGCTGCTGCAGCGTCATTGGAGGCCACATTACAGGTTCCGTCGTCTTCGATGTTCACCTTCGCGCCGGACTTGGCAACGATGTCCTTGATCACCTTACCGCTCGGTCCGATCACGGCGCCGATCTGGTCGACCGGGATCTTGATGGTGGTGATCCGAGGAGCATTCTGGTTCAGATCGCCGCGAGGCTCGCTGATGGCTTTCGACATCTCGTTCAGGATGTGGATCCGGCCCTGGTTGGCTTGCTCGAGGGCCTGCTTCATGATGGCTCCGCTCACGCCTTCGATCTTGATGTCCATCTGGATTCCGGTGACTCCGTCTTTGGTCCCGGCGACCTTGAAATCCATATCTCCGAGGTGGTCTTCGTCTCCGAGGATGTCAGAGAGAACGGCAAAACGATCGCCTTCTTTGATCAGACCCATCGCAATGCCTGCGACCGGCTTCATGAAGGGGGCTCCTGCGTCCATCAGGGACATGGAGGCTGCGCACACCGAACCCATGGAGGAAGAACCGTTCGACTCGAGGGTTTCGCACACGATCCGGACGGTGTACGGGAACTTGTCGTGCCCGGGCATCATGGCATGGATCGAGCGCTCAGCGAGGGCTCCGTGGCCGATCTCGCGACGGGATTGTCCGCCGAAACGACCGGCTTCACCCACGCTGTACGGGGGGAAGTTGTAGTGGAGCATGAACTTACCCATGGTGTTCTGGTACATGCTGTCGATGATCTGCTCGTCGTCGGCAGTTCCGAGAGTGGTCACGGAAAGGACCTGGGTTTCCCCGCGAGTGAACAGGGCGGATCCGTGGGCCTTCGGCAGAATGCCGGCTTCCACGGTGATCGGACGGATGGTCTTGGTGTCGCGACCGTCGATCCGGATCTTCTCGGAGAGGATCATTTCACGCATCAGGTTGTACTGGAGGAGTTCCACCAGACGCTTCACTTCTTTTTCCTTGGCTTCGGCGGCCTTGGGATCGCTTTCCTTCAGGCTGGCCGGAACGAGCGCCTCGAGAGTGGCTTTTTTCGCGTCCTTCACCATGGTGTAACGGGCTTGCTTTTCTTTGGTGCGGAGAGCCTTGTTGAGAGGATCCTTCGCGACGTTCTCGATCTGCTTCATGAGATCGGCAGGAGTCGAGAGTGGATTGAACTCGCGCTTGGCTTTTCCGGCCTTGGAGCGGAGCTCTTCGATGAGAGCACAAATCTTCTTCACTTCTTCGTGACCCTGAAGGATCGCATCCAAGCAGATGGCCTCTGGAACTTCCTGAGCACCACCTTCAACCATCATGATGGCGTTCTTGGTGCCGGAAATGACGATCTCCAGTTCGGATTCGGTCTCGCGCTGATTCCAGGTGGGGTTCACAACAAATTGGCCGTTGATGCGGCCCATGCGGACAGCAGCGGTGGGGCCGTTGAAAGGAATGTCGGAGATATGAAGCGCGGCACCGGCGCCGATCGAGGCGGCCATTTCAGCATCGGCTTCGAGATCAACCGAGAGCACAGTCGCGATGATCTGGGTCTCGTGGTAGTAGCCTTCCGGGAAGAGGGGGCGGTTCGGGCGGTCGATCAGGCGGGCGGCCAGGGTCGACTCGGAGGATGGACGTCCTTCGCGCTTCAGGAAGCTCCCAGGGATTTTTCCAGCAGCGTAGAATCGCTCGGCGAACTCCACAGTCAGCGGCATGAAGTCGATGCCTGCCTTGGGATCTTTGTTCGACACTGCGGTCACCAGAACGCGGGTGTCGCCGTAGTGGACGAGAACGGAAGCATCAGCCTGCTTGGCCATGCGACCGGTTTCGAGTGTGAGGGTCTTGCCCCCGAGATTCATCGAGACAGTTTGGATATTCATCATAAGTGTGATTGATCTTTCTTGGGTGTGAATGAGCGAATGGACCCCCGCCTTCCCGGCAGGCCCATCGAGGGGCGTGCAGGAGACGGGGGTCAATCCGTTCTGATATTGAATTACTTGCGGAGTTCGAGCTTGGCGAGGAGAGCGGTGTAGCCCTTCTCATCCTTGGCTTTTAGGTAATTGAGCAGGCGGCGGCGTTGGCCGACGAGCTTGAGGAGTCCCAAACGAGAAGCGTGGTCTTTGGAGTGCTTCTGGAAGTGGGGAGTGAGAGTGTTGATGCGGTCCGTGATCAGGGCGATCTGGACTTCGGTGGTTCCGGTATTTGCGGTGGTTTTGCCGAAAGTCTGAACGAGGTTCGCTTTCTTAGCTTTGATTTCGGTCTTACGAGCTTTACCCATTTGCATGCGGTTTGATTCCTTACTGCGTACTCAATGTACTTTTCTTGCTTTTTTGTTTCATAGATCGGTAACACAAACCGGCAAAGTCTGTAAAGGGTCTAGCGGAGGTAAGGCTCCAGACGTTTCTTGAGTTTTTCGATCAACTTTGATTCGATCTGCCTGACCCTCTCACGGGTCAAACCGAATTCGTCAGCCACTTCTTGGAGGGTTTTCGGCTCCTCCGATAGCAGGCGGGTGGCCAGGACCATCTTTTCTTTGTCATTGAGGGTCGAAGCGAAGACCGGGATCTCCTTCTGAAGGATTCCAAGCCACTCTTCCTTTTCCAGAATCTGATCAGCCGACTCTCCCGGATGGAGCAGCGTCTGAAGGAGGTTGATGCCGTTCGGAGAATCCTTGCCCACCGGAGCATCCAGGGAGGTTTCGGCTCCCGGGGCGAGAAGTCGCTGTTCCATCTCAATGACGTCTTTTTCCTTCACCTGAAGGTTGTGGGCGAGGAGGGCCGGTCCCGCTGTGATGCCCTGGGCCTCCAATCGCTGTTTTTCGCGCATCAGGTGATAAAACAGCTTCTTTTGAGCCTGTGAGGTGCCGATCCGGACCAGGCGGAAGTTGTCGAGCAGGTACTTCAGGATGTAGGACCGGATCCACCAGGATGCATAATAGCCGAGCCGGACCCCCTTGGTCGGATCGAACTTCGAAACCGCCTTCATGAGCCCGATGTTTCCCTCTTGAATGAGGTCGAGAAGATTGTGGTACATGGAACGGTACTCGTAAGCGATCCGGACCACGTTTTTGAGGTTGGCCGAGACCAGCAACTTGGCCGCATTCACGTCACCCTTCTCTTGCATCCTTCTGGCGAGTGCTTGTTCCTGCTCCGCGGTGAGAACAGGCGCGTTACGGATTTCAGCCAAATAGCGTTTGAGAGGATCCGAGGGGACCAGGGCGGTCTCGGGCACAGCCTCTTCCGGCGCGTAGGCGACGGGAAGAGGGTCTTCGGCGGATTCATCATCCTCGAGACTCAGGTCGGACGTTTCCCCATCCGGAATCTCATCCGGGGGTGACGGGGGTGTTTTTGATTTCGGGCCACCGGTTTTTGCCATACCGTTTTCCTGTTGCGGAACCGACAGTATCACAGATAGTACAAAGTGTGATGAAGCACGAGGCGAAAAAGCATGTTTATCCGAATGGTTTGACGCTGATCGTGGACGAGGCGCACCAGCTGAAGTCCGTGGCCATCGGCGCTTGGGTCAAGACCGGATCGCGTTATGAGTCGGTTGACGCCTCCGGGATGTGTCATTTTCTCGAGCACATGATCTTCAAGGGTAGCGAGAAGCGCGGCGCTTCGGAAATCTCCAAGGCAGTGGACCGTGTCGGCGGTGATTTCAACGCCTTCACCTCGAGGGAGCACACCTGTTTTCATTTTTACCTGCCCTACCAGGAGATTGAACTCGGAGCGGAGTTGCTCCGGGAAATCCTTTTCAAGCCGCTGTTCGAGAAAAAAGAAATCGAAAAAGAACGGCAGGTGATCCTCCAGGAAATCGCCATGACCAAGGAGAATCCGGAAGAGGATTCTTTCGACCGTTTTCTGGAAAAGGCCTATGCGAATCATCCTCTCGGCCGGAATATCCTGGGGACCAAAAAAAGTGTCGAATCGGTGAGCCGTTCGAGACTGACTTCGTTTTTTCACGAGCACTACCGTCCCGAGAGCATGGTGCTTGCCGTGTCGGGTGCGGTCACTTTCGAAAAGTGCAGAAGAATTTTTGCAAGACTGGGTGAGGAGTCCTGGCCGGGAAGGCAAACCAAGAGGCCGCTGAAGCCCAATTGGGGCGCCAGCCCTCCGGGGAACACCCACCCGGGATTCTGGTGGATCGATGAGGCGGCAGAGCAGGCTCATGTTCTGTACGGCATCTCGGCTCCAGTCAGCAATCAGAAGGAACGGGTCATCTCGACCATGATCCAGCAACACCTCGGTGGCGGGATGAGTTCGGTGCTCTTTGACCGGATCCGCGAGAAAAAAGGCTGGGCCTATTCCGTTTACGCCAGTGCGATCCAGTTCCTCGATTCATCTGTGTTTTCGATTTATGCCGGAGTGAAGCCCGACAAAGTCGCAGAGACGCTCTTGGTGTTTCATCAAGAGATGCAGAAAACAGCGAGGGAAGGAATCCCCCTCGGCGATCTCAAACGGATTCAGGACAGTTTGGTTTATTCCTTCGAACTTTCACTCGAGAGTTCCGAATCGAGAATGATGACGATTTCGAGCTCCGAATTGTTCTTCAAGCGGGGTTTCACTTACAAGGCATACGAGGATTTGATCCGTTCCATCCGACCCGGAGACACCCGCGAACTCGCCCAATCCTGGGTTAAAAACAGTTCGCCCACGGTTCTGGTTCAGTGTCCCTGGCCGAAAAGCAGGGAAGCCCGGCAAGCCATCCGGGCTTGCGCCCTGAAGCTCACCGGGCTTCCGCCCGAGATCGAATCTCCTTGATCACTTCTTCCGTTTTTTCAGGATCGAAAGCACGATGAGCGCCAATGCGCCGAGTCCGCCGTAAAACACGACGGGATCATTCATGAGGGCATCGAGGCCCGAGGCTTGGGGTTTCGGCGCTTCTTCGCCGGCACCTTGAACCGATCCGAAGACCGTGTCACCCGTCACTCCGGAAGGGATTTTCGCATTCTTGAAAAGGTCACTGTTGGCAGGGGCGGCGTTCAATCCACCGTCCTTCCGGAAAGCTTTCAGTGATTTGACCATCTCCTCGAACATCGGAGTATATTCCGGGTACTTGCCCTTGTTCACCGAGTAAGTCACCAAGACGCCGATGCCGTCTGTGACAGTTGCGATGTAACGGGTGTAGAATCCGGGAACCTCGGACTCCATGTGCAGAGAGTCCACCCACATCCGGTCATTGATGGACTTGTTTTGCGCATAACTGACAGTCGAAGTGAGCGATTTGCCCTGAGAACTGGTGAAGGTTTTGGGAGCCTTCAGGTAACTGAGGTATTGATCCAAGGTATCCTGATCGCCCTGGATTTTTGCAGCGAGAATGATGATCGCTTCTTTCTTTTTCGCGGCGTCCTGCTGGTTCTGGCAAACCCATTCCGTTCCCTCAAGGAAGCAGTTCCATGCGGTGGGAAGGTCGAACTCGACGAATTGGTTGGCAAACTTCACAGCGAATGCGGAATCCGTCCCCAGTATCAATCCGAAAGTCACTGCGAAGATCTTTAAGTGCTTCATTTCTTTTCCCTCGTCATCCTTCATTTCAGCAATCGTCGCGCAACAAAACCCGCTTCGATCCATTGGTCTTGAAAATATTCTACCACAGTCAAGATCGCCTCTTCATCCCGAACCTGAGTGACTTTGGCCCGGGCCAAGACCTCCTTGCCCGAAAAGATGTCAAAAAGCTGTCCTTTTTCGACCGAATCACTTGAACCACGGTCGATCTTCACTAGGTAAAGTTGGTCGTTGTAGGTCGATACCTTGCCTTCGAGATCGTAGCTCTGGAACCCTTTGAGTGCTGTTTTCGGTTTGCGGGGCCGGGAGGATTCGGCACTGCCCCGGGAGGGGTCGATTCCTCCGTGGTGCTGGAGGTCGATCGACACTCCCCCCGAGATCAGTATGCCCGAAGGGACGGCCGATCCGGATACGGGAAGGTCGCCCGACAGGAAAAAGGTTTTTCCGTTACCCGAGTTGTGGCCGATCCGGAGGTGGGCCGCTAACCAGGAGGGATTGATTCCATTGACGAGATCGCTTCCAAGTGAACCTTGCAGACGGTCGAGCAGAACATCCGTCCGCTTCGTCGCATCCTGGCCCGCCACATCCGAATTCAAACTCAATTGAGCGCGGACGCCGGCATCGAGCACGAGACCTCCGTATGCCGGGTCTCTTCTGAACAGGAGGCTGATCGGAATTGCGGATGAAAAGCCCGCACTCCGTTGAGCGTATGCTCCGCCGAGTTCGAGGTAACTGTCCGACCATCCGATGAATCCCGCCGGCAACTCGAGGTAGGCGCCTGCAATCAGGTCTACGGATCCGTCGCCCAGATAGAGACGATTGGCCGACCTGGCTGCGACATTCGAGTATGCGGGGAATCGGGCTTCGGCCTGCAGGTTGACGCCCAATCCCCCCTCGGAGGAAAGCATCCGCCAGGCTGCGCCGATGAGCTGATCTCCCAAACCGAATCCGGACTGTCGATCGGTCGTACTACCGGTCTGGTTGGTGGAGACCATCGAAGCGCGACCGAACACAAAGAGATGATCGGACAAACCGTAATTGAGGTGGAGGTCGATCAGGGTCCGGGAGACTTTGGCGCCGGTGCTCAGACCGGTCAATCCACCGTCTTCAGAAAAGTTGGACTCGGTCGAAAACAGTCCGATCCGCGGCTCGAATTGAAGTCCGGAATGTGAACCGGTCCTGTTTTCCCGGGGCTGCAAGAGCAGGTGCCCGCTTGCCGGGGGGGGGACGGCGAAAAAACCCAATAAAATCATAAAATTGGTGATACGGCGCCCCAAAACCGATCCTTGAATTTTCATGCCTTTCATCCTAACCTCTAGCGTCTAAGGATAGCAAAGATCATGTCAATTTACGAAGAGTCGCTCGAGTACCATTCCAGTGGAAGAAAAGGGAAGGTGGAGGTCGTTCCGACCAAAGCCGTCACCACCCAAAAAGACCTTTCTTTGGCGTACAGTCCGGGTGTGGCCGGCCCCTGCGAGAAGATCGCTGCGGATCCGAATCTCGCGTACGAGTACACCACCAAGGGGAATCTGGTGGCCGTGGTTTCGAATGGCACAGCCGTTCTCGGACTCGGTAACATCGGCGCGCAGGCGTCGAAGCCCGTCATGGAAGGCAAGGGGATCCTGTTCAAGAAGTTCGCCGATATCGACGTGTTCGATATCGAGCTTCAGGCACCGAATCCGGACGATGTGATTCGCGCCTGTGAGATGCTGGAGCCCACTTTCGGCGGGATCAATCTCGAGGACATCAAGGCTCCGGAATGTTTTTATATCGAAGAAGAGCTGAAAAAACGTTTGAAAATTCCTGTATTCCACGATGATCAGCATGGAACAGCCGTGATCAGCGGAGCCGCTTTTTTGAACGCACTTGAGCTCGTCGACAAGAAAATCGAGGACATGAAGGTCGTATTCTGCGGAGGGGGTGCCGCCGCAATCGCTTGCGCGAATCTGTATGTGAACCTCGGTGTTCGACGTGAAAACATCATCATGTGCGATTCGAAAGGGGTGATCTACAAAGGCCGTACCGAAGGAATGAATCCGTATAAAGAGCGCTTCGCCGTCGATACACCCAAGCGCACCGTCGGAGAGGCTCTCGACGGAGCAGACGCTTTCGTCGGTGTTTCGGTGAAAGGCATCGTCACCAAAGAGATGGTGGCCAAGATGGCCCGGGATCCGCTCATTTTTGCGATGGCGAATCCTGAGCCAGAGATCCTTCCGGAAGACATCCTGAGCGTCCGTCAGGATGCGATCATTGCCACGGGAAGGTCGGACTATCCGAACCAGGTGAACAACGTCCTCGGTTTCCCTTTCATTTTCAGGGGTGCGCTCGACACCCGGGCCATGGCCATCAACGAAGAAATGAAGATGGCGGCCGTCCGGGCCCTCGCTCAACTCGCCAAAGAGGATGTGCCCGAATACGTTTCCCGCGCTTACGGCGGGCAGCAATTCAAGTTCGGCAGGGATTATCTGATTCCAAAGCCTTTTGATCGGCGGGCGCTCCTTTATGTCGCACCTGCGGTTGCCAAAGCCGCGATGGACTCCGGTGTCGCGCGCATCCAGATCGATCTCAAGCAGTACCGGGAAAAGCTCGAGAGTTTTCTCGGATTCACTTATACCGCCATGCGATTTGTCCGGAAGCAGGTCCGTAAAGCGGAGAGAGACCTCGGACGGAAGATCACGCTGGTGTTCCCGGAAGGGGAGCACCCGAAAATCCTCCATGCCGCAAAAATCATCCGGGACGAGAATCTGGCCGAGCCGATTTTGCTCGGCAATCCCGAAAAAATCCGCTTGGAGATCGCCCGTCTCGGTCTCGGATCCGTGATGGATGGCGTTCAAATCATCCGTCCCTCCCAGAGCCCTCTCCTGGCCCAGTTTGCCGAACGGTTTTTCCAGAAACGCCAACGCAAGGGGGTCACCCTTTCCAATGCAGAAGTTCTGATGAAACAGAACACTTATTTTGCCGCGATGATGGTCGAGCTCGGCATGGCTGACGGGACGATCGGAGGGATCGCACAGAGTTATCCGGACACCTTGAAGCCGGCCTTGCAGGTGATCGGTGCGAAGCCCGGAAAAACCCTGGCGGGAATCTACATGATCGCCAACAAGAAGAAGACTTATTGGTTCGCAGACACGACCATCAATGTCGAGCCTGATGCGGAGCAATTAGCAAATATCGCGATCACAACCGCGGAGCTTGTGAAGAGCTCCACCGGGACTGAGCCGAAAGTGGCACTGTTGTCATTCTCGAACTTCGGTTCGAATGATCATCCGGCCACCGCTCCGGTGCGGGATGCGGTGAGCATCCTTCGCAAAAGGCATCCGGATTTGGTCGTGGACGGCGAAATGCAGGCCGATACAGCCTTGAAGCCAGAAATCTCCCAGGAGAGTTTTCCGTTCAACCGCGTTGCGGGTGATGCGAACGTCCTGATCTTCCCGAACCTCCATGCTGCCAACATCGCCTACAAGTTGGTCTGGAGGATGGGTGGAGTCGAGGCGATCGGTCCGATCCTGGTCGGGATGAACAAGCCCGTGTGTGTCCTTCAGCGCGGAAGCGATGTGAACGACATTGTGAACATGGCCGCGATCACCGCTTTCGAAGTCTACAACGTCAACCGTGAAACCAATCGTGAATCTAAAGGAGCACCAGCATGAAAAAGGAAATCCTGACCTCTTCGGCACCGGCCCCCATCGGCCCGTATTCTCAAGCTATCGATACCGGTTCGATGGTGTTTTGTTCCGGACAGATCCCGCTCGATCCTTCTACGGGAGCGATCGTGGGGGAAGGGGATGTCGAAGCGCAGACCCGTCAGGTGATGCGGAATATTTCGGAGGTCCTGAAACAGGCCGGACTCAGTTTTCAGCAAGTGATCAAGACCACTATTTTCCTTAAAAATATGTCTGATTTCCCGAAAGTGAATGCGGTGTATGCGGAGTCGTTCGAGGCGCCCTATCCCGCCCGATCGACTGTGGAAGTCGCCCGTTTGCCGAAGGATGTGGCGGTCGAGATCGAAGTGATCGCTCTCCGATCCTGAACCATGAGGTTTCTGGCTACCCTGTTGACGGTTCTGACGGGAGTCGTGGGCACTTCCGCGATGTTTCTCTGGTTTGCGGCGGGGGAGATCTATGACTATTCGGATACCTTCGAGCTCGAACGTGATGCCGGCAGAGTCGATGTGGTGGTGGTGCTCGCTGGTGGCAAGGGTCGCATTCCCCAAGCGGTGACTTTGTGGAAGGAAATCCGTGACCGCAAGGGCAAGGGGCAAGAGCCGGTTCTCTTTCTTTCGGGGCTCGGACCCGGAAACGGAATCGAGACTTTTTCGGGGCAGGGTGTGCCGGATTCACTGATTCGCATGCTCACCCGGGATAACGTGGTGTTCGAGAACGTGAGCGAGAACACGCTCGAAAATGCTCAGATTTTCGCCTCATTCGCGCGGCAAAAGCGGTGGAAGTCGGTCGTCCTGGTCACGGCAGGCTACCACATGCGCAGGGCGGAGTTCATCTTGCGCAAAGTTCTCGATACCGAGATCGAATTGAGGACCGAGACAGTCGATGCAAGACCTTTCGGACGGAATGAATGGCACCGGGACGAGTACGCCGTCAGAGTCACGGTGTTCGAATATTTGAAGTGGCTGTACTACCGGTATTCTTACTAGATCGGGAATCCGATCAGGGCTTGGTCAGAACGATTTCGAGGCTTTGAACTTCTTCCATCAGGGTCCGGACTGCGAGTGCACGGTGGGAAATCCGGTTTTTGAATTCCGCGCCCAGTTCGGCAAGAGTTTGTGTCTGTCCGGAGGGAGTGAAGACCGGATCGTAACCGAAACCGCCGTTCCCGTGAGGTTCAGTGGCAATGGTTCCCTCGAGAACGCCTTCGGTTTCCACCAGGGTTCCTTCGAGTACCAGTGCGAGTCTGCAGACGAATCGGGCGGTACGCTTCTCTGCGGGCACGCCTTTTAGCTCCTCGAGCAGTTTCTTGATATTGCTCTGATCCTGTGTCTCCCCGGCGCGAGGGAGTGCATACCGGTGCGACCGGGCACCGGGACGGCCCTGGAGTGCATCGACTTCGAGGCCGGAGTCGTCTCCGAGCGAAGGGTAGTGGCAACCGTGGTTGCAGGCACGCGCCTTCGCCAATGCGTTCGAGCGGTAGTCCGGAGCTGATTCTACGAGGGATAGCTTTTCCGGATTCCGGATGACTTCACTTGCGGCTGCGATCCGGATCGAAGGCCAAGGCCGGAACAATTCGTGGAATTCCTCCACTTTATGACGATTCGCTGTGGCGATGATCAGGGTGTTGGCTGTCCTCATAGGACCCCATTCTATTCAAAGTGGACCATATAGGCCAGTACTTTGATCCGTGCGGCATCCTCCATGCGGAGCACCCCGGATTGACGCGCATACAAGCCGAACAGTTGGTTCGCCCAATAGAGTTCCTCATTCGAGCATCCGACTCCATTCGTATAGCAATCCGCCAGTACGGTCAGGATTCCGGAGCAATCTCCTTCGAAAGTCCGGACCATGGTGAAGTCGAGCAGCAAATCCCCCGAAATTTTGCCAATACTGCCGTCGCTGTAGGTGATGGATCCGGGGCGGGTCCGGTCCAATGCGCCGTTTTGACGCATCTGCAGATTCATCTTGCAAGAAGGGTTGGATCCGAACTGGGAGAACGGGGATGAAGTTTCGACCGCGATGGTTCCGTCTTGCTCGACAATGGTGCCGATGCAAGAGGAGTCCTCCGGATTGTAAAAACAGTCACTCTGCCTCGCACCGATGAAAAGTTTGACTCCGGGAGTGGAAATGGGTTGTGCGATATAGAGGGGGTCAGTGAAGTTGTCGAGCAGGCTCTCGGGAATCGCCGAAAGAGGTGTCGTAGCATTCAAATTCTCGGAGTCGTCATTGAGCATGACGTAGGTCTGGAAGTTCCTGGCCTGAGTCCGGAACATCTCGATCGAGCTGAATTTTTCAGGCGCTTTGGGTGACTCCGAATAATTTCCGAAGCGGCATGCGGACAACGCCATCGTCAAAATCATGCCGACAAACAAAGACCGCTGGATGGCATAGTGTTTCATGGTGAACATCCCTTCGTTTTCCTATCGGAGTCGATGGGCTCGGGGTTGAGTGGGTAAAATTTGCCTGCCCGGACGTCGGTGGCCGTGTGATGATGAAAGGGTGAATCCCGAGTTTTTCAAAGCCACATCCGCGAGGTTTTTATTCTCGCTCTCTGTTCAGAGCCAAGCGGTTCTGATGGGATGGCAGATGTATGAGCGGACCCGGGATCCTTGGATGCTCGGATTAGTGGGGCTGTGCGCAGCCCTGCCGGCTCTGGTTCTGGCCCCCTTTTCAGGTTGGTGGGTCGATCGGGGGAACCCTCTGCGGATTTACCAGGGAGTGATGGGCATTTCCCTGCTCTCTGTTTTCATCGCCTGGGGGGCGACATCTCCCGGGGGGCTGTTTACCGCCGCTTTTTTGACGGGTCTGGTGCGGAGCTTTTCCTCACCAGCTATGAATTCGATCATTCCGAGAATCATCTCTAGGAGCGAGATCAAGCGTTTTTCGGCATACACGACACTCGCATTCCAATTCGCCGGAGTGGTGGGTCCCGGTCTCTCCGGAGTCTTGCTCGGTGCCGGAGGCTACACGTTTCCCTATGCCCTGTGTGTGTCTGCGCTTGTGGTCGGGTCTCTCACTCTTTGGACGATGGAAGACCGCTTTCATCCCCAAAAAGATTCCGCCCGCCGGTCTTCCCCTTGGCGTGACGAACTCCTGTCAGGGTTCCGTTACGTTTGGTCCCATCCGGTATTGCTTTCGGCGATGAGTCTCGACATGTTCGCGGTTCTTTTCGGAGGAGTGACTGCCATGCTTCCCGTCTTCGCTGTAGAGGTCCTGCATACCGGGCCGGTCGGGCTCGGATGGTTGAGAGCGGCTCCGGCCATGGGTGCCATCCTGATGGGTGCGGTACTCGTCCGTCATCCTGTTTCACGGGGGGCCGGATCCAAGCTTCTCGGATCGATTGCCGGTTTCGGAATTTGCATCCTCGTTTTCGGCTTTTCGAAAAGTTATCCTGTTTCATTCATCGCACTTCTTTTGAGTGGTGCTCTCGATTCGGTGAGCATGGTCATCCGGGGTGCTATTGTGCAACTCTGCTCACCTGAAGGACTTCGTGGACGGATCGCTGCGGTCAATGCCGTATTCATCGGTTCATCGAATGAAATCGGGGAATTCGAGTCGGGGCTGGCGGCAAAGGTACTCGGTACAGTGAACTCCGTCCTTTTTGGCGGATGCATGACTCTGCTCACGGTCGCTTGGGTGGGATTGCGATCTAACGAGATCCGGAACCTGGATCTATCCCGGCTTGAAAAGTGATCCTTCTGAGAATTTTCCGGAGAGTTTGAAGCGTCTCCCGGTCCGGTGTGCGGTCTCCGTACCGGAATTGGAGGTAGAGTCCGGTGAATTCGCCGATGAGGATCTTCTGTTCAGGAAGATGGGACTCCAGGCGGATCCGGTAATCCTCCGGACCTTCATGAAGCAAGCGGGGAAGGCCTGCTTTTTCTCCCCGACGGCAATAAAGACGGTAGAGCTCGAGGAGTTTTTCGTGTGGATCCTGCTTTTTGCGCGTAAAGGCAAGTATCCCCGAAAGGAACACAAAAAAAAGCGTGAGACTCAATGCCAGTGCGGATCCCGGATTCTCCTCGAAGAAGAGCCGGATTTCGCTGATCACTGCCTCGTAGATTTGTCCGGGAACCCCCGTGGTCCTGCTGTAGTTCGGCGGAGCTGCTCCCGGCACCGACAGGGTCGGATCGACCCTGACCCAGCGTTTTTCCTTCTCAGACCAGAACTCGCTCCATGCGTGAGCATCATCCTCGTCCACCCGGTAACTTCCTGAGATAGGATTCCAGGTGCCTCCGCGGTAGCCGGATACCACCCTGGAGGGGACTCCCAAATGTCGCATGATTGCAGAAAAAGAAGCCGCAAAGTGTTCACAGTACCCCTGTCTGGAGTTCAAGAGAAAATTGGAAAGTCTCGGATGTTGTAGTTTTCCGGGACTCAGAGAATAGCTGAATTCGCGGGTGTACCAGTCGAGAATCCGATCCCGTAAAATGAGCTCATCTCCCGGCTTCTCAGGCTTCCAGGGTGCGAGTTTGTCCATCAGTCGGTTGTCAGCAATACGGATAGAGCGGCTTTCGATGGCATCGGGGCCCGGCAAATCGGGCTCGGGCTTCATCGTCCCAGCCAGCATCAGATTCTCGGAAATCACTTCTACTCGGGAAGGAGAGTCGAGACCCACCGGCACCTCCGACTGGTGTGCGAAAAGAACCAACTTCTGCTTCACCTCCGAATCCGGATCCGACACCCGGTTCCGGACAGGCTTCTTGTGAAACCAGTGCATGCCATCCAGGGTGGTCGTGAGCGAATTCGCGCGCCAATAAAGACGGTCTCTCGGAATTTCGATTCCTGTTTTCACGATAAAGGCGGTCTTCCCGGAGGGAGTGAGGGATTCCTGTTGACCGGGTTGGATCTCCTGGCTCGATCCGAGACCAATGGTCGCGCTACTGGAGTAAGGGAGAAAACTCCTGAACGGACTGGAGGGGAAGACCGAGAAGAAAAGGGAAGCCAATAAGCCGATCACAAGCGAAAGTTGAGCCCCGTTTTTCAGAAGATCAGTCAGAAAAGTCTTCAGGTCACCCGGGCTGTTTTCCCAGGACAACACCATCCAGAGTAAAAAACAGTCAAAAAAAACCATGAAGAAGGGTAGGGGTCCGGTGGGGACCGAGTAGATTCTGAAGGCGAGAATCACGAAACACAAGAACACGAGTCCGGCCGGAAAGCGGGCCAGAACATTCCGGATCAAAACGGCAGCTGCTATGAGACCGCCGGTGACAGCGAGGGGTAGCAGCGAAGCTGTGACCAGTAGATGAATGAACAGCGTGGTCAACGCCGGTGTCATCTGGCATCTCCATAGCCCGCAAGGGCCTTGAGGTGAGTTTTCATGGTATTCGCTGTCACGGGCCCCTGGGTGAAAGGCGCTTCGACGGTTGCATCGAAACCGGCACGTTCCGCATCGATTAACCAGCGGGTCATCTGTGAAAGAGCATCTTCCACAGGAAGGTGCCGGACCTCGTTCCAGCGCAACACAACCTTCGGTTCAGGATCCGAATCATAAACCCGGATCAGTTTTTTTTGATCACGCGCAAAACGCTTCCAGTCGATTCTCGCAGATGAATCAGCCGGGTTTGCGGGGCGATGCTCGCGGTATTCGAGACGGGATTCGTCCGTGAGCGATGCTCTCTGTCTCCATGGGAGTGCTCCGGAGGGCGAGGGGTGGATCCATGCGGTGACACCCGATTTGAACCTTTTCCAGGTATGGAACATTCCCAGTGGATAATTACTAGTCACTGACAAATCTTGAAGCGGATGAATCCCCCGTTTGAAAGTCCCCAAGGGAATCCGGATCTCGATCGGGTTACCCGGGTCGATCCGGTCGACCATCCTCTGTTGAGAACGCGGACTACCGCGCACTCCGATCCACACTTTCCGACACATGCCTTTACCTTGATGTTCCAGGATCACTCTAGCCTCAACGGTGGTTCCGGCTGCCGCGAGCGGGCCCTCCAATACGCGAATCTTCAAGTCCTTCACGTTGCCGTTGCTCTGAACCATCGCACTCAGATAGGGGATGGCGATCATGAATCCGATCAATTGGAGCAAGGGGCGATTCAGGGCCGCACCCAGGAACAAAAGCAAAAAAAAGAGACCACCGAAAGCGATACCGGCGCCGTTCGGCACGATGTAAGTCCGGTCGCTTCGGAAAATGCGGTCACTCCACCGGGACATGGGAGAGCAGTCCTGTCACATCCGGGATCCGGTGATTCATCACGGGGTGGGCAATCGCTTGTACGTCCTCAGGAATGACGAATTTCCTTCCGTGAAGAAAAGCCCAGGCCTTGGAGGCGCGGAGCAGATCCAGTCCGGCGCGAGGAGAAAGCCCTTCCCCGCTCAGGCGGCTTTCCCGGACCAGACGCAGAATGTAGTCGATCAGAGCAGGTGACGTGGTGGTTTTTTCGGCCTGCTCCTGCATCTCGATCAGTGTGGTGGTGTCCAGCACGGGTTCGAGACTTTGAATTCTCAATGACCTGCGATCAGATCCGATCCCGTCTTCAAGGAGTCTTCTCTCGGACTCAAGGTCCGGATAGCCGAGTGGAATCCTCATCAGGAAACGATCGAGCTGTGAATCAGGGAGGAGTTGGGTGCCCGAGCTGTCTTTGGGGTTCTGAGTCGCAATCAGAAGAAAAACAGGTGGAAGCGGATGAGTAGCACCTTCTACCGTGATTTCCCGCTCTTCCATCGCTTGAAGACATGCGCTTTGGGTCTTCGGTGAAGCACGATTCAGCTCATCACCGAGCACCATTTCCGCAAAGAGCGGCCCCGGTTGGAAAATCATTCGCGAGTCTTTCTCTGAAAAAATCGAGAAGCCGAGAATATCGGGTGGAAGCAGGTCGTTCGTGAACTGGATCCGATTGAATTTCAGGCCGAGCAGTCGAGCGAGAGTTTTTGCAAGGGTGGTTTTGCCCATCCCCGGAATGTCTTCGATCAGGAGATGCCCGCGAGCCAGCAGGCAGCAAAGCATCAATTCGAGCTCCCGGTCTTTACCGTGGAACACCATCGAGGCGCTATTTAATACCTGTTTCAAGAGTGGATTCATAAAAAAAACCCCGGAGAGGGGTACTCTCCGGGGTTAAATGATTCAATCAGGATGCTTTGCGGTTTTCCCACCACTGTTTCGCCCAGCGGGTCTCGGTGGCTTCCACCCAGGTGTTTCCGCGGACTTCTTTCCAGACAAATTCTTCAAGTTCGTCAGGGGTGCTGACATCGAGCCAGATCGAACAATCCCAGTTGCCGGTGGTGGACCACACGCCCCGCACCCACTTGCTGCTTTTCCAGTTTTGCCATGCGGTTTCCGGAGTGCCCGGCTTCCACTTCACATTCACCCATGCTTGCCATTGATTCATTTTGAAATCCTACTTTCTTCAGAAATTATGAGTTTTGATCGGAGGCGCAATCAATCGGCAAAAACTGCAGGATCTACTTGGCGGAATGACAGTTTTCTGGCGGAACAAGCGGTTCAACGCGATGTTTTTTCTCACCTTCGTTTTGGGGAACAGGTACACTGAAAGTGTCTGATTCTTTTGAAAAAGCCTGTGTTTCGACAACTGGGCACCGTGTTCGCAGTTCTTTTTGTTCTGCTCTCTTTCCCGGCACTCGCGAAGGAGGAGGGGGACTTTACCGTTATCGCAAATCGGGTCGATGGCAAGGGGCAAGTGAAAGTCTCCAAGGTGAAGGGTCAGTGGTTGTGGAAGGACGCAGCCTCGATTCCTTGCGTCAGCTTGGCGAAAGGTAAAAAAGAAATCAGGAAGTTGAATGCCTGCCTCAGTGAAATCTCGACGGTTGTCCCGGTCACCGAGAAAGACCAGACTGGAGAGAAAAAGGTCAAAGCGAGATACATTTTTGATATTCCTTTCGACTTTCCTGTGGTGATCGCCTCTCCCGAGTGTGAATCGGCTGGAATCAGAGTGGAAACTTCGAGCCTGGTTCGCGGATTCGGAATTGTCGGAATCCGTTGTGGAAGTACAGGTCCCAAGTGCGCCGTGATCGGCTCCGGTCAGTCCGTGTGTTGGGATGCTGCTGGCGAGGCGGGAAAAGTGTCGACCTCGAATGGGCTGAAAGTCATGAAAGATTCCGAGGCTCCGCAGGGGCGGGATCCCCAGTACTTGATTATGAACCGCTCAGGTGCGGTGGCTGGAAAATTCTTGATGCGCATTCCACTGCCCCCGGCGCCCGAGCCGACTCCCGCGATTGTGGTGGCTGAGGCGACCCCGGCTCCCACACCCAAGGCGAAGGTTAGGCGGTATTGGGTCTTCGGAGGGTACCTTGGGGCCTCTGAAGTCACCCATCAGAATCGCGCGGCGGATGGGTCAGGTCAGGTTCAAAACTGGGCAGGGAGGCAGGTAGCTCTGTATTTCAATGCGAACCGGTTTTCGCCTGTGAGTTTCGGACTCATTCCCGAGATTGAGATGCGGATGAATCAAGGGGGAGGCCTTTCGGGAGTCACCGTGGCAGGAGCCTACCTCCACAAGAACCTCCTCCGTTCACGGAGACTGGCGCTTCTGGCGGGACTCGGCGGTGAAATCATGGGGATGAACGGTGAGGGCAGGTACGGGATCATCTCTTCACTCGGATGGGCGGCCCATGTGGTGCTCAGACCCTTCGACAGGAGTTTCTTTGTGGCAGCAACCTACGGTCCGTTGCTCACGGCGGTCCCTTCCACCCAGAGTTTCTGGGCCGGCATCATTGCGGACGTGAGGCTCCGTTTGTTCGGAAGAGCCTTTCATGTGGCCGCCGATGCGGCATGGGCGAAGGTTCCGGCCGGGGTTTCGGCAGTCAATGCGGATTACAACTCAAGCCGCTACGGCTTGATGTTGGGATATTATTTCGGAGAATAGACCATGAAACACATTTCCACGAAAATTCTGGTGCTCACCCTACTTCTGGTCAGTACTTTGATTGTTTTGAACGGTGGGCTTTCCCTCCAGGTCTTGAGCACCGAAAGCCGCGCTTACACACTTCAGGGCCAGCAGTCACAGACCCAGGCAATTTCGAAGGTGTTCGAAACCGATTTTGCGAAGGCAAGGGAAGTGGCTGCGAAAATCATCAATTTGAAAGTTCGTGAAGAGGACCTCAAGAGCTCGCTCGAGAGCATCCTGAACGATGCACGGGACGTCAATTCGGCCGTCAAGGCGGTTGGAATCTACTTGAAGGATGGCAAAGCCCGTTGGGTCGAGGCTGGTGAACAGGAATTCTCGGGATTGATCAAGAAGGACGAGAACTGGCTCGGTTCCCTGGCCGCGACTTACGTCCTCTCCGACACCGCTCTGGGTGAGGACAGTATTGCCTTATTCCCGTCGAAGTCGGTGGTGATCGGGGTTAGACTCGGCTTCAAGCATTTGAGGGTGGAGTGCGAGGGTTCGAATGTCGGGGTATTCAACCGGAATGGTGACCCGGTGATGTTCTGTAGCGATACCGCACAAAAACGGATGGATGCGGCAAAAGATGCGGTGAGAGATATTCTCGCTTCCAGCTTCAAGTCCGGGACACTCGAGAAGAGCGCAGGTTTGTGGGGATACTCGGATCTTCTCGACATCGGAAAAGTGATCTCTGTCATCGATACGCAAACCGCATACAGACCCGCCTACGTGCTCGGAGTCAAGATCGTGCTTTTGATCCTGATGTCAGTGGGAGTCGCTCTCGGTGCATCGATTCTCGTCGCCCGGAAGCTCGCCGCCCCGATCATCGAGGTGTCGAGTGCGACTGCCCGTATCGCTCAAGGAGAATTCGACACCCCGATTCACGTGGAGACCAAGGATGAGACCAAAATCCTGGCCGACTCCGTGGCGAGCATGGCGCAGAAAATCAAGAAACTCATCCAATCCGAGGTAGAGAAGACCAAGATCGAGGCCCAACTCGAGGTAGCGGGTGCGGTTCAAAGGATTTTCATCCCCGAGAAAACGGTCGCATTCGGCGATCTCAAAGTTTCGAGTTACTACAAGCCAGCGGATCAGTGCGGCGGCGATTGGTGGGGTTTCATCCGGGGAAAAGAGCGTGTGGCGATTCTCGTCGGGGACGTCACGGGGCACGGGTACGCCAGCGCCATGCTCGTTGCCACGACGAGGGGTTGTGTGTCCATGATCCAGGATCAAGTCGAACGCGAGGGTGAAATCAACATGGGCCCGAAGGAGATTCTCCGGGCATTCAACCGGGTGGTATTCGAGGCGACCCGCGGTGAGATGAACATGACCGCTGTTTGCATGGTTCTTGACATCAAAAATGGGACTTTTGTTTATTCGAGTGCCGGTCACAATCCATCCTATTACCTCGATTCGGTATCCGGTGAGGCAAGGTCCCTGAATGCATCGGGAAGCCGTCTCGGAGACACCTTGGTGATGTCCGATGAACTCGATGAGATCGAGGGTTCATTCTCTTCAAGAGAAGACAAGATCGTTCTCTTTACGGACGGTATCCAGGATCTCGGCACACAGGAACAGGTCCTCGGTAGAAAGGGGTTCAAGAAATTTCTGAAGAGCCATGTCGGGCATAATGGAGAAGCCATTGTCGACTCCGTGATACGGGACTTGGTGCCATTGAACGATGGAGCTCCGCTCCTCGACGATGTGACCTTCCTCGTGATCGAGCAGGGGAATCATGCGTCTTAAGCGTTCCGAAATCGGCATGATGACGTTTGGCGGTGGTTTGTTCATGTTCAGCTTTTACCTGTTCGTGTTCGACACCGATCGCGTCTTCAGGTGGATCGGTCTGGAGCGCTATGAGAAACGTCCGAAGATTGCCGAGGTCGAGGTCATTCGAAACATGGTCCGCAGGAAGGAATTCGAGATGCCCGAGTTCCGGAACGTACAGGTCCGTCAGGATGTGCGGGTCAAGGACTCGGTCATGACCGGATCGGACAGTGTTGCCGTACTCCATTTTATCGACGGAAGTGTTGTGGAACTGGTGCCGGATTCCCTCGTCCAGCTCGACACGACCGGGTCTCCAGATTCTTTGGGCAACTTCCAGTTACTCTTGGACTTGAAGAAGGGTGAGGTCCGGTCCGCAGGTCCGATGAAGAGTCTCAAGGTCACCCGCGATCAGAAGGCAATCGAGGTGAAACCTGCTCCAAAAGGCAGTGAGGGAGCCACGTTTGCGGCCGCCATGGCTGAGAACAAACCCATTGAGCGAACCTCCGGTTGCGAAGCGCCGGTCATCGACCGTAAAGGCAACCAGATGGACATCCGGATGATGTGCACCGGGATGATCGCCGAGAGAAATATCCGGATTCTGGACTCGACGGGCGCTGTAGTGGCAATGAAGACGATTGCCATCGCACCGAATCTTCCGGGCAAGGTGGCTTGGTTGCCGATAAAACCCGGTGCCTATACTCTCGAAGTCGATCAGGCCAAGCCGGTGAAGACGTCCATCACGATTCCCGAGAGGGTCCGGAAGTTGAATTGGGCCGATCAGGCCCTGAGATGTGGAAAAACTTTGGCATACATTCCGTCTGGGAAAGCCACAGCAGCCTCACTGGAATCCGAAGACGGGAAGATCCTGTTGAACCTGACTCCGGGCCAAGGCGTCGTCGAGCCGGGAGACACGGTCGCTGCCCCGGTGAAAGTTAAAGTTGTGGAATCACTCGAAGGCGGATTCAAGTGGGAAACCACTGTGCTGGATGTGTCGAAGTGGAGGAATTGTCCGATCCTGACATTTCCGGCCGATGGAGGATCCGAAAAAGTTCACTCGGTTCTCGGAACGATGTTCACTTGGACTTCACTCGGAACCCAGGATCACTTCCTATTCGAGCTGGCGGAGGATCCGTTGTTTGCAAAAATTGTTCTTTCCCAGGAAACACGGATGAACCTGATCCGCATCAGGCCGCCCATGCGGGGCCAGGCCTATTGGCGCGTTAAGGACATTCAGACCGGAGAACTCTCCAATGTGAGCAAGGTGGTCCTCCGCTGATGAGCCGTCTGGGATTCACCATCGAAGCCGAGGCGACCGGATCCAAGGCGAGAGCAGCCCGGTTCCAGACTCTCCATGGAGAGGTGATCACACCGATTTTCATGCCGGTCGGGACCCAGGCGACGGTCAAGAGTCAGACTGTGGAGTCACTCCTTGAGACCGGTTCGAATGTCCTACTCGCCAACACGTATCACTTACTCCTCAGGCCGGGACCCGAGGTTTTCGACCGTTTCGGGGGTATCCACCGTTTCATGAACTGGAGCCGCCCGGTTCTGACGGACTCGGGCGGATTCCAGATTTTCTCGCTTCCCCATTCCAGGAAGATGGATGAAGCAGGTGCCAGATTCCAGAGTTACGTCGATGGTCGAATGATTCTCCTTTCGCCTGAATTGAGTATCGGTATGCAGAAATCCATCGGAAGCGACATCATGATGGTTCTCGACCAATGTATTCCTTCGACTGCACCGAAGGCGCTGGCCATCGAGGCGATGCATCTGACCCACCGTTGGGCCGAGCGGAGCCTGAAGGCGAGGGGTGACTCGCTTCAGTCCATGTTCGGGATTGTTCAGGGAGCTTGTTTCGAGGATTTGCGCCAACAAAGTGCGGAATTCCTGACTCGCCTTCCGTTCGACGGATTCGCCATCGGTGGTTTGGCAGTCGGAGAGAGCAAACAACAGCGGGAGGATTTCACCGAGCTCGCAGCCGGGATGTTGCCACGCAATCTTCCGCGGTACTTGATGGGCGTGGGAACTCCGATCGATATTCTCGAGGCGGTCCATCGCGGCGTCGACATGTTCGACTGCATTTTACCCTCGCAGTTGGCACAACGGGGCGTCGCCTTCACCTCCAAGGGCAAGCTGCAGTTGCGAAGAAGTGTGTATAAGTTCTCTGAAGACCGGCTAGATCCCGAGTGCGACTGCCACACCTGCCGTTCATACTCCAAAGCCTATTTGCACCATCTCAATAAGACCGAAGAGGTGCTCGGATGGCATTTGCTCTCCCGACATAACCTCGCATTCTATCATGGTCTGATGAAACGGATTCGCGAGAGCATCCTTTCTGACCGGTTCTTGGATTTCTACCGGGAGCAGCGCGAATGCCTGGTCCGTTCCGACGAGGATCATCCCTCCACCCCGTTTCAGGGCCCGAAACCCGATCGCTCCGGACGTCGCCTCGCCCTAGGTGATTATGAGGTGATCCGGAACCAGGCGGGCTCTTCGAGTATCCGGCAAAAGAGTTCGGGAGAGGTGATGCATTCCGTGAATCCGCCGGATGAAGAAGCCCGACGACTGTATGTCGAGCCAGCCTCCCTGATGGAGCGCTTGAGGAAGGGCGATGTGGTGGTTTGGGATGTCGGCCTGGGCGCAGCTCACAATGCCATGGCCGCGATCCGCGAAGTGGAAGGTCATCTGGAGCCGGGCTCCAAGCTCAGGATCGAAAGCTTTGAAACCGATCTCAATCCGCTCAAACTGGCGATCCGGAATGCTCCACGTTTTCCCCATTTGCACCATCCGGCTCCAACGGTTCTCCTCCGGGATCGACTCTGGAAACGGCCCGATGGAGCAGTCGAGTGGGCACTTCTTGAAGGGGATTTCCTGGACAGGATCGATGGCGCCACCGCACCTGATCTCATATTTTATGATCCTTTTTCGAGCAAAACTGACTCATCGCTCTGGACGCCCGAAGCCTTCAAGCGGCTGAAGAGCATCCTGGGGGAGCGTCCTGTAAGATTGATGACCTACAGCCACTCCACTCTGATCCGTTCCGTGCTGCTCGATTGCGGGTTTTTTGTCGGGTCTGGACCTTCCAGCGGCCCGAAGTCATCCACTACAGTGGCGTTCAATACCGCGGATGAGGCTTTCGGGAGCGGAGTTCTTCTCGGCCGGGAATGGCTCGAGCGAAGATCCAGGAGTGATGCCCGCTATCCGGCTGGAATGGACGAGCCAAACCGAAAGCTGATGGACGAACGGATCGCCCGGCACCCTCAATTCCTGCGGCCTGCTTGAGTGGCGTTCAGAACCAGAACGAATTCAGGTTTTTCGATTCCCCCGGTTTTCTTCAACAAGTCCGGTAGAAATCCCCGAAACAAGCGTTCCTCCCGGGAATTCAACTCGGTCGCGATGAACGCCTGCCTTCCTTGCAGCCTCGATTTTGCAATGTCTTCGAGCAGGGCTCGAAACCGGTAGGGGGTATCCATCAATACGATCGGTTCTTCGATCCGTGACAAACGATCCAGGGCTTGCTTTCTCCCTGCCGAATCCGCCGGCAAAAATCCTGCAAAAAAGAATTGTTCATGTGGAAAACCACTGAGCGCGACAGCCAGGGCGATCGAGTTCGGGAACGGAGTCGAGGTGACCCGGATTCCTTCGCGGTGGCAGGCATCGATCAAAATCCGGCCGGGATCGCAGAAGGCTGGAAGGCCACAATCACTGATCAAAACGGCCGACCCTCCGTTTCTCAAAGAATCGAGGACAGTTTTCGCGGAATCCGCCTGATCATGCTCATTCAGAGTGACGAAGCGGGCGATAGCTTCGCGAGTCAGGCCCCATCTGAGCCAGCGGGTTCTCGCAGTCTTCAGCTCTTCGACCAGAAGGGTCCAATCCGGATCCAGCGCGATCTTTTGCAACAGCGCCAGAGCCTCGGGTTCGAGTGGAAGAGGATCATGGATAGGAGTCGGAACCAGTACCAGTGAGCCCATCTCAGTACCTCGCCCTTGATGTTTCGAGTTCCTCAAGGGCCTGAAGGATCTTGATGAAGTAGGGACCCTTGAATTGCGGGCGGACGTCGTCGACGAATTTGCGGAAGGACCAATCAGGGTGTTCGTAAACGTAATCCACAAACGCATGACTGATGATGAACAAACAGGAAAGGGGGAACAGCTGTTTGAAGGTGATTCCCGCCGGAAACCCCGAACCGTCGGGGCGCTCCTTTTGTTGGAGCAGAATCCGCTCCACATCGATCGAGTTCATTTCGTCGTCCTTGGACATCATGGCGCTGTAAGCAGGGCCTTCGAGGTAGGCTGATCTTTCTTCCTCTGAGAGTGAGTCCCTTTGGGACTCGAACGCCGCTTTGGATGGGATCTTGGCCAGTTTCGGCATTTCAAAGTACCTGAGGTCGTGCAAGTAGGACACATAGATCAGTTTGTCGATCGTGCTTTCAGTGACCCAGCCCAATGTTCTACCGATGGAACAGGAAACATAACAGAGAAGATCGATGTGGGTCTTTAGGTAGTTCCCGTTGCGGTCCACCTTGAGCGTCTTCATGGCGGTGGCGAATTTCGGCCTCTTCTCGAGTTTTGAAATAATCGACTCCATGTTGCTCCGGACCGTCTGAAAGTATTCCTGATCCTGGAAGAATTTTTCAGGATCCACATGGGCTGAACGGGGAAGGCGGATGAACTCCTGAAACACCTCTTCTGGAATTTCCTCTTCGAGCGCGATGGCCGCACTCCCCTCGCGGGTCCAGACCAGCCTGGCGGGAAGCGGCAGCGTTCGGGTTCCGAGTGCTTCGACTTCGAAGGCCCCTCCCTGTTTCAGCATGGAAGCCTGACCGGGATCCACCCGGAGCCGTAAGCCTCCACGAGAAGCGTTGATGACGTCGAGTTCGAGGGTGTGCCGGTCGATCCGGATCCTCGCTTTCTTTGAATCCTCACTCTGGAAGAAGATCCGTCGGTGCCGTCTCCGTTCGGTCAGCACCAATTCATCCGAGATTTCGAGGACCAAGGTCCGGTCATGGAACACCGAAACCGCACAGCGCGCCACGCCCTCAGACGGGGTGAGCCGCACAAAGCAGTATTCCTGGCCGCTCAAGTCCGGGGACCCCTCCTTGAGTTCAATGAACAGGAGACTTTGGGATCGATCGACCCGGATGAGAACGCCTGGAAAAAGCTGTCTTTTGTCACCCCGGTTGATCCAAAGTGAAAGTTCCGATTGAGCCGGGAGACCATCGAGGAGACGGAAAATTTCCTGGAGTCGCTTGGTAATCCTGAGTTTCGGCTCCATAGAAACCAATCCTTCCTGATTTCAGGGTACGCTCCGAAGCGGATAAGTCAAGTCAGGCATTGACAAAGGGGAACTGATTTAGTACACTTTCGTGCTTTAACCATGCGCAATCGTCATTTCTTGAGCTCAGTTTCATTTCTTTTCTGTTTGTTGCTGGCGCCTCCGGCTGTCGCGCAAGGTTGGCATCGACCCTTAGTGAAGGAATCCATGCCTGAGGCCGATCCCGAAACACTTCTCTCCGAAGGACTCAGGGACATCCGCCAACATATGGGAGTCCAGTTTGAGTCAGGCGTCGCGAATCGGGTTCGAGTATGGGTTCAAAGGAAACCCAAGAACTTCGATCATGAATTCGCAATTCTGACGGTCAATGGAAGGATCGAGCGGGCATTCTTGGTTTCGACCGCCATCGATGGCAAGGATCCGATTCTCGGAACTTACCGTCTATCCATTCCACAGATCGAAGGGAAGCCTTGGCCTTGGAGGACTTCCATCAAGTATCACAACTCTCCGATGTACTGGGCGCTTCAGATCCAGGGCGGGTATTTCATCCACTCTTCTCCGCATTACGGAAACCTGGGTGCTCCAGCCTCCATGGGGTGTATCCGGGCGAGCCTTCCTGATGCCATGCAATTGTTCGATGCGGTCGTGAACCGTTCTGGAAATGGCACCGGCACTATCGTGCTCCGTGAAGGGGTGGATCTCGACTCTGACACGGCAGAATCGAAGGAACTGAACGCTGTCCTTCGCGATTCGTCCTGGTCCGTTGATCGATTGAAGGACGCACTCGAGCAGAACAAGCGGGAAATCGATGTCGTCTCGACCGGTGATCTGGAATACGCTCCGGGTGTTGCAGCGGAAGCTCATTTCCGTCCCTATGCCGACCAACGCGAGGCCAGCCAGGCATTTCCCACTTGTAGAGGGACCGATTGTTGGAAGCTCTACCGGCGCAGTCCTAAAATTCTCCGTCTGAAGCCCTACATTCAATTCAACCATCCGGAATCTTCAAATTTCCGGTCGACAGAAGAGCTCCCGATGGTCTTGTCATCGATCGGAGGAGCGCCTACGCTGGACTACCTGCTAAAAGGTGAAATCGGTACGCTCGATCCGTTTTTGATTCGGGATGTGCGACTGAGTCTGACTGCAAATGGTTCGGGCCTCAAGGTCAGGATTTGTGATCCCGATGCCGGAGTTTGTTCGATGCCGAGAGGTCCCGATGGCTCCTTCGAGGGAGTGTACATTTATCCGCTTTATCAGATTTCACACCGTTTGAAGTCCTCATCGGGCTTGGCCCTCGAGGTGGTTTCGGGTGAGGGGATGTTGCTGGACCTCGATGTGCGCTATTTCAGGTGAAATATTCGCCGCAGGGGAACTCCCGGATGACGGTTTCATTGTCCGGATGTTGTCCGCCTCGTCGATCTTCCGACTCATAGCCGATGTGGCACCTGTACTCTTCGATCACTTTCTCTACGGATAACCCGCCGATGCATTTCTGAAGAACGCCGTAAACCGCCCCGGTCCGGTGATGTCCCCCGTAGCAGTGGATGTAAACCGAGCCCGAGTCTTCTTTCTTACCCTCGATCTCACGGATGATTCTTGCGACATCATCGAAGATGAACCGTTTTCGAACTGTTTCGTCCGCGCCCGGGACTTTTGAGATTTTGTATTGAAAAGTCCTCCCGGCGCTTTCGTTGAATTTCCAGTAGGAGGCCTTGGGATTGAACCGGAGCAGGGATTCACGCTCTTCGGCTGTGAGGTTCTTGGCCGATGGCCAGTCCAGCTCGTCGTAATTCACGATCTTGGTCAGCCGGTGATCCGTCACCAGAGACCGCATGCACTCGGCACGGGGATCTTCTAGGTCATTCTTGCTCTTGCGCGTCACACTGGTTTTTGAGAATAACGGAGCGAGGTAGGATCCCCTGAAAACAGTCCTTTCTACACCGGATCGAAAGCGGAACCGAGCGCCATTCATATTGGAGGTCGTCCGGAACTTGGCTTCGAGTGCGAGATTCTTGAGCTGAGGATCCTTCTCGATATCCGACTCCGACTTTCCCGCGAAGAGCAATTTCAGCTCTGGTCTGACCAATTGGTCAGGCGTGATCAATCCGAACCCGTGGGTGTCGTCACATGAGGCAGGTTTTGAAACGGTTCGCTGATCGGGTGCACGGGAACACGAAAATCGACTTTCTGCGGCTGAAGCAACAGCGGGTCCGGAAATCAGGAATAAGCAAATCGCCCATGGCGGGATCATTCCGTTTTCCCCAACGTCGAGGTGTCGATGACAAAACGGTAACGGACATCGCCTTTCAGGGTTCTTTCATAGGCCTCATTGATTCGGGATGCAGGAATGACCTCGACATCCGATAACACCTTCTTTTTCGCGCAGAAGTCGAGCATCTCCTGGGTTTCACGGATGCCACCGATCAAGGAGCCGGTCAGACGCTTTCTGCCGAATATGAGTGCAAACGCTTGAACCTCGCTCGGGTCGGGGGCTGCACCGAGCAATACCAGAGTGCCGTCTTTTTTAAGCGATTCGAGATAAGGAGTGAAGTCGTGCTTGGCCGAGACCGTGTCGAGAATGAAGTCGAACTTACCCTGTACAGTTTCAAAAGCCGCCGGATTCTTGGAAAGGATAAAATGCTTCGCTCCGAGCTTTTTAGCATCCTTCTCTTTTGATGGCGAGGTACTGAACACCGTGACATCGGCCCCCATGGCCCGTGCCAACTTGACCCCCATGTGGCCCAAACCACCGAGGCCGACGACTCCGACCTTCATCCCCTTTCTGATGCCATGGCGTTTGAGCGGAGAGTACGTGGTGATCCCTGCACACAGCAGTGGAGCGACTCTTTCTAGAGGCTGTGATTTTTTGATTTTAAGCGCGTAGCGTTCCCGTACGGTGATTCGCTCCGAATAGCCGCCATAGGTGGGTGTTTTGAGATCCCGCTCGACACTGTTGTAAGTGAATGAGGCGTGAACCGTGCAATACTGTTCCTCGTTCGAGCGGCATTCTCCGCACTTTCCACAAGAATCGACGAAGCATCCGACGCCGGCATGGTCACCGATCTTGAATCGTTTCACTTTTTTCCCGATTTCCACCACCCGCCCCACGATCTCGTGTCCAGGGACACAAGGGTATTGGGTAGGGCCCCATTCGCTGCGAGCGGTGTGAATGTCCGAATGGCAGATACCCGAGTACAGGATCTCAATCAGAATCTCGTCAGGTCCCGGCTTTCTCCGTTGAATCAGGTGGGGGGCCAAGGGGGTATCGGCGGAAATAGCGGCATAGGCTTTTGTTGGGATCATACTCCGAGCATAGGGGAGAGGATCGGTAAGAGGCAAGGTGTTGAGGGCTTGACGAGGACGTCAAGGCCGTTAGAATGGGGGCGTGCATAGATTCAGTGCGGTATGGGTCAGTGTCCTATTGTTAATGAGTCACGATTCGGAGGCCAAGTCCAAGGCGGGGCGTCTCGCAGAGCGGGCCGCACAGGTCGTTGCGAATACCCTTGCCGAAGCGCCGGTTGCAAATGAGATCTGTTTTTCTCCAGCCGGGCCTTGCGAAGTCAAGCTGGTGAAGTTCCTCCGTTCGGCCAGGAAGAGCGTGGATGTCGCTGTCTTTGATATCAATCTTTCTTCTGTGGTGGACGCATTGGTGGAGACCTCTTCACGGATTCCGGTGAGGGTTCTTGTCGAACGGAGGAACTCCAAGAACAGTCATTCCGGGGTGTCTAAGTTGGTGAGAGCCGGAGTCAAGGTCCGGTTTGGGAGGCAGAAGGGGATCATGCACCACAAGTTTGTCTTGATCGACGGAAGCCGTTTGGAGACCGGTTCCTTCAATTTCACCAACGGAGCTGCGAAAAAGAATCAGGAAAACCAGATTTATCTCGATGAGATGGCGATCGTCTCGCCTTTTGTAAAACAATTCGAGAAGATGTGGATCGAGGGTCGTCAGTAAGCGGGAATGCCTTCTTCTTTCGGGAGTACCTTCCGCCTCTTTTTTAGAGTGGTGCGATCTTTTCTCAATTTCGCTGTCCACATTGGTCACCAATGACCGGAAGGTGAGGTATTCGAGTGCCCTCCCGGTCTCTTTGCCTTTCACCTTCGATTGGTACTGCTCGCGCTCGAGCCTAAGAACAGGCGATTCAATGGGTGTCGGGAAGGCTCATAGTGGTCGATGTAAAGGTAGAGGTCGTCATAACCCTCGAGCTTCTCAAAGCGCTCATTCCCGATGCCGACGTAATAAGAAAATCCGAGAAATCTTTTCGGGGCTGTCTACGAGGGAGTGTCGGTCCCATTGCTGCACTTTGTCACGCTTGGGTCCGATTTGTAAACCCGGAATCCGGTGATTCAGCGTTTACCCCTCGATTCCGACAGTTTGACTCCGGCGCCTTCACGGACCCGGTCTTCGGGATACAAAATGACCCTTTCGGTGCCCGACAGCCCGGCCAGAATTTCCACCCAGTGGCCGTCATCGATTCCCCGGGCAACGGCAATCCGGTGAGCTCTGCGTTCCCTCACAATGAATACCGACCAATCGCCACCGGAACGGACCAGGGATCCGATGGGAACTTTCAGACAATGTTCGACTCGAGCCGTTTCGATGTTCACTTCGGCATGAAAAAGATTTCCAGTCCAGGGTGCAAGATTGGAAACAGAACTCAGGGGTTCCAAGATCACCTCCGTTCGCTCTTCATCCACTCCCAAGGCCGAGACTTTGACGAATGCAGCCCGACTCAGGCGTTTGACACGCGCGGGGAGGGGGGACCTGGAACCGAACCCCTTCACTGTCGCACTTTGTCCCGGACGAATTCGTGCCGCATCGGAGGTCAGGATTTCAGCGACGATCTCCAGGCGTTTCGGATCGATGATCTCGATCAGAGGATCTCCTCTTCTCACCGGTCCGGCGGTCTCCCGCCACACTCGCGAAACCACGCCACTCAGGGGAGAAAGAAGGGGCTCCGGAGCCACATCCCAAAGAATCCTGGTGATCACCTGGCCGTTTTTTACCGGATCCCCCGGCTTCAGCACGAGGCTTTCGATTTCACCGTCGGCAAAGGCAGTGAGGGTTCTTCGATCCAAACTCCTGAAGTAGCCGTCGCTTGCCAAGTATTCTGTGATGGACCCCTTTTCGACAAAGGCGGTCTCGATCTCGATCCGTTCCGGTTGAAAGAGCCACCAGGAGATTGCTCCGATGCACAGAACAACAATGGAGAGGCTGATCGTCTTCTTCATCTCAGTCCTCCGATTTCAAGGCCTCGGGGAGGCCGATGCGTTTGGATGTCGAACGCATCCGGAGCGCTCCGACCAGGAATGATCCACCGACCACCAAGAGAGCCAATCCGTAGGTCTTGCGGGAGATCACCACGGTGAAATCGTATTCCTCCGCGTGCATGGCGCTCAGTGCGGCACGGGTGAGCCAATTGCCCGAAACAACCCCGATCGGGACCGCGAGCAGCCATTGGATTCCGGTCTCGGAAAGCAGCAAGCCGAACGCCTTGTCGAAGTCGAGACCCAATACTCTCATGGTGGCAATCTCTCGTTGTCGTTCAGAAGTGCTGATTCTCATCGAATTGACGAGCAGGGAAAGGGTCATCACCCACGCGAACGAAACTAAAATGAGGGTCGAGACCCGGATCAAGGTGCCGAGGGTGCGCTGAAAACCTTCAAGAATGGCCTTTTTGGATTGGATCCCTGCACCGGAGGGACTCAGCTGAATGGTAGAGAGGATCTCACTCTCTGATTGGGGGTCGATTCTGAGCAAGATCCGGTTGAAAGCTGGCGATTCATTGAGTTTCTCATGCAGGAGTCCCTTAGGGACGCGGGCTGCAAGCCCCAGGCTGTCTTGAACGAATCCGTGAACGGGCAAGGTGAATCGGTGAGAGCCTTCTCCAAGTGGCTCGAACTCCATCGGATCCCCCGGCCGGATCCCCCAAGCCTCCTCAAAGTACCTGCTCAAGAGCAACCCCTCGAGGGGTACGGTCGGAAGAGCCAGTGAGTAGCGTTCGAGTTCTGTGAAGACGGGTGCACCGGTGAGCAGAAGATTCCTTTGATGATTCAGGAATCTCATCCGCACCGGGAGAGTTCTTTGGGTTTCCCACTGGATCACCCCGGGCAGGATGGACCATGATCGCGACTCGCGCTCAGCTACCGGTGTGTTCAGGTTCATGCTGAGCGTTTCTCTCGATAAGCGGTGAAATCGTTCATCGAGCATGTTCGCCAGAATATCCATCCAGGAGAGTGACAGGATAAGAAGGATCCACGCGCTCGCCATGCCCAGGGTGTTCCAAAGCAAGCGGATGGGTCGGGCGAAGAGGTTTCTCAAGACCATTCGACTCCGCATCGTGAGGCGTTCCCGGAAAAGATTCCGTTCAAGGCGCGTGATCTTGAAGGTCGGTGGTGAGGCAGGCCTCAGGGCCTCGGCCGGTGTCAGTGAACGGATCGATCGAAGGGCTGTAGCAGCACCCAGAGCGGCCGGGAAAATCGAAGATCCGATGCCAAGGGCTACCGCGCTTAATCCCGTGGTAAAGGAAACTTCGGGAAATCTGAAAAAGGCGCGGTAGGATCCTGCCATGAGTTCTCCCACACCGGCCCCGAGCAACACCCCGAGCACGGAACCCCCGGATACCATCAGTAATACCAGCTTCAGATAGTGGGTGATGATCTTGGAGTGTTCGTATCCGAGGGCCCGCAGGGTCGCGATCTGGAGCCTTTCGAGTCCGATGAGCCTGACCAACGCACTTTGGGTTTGGAATGCGGCAATCGAGAGAAAGATGCCCGGGAAAAGAATGGCGAGAGTTTTTTGCTGGGTGATCTCATTTTCGATCAGGCGATCCGAGATCTGGTCCTTTCGGAGGTAGGATCCGGCGGTTCCGTAAGGAGAAATGATCCGATCCACTTCTTCGCGAATCCGGTGTGGCGACACTCCCTCTGAAAGAATCAGGCTCAATCGCCGGAAGATGTGCCCCTTGCCGGACCATTTTTCGAGATCCGATCGCCTCATCCAAAAAATGCCGAATCTGCGATCATCAGGCAAAGGGGCTCCCGGGCCGATGGCATAAACCGTATCGGGCGAAAGTCCGATCCCGCTGATTCGGAACTTCCAGCGTTTGCCTCCGAGCGTGGTTTCAAGCAGATCACCCGGTCGGAGTCCGCGGGCCATTGCGAAGCCCTCATGGACCACTGCCTGAGGAATCGAACCCGATACTGGAAGGTCGCCCAGACTCAAATGAAGACGGTCCAGACCGAGCGAGCCGGCTTCGGGCAAAGAGATGAAGCGTCCCGAAGGGGCGCCCGGGAAATGCACCAGTCCGTCTTCGATCAGCCGAAGGTCCAACTCCGCCACTCCGGGTATGCTCCGGAGTCTCGACTCGAGCGAAAGGGGCGCGCTTTTCATGTCCGCGAAAATCTGACCGAAACGAAGATTGCGGTAAGTTCTTTCTTTTGCCGAACGGAGTGCGTCGTAGGAGCTCCAAGCGGCAATCAGAAGGCCACTCCCACAAGCGATCAGAAGAGCGATGCCCGCTGTTTGGGCCTTCATTGCGAAGAGGCTCCGGATGACCTTCAAGTTCAAGGTCTTCACCAACGGATCTCCTGAAGAGGAATTTTAACAGTAGAGGTCGCGATCGATCCGATCTTACCGTTTTCGATCCGGATGACACGATCGGCGATACCGCTGATGGCAGCGTTGTGAGTGATGACCACCACCAGGGTCCCCAGCTCTTCATGAACTTTCAGGATCGCTTCCAGGACTTTTCTGCCCGTTTCACAATCCAAGGCTCCCGTCGGTTCATCACAGAGCAGGATGTCAGGCTGTTTGGAAATCGCCCGGGCAATCGAAACCCTTTGTTGCTCGCCGCCGGACAATTGTGAGGGAAACCGGTCACCAAGATGTTCCAATCCGACCATCCGGAGCGCGGCATCGGGCTTCATCGGGCAGTTCGAGATTTCTGTCACCAGACGGACATTTTCGAGAGCGGTCAGGCTCGGAATCAGGTTGTAGAATTGGAAAACAAAGCCCACGTGTTCGCGCCTGAATCGGGTTAGATCGGAGTCGCTGGCGTGGACGAGATCGTGATCCCGATAGAACACTTCGCCGGAATCCGCCGCATCCAGGCCACCGAGGATGTTGAGCAGAGTGGTCTTGCCGCTCCCGGACGGCCCCAGAAGAACGACCAGCTCTCCCTGGTAGAGCTCGAGATCGACACCGCGGAGGGCTAAAACGGTCATTTCTCCCCAAGCGTAGGCTTTATTCAGGTTGCGCGCTTTGAAAATGGGAGTCTTGTTGTTCTCCATCGGTCGCATGGGGCTGCTGGAAGCAGGGATCGGGCCAGCGTTAGGAGTTGTCCACTTGCTCAGGATCCTGTATTCCTTAGGGCATGCAGCCAAATATTCGTTCGGATCTGAGAGCCTCCATAGTCGTGTTCCTGGTTGCGCTCCCTCTCTGTCTCGGGATCGCCCTGGCGTCTAAAGCCCCTTTGGCCGCAGGTTTGGTGGCAGGCATTATTGGCGGCTTGGTGGCCTCGAGTTTGAGCGGGTCCAGGCTCAGTGTGTCGGGGCCGGCGGCTGGCTTGGCTGTCATTGTGGCAAACGGAATCGATCAGGTGGGGAGTTTCGAAGCCTTCACTGTGGCAGTCTTTCTCTCGGGTCTGATCCAGATCGGACTGTCCCTTTTGAAAGCGGGTGTCATTGGTAACTTTTTTCCAAGTTCAGTGATTACGGGAATGCTTTCTGCAATCGGTCTTCTTCTGATCCTGAAGCAGGTCCCTCATGCGGTCGGACTGGATTCGGCCTTCATGGGGAGCATGGAATTTTTCCAGGCGGAAGACGGCGAGAACACGTTTTCTGAATTGTTGCGCGCATTCCAGGTTTTCGATCTCGAGTGCGTGATCATCGCCCTCGTCAGCTTCGCCGTGATCAAGGTGTGGGATCGGTTCAGTGCGAACATGTCCTTTGCGTGGTTCCGCAGCGTTCCGAGTGCACTGCTTGCCGTCGTAGCCGGAGTCGTTCTCAGCCGGTATGGTTTTCATTATTTTGGAATGGACCTTGACGTCAAACATCGATTGGATCTGCCTTTTTCTGATGGTTTGACAGAGATTTACTCACGATTTTTTAGCTCGGATTGGAGCGCACTCGGTAAGTCATCGACTTACCTCATGGCAGTGACACTTGCTTTTGTTGGTTCATTAGAGAGCCTGCTCAGTATTGACGCCGCTGACAGAATCGATCCCAAGCGCCAAAACAGCTCAAAAAACCGTGAACTTTTGGCACAGGGGACCTCGAATGCCCTTTCAGGACTTCTTGGAGGTCTTCCCATTACCGCAGTGATCGTCAGGACCTCGGCCAATGTGAATGCCGGGGCCGAGGGACGCTGGTCGGGTATTTTTCATGGGGCTTGGTTGCTGCTGGCTGTGGCATTGATGCCAAAAGTGCTGACCCTGATTCCGCTCTCCGTTCTGGCGGTCATCCTGATCCTGGTGGGCTACAAGCTGACGAAGCCCGATCTTTACCGCAGAATGTACAGTAAGGGCATGGATCAGTTCGTCCCGTTTTTGGTGACCATTCTGGCGATTCTGATGACCGACTTGCTGAAGGGTGTTGCAGTGGGGATGTTGGTGGGGTTCGTTTTTGTCATCAAGCGGAGTCATCGTAAGGCCATGATCATGGTCCAGGGTGAAGACTCGTATTTCTTGCTCCGCTTCTTGAAAGACATTTCGTTCCTGCAAAAGCACCAGCTCGTGCTCCATTTGCGTTCGCTTCCATCCGGAGCCACGGTTGAAATCGATGGTGGTGTCGAGAATCACTTCGATCCGGACATCATCGAAGTTCTCGAGGAGTTCATTGAAGGTGCACCGAAAAGCAATATTCAGGTCAATATCAAGAAAACCAAAGCGGCGGTCAGTCCGTTTTTCAGAGGATAATCATGCATCGGATTAAGAAATTACTGTTGGAGAACCTGGTCTGGTCGAAGGGGAAAACTCAGAACAACCCGAGCTATTTCACCAATATGGCTGAGGGCCAAAAGCCGGATTATCTCTGGATCGGATGCTCCGACTCGAGGGTGGATCCCTCGGAACTCACCAACACCCAGCCCGGTGAGATGTTTGTTCACCGGAATGTGGCCAACTTGGTGGTCCATACGGACTTGAATCTCTTGAGCGTGGTTCAGTATGCTGTTGAAGCGCTCAAGGTGGATCACATCATTGTTTGCGGTCATTATAATTGCGGTGGTGTGAAGGCGGCCATGGGGAGTGCCTCACTCGGTGTGATCGATCATTGGATCCGCAATATCAAGGACACCTATTCTTTTCATCGATTTGAAGTGGACGGAATCAAGTCTGAAAGTGACAAGGTCAATCGTTTGGTCGAACTGAATGTCATGGCCCAGGTCAAGAACCTCGCGAGCACTTCCATCATCCAGAAAGCGTGGAATGAGCGTCAGGGGTTTCCTGCCCTTCATGGTTGGGTCTATGACATCAATACCGGTTTATGTAAGTCGATCATCACGATCCAGTCCTCGAATGATCTCGACTCTTCGCACCGCTATACATTTTAGAAGGAGGGAGGAGGGGGTGGGGATTCTTCAACCCGGCCGGGCCAGGCTCCGGATCAATGCACTTTCCGTTTCCCGGATTGCGATGTAGTTCCCGGCACGGAAGTGTTCGTCATGGAAAACGCTGTACTCTTTGAAGGCCACTCCGTCCGGAAACAGGCGCCCGATCCGGTACCCGAGGGGGGTCAAGAGTGAATAAAAATCAGCTAGGAATACCCTTGCCGGGACACAAACATGCCCGTACTCGAATTGGATGCAGGTGACCTTGTCGAGGATGCCTTTCATCCCGGTCAATACAGCGAGGTCGTGTCCCTCGGTATCCACCTTGAGCAAGTCAATCCGGTCGATGTTGATTGAAGTGGCGTATCGGTCACCGGTGATGATTCTGACTTTTCTCTTCTCCGTCCGGATCCCGTGGGGAAGTGGCGCGATGGAACTGCCGTTGTCCACATCGGGGAAATAGCTCATCTCGATTTCGCCTTCACGATCCGAAAGTCCGATCGGATTCAATTTCAGTGTTTGGTTCGGACCGGGAACGGACTCCAGCGCCTGTCGGGTGCGTTCAAAGGTGTCTGGGACGATCTCAAATGAGTGAAGTTCCACCTCCGGGAATCGCCTCAGGATCATTGAGGACCATTCACCCCGATTCGCACCGACGTCGAACACCCTGACTCTTCGATTCTCCCAGGCACGGGAGAGAGTCTGAACTACCAAGGCCTCTCCGTTTGTCGCAAACTCCCAATTGGACTCATTCCAAAAGTGTTTCAGGAACCGTTCGCAATTCCTGGCCATGCGTCTCAACAGGGAGTGTCGACTGTAGCGGTTAACGAAACGATCCCAGATTTTTCTCATGATTCGGGATTAAGAAATGAAATGGAGGAGGGGATGGGATTCGAACCCACGAAAGGTGTGACCCTTTACACGCTTTCCAAGCGTGCTCCTTCAACCACTCGGACACCCCTCCAGTTGAATGAAATGTAAGCGTGAAGTTAGCATCGAACCGGTGAGGGAGCAACGGCTTTTCAGCGGTCCCGGCAATCCGGGCAAACCCCCGTGAATTCAAGCTTGTGAGAGAGGTCCGAGTAACCCATCCGGGCGATCAATGCCTCGATGGTTTGGATCTCGCAGGCTTCGATGGGGGAGATTTTCCCGCAGGATTTGCATTGGATGTGATGGTGGTGGTGGGTGTCTCCAGGCGCAAGGCACTTGTATTCATAACGCGCCACACCATCATCCAGAAGTGTGGAAGTGACGATTCCCGCATCGCTAAAGCTGAGGAGGGTCCGGTAAATGGTCGTCCAGTCCGCCTTCTTTTTGGTTCTACGGGTGAGGGCCGAGACCACCTCATCCACTGTCATCAAGCAGCGTTTGGCCTCCAGAAGTTCCAGCACCCGGAGGCGGGACGGAGTGAGCTTCAGTCCCGATCCGCGGATCCGATCTTCGAGTGATTCGGATTTTTCATGCTTATGGTTGCAAATCATCTGCAACACCATAGAATGCGCGCAAGGTTCCGATCAATGGCAAAACGAATGCGACGCCCCTTTTTGAAGAGCATCCTGGTTCACCTCGTCCTTTTGGGCTTGGTGATGGGGTTGCTGTTCGCGTCGCGTGAACCCGAGAAAAAAGACGAGAGCATCACCCTCGAGAACATCCAGATCGAGCAAGAAGTGAAGCAGGCCGTGCATGAGGCGGTTCATGAGCTCGGGATTCCCCACGAAGAGCCCGAAGAAGCTGTGGTGACCGCACCGGCACCTCCGGTCAGTCGTCCGCTTCCCCAGGGAACTCCCGGTAACCCGGGCCCGGCTCGGGAGGCCAGCGGGCCCCCTCCGGGGGAGATGGAGCGCTACCTGGCTGGCGTCATCGCCCGGATCCATCAGACCAAGCGCTACCCCCGGGAAGCTCAGTTCAACGAGCAAGAGGGGATGGTCATGCTCAAGATCGAGGTTGCGGCCGATGGGGGTTTGTTGCGCTCCGAGGTCGAAAACCCCTGTCCTTTTGAGAGCCTCAATCGGGCTGCCTTGGAAGCGGTGAGGAGTGTCGGCCGCTTGCCTCCGGTTCCGATCGCCAAGTCCGTCACCCTTCACATTCCGATCCGCTTTCAGCTCCGGTAACTTTTTAGATGCAAACGATTTGCATTTGAGTTAGATCTCGAATCATGAAACAAAAATGGTTCTTTTCGATTCTGTTTTGTTTGGTTTCACCCTCCTTCGCGCACGAGTTGAATCCGCCAGAAGAGCCCGCGTTTTCACTTCCCGAGATCAGCGTACTGGGAACTCCGGAGCGGAGATCTCCGTTTGATTTCCTCCCGACGGTATCCAAACTCGGTGGAGGGAAGCTGGATCGCAAGAAAGAGGCGACTCTCGGAGAAACCCTTTCCAAAGAGGCGGGGGTGAGCTCGAGCTTTTTCGGACCGAATGCCTCGCGTCCCGTGATTCGCGGCCTCGATGGCGATCGGGTTCGAATGCTCGAAAACGGAATCGGGCTCCTCGACGCGTCGGGTGCGAGCCCGGACCACGCTGTTTCGGTCGACCCGTTGTTGGTCGAGTCGATTGAAATCCTCCGGGGGCCCTCTGCCTTGATTTACGGGAGCAGTGCCATCGGCGGGGTGGTGAACCTCCGGACCAACCGGATTTCCGAGACGGGAATTGAAACCGGACACTCCGACTTCAACCTCCGCTATTCGAGTGTGGATCAGGGTAAGTCTGCGGGGGGCGTGGCCTGTTACAAGCTCGGGAACTATGTCTTCCACGTCGACGGTTCAATCCGGAGCAACGAGAACTATGAAGTTCCGGTCGGATCGGGCGAAGTCGAGAACAGCTCGAACCGCACTTCGCAGGCGGCGATCGGAATCAGCAGACCCTTTGAGAACGGCTTCGCCGGGATCTCCTTCTCGGGGTATCTCACAGACTATGGAACCGTGGCTGAGGAGACCGTCCGGATCGGAATGGACCGGATCAGGCTCGATGCTGCCGGAGAGATCAAGCGTCTCGCTTTTTTTGATTCGATCCGCTTCAAATCCGCCTACACCAAGTACGAGCATCAGGAGCGGGACAGCGGCACTGGCGAAATCGGGACCATTTTCCGGAATCGCGGGATTGAATCCCGGGTGGATGCGAAGGCCGGGAATCTCACTTTCGGGATCCAGCAGCAGTACTTCCGCATGGGAGCGATCGGGGATGAGGCCTTTTTGCCGACCACGCGCAATTCATCCTGGGGTCTCTTCGCACTCCAGGAAGCCAAGTGGGGGGCCTTCCGCCCGACTTGGGGTTTGAGGGTAGAAGCCGCATCGGTCACAGGAGAAGAAGGGACGATTCTGGCAACCGAGACCACAAAAAGCTTCCTCGCCCCGAGCACCTCGCTCGGGATGCAGGTGGCGCTTCCGGCCCCTGTGAGCGGCCAGGATTGGACCCTCGGCTTGAACAGCACCTACACCGAGCGCGCTCCCAATTATCAGGAGTTGTTTGCCGACGGTGCCCACATGGCCACCGGCATTGTCGAGAAGGGCAATTCTTCGTTCAAGACTGAGAACAATCTCGGACTCGAGCTCTCGCTCAAGGTCAAGGATCGCAGGAACGAGGCTCGTCTCTCGACCTATGTTCAGAACTTCCGGAACTACATCGCACTCACCCCGACCGGAACAAGCGATGACATGGGCACGCCATTGGACACATCGGACGACCTGGATGTGTATGAATTCCGCTCCACTCCGGCCCGCCTCTTCGGAGCCGAGCTCGAGTACACCCATCAGCTCGAGACCGTCTTCCTGAGCGGGAATTGGGAGATTGACCTCAAAGCCGACTGGATGCGAGGGCTGGATCTCGGAGGCGGAGGCAATCTGCCCCGGATGGTGCCGGCACGCGGAACACTCGGACTCCGCTACCAGCACTCCTTATTCGCGCTCGATGGAGAATTCCAGCGGGTAGAAGGACAAAATCTCTTGGCAGCAAATGAAATCGCCACCCGTGGTTACAACCTGCTCAACCTCGGTGCCGAGGTGCCGTTCTCCGGTTCCTTCGGAAACCTGAAGGCGATCCTCCGTGCCAACAATCTGTTCAATGTCGAGGCTCGGAATCACATTTCATTCTTGAAGGAGCTCGCGCCTCTTCCCGGAAGAAATATCGTGGTGGGGCTTCAGGGTTCTATTTGAGAAGAGTCGGCCTGATCGGAAAGGCCAGAAGCAATTCCTCGAGTTGTTGTTTGGACCGGAGGGCCTCAGGGTGCTCCGGTCCTGATTTTTTCTCGGCCAGGATCAGTTCGTTCTTCATGGAGTGCTCCCAACCGACGAGCTCAGTGACGGTGACCTGGTAGCCGAGCGAGCTCAGATAGAGAGTCCTGATCACATTGGTGAGGTGGCTCCCGAACTCCCTGCGGTGAAGAGCCTGGCGGTACAGGGGGGAGCGTTCGGCTGACGGGATCTCTCCCAATTGTGCGGAGACTTCTGCTTGGCAGCAGGGCACCAGCGCGAATGCCCTTGCGTGGTGGCGCAATCCGAAGCGGATGGCATCGTCGGTGGCTGTGTCGCAAGCATGGAGCGCGGTCACCAGATCCACTTTCCCTTCTACTTGAGCTTCACCAATCGTCGAGGCGATAAAGTCCATGATGCTGAAACCGGAATCCGAAGCCAGTTTCCGTGAACGTTCGATCAGCTCGGGCCTGTTTTCGATCGAGACCATCCGGGCTCCAGCGAGGTTTTTCAGGTAGAGGTCGGTGAGGATGAAGCCCAGATAGGATTTTCCGGCACCCATGTCCACAACGGTCAGGCCGGATTCACTGCTATGGAGATTTCTGATCAGCGGCTCGATGAGCTGGGCCAGGTGATGCACCTGCTTCAATTTCCTCCGGGAGTCCGCGTTCAATTTACCGTCCCGCGTGAGGATGTGCAGGGCCTTCAAGAGTTCCTCGGAGCTTCCGCGCCAGAGCGCGCTTGGATCTTCTTTCATGTCTTCTTAGATTCTCAATCTAAGAAGATTTCGAAAATAAAATATTTTATCAAAAATGATCGGGGGGGAATTGACACCCGGACGGGGTTCGTTACGATGGAGGTACATCGGTTGTGAGATCGGCTTCAGGGACGAGGCAACTGTATCGAAGTGTGGTTGCGGTCGAGGTCCTTCCAAGGGATTGGAAAAAGCATTGGCTTGATCGAGGGAATGATCGGTTTGACCCTTTACGGGCCCCGGTGGGAGATTTCTCCTGCCGGGGTTTTTTCATTCCGGGTTCCGGTCGGGCGTCCGGATTCCGGCAGTTTAGGGTCGGTGCCTCCGGTACATCCTGCTGGAATGTATGAATTTATTTAGCAGGCACTCGGGTCGGGAACGTGCATTCACTCCTGGAAGAAGGGGTGAATGGAACATGAAGAGAGTGTTTTGGAGCCTGAGTTTGTGGGTCTTGGGGTCGGGATGCGGTGAGGTGAGATTCCGTGCGGAAGCCCTCTCGGCACCCGTTTTTCTTCGGGAGGTGAGAGGGGGTTCGGGCACTGCACCGGTTCGACTCATGATCTTCGAGGGTCAGGCTCCTTCACCGGCAGGGTCGAGTTCAGGCACTTTGTCTTTCGTGGAGCGTCAAGTTCGTTTCGAGATCACGCCTTCGGGGCAGGCCAACCGGATTGAAACGGATGTCACTTCAGGTGCTTATCCCGTGATTCAGGATGCGGAGGGACCTGATGGGTTGTTTCTTTCGGTTTACGTCGATGCTAACGCTCGAAATCTGATGGAATACCCCAAAAGGGAAGACCCGCCCACTTGGTATTCTCCTTCATACGGATACTGCTCGAGGTACCGCTTTTTGGGGAACGATCGTTTGAATCGTCCGTTTATTTGCACGCCGGATGCCATCTTCTGTGTGATTCCGCAGCCAACCGAGGTTTCTTGCGAACTCGATCCTGCGGCGCAAACGATCTGTGCCGGGTATTATCCGGTCCCGTTCAATCCGGATGCCATGCTGAAGAAAACCATCGCCAACCACCGATTCATGCAGAGTGAGCCCCGGGCCTTCGAGTGCATCGAAACCAGGGTGGGGCATCCGCTCACCTTTGAGTTCAGGAATTACCGGGAGCTTCGAACATTGAGTATTTCCCTCGCTCCGAGTGGCGAAAAAATCGACTTCAGTTGGGGTAACTGAGAGTCAGCACTTCCCGAAGATTGCGAGCCCGTTCCTCGAGATCGAGACCGTAGCCGATCAAAAATTGGTCGTCGACTTTCCGGCCGACATACTTGACCGGAACCTGAACCACGCGCTTGTCGGCCTTGTCGAGCAAGGTCACGATCTCGAGGGATGCGGGCTCGGATTGGATCAAACGTTCGTACAGAAACTTGAGTGATCGACCGCTATCGATGATTTCTTCAACGATGAGGACGTGTTTGCCCCGGATATCACGGGAAATATCCTTCAGCAGGGTGACGGTTCCGCTTGATTGGCGGTTTTTGCCGTAGCTCGAAAGGCGAACGAAGTCGATCTCGACATCCATCCTCAGCTCGCGCATCAGGTCGGTCATGAAGACGAAGGCACCTTTCAAAACGCCAATGAGTAGGATCGGTGTCCCGTCGTAGTCCTTGCGGATCCTGTCGGCGAGATCCCGAACGAGGATCTTGATATCCCCTTCGCTCAGGACTTTGCTGAACTTCGGAGCCCCGTTCATGCCTGCGATTCTGTTTCCGTCTGGTTTGGAGCCTCGGTAGCGGTGGTCGCGGTTTTACCGGTTTCATTCACCCGCTTGAAGTTGGCCTCTTCAATTCCGCTGATGGAATCCTTGAAGTTCTTGATCGCCTTGCCCATGGTCATTCCGAGCTCCGGCAGTCTGCGCGGTCCGAAGATCAGGAGCACGACACCGACAATCAGGATGTGTTCGAAAGAAATGCCAAACATGGGAGTCCTCCAGAAAAAGGTTTGGCAAAGGGATACCCCGCGTGGACTGCCGAGTCAATCTCTCTCAATCCAGCACTTCGGTGGAGTCGATTTGAGTGAGGCTTGCCTCGCCATGCAGCGTTGCGCGCTGCAGAATGGAGCCGCGATCCGGCTCGTCGTTTCCGGCCGAAATCGCCTTCCGTGAAAGGCGGGCACGCCTTTTTCCCTCTTCTCCGCACATGAAGAATTCCCAGGTTTTTTTTCCGAGTGAATGGGTCGGGCTGACCAGTCGGTGGCGGGTCTTGGAGGGCCCTTGGAGGCGGGGGAGGATTTCTTCACGGGATTTGCGGGTCTTTTGCAAAACCAAGTAGCTGAAGGGGAGGGACTTCCGATCGAGTCCTGCCAGGGCGTCCAGTTCTCGGAGGTAAGCGGGTCTCCACCAGTTCACCTCCTCATGGCACCAATCGTCTTCTTTGTTGAGGGCGCCGCAAGCCTGATGGCCCAGGCAAGGAAGGAGGACCTGAAGCGGAACCGCTCCGGAGATCACCTTGGGGTGGGCGATCAGGGCTTTCCGGATCTCGAGCAACTTCCGGGATTGGAGCCTCAGGGCCGGCTCCACCAGGATCACCAGTCCCTCCTCTTCGAGGTGGTGCTCGCAAGTCTCGATGAGGTTTGCCGCGATCACTTCCGCCTGCAATTCGCTTTCGTTCAAGAAGTAACTCGAGACGAACAAATGAAAACGAGGAGCCGCTTCCGGGAGCCAACGACGGCCAAGTTCCACTCGACGGTGGAAGGGGCGTGCATCGAATCCGGGTCCTGAGAAATGCTCGAACCACGCCTTGCCCAGTTGTAAGGCGGCCTTGCTCTGTTCGATCAGGGCGAAATTACCGCGCGCGGGCAGTCCGAGAGGTGCGTGTTTCTCACCGGCCATGATTCCACAGGCGCCCGAAGCAAGGCCCGCACCCCACTCGAGACCGCGGAATTCGCCATCAGCAGGAAAAGGCCACTTGAATCCGAGACGCTGCAACTCACTCCACACAGCGGCGACCCGGAACAGATTGCAGGGCATGAAGGAAAGGAAGTAGGCCAGACGACGGTTTTTCGCACTTCCACCCTCGGTCCAGTAGGCCTCGGTGTCGATGCCATCCGTTTGACTCCCCTCCATCCGGTTGAATAAGTTGGAGAGCGCCTTCACATGGGGCGCAATGGACCGCGAGAGGTAACGTTTCGACTCAAGGGTTTCTCCCTCTGGAAGCAGGCGCTGTTGGAACATGAAGTCAGTCAAGACCGGCTCGAAGCCGTCTTTGAATGCGTCCACCAGTGCGACGGGAACTCTCATGGAATTGTTTCCTTTTGGATTGACCTTACGCTAACCTAAACCCTGAATGAAACTAGGTTTAGCTGATCAAACTGCCCCTCGTCCACCGGCAATTTTATTGCTCGGTGAGGGGGCTGCCACCACCCAGATCCGAGACGATCTCATCGCTCTTGGTCTGACCGTATTCCAGGTGTCTGAACTGGGCCTGGATTCCGAGTTGGCCCAGCTTCCCAAAATCACCGATCCCGACGCAGGCACCCGCCTGAAGGCCCTCTTCGTGGCCTTTAAACAGCGGGACGAGATCGAGCCCTTCGACCACCTCTGGATCCATCCCGGGGTTACCCTTTGGGGCGAGCGCCCCGAAATGGAAACCTGGGCACGCCAGTCCGGTTTGGCTGCGATTTGCTCTTCTTCGCGCAATCTCCAACTTTTTTGGAACATCCACCAATCGCTCGGGCTCGCCAAAAGCGCCGGAGTCCCGACCTTGGTGCTTTCCGATGAGCCGGTCACATCCACCCGTGAAATCCAGCAATCCATCCAGCGATTGATGGGAGAAGGTCGGGCGGTATTGCCGTTCGTGCTCAAGAGCGCCTATCGGGCCCGGGGCGGATTCGGAGTCCGGGTGATCCGCGAGCTCGAGGAGCTCGACGAATGGGTTCCGATCTGGATGAATCAGATCCGTGAGGGTTCCGGATCCACTTTGTTGTTTTTTGAACGCTTCCTGGAAAGTTCCCGCTGCTTCGTTCAGCCGTTTGCGCGGACCAAAGAGGGCCACATCGAGTTTTTCCCGGTGATCGACGGATCCCTCATGTTCGAGGGTCGCAACTGGGTCGAGGTTTGTCCCGCACAGAGTCTGGACGACGAAACCCGCCTCAAGATCGAGGATTACTCCACGCGCTTTCTCGATGCAGCGGACTTTGTGGGGGTCGGAAATCTGGTGTTCCTTTCCAACGGAATGGAAGTGTATTTCACCGAGGCGCTCGGGCGCCTGAATTTCGGATTTAGGCTCTGGGAGAGTGTCGGCAGGACCCGTGCTGTCGAATGGCAGGTCCACACTCTCGCACCGTCTTTGCTCCGGACTCCGCCGAAGTCCATGCCCAAGATCCGATCAGACGAAAGTGGCGATTCGCCGATCGTCGGGATCAACCTGAAACTGTATTCCGAGGATACCTGGCTCAAGGTCCCGCACCCGGGAGTGGTTCACGAGGTGAGCCAGGAGACCGATTGGAGCGGTAGTGATTTCGAGGGAGTTCTCCATTGGGGCGTGACTCCAGGGCAGGATGTCGATTGGCGTTCGAGCGGAGCGCTCGGCCAGGTCACTCTGTTCGCAACGGATTGGAAGACCGCACTGGTGAGGGCCCGTGAAATTCTCGAGTCGATCTGGATCTCGGGTGGCATCCAGACCAACGAGCGTTTTCTCCACGAACTCCTGTCCCACCCTTGGGTCGAGGAGTCGATGTTTTTCACCGGTTTCGTGGACGAGGAATTCATTCCCAAGCAAACTCCGGATCCGTCCTGGTTGCCGGCGATCTCCGCGGCGCTTGCCGAAATCGCACCGCCCTTGACCGAGAATGAAAGCTTCATCTGGATGAATCAACGTCTCCCGGCCGGAGTCTCTCCATTGAGATGGACCCAGCGCCTCGAGATCGGTACCGGCGCTTTGCGCGGAGTGAAAGGGTTCTTCCAGAATTCCGATTCGAAAGCCGAGCGCATCTGCGTGTATCCGGTTCATGATAAGCGTTATATCGTCCGCATGAAGAATTGGTTTTTCTCCGTACGGAGATCCGAGCGTGGACGCCCGCTTTCCTTGATGGCGCTCACCGGCGGACGGGTTCATTCGATCTTTTTCAAGGAGCAGTCCCAGGTGCTCCCCAAGCAAACCGTGCTCATTCTCGAGACTCATCAAAATCTCATTCCACACCGGCTTCCGATTCCTGTCCGGATCAAGGCACTCAAAGTGAGGGCTGAGGACGAAGTCGTGGTGGGGCAGGAGCTGATCGAACTCGAGCGGTGGGAAGACAATTGAAAGTGAGGAGATTCTGATGGCCAGTTTTTCAAAGAAGTTCACTATTCCGGGAAAGTCCTCCGATGTGATTTATCAGGCGGTTTCGACCGATATCGACCGGTTTCTGAGCAAAACTCCGCTCGGCACGGTTGAAGTTTCACGCGAAGACACTTCAAAAAAAGTCACCTTCAAGTCCTCCATGGCGAGTGGCACGCTCACCGCCTCCGAGGGGGAGTTGTCGGTCGAAGTTTCGCTGAGTTTTCTCGCTTCAGCATTCAAAGGTAAAATCGAAGAAGGCGTGACCCGCTGGTTGAACAAAACCTTCCATGGCTGAAAAGTCCGGATCCTCAGTGCTGAAGTCAGCCGGTGCCATGGGGATTGCCGTCTTTTTGAGTCGCATCCTCGGGTTGGTGCGCGAGCAAGTCTTCGCCGCCATGTTCGGAGCTTCCACTGCAACGGATGCTTATCAGATCGCGTTCCGGATTCCGAATCTGTTGCGCGACCTGTTTGCCGAAGGTGCGATGAGCGCCGCACTGGTTCCGACCTTCATCCGGGTTCAAAAAGAGGAAGGCGAAGCCCGCGGTTGGCAGGTCGCCACCCGGGTATTCGGAGTATTATTCGCGACGGTCTCATTGATCTCCTTGATGGGAATCCTTTTCGCCGAGCCACTCGTGGCATTGTATGCGGGAGCCTTCCGGAACATTCCCGGTAAGTTCGAACTCACGGTCACCATGACCCGGATCATGATGCCTTTTTTTCCGCTGGTGGCATTGGCAGCCGCTTTCATGGCCATTCTGAATGCGGCGGGAAAGTTTTTCATTCCTTCATTCGCCTCCGCACTGTTCAATGTGGTCTCGATTGTGACCGGAGTGGTGCTGGCGGGGATTTTCGAACATCCCATCGAAGGCATGGCGTGGGGGGTGGTGGCCGGTGGATTCATCCAGGCCTTGATCCAGTGGCCGGTGCTGTTGAGAGTGGGGTATCGTCCACAGTGGTCCCTGCCTCTCGAGTCTCCGGCATTCCGGGATCCTGCACTGGTCCGGATGATGGGTCTCATGATCCCCGGTACGGTGGGCTTGGCCGCAACCCAGATCAATATCCTGGTGAACAGTATTTTTGCCACATCAGTGGGAGAGGGCGCTGTTTCCTGGCTCAATTACTCGTTCCGGCTCATGCAGTTTCCGATCGGAGTGTTCGGAGTGTCGCTGGCTTCGGCCACTCTGCCGGCCTTCAGTCGCCATTGGTCAGCTCGCGAGCCGGAGCAGGCGGTCGAGGTGCTTCGGAAGTCGATTCGTCGGGTCTTCGCGGTGAATTTTCCCGCTTCTGCCGGGCTCGCATTTTTAGGGGTTCCGATCCTGTCGCTCATTTTCGAGCATGGCCGATTCACACCCGTCGATACACTGAACACGGCTCGCGCACTGTCCGCTTATTCGATCGGTTTGACCGCTTATTCGGTGGTCAAAGTGCTGGTCCCGGTCTGTTACGCCATGGGTGAGACCCGCATTGCGGTGATCTCGAGTTTTTTCTCGGTGGGTGTGAATCTGTTAGCCAACTATTTGCTTGTGGGAAGCCTAGGGTTCACCGGGTTGGCCCTCGGCACTTCGCTCACAGCACTGTTGAATGCGAGTCTGCTCTGGTTCTGGGTCGGCCGCAGGCTTCGGGACAGGGGGATCCGGGTGCCCGGGGGAGACTTGCTCCGATCGGCGCTCAAATGCCTCGGTGCGGCATTGATCATGGGATGGGGGGTCTGGGCTCTCGATCGATTCTTCATCGCCCCAGCTCATCCGTCGAATCCGGCTTGGTTCCGGGCAGTGCGGGTCGCAGTCGGGGTATCGGTGGGGGTGGGGATGTATGTCGGTATCAGTATTTTGACCGGGATCGAAGAAACCCTTGAACTGCTCGAACTCTTCAAGAGAAGATGGAGCCGAGGAAAACGCTAATGTTCACCAAAAAAGACCACCTGAAGGCACTGGCCAAAAACGCTGTCAGCAGATTGGAGCAGGATCAGGCGATCGCGCTCAATCCCCGGACCCGCCAGATGGTTTACCAGGATCTCTTCCTGAAGCTCGAGGCTTTGGTCCTTACGGACGAGGACATTCGCGAAAAGATCATCTCTGAGCTCGGTCAAAAGGCCGAGCAATTGGGGGAGACCGGCCAGACCGAGAGCGATCAGTTCAAGGCGGCCAAGTCGGTCCTGATGGCCAAGTTCGGCGAAAACGCCGTTGCCGGGTTGTATTACCAGCGACCGGTCAAGGTGGTTGCCCAAGAAATCGCCCGCTTCCTCATGACCCACACTCAAGTGGAAGAGGTTTTTCCGTCAGACGAGGAACTTGAAAAATCCATTGTCGATTTCCTCAAGCGTTTCAATCCCGACCTGTTGCACTGAGGTTCGGAGTCGTTTTTTTGGCGCTTGGCTATTTCGGGATTTCCGGGTGGCAAAGCGCCAGTGCTTCTGGTTAAACTGTTTTGGCACCCTCCTGACCTCCAGGATGGAAACCCATGGGAGTTGCATTGTGAACAGATATTCTCGCTATTTGGCCTTCGGATTCTCTTTTTTCATGATTCTGAACCTCTCCGGCTGCGCGGGAACTCTGAGTGGTAATTTTTTCAAATCAGGCACTTCTTCCGGTACCGGGACCTCCGATGAGACCGAGTCCGTCACTTGGTCCAATGAAACTCCCGAGTCGGTTGAATTCCAGCTCGATTACCGCGGGAATCCCATACCGGTTACCCGCTTTGATCTGCCGGTCGAAATGAACAAGACGGTCGAAAAATGGATCGACTACTTCACCGGGAAGGGGCGCGGACACTTTGAAAAATACCTCGAGCGATCCGAGTATTTCATTCCCTTCCTGAAGCCCATTCTCAGAAACGCCAAAGCTCCGGAAGATCTCGTTTATCTGGCGATGATCGAAAGCGGTTTCAACAACAATGCCCGCTCGAACGCCCGTGCCGTGGGGGCTTGGCAGTTCATTCCCGCCACCGGGCGCCGTTATGGTTTGGATGTGAACTGGTGGGTGGACGAACGTCGCGATGTTGAGAAATCGACCATTGCAGCCATTCAATACCTGAAAGAACTCAATGTCATGTTCGGGAGCTGGCACCTCGCCGCAGCTGCCTACAATGCAGGTGAAGCCAAGATCCAGCGTGCGATCGGCAAGTACAAGACCCGTGACTTCTGGGAACTTTCCGATAAAAAACGCAAGTACCTGAAGCCCGAGACCAAGAACTATGTACCGAAGCTCTTTGCAGCGGCAATCATTTGCAAGAACCGCAAGTTTTTCGGCTTCGCAGAGAACTACACCGCCTTGCGCGGAGTGAACGCCGCAGTGGTGGCTGCCAAAGCCGAAGAGAAGGATGAGATCGGTCGTCTACCGGATCAGCTCGATTCCGACAAGGCCGAAGGATCGAATCCCGGCACTCCCGACAACCTGGTCGAGCTGACCCGGGATTCGCCGATGGATGCTGATGAGGCATCGCAACTCGCCCCCGACTCCATGGAGGCCATGCTCCGTTCGATGTCGAATCCGGTGCGTACACCCCACGTGAACGTGAAGGGTGAGGTGAACGGTGACATCCTCACCGAGGTCGAAGTGCCCTCGCCGGCCGATCTCTTCAAGGTGGCCTCGGCGTCGGGACTCACCTACATGGAGTTCAAGTCCATGAACCCGGAGCTCTCCCGCTGGGTCACCCCTCCGGACACGAAGACTTACCGGGTCCGCATGCCTCTCAGTCATAAAGAGACCTTCATTAAAAGGTACTTCGATAACGGGTTCCAAAAAGACGTGACCTTCCTCGTATACAAGGCACGGAAGGGCGATACACCCAAGAAGGTAGCCAAGCGGTTCGGCATCAGTGCAGATCCCCTTCTGGATATGAATGAGATCAAGGGAGCCAATGTTTCATTCATGCCGGGGACTCTGGTGGAATTGCCAATTCCTAGCGATTTTGTGCGCTCATTGGCTTCCCTGAAGACGTTGGAATTGCTCGATCCGGTTTATCCCAAGAAGCAACGCTCCCGTCGCTTCCGCAGCCGGAAACGGATGAAAAGCGGTCCGACGAGCGAAGCCCGGGTCGAATCCACTCGCCGTCACAGCCGGCTCTAGCCGATGGATCTGTTCGAGTCGGCGCGGGCTCCTGATACGGAGCCCCTGGCCCACCGATTGCGACCGAAGACACTCGACGAGTGGGTCGGACACGAGCGTGTGCTCGGAGACCAGGGCTCTGTCCGGCGCTGGCTCCGGAGCGGAAAGTTTCCTTCGATCCTCCTTTGGGGGCCTCCCGGTGTCGGGAAGACCACTTTGGCCATCCTGATCGCCGAAGCTCTGGGTGAGGCCTTCATTCAATTGAGTGCGGTCAGCTCCGGAGTGAAGGACATCAAGGACGCCGCCGAGCGTGCCCGGGGCTTCCGTCAGCTCGGTCGGAAGACCGTTCTCTTCTTTGATGAAATTCACCGCCTGAACAAGTCCCAGCAAGACAGTCTCCTTCCCCATGTCGAGAGCGGGGTTTTCACTCTGATCGGTGCTACCACCGAAAATCCCTCCTTCGAGGTCAACTCCGCGCTTTTGTCGAGACTCCGGGTGATCCGCCTCGAACGGTTCACTCCGGGCGATCTCGATCGGGTATTGGATCGGGCACTGAGGGAGGAGCGCGGATTCGGCGGTCGCATTCAGCTTGAACCCGAGGCACGTGAATTGCTAATCGGCCAGTCCGAGGGCGATGCACGCCGATTGTTGACGCTGCTGGAATCCGCAGTGCTGCTCCATCCTGAATCGGAGTCACTCACAGCCGCCATCGTTCGTGAGGTGATCGAAGGAAGCGGCGGCAGAATCCTGCCTTATGACAAGGCCTCCGATGCGCATTACAACACGATCTCGGCCTTCATCAAATCGATGCGCGCCTCCGATCCGGATGCTGCGGTTTACTACCTGGCGAGGATGCTCGAGGGGGGCGAGGATCCGATGTTCATTGCCAGAAGGATGATCATCTTCGCGAGTGAGGATGTCGGAAACGCCGAACCGAGAGGTCTACTCATGGCGGTCGCAGCCAAAGAGGCTCTCGAAACGGTGGGTCTTCCGGAAGCGAGGATCAATCTCGCCCATGCTGCGATCACTCTTTCTCTGGCCCGGAAAGACCGAGCCGTCTACGAGGCGATCGAAGCGGCCATTCGCGAGGTCAGGAATACCGGAGCTCTACCCGTTTCCCAGAATTCGGTGCCAGCAGGGGTCAAGGAGCGGGTGTACTTCCGGCCTCGAGGCAAGCCCGATACGCAGTGAGGTAAGATGCGTAACTCCAGGTGAGGTCACGCGCCCCTCGTACATAACCCGTGCGGCGATCGAACTGCTCGGGCAAGCCTCCGTCCGGTAGCATGTGATGGTGGATCCGGTTGAACTGGCGCTCTGCGAGTTCGAGGAGTTGTGTGCGGGAGCCTTTGAATGCCGGTTCGACCGACACACGACAGAGAAATTCGGCCGAAGCCAGGGTCGAGAGGAACCAGGGGTTCGCCTCACCGAAACCGGTGCCGGTATACCGGTCTTCGGGATAGCGGCCCAAGGCCACACCGAGTCTGACGCCCCGTCCGTCTGTCCGGACAGAATTGATGGAGTAACGCTTCTCTGCATCGACCGTCAGCAGCTGAAGGGTCCCATAGGCGGCACGGAGGGGCACCTGGAATCCACGATCCCAGGTCTGGATGGCTGACAGAATGACCGCGATGTCGAGCGGACTTTGTTTGTGCGGGAGCGGAGCGCTCCTCTCGATGGAGTAACTCAAGAACTTGCCGTCGATCGAGAGGAAACGCCCCAGGGTTTCTCCGATTCTTTTTGCCTGTTCCAGATAAAACGCTGCGGCCCCGGGATCGTTCATTCGAAGAGCCAATTCAGCTCCCTTTTCGAGAGAGGTCTTTTGGGCTTGGAGAGTGTAATAGTGCAGACCCTTTTCTTCTTCCCAAAGGTCGAAACTCTGATCGTTCCAATGGTGGGCGACGAACTCGAGGTCTCGCTTGATCATGCCCTGTGCAGGAAGTCTGCCTCCATAGAGTCTCGACTCAACCTCGCCCATGCGTCCGGAATCGATCCAAATCTTTGCGAGGTCCATCATGGCCAAGGCTCGAAGTGCCGGGCCGTCATTCTGGGGGCGCCCCCAGGGGTCGAAATTCGCCCTGCCATCGAGCTCGAAGCGGGGCTCTCCGAGTCCGGTCAGTTTAGGGGTTTCTTGGAGTCTGGTCTCGAACCGCACCCAGTTCTCAGCGTTCTCAAGAAGGGTTGCGCGGATATCCGGCCGGGTTTCGGGAGAGGTGGCCACACCCAAAAGGGCTTTCCACGTCAGGGCAGAGTCACGGACCCAATGAAAGCGATAATTCGGTTCGTGACCGGAGGGAGAGGCGAGGAGTGCGCCGTTCTCGAGCAGGTTCGACAGAGTCCCTCTCAAGGAGCGTTCGTACTGCTTTTCCGACATTTGGGCGTAAGAAGCATGCGAGCCGAGCAGGATGAGAATCAGGGCTGACCAAGCAGGGTTCATGGGGGTCCTTATCCCTCGAAGTCAGCACCTTGGCAAGGCGTCAAAGTTTTTACTGGACGGAGTCGATCAAACTCGTTCTAATGGACGCAGGGGGTAAATCATGACCGAATCAGCACCTGTGATCCTCTTTGGCGAAGGCTCCGCATCCATCTTCCTGTTGCAGGAGTTATTGAAAAGAAACGAAAAAATCCTTTGGATTGCCGGCTCCGGAGCGAGGCTCCTGCCTGTGATGCCAAGCGTCAAAAGTCCTCTGGCTCTGGCCACACTGATGGAAGGGCGCTCGGCCCTTCAAGTGGATCTCGGAAGTGATCCCGCCATCGAGCAGGGCATTTGTCACCGGGTTTACCGGAACAAAGCTTTCAAGCTTCCTGTCTGGAAACGGCTTTCGGATCCGATGGCCCGTGAAGAGGCGTTTCTCAAGGAAACCTGGGCCCCTGAGCAATCTTGGGTCGCCAGTCACGAATTGGCCATGAAGGACCTCCATCCCGCACAGATCGAAGAGGGATTGCGTGAGTCTCTGGAGAACGATCCTCGAGTCACCCGGATCGGGCACGCTCCCGTGTTGGAACTGGAAATCTTCGAACGCGGCGGAAAGATCCAACTCGCGAACGGGTTGATTTCCGATTTCAAGCAACTTTACTACTGCGACGATCTCGCCAGTCTGAAGTCGATCCCGAAGCTGCTAACGGTGTTCAAGCACCAGCTCGGCGCTTTGAAATCCGGGGATCGCATGAACGCACTTCAAGTGGTGTTCCATCACGCAACTCCGCTCAAACAAGAAATCCGATCGGGACTCGTGGTACCGCTTAACCGGGATGCTGGTGAGACCTTCGATCGCAATGTGCTCGGCGGATTCATTGCCCCCGACCGCTCGGTCTGGACCGTTTTCCTCCAACCCTCGGAGTGCGAAGACAATCACGAGATCATGAAAAAGCTACGTAAGCTGAAGCAAGCCTTGAATCGTGCTTTCGACAGCCCCGAGTTTCTTCCCGAGGGCAAAAAGGAATTCATGGCTACTGTCGATCGTGAGCAGGTCCGGTTCGAGTCGGGAAGTTTGCTGGCCGGCGGAACCATCCGTGAGAACACCACGAATCCTGATTTCATCCTGCTCAATGATGCACTCGGTTTTTCAGAAACGCTCGAGCGGATCGCCCGTCATTTCCAATACGAGGCCGTTGATGTCGAGGCTTACGCCGAGTCGATCATGGAAAATGATCCGACCGGTCTGGATCTGAGCGGGATCGAACTTCCGGCACATCTGATGGAAACTCCGATTCAGGAAGCTCAGGTCTGACCGATGGCCGGAGCCCCAGACCTGAGGGGTAAATCCGGGCGCGGGGCAGGAATCCGTGAATCACTGTTGCCGCTCTTGCGAGTGTTGCACCGCTGGTGATCAGGTCATCGACGAGTAACAGGGGGATGTCTTTGCCCGAAAACACCCTTTCTTCCATCAATTGGAACAAGGGATGCGCCGCCGAAAAGTTCTCCGAGATCCGAAACGGATTGGGTGAATGATCCCGCTCAAAGCGTGATTTTCCCGTCATGTGCGCCGGGTCGTCCTTCTGCAAATCGAGCAGATCCACAAGCGGACGATCGATTCTTTCGGCGATGAATCGGGCCACTTCGCGGGAGGAGGCGTGCCCGCGTCGTTCGGACCGGTTCGGACTTTGTGGAATCGGGACCACGGCGACCACGTCCAGTTGGAAGAGTGATCGCTGCAAGGCAGGATCCATCCTGAAGAGGTGGCTCCTGAGAATGTTTCCCCGCTTTTCCTTCCATCGCCGGAGGAGATTGCGCGTGGTTCCCGCCGAGATCAAGACCGGATAGCAAGTCTCGAGGCCCTCTCGTTCGAGGTCGAAAGGAAGTGAGTTGGGTTGAATGGATCGCTTGCAAGAGTCGCACAGCGACATCATGGAGGGAAGCAGGCAGCCGGGGCAGAAGAACAGGGTGGGCCAGTGCATCTCCTGTGAAATGCAAAAACCGGACTCAACCCTCGTTGTGGTAGGGGTGCCCCGAGCGGAACGAAAGCGCGCGGTAGAGCTGCTCCATCAACACCAGCCGTGCGAGTTCATGTGACAAGGTTTGAGGACCGAACGAGATCCGCTTTTGGGCCTGTTTCAGAACCCGGTCTCCGAGGCCGAGGCTTCCTCCGATCACCAGTACCAGTTCGCCGCTTCCGAGATCCGAAATCTCCCCGAGAGCCGAGGCCCATTCAGTGGTCTTCATCGCTTTTCCGGTTTCGTCCAGGCACCAGAGATCCGGATTTCTTCCGGACCGGGATTTGAAACTCGGACTCGAAATCAGTTCGAGAATCATCTCGGCCTCTTTTTCGGGGACCTGATCACGAAGCACGCCATCCTTCTCGGGTACGGGGAGTCCGCGGAGTTCCCTGACTTCAAAATCGGTGTAACGTTTCAGGCGCTTTTCGAATTCGCCTACTGCCGCTTCAAATCCGGCCGTTCTCAGCTTTCCGAAGCAGACGAGGGTGATCCGTTTCATGACAGCCGAATCAGTGCTCGATCGAGGTGATGAACAGCTCTTGTGGAATCGGCACCTTCCTGGCCTGATTCCAGAGGTGTTCGAGATCGTAGAATTCGCGGAGAGCATCGAGGAAAATGTGGGCGACCATGTCGCCGTAATCGACGATGACCCAGCGTCCTTCACGGTATCCTTCCACCGCTACCGGCATGAATCCTTCTTCTTTGAGTTCGATGATGATGGAGTCGGCGATCGCCTGGACTTGCCGGTCGGATTGGCCCGAGCAAATCATGAAGTACTCGGTGAAAGAAGAGAGTTCTTTCAGGTCGAGTACTTTGATGTTTTCGGCTTTTTTATTGGCCGAAGCCTGCACGGCGAAAAACGCCTTTGCCAGAGAGACTTCTCCGACTTCGATCACGGTGGTGGTTTCAGGTGCCATAAAGCTTGTTCCTTTCGATATAATCGAGCACGCCCGGAGGGAGTAATTCCCCTACGGATTCTTTTTGGTTCAAGGCAAGGAATTCACGGATCCGGGTCGAGGACAGCTCCGGAGCATCGGTTTCGCAAAGGTGCAAATGCGTTGCTTTCTCGGGAGTGTGGTAAATGCCCGGAGATTCCGTGCGGGTCAGAATGCCGCCAGCAGCCAGAACGGCGGCTGCACGTTCTGCACGATCGAGCCCGCCCGGTTTCCGTCCGAGGATGATCCAATCGCACTGGCCCAGAACTTCCGGAAAACGCTTCCAGCGGGGCAAGGACTCCAATTGGTCTGATCCAGCCACAAAAGCCAAGGGTTCACCGCGGTTCTTCAAAGTCTCGAGCAGCTGCCAGGTGAATTCAATCCGGTGTTCCCCTTCGACTCCATCGACTTCGGCCAGTCCCTCGAAGGCAATCCGGGCCATTGCCAATCGGTGTGCATAGGGAACGCCGGTTTCTTTAAGCGGAGTTCCGAAAGAGGGAACCACTTTGACTCTCCGGACTCCGGGATTCTCCAAAAGCCCCTTTACTGCACGCAAGTGGCCCCGGTGGGGCGGGTTGAATGTCCCGCCGAACAGGGCGGTATGCCCGCGAAGCCCGGAAATCATGAAGACAGGCGCTCCCAAAGCACATGGATCAGGTCGTGGATGCCTTCACCGGATGCGCAAGAAATCGAGTAAGGCTCTTTAGTGAGCAGCTTCCGATCGATTTTTTTGGATCCTTGGGTCAGGAGTTTTCTGAATTCGGATTTCACATCATCGAGGAAGCCGGGCTGTCCGAGAAACAGATCGGCCTTGTTGATCACGATGACCTCGTCTTTGTCGGCGAGTTCGGGATTGTACAGTTCGAGTTCCTTGCGGATGGCGAGGTACAGCCGGTGAAGTTCTTTAGCCCCTTTCTTCACCGAAGCCCCGGGTTCGTCGTCCGGAAGCGTGGTGAAGTCGAGGAGGTGGGTCCCGTCGAGGAGGTGAACGGTGATGCGGGTCCGTTCGATGTGTTTCAAGAACTTGTGTCCGAGTCCGAGCCCTTTGTGTGCGCCCTCAATGAGTCCCGGAATGTCAGCCACCACGAAGCTCTGGAAATCGGCCACTTTCACCACACCCAGGTTCGGGGTGAGAGTAGTGAAGGGGTAGTCCGCGATCTTCGGGTGAGCGGCACTCATGCGCGAGATCAGGGTCGATTTACCTGCATTCGGGTAACCGATCAGGCTCACGTCCGCTAACAATTTCAGCTCGAGGGTCAGCTCAAGGCTTCCGCCTTCTTCGCCGGGCTGTGCAAACTTAGGAGCCTGGAAAACCGCCGTGACAAAGTGAGCGTTGCCCTTACCGCCCCGACCGCCCTTGACGGCAGTCCAGCGTTGCCCCGACTCGGTGAAGTCAAAAAGGATTTCGCCGTCGTCTTGCCGCTTGATCAAGGTACCGACAGGCACCAATACAGTGATGTCCTCACCATCGCGCCCCGCCTTGTTCTTGCCCGATCCATGCAGGCCGTTCTCGGCTTGGTAACTGCGCTTGAAGCGGAAGTCCTGGAGGGTGGCCAGATTCGTGGTCGACTCGAAGACCACGCTACCGCCCTTGCCTCCGTCGCCCCCGTCCGGTCCGCCCCGCGGGACGAATTTTTCCCTGCGGAAGCTGATGCAACCGCGGCCACCGTGACCGGCCATGACCTTGATTTTCGCTTCGTCGATGAACCTCATGAACCCTTCCCTTGACGGGCCTCAAAAAAAAGAACCGGGAGACAGAGCCTGTTCCCCCGGTTCGGAATCCTGTAAGAAGAGCCTCGGTTTACGCAGCGTAAACGGAGATCTTCTGGCGCTTCTGGTCCTTGTACTCGAACTTCACGACGCCGTCGATGAGGGCGAAGATCGTGAAGTCGCGTCCGAGTCCGACGTTCTTACCGGCATGGAACCGGGTTCCACGCTGACGGACCAGGATCTGACCGCTCTTCACATGCTGACCGCCGAATTTCTTCACGCCGAGCATCTTCGGATTACTGTCGCGACCGTTTTTAGTACTACCACCCGCTTTTTTGTGTGCCATGACTTTACCTTTTGGATCGGCCCTTCATGCCGACGGGCTACCGGGAGCGAAATGTCTTCCTCCGGGCTCCACCCTCAAATTGGATTGGAATTATTTAGTTTTAGCCTTGGAGCTTTTTGCCGCAATCGAAGCCGCTTTTTTAGCCGCGGTCATCTTCTTACGGGAGCCCAGAGTTTTGGTCTGGCTCGCAGGTCCTTTTGGCTTCAGGTTCGTGAAGAACTTGGCCAGCTTGACCTTCTTGTCGGCAGCAGTGATCTCAGCCTTCTTCGCGCCATCGGTGAGACCGAGCACGAGAACTTGAGTCTGCTCCTGACGGTGCCCTTGAGTGCGGCGATACTGTTTGCGACGCTTCATCTTGATGATGGTCACTTTATCGCCACGGCCTTGGGCCAGGATTTCCACGTCCACTTTTGCGTTTGTGATGTAGGGCTGGCCGAGAGTGATCTCAGAGCTGGTTTCGGAAGGGGTGCTCACGAAGAGCACTTTATCGAAAGTGACCTTGGAACCGACTTCTCCAGCGAGCTTCTCGATTTGAACGATATCGCCTGCCTGAACACGAACTTGTTTTCCACCTGTTTCAATGACTGCGTACATAGCTTTACAGGGATGCCTGAAAGGGCGCTCAAAGTCAATACAGGAATAAAAATAAACTTTCTGAGCGGTTTCCTCTATTTACAGTGTGGTGATTTTGGTGAATAGTTGCGGCAATTCAACATCATTAAGGAGATCTGTGGAAATGGAATCTTGGAATTCGTGGATGAATTCTCCCGTTATTTTCGGGGTTTTGGGTTTGGCGATTGCGGCGTTCTTCTTCTTCAGGGTGAAAAGCATCCCGGATGGCAATGACACCATGAGGCGGATCGCCGGCTACATCCGCGAGGGAGCGATGGCGTTCTTGAGCCGTCAGTATAAGGTCCTCGGGATCTATGCCCTGGTGGTCGGTTTGGCGATCGGCTACGGGCTCGGCTGGATTTCTGCAGCCTCCTTCCTTCTTGGGGCCTTCTTGAGTCTTCTGGCGGGATACATCGGCATGAAGGCCGCTACCTATGCCAACGTCCGGACCACCGAAGCCGCCCGTTCCGGGATCAAGGCCAATGCGCTTCTGACCGCCCTCGATGGGGGTGCCGTCATGGGTCTGTCGGTTGCTGCCCTTGGCCTGATCGGCCTCGGCGTCGTTTACCAGATGTTCAAGGACCACGAGTCCCTGAGCCCGATCCTGCACTCGTTTGCGGTCGGAGCTTCCTCCATTGCGCTGTTCGCACGTATCGGTGGCGGGATCTACACCAAGGCGGCTGACGTCGGATCCGACATTGCCGGCAAGGTGATCGAAGGCATTCCAGAAGACGACCCCCGTAACCCGGGCGTGGTGGCCGATAACGTCGGCGACAACGTGGGTGACGTGGCCGGCATGGGTGCCGACATTTATGAGTCCATGATCGCGGCGATCGTGGCGGCCATGGCGATTGCCATCACCGCTTCAAACGAGGCGCTTCCGACCCTGACCACCGTCCTCGATAACCGTTTGGTGGCCATCGGTCTTCCGCTGGTTCTTTCCGGTCTCGGTCTCGGCGTGTCGATTCTGTGCATCTTCATCGCCCGTGCGATGAAGGCCATGAACCCGGCAGCCGTGCTCCGTGGATCCCTCATTTTCCCGCCCATCCTTTTGGCAATGGTTTCTTATGGGGTCATGAACATCCTGGGGATCACCCAGTCGGTGACGGCCATCCTGGCGCTCGGAGCGCTCGGTGGAGCGGTGATCGGTCTCGTGACCGACTACTACACCTCGGCGAGCCCTGTCGCCAAAATCGCCGAAGCCTCGACGACCGGTGCCGGCACCAACCTGATCCGCGGTCTTGCGGTCGGGATGGAATCGACCGCGATCCCGATGCTGGTCGTGGCTTTCGTGGCCTACCTTTCGAACAAGTACCTCGGGCTCTATGGGATTGCCCTTTCGGCAGTCGGAATGCTCGGCGGAACCGCTGTGGTCATGACGGTTGACGCCTACGGTCCGATTTCGGACAACGCGGGCGGGATCTCCGAAATGTCAGGCCTCGGACCTGAAGTTCGAGCCATCACTGACGAACTCGATGCCGTGGGGAACACCACGGCTGCGATCGGGAAGGGCTTCGCCATTGGCTCAGCCATCCTGACCGTGCTGGCGCTCTTTTCGGCCTTCAACATGGAAGTGAACCATGTGCGTGAAGTGGCCGGAATGGCCAAGATGTCGCTCGAGATCACCGATCCGAACATCCTGATCGGGATCCTCGTCGGTTCCATTCTGCCTTTCCTTGTGGGTTCGACCACCATGTTGGCTGTGGGCCGCGCAGCAGGCGCCATCGTTGAAGAGATTCGCCGCCAGTTCAAGGAGATCCCCGGTCTCATGGAGCTGAAGGCCGATCCGGAACCGAAGAAAATCGTCGACATCGCAACTGCGGCGGCACTGAAGGAAATGATCCTTCCCGGCCTGATCGCGGTGTTGTCGCCGGTGATCGTGGGCTTCGTACTCGGAGCCGGCGCACTTGCGGGCTTGCTTGCTGGAGCTCTCGCAGTCGGTGCGACTTTGTCTCTTTACATGGCGAACGCCGGTGGAGCTTGGGATAACGCCAAGAAGTACATCGAGAAGGGTAACCTTCCCGGTCACAAAAAGGGCGGAGAAGTGCACAAAAACGCGGTCGTTGGCGATATGGTCGGCGATCCGTTCAAGGACACTTCCGGTCCGGGGATTGCGATCCTCATCAAGGTGATGAGCGTCGTGTCCCTGTTGATTGCGCCTCTGATTGCGAAGCTTTGATTGAGCTGAAAATTGAATTGAGATGGGGGCCCGGAGAGATTCTCTCCGGGCCCCTTCTTCATTTTCACAGTTCTATTTACAGAGAGGCCTTCCGGTGGCTAGGATCGGGGCCATGCAAACTCTTTCTCCTGCCTTGCTCCAGACTTACGCCATCATTTTCATCTATGCCGTGCTGATGGGCACTGCCGCTTGGGATAAGCTCAAGACCTTCGGTGTGGCGCCGGACTGGTTCATCGGGCAATTCTCCAAAACTTGGCTCGGATCGATCCCGGGTGGATCACGCATCGGCTATGCGGTGATCACCGTGCTCGAGACCGCACTTGCCGTGATGTTTCTACTTTCGCTTTTCGTTCCGGCGCTTCTGCCTTGGGCGCTCACGGGCTCGCTGTTTTTGTTCGGAATCCTTTGCTTCGGGCTCAGGCTCGCTAGCGAGTTCCAGGGCTCGGCCAATATGTTCGTGTACTTCGGGACGACCCTGATTGCGCTGTTTTTGGTGCGCTAATCCCGGTCTTCAGAAATAAAAAAAGCCCGGGAGCGCTTTCGCACCCCCGGGCCATGGAGCTTGATGCTCAGTTCAGGTAAGGAAGAACAGAGCTGATCTTGGTCACGTCTTCACCGCGGCAGGTGGTCTCGCTGCACACCTTGGAGACGCGGCAGCCGTTGGCATAAACGTAGTCGGTTTCGCCGCGGACGAGAACGCCTTCGATCTTGCCGGTTTTCTTGTTGAACACGGCTGATCCGGAGTTCCCGCCGTAGCTGTCGGTGGTAGCAACAAAGAATCCGTCTTGGTTGTTGCTACGAACCTTGCCGCCGTCGTCGAACTTGGTCGGAAGACCGGCCGGGTGACCGATCATCAGGAGTTCGGTGCCGTTCGGGATCACACGCTTGGAGCGTTCACGGGCGAGCTCGAGGGGCTCGCGTCCGGTGACTTCGCGGTCCAGGGTCACGATCGCGAAATCAGAACCGTTACCGAAAGCTTCAGTGTGGATCACGTTCGAACACTTGTACACATCGGCTTCTTTGGCGAAACGGGGATACTTGCCTTTGGCAGAAACCGCGTAGTCGAACACGAAGCTGGTGCCCATGCAATCACTCTGCGACTTGATGCAGTGACCGGCGGTCAGGATCATGTTTTTTCCGATCAGCGAGCCCGAGCAGAAACCACCGGAGGGTTGATCGAAGAACGGCTCGTTCTTACAAACGCCCATCACCTGCTGAAAGGAGCTGGCCTTGATTTCGATCGTTCCGGAGCTGTTCTGAGCCAGGCTTTTGGTTTTCACCAATGCGACCGTGGAGCGTGCGAGCTTCAGGTACATCGGGTTGGTGACCTCGTAGAGGTCTTTACGGTTGTCTTCGCCGTAAACCACGTTCACACCGGTTTGTCCGGCGAATGCGGTTCCAGTGAAGAGAATTGCGCTCAATGCAATCAAGAGATGCTTGTTCATGTGTCCCCCTCCCATCCTTGGGAATTTCTTGTTGAGGAATACAGGGTAACAAAGGCCTCGGCAAACCGGAACCCAGTCAAAAAGATTGCGCTCTCAGCGCTTGAGTAACGGTTTATTGACGCTCGCGCGGTTCAGGCGGTCTGCAATAGCAGAGACAAGCCCTTCATCAGAGTTTTCCGGGAGTTCTGCGATGATGAATGAAATGGAAGAATCCTCGTCCAAGGATCTCAGCGCAGAGAAAAGGGCCCGCGCCGCTGCCTCAGGGTCGGACACCTGTGTGAGGACACTCCGGAAGTCACCGGGCCGCAGGAGTTCCGCGCTCTTCAGGTTCTGACAAAGGAATGCAGGGATTCCATTCAGGCCGAATTCCCCGATCCAGTGGTCGAGGTGATCCCGCGAGGGGAAAGGGCCCGGATACAAAAAGAGAGGCTTAACCGGAGCGTAATGTTGATCGAGCATGCCGGGCGCTTCGATTTTCTGATTTTTTTCTCCGAGGCCAACACCGTCGCCTACGGGCACACCGAGGGAGAGCTCCAGCTCCCCGCGCGATATTTTACCGGGACGGAGCAAAGTAGCGATCAGTTCTCCATCGGATTCCTCGAGTGAAAGGATCGTCGACTCGACTCCGACGCTGCAAGGGCCTCCATCGAGAACGGCATCGATGCGTCCTTCCAGTTCAGCAGTCACGTGGGCCGCGGTGGTGGGCGAAATCCTTCCGAATCGATTGGCACTCGGTGCAGCCAAAGGAAAGCCGGTGAGGCTCAAAACCTCCTGAAAGAGCGGGTGCTCCGGCATCCGGACACCGACGCGCGGACTTCCGCTAGTGACCTCGTCCGGAATGTTCGAACCTCGCGGGAGAATCAAGGTGAGGGGGCCCGGCCAGAATTCGTGCATCACCCGTTCGATGAGAGGTGCGGCTTTCCAGGTCGTCGTGGAAGGATGGATCACTCCCGCCTCACCCAGTGCCTTCAGTGTCCCGCCCGGCTTTGACAAAAGTTCTTCAGATACATGAGTGATGAGCGGATCAAAGCTCGGTCTCTCCTTTGCCTCGAAGATCTTGAGTGCGCATTCACTCGAGAAAGCGTTCCCAGCCAAACCGTAAACCGTTTCGGTAGGAAGGGCCACAATCCCTCCGTTTGCGAGGATGCTCGAGACTTTTCGGACTTCCTCCGGCCCCAAATGAAGGGTCTTCACCCGAGCAGGGCCTTCAGCACGGTTTCCATCCTCATCCCCCGTGAGCCCTTGATCAGCACACGATCTCCGGGACGGAGTGCGGGTCTCAAGCTTTCAATCAGGTCAGCGTGCGATTCAAAATGGCGCACACCTTTGGTTCCCCGACGTACCAACTCGTCGTTCAGCCACCTCATCCGGGGGCCGTAAAGCCAGACTGAACCGATCTGGAGCCGGATCAGTTCCGAAGCCACTTCGCGGTGGTAGTGTTCCTCGTTCTCACCGAGCTCGAGCATGTCTCCGAGTACTGCGTGGAGCGGGTGCCCTTTTCCAGATCGGGCCAGGAGTTCGAGAGCGGCCGCGAGCGAGGTCGGATTCGAATTGTAGTGGTCACCGATCACTTCGGTTCCATCCGGAAGATGGTAAACCTCCGTGCGTCCGAGTGCGGTCTTGAAGCCCGAAAGACCTTTTTTGATCTCATCCGCACTCAATCCGAAAAACCGGCTCAAAGTGACGGCGGCCAACAAGTTGTGCGCATGGTGAGACCCGGGAAGCGGGCAATCGAGCACCACCTTCCAGTCTTTCGAGTCGATCTCGATCGATCCATCCCGTTCGCCGCCCAGGATGTCGGGATGATCCTTCGAATCCAGGGAGTAGGTGATTCCTTGTCCGGGCCTGAGCGCGGAGCCGTGTGCGGTCATCCAATCCCTGACAAAAGGATCCGAAAGATTGATTGCCACGGGGAGTCCCTGCTTCAGGGCATGATCGAAGGCCCGCAGTTCTTCTTTTGCTGCGATTTCTACGGTTTTGAGCTGATGGAGGTGTTCCGGTCCAGTCCGGGTGAGGAGCACGTGCGTGGGGACCACGAGTTCCAGGTGCTGATCCATGGCTCCGATATCGTCGATACCGATTTCGATGACTGCTGCCCGGTCCTCGGGGCGCAGACGGAGCAGGGTCAGAGCCACGCCGAGGAAACCGTTCTGGCTCCCCTCCGTCTTGAGGACTCGGCCGAACTTTCCCTCAAGAATGGACGAAGTGAGTTCTTTCGTGGTGGTCTTTCCGACCGCTCCGACGATGGCAATGAAGGGAATCTCGAAGGATCTCCTCCAGCGTGCCGCCAGGGCCCGGATGGCATCGAGGGTCGAGGGGACCACGATGATCCTCGAGTCCGATGCGGTGGGAGGTGTCTCGCTCAGGACTGCAATGGCGCCAGCCGCAAGAGCTCCCGGGATGAAGGCGTGTCCGTCGTGGGTGTCGCCCCGGATGGCCACGAACAGGTTTCCAGCTTTCACCGCACGGGAATCGGTCGTGATTCCCGTGATGGAGCTGTCCGCAAGTGCCGGAGGGAGGCCGAGTGTTTCAAAAATCCGGGAGGTGGTCCATTCGAATGCCATTCCGATCATTATGGCATCGAGGGCAAAAAATAAAAACCCCCCGGAAGGAATCCCTCCGGGGGGTCGATATTTCCTGGATCAGGAAATCACTTGGACTCGAGTTCTTCGTCGATCACTTCGGAGAACTGCTCGATCGGAAGGGCTCCGCTCAGCAGCTGGCCGTTCACGAAGAAGGTCGGAGTCGAGCGGACGCCGAGCTTCTCGCCGTATGCGAGGTCTTTCTTCACGAATTCAGCGTATTTCTTACCGTCGAAGCATTCTTTGAATTTCTTCTCGTCAGCTCCGGCAGCCTTGGCGTGTTTAGCCAGGCTTTCGGCATCGAGCTTGTCCTGGGCCGCGAATGCGAGATCGTGGAATTTCCAGAACTTGTCCTTGCCCTGCTCATGCACGCACATGGAGGCTTCCGACGCGGGGCCGGCATCCTTGTGCATGGGGAGAGGGAAGTGCTTGAATGCGATCTTCACCTTGTTTCCGTACTTTTTCTTCAGGTCCGACACGGTTTTAGCCGCGCGAGAACAGAAGGGGCACTGGAAATCGGAGAATACCACCACCGATACTTTGGCGTTTTCGCCACCAGCCATCGGAGATTGACCGATATCCACTTGAATGTTGGACTTCGGCTTCTTGAAGTAAACTTCCACAGGCGATCCCTTGGAGAGTTTTGCAACCGCAGCGTTGATGGTCTCTTCGCGCTTCTGTTCCTTCATGTAGGCGTAGATGCGTTCCTTGACCTGGTCGTTGATGTTGCTCTCGGGAATCTGCTTGTCCTTCACGAATTTTTTGTAATCAGCGTCGGAGATCTTGATTTCACCCTTGAGGAGCTTCTTGGAGATGTACTCGTCAGAGCTGGCAAGGCCGGCTTTCTTGGCTTCGGCGCCGAGTAAGCGGTCCGTGACCATCTTGTTGAGTTGGTTCATCTTCAGATCGTATTCCTGCTTCTTGATCTGCATGAGTTCGATCTGGGCATCCCCGATCAGTTGATCTTCGGTGATTTCTTCACCGTTGATTTTGGCCACGATTCCGGCCTTGGGGGGATCTTTGAAAACCATGCTGATCTTAGCTTTGGCGCTCTCGGAGCAGGCGACTACGGCCAAAGAGGCCAGTACGCATGCGCTGAGCACACCGAGTGTGCGTTTCATGTTCATTTTGCTTCGTCCTTTCGTAGCGTGATAAAAGAAGACTAGCCTACCTAGAAAGTTTGTACAAGGTCATGGATCCGAAGCAAGCCTAACGCATTGCCCTGCGAATCCACCACCGGAAGCACGCTGATCTGACTTTCCCGTTCTTCCATGATGCGGAGAGCGTCAAAAGCGAGGGTCTCGGGACCGACGGTGGTCGGATTCGAGCACATGATGTCCACTGCCTTGAGTCCGAAGAATGCTTCACGGCGTTTGAGGGCCCTGCGGATGTCTCCGTCCGTGATGATTCCGGAAAGAAGTCCGTTCTCGGCGATCATCACTGCGCCGAGACGCATCCGGGTGGAGGAGTCCAGGACTTCATCCATGGACGATTCCGGTCTGAGAACGGTCACCCGATCGAGCGGGTGCATGAGGTCGGCGACGGTCAATTGCAGCCTGCGCCCCAAGGCACCTCCCGGGTGGTTTTTTGCAAAGTCCTCGGCACTGAATCCTTGGGCCTTCATCAGGGCGACAGCGAGGGCGTCGCCGATCACCAGCGCCAGTGTGGTACTGGAAGTCGGTGCGAGATTGTGAGCGCAGGCCTCTTCCGAAACGGAAGAATCCAGAACCACATCAGCGGCTTCGGCCAGGCGGGAGCGGGAATTACCGGTGATCGCCACCACACCGAGACCCCTTTTTTTGAAATACGGAATCAGAGAGACGATCTCCTCCGTATTGCCAGTCTGGCTGATGGCCAAAACGACATCTTCCGGACCGGTCACACCCAGATCTCCGTGAAGCGCCTCGGTCGGATGCAGGTAAACGGACCGTGTTCCGGTGCTGGACAGGGTGGCTGCGATTTTGGCCGCGATCTTGCCCGACTTGCCAAGACCGACCACCATCACTTTTCCGCCCCGACGACTGCGCTCTACCATGAGGTTCAGTGCGCTTTCGATCGATGCTTCGGCTTTTGCATCCGAGCGGAACCGCACCCAGGCGTCTGTAATCGCGCGGGCCTCGAGTTCCATCACCCGGCAAAATTCTTTGAAGCTCATGGAGTTATGCTACACTAACTTGCATGTCCAGGGTCGTGAAAATTTTTCTGGCCGCACTGCTTCTGCCGGCTTGTATGTCGGCCTATTTGAAATCTGTAGGCGGTGATGCGGATCGGGTTCTCAGTAAGATCTTTTTGAGCGAATACCCGATGGCTTGGGAATCCGCGGTCGATGCGATGAAGGCTTCGCCCATGGACATCGTGAATCGCGAAAACGGGACTCTCCAGACCAAGTGGATCGACAATACAGCCGAGCGGAACCTGCTCGATTCGGGCGGGCTGGTGAGCAATTACATCAAAGCCCAATACCGGTTCCGGGTGGTGTTGGCCAAAGGCTTTTACGAGGGGAGACCCTCGGTTCGGGTCAGTGTCCAAAAAGAACAACAGATCCAGCGCGATGTTCTCGAAGGGTGGATCAATCAGGAAACCGACGGCATCCAGGAAAACTCTCTGCTTTACCGCATCGGCAAGGTGATTGATTACCGCAAGCGAATCCAAGATATGGAAAACGCCAAGCTCAAAAAGCAACTCGAGGACGCAAAAATCCCAGGTCCCGGGGGGGAATGAATCAGGAGTTCAGTAGGTTCTCGAACTCTTTCAGGAGTTCTTCGTCTGATTTGGTTGCCAGGGTCTCCGGGTTAGACGGAGAGGATGGAGCTGCAGCCAGAGTCTCTTCTTCCTTCGGGGTGGCTTGAGCAGCGGGAGCCGCTGCTTCGGGTCCTGCCGCCGTTCCAGGAGCGGGGTCCAGGCTCGACTCGACAGAGTCGACCAATCGTTCAAACTCGTCAGGGCCCGACTTGGCTGAGGCAATCGAGGGCTCTGCCACGGGATCCGCGGTCGGAGGAATCGCCGGTGTACCATCGAGAAGTGCATCGATCGCATCTTGTGGCAAAATCGCCGCCGGAGCGGGTGCGATGGAAGGTTCCGGGGTGGCAGGTGCAGGGGGCGGAGTCGCGACCGGGGCTGATGTGATCTTGGGCTCCGGCGTTGCTCCAGTCATTTCCTCAATGCGTTTTTTCAGGTTCGAGTTTTCTTGCTGAAGACGCTTCAAATTCGCAAGGTCTTCCTCGAACAGCGAGTATTCTTCGAGGCGTTCTTCGAGCGTTTTGATTTTTTTAATCATGTCCTCGGCATTGCCCGAGGCAGAGGCGCTTTGGATCGCATGTTGATTCTGGCGGAGGTTTTCGAGTTCCTCGAGAAGCTTCGTTTTCTCGATGTTGATATTGACCACAAGGCTTTCTTTTTCGGTGAGCTGGGTCTGAAGTGCGCGGAGGCGGTCATTCAGGTCTCCCGAGATCCCGGTCGGTGCGGAGGCTTCGAGGCCGGGAAGCGAGCCGGACAGTGAAGTCGCGAGTGAGTCAGAGGAGTGAGTATGAGAGTCTGCAGGTAAATTGGCTTGGGCAATTCCGAACAGTTGGGTCCGGACAAACTGGGCCTCGTTGATGAGTTGTCCGAGATAAGCCTTCACCATCGTTGCGGGAATCTCGTTCCTTGCAGCGCCGAGCCTGCGTTTCCGGATCACCCAGTAGTAGCAGTAGGCAGAGAGGAGGGCGAACATTCCGGCAGCGCTGAGCAGAAGCAGCTCTTCAGTGAAGCGGGAATAAATATAAATGAAAGATGCCATAGATCAGGTCCCTCCTAGACCGTACTCCAGTCCTCTCAGTGTACAAGTCCCGGTGCGGCAGTGTCAAATCACGTCACGCAGTCATCTCCTTGACGAAAATCGTGGACTCAGGACCGGGGGGCCGAGTTAGGATGAAGGCATGTCGCAAGTTGAATTTTGGTTGGCCGGTGCCGTGGAAGCGGCACTCCGTGCCGGTCAGGTGATCCGTAAGCATTACGTCAGACCGCTCAAAGTCCGTGAGAAAGGAAAGCTCGGCTTGGTCACCAATGCCGATGTCGAAGCCGAAGAAGTTGCGATGAAAGTCTTGCGCAAATGCGAGCCCTCTTTTGCGCTACTGACCGAGGAGACCCATTCCACCGGCGTTCGCGAAGCCGGGCAAGAGGGTTTGTGGATTGTCGATCCTTTGGATGGAACCACCAACTTCGTCCATCGCTTCCCGATGTTTTGTACTACGGTGGCGCTCCAACTCGGGCACGACTTGACGGTCGGGGTGACGTACCATCCGATCCTCGATGAGCTGTACACAGCCATTCGTGGCAAAGGCGCTTTTCTGAATGGAAAACGGATGAGGGTTTCTTCCACCACCCGTATCCGGAACGCCTTGCTGTCGACTGGCTTTGCCTATTCAGCGCGTGACCTGTTGTCCACCGAGATGGGGTCGTTCGAAAAAGTCAGTCGTTCGGCCCGTGCGGTCCGCCGTCCCGGATCCGCAGCGCTCGATCTGGCCTACACCGCGCGGGGAGTATTCGATGGATTCTGGGAGCGTCATCTGTCGCCCTGGGATGTGGCTGCGGGAGCCCTGCTGGTTCAAGAAGCGGGGGGACGGGTCACGGACTTCAAGGGAGGACGCTTCGATCCTCACGGAATGGAAATCCTCGCCAGCAACCGGACCTTGCACGGTCAAATCAAGAAACTGATTTAAGCGAGCGACAGTTCGCGGCGGACGAGATCGTCGAAGGCATCCCTCAGTTTGCGGGTGACGGGCCCCGCTTTACCGTTGCCGATTCTCTTCCCATCGAGGGCGAGTACGGGAAAGACTTCCTTCAAGGAACTCGAAACAAACACCTCGTCGGCTTCATAAAGGTATTCCTTCGGAAAGCGGACTTCCCGACACGGTAGGCCCTGTTCGATACACAAATTCAGGATCGCCCGCCGGGTCACACCATCGAGGATTCCGACATCGAGTGGAGCGGTCGCGACAATACCCCGGTTCACATAGAACAAGTTGAAGGTGGTGCCTTCGGTCATGAACCCCTGTTGATCCACCATGAGGGCGTCGTCGTATCCGGCCTCGGCAGCGGTCAGGTAAGCCAGCAGACTGTTCAGATAATTCCCCGATTTCATCGCCGGATCGAGGGCCCTCGGATGATTCCGGATCCTCTCAGAAATCTGGAGCTGGGTTCCCTTCTCAAAGGGCTTGTTCGGAAACATCGAAATGGGCTCGATGATGATCGCATACAAGGTCGGGGTCTCGAGATTACCGAGGCCGAACCCGATTTTGCCGCTCCCGCGCGAGACCACGATCCGGGCATAAACGTCCTCATCCTGCTTTCCGGGCTGAGCCCGATAGGCTTCGATGCTCCTCAGGATCTCACGTTCGTATTCGGCGGATGTCTGAGAAAAGCGCATTTGACACAGCTTGGCGGACTTTTCCATCCTGACCAGGTGCTCTTTGAGGCGGAAAGGCTTACCCCGGTAGGTCCGGACGACTTCATAAAGGCTGTCACCATATAAGAAGCTCCGGTCGAATACCGATACCTTGGCATCAGCCGGGTCGAGGATTTCACCGTTCAAATTGATTAGGGTGCCGCGGTTTTTCATGGGCTAATTCTAACAGGTTTAGTAATAAAACTGAGAGGATTATGATCGAAAATTCTGAGTCCCTCCTACCGAACGGAGCCACCCGGGTATTTACCCTGGGCGTCGACGACGAGTCATTGAATGAACTCGACCGTCTGCTCGATACGCTTGACTTGCAGACTGCGAGCCGGGTCGCGGCTCCGGTGCGTCGGGTGGTTGCCGGAACTTATTTTGGAACCGGTAAGCTCGATGAACTGCGTTTGACTGCAGCTGCGATGGAGCCGGGAGTCGACCTGTTTGTAATCGATGTCGATCTCACCCCCCGGCAACTCCAGAATGTCGAGAAGCTGCTTGAGAAGCCGGTGCTCGACCGGACCGGGATCATTCTCGAGATTTTCTCCCGGCATGCCCGGACCCGGGAAGCGAAAACCCAGGTCGAACTCGCCAAGCTCCAGTACGTGCTCCCCAGGCTTGCGCATCTCTGGAACCACTTCGAACGGCAACGCGGTGGCGGAGTCGGCAACAAGGGGATGGGCGAGAAACAGATCGAAGTCGACCGGCGTCTCGTCAAACGACGCATTCAGATTCTGCGCGGACGTCTCGTGGAGATCGAGAAGGAAAGGGTGGTCCAGAGGGCTTCGAGACAGGATCTTCTGAAGGTAGCCCTCGTCGGATACACCAATGCCGGAAAGTCGACTCTTCTCAACTCGCTGACTGAAAGCAAAGTTCTCGCCGAAGACAAGCTTTTCGCTACGCTCGATTCGACCGTCCGGGCCCTCAACCCCGACAGTCACCCTCCAGTGGTCGCCATCGACACGGTGGGCTTCATCAGCCGGATCCCGACGAGCCTCATCGCTTCGTTCCGTTCGACACTCGAAGAAATCCGTGAGGCGGATCTCATTGTCCATGTGGTCGATGCTTCGTCTATGCAGGCCCGCGAACAGTTCGAAACCACCTGCGAGGTCCTGAAGGAGCTCGAGTGCGATGCCAAAGAAAAAATGGTGGTTCTCAACAAGGCCGATCTGCTCATCACTCCCGCCCAGATCAATCAGGCGCGGATTGCCGTCCCCGGTGCGGTGAGATTGTCAGCGCTCGATCCAGAGGCGGTCAAGAATCTTCGCGAGAGGATCCTCGATCATTTCAAGACGCGGATGGAGACGTGGGACTTGGTGCTTCCATACTCGGAGGGCAAGCTCCAGGCGCAGTTGCAGGAGTTCGGATCGATCCAGACGACGCGGTATCTCGAGAAAGGCGTCTTCATGCAGGTGATGCTGGATTCCGGCATCGCCCGCAAACTCGGAGTGAAAAAGTATGCGACTTCCAAGAATGAAGATCCGGCTTGATTTGCTTTCGATCCTCATCGCGCTGATTCCATCTGCGGCAGAGGCGATGCACATCCGTGCCCCTGCTCGACGATTCGGAGCCGCTTACAGTATCAAAATAACGATCTGGAGGGACTCCTTCAGCTATGTCATTCCGGTCTGGATCCGTCCGGACCGTGCCGAGAGTTCGCTCGATCCCGGACAAATGCGCCTCATCGGCTGGCCGTACAAAGACTTCAAGGCAGACGAGGTTGAGATTTCCGGCGAAACGATTCCCATCCGGAATTTCAAATCCGAACGATCCGACCTGGCGGTTTCTCCCGAGTTCGCAAAGAATTGCTGCATGGGTTCGATCGGGCGGGATCTTCTGGAGAAGTACCGGGTGTACCTGATTCCGGGGCCTCCCACTTATGTCCAATTCGGCCCTACCCAGGGGAAGGACTCCCCCCGTGCAGCCAAGCTTCATGGACTCGAGTCGTTGTTTTCTGTAAATTCCCCGAAGATCCGTTGGGATGGAAAAGGAATCGATGCTTCCCGGAGCGAATTGCTGTTCGATCTTAGAAAAGGAGAAATCAATTTCTTCGGGAGTCCCGGAAATCAGGTTGGAGTGCTCCGCGAGCTCTTGTTGAGCTTTGATTTTATTCCCGGTACCCGGAATTTGAGAGTGAGGGGCGTGAAGGCCTCCGAGGCCAAAGATGCGGCGGATTTCGGCATGAAGCCCGGGAGTGTGGTCACCGAGCTTAACGGAGAGCCGGTTTCCAGGCTCGACCGCGGCGACATTGTCGAGCTGCTGATGGGAAGATCGACTGCTAAGCTCGATATCGCGTTTCTACGTAATCCCCTGAAGGAGGAAAAATCGAAAATCACTTTCGATTTCATCAATCATGCATTCACCCAGACTCAAGCGATTCCAACCCCTGCTGGTCGGGACCAAAATCCCTGAGAACATCGGATCCTTCGCCCGACTGCTCGAGAACTTCGAGGTAGCCGAAGCCAGCCTCGTGGCTCCGAATTGCGAGTGGAGAGAGGGCGTGGCCCAATGGATGGCCACCGGAACATCCAAAGAGCGGTTGAATTCCATTCCTGTTCACGATTCGCTCGGCAGGGCCATCGCCGACTGCCAGTTTGTGGTGGGGTTCACCGCCCGCGCCGGTAAAAACCGCCGGATGTCGATCCGGCTCGAGGACATCGCCGATCAGCTTCAAGGCAAGGTTGCCCTGGTTTTCGGCAGAGAGGATTTTTGCCTACTGACCGAAGAAGTCGAGCTTTGTACCCACTTGTGTGCGCTCGACAGCAGCCCGGATTTTCCTGCATTGAATCTCAGTCATTCCGTCGCGGTGGTGCTTTCGGATTTGTACCGGCAAGAGGGAGATTCACGGAGGGGGCATCTGACCTATGCCTCGACCGAGGAGATGGCTCCCGCTTTCGAACATTTGAGAAGCATGATGATCGAGGTCGGACTCAACCGCGACGGCAATCCGGAACGGATGCTCGGACGGCTCAAAAAGATTTTTCAACGGGCCGGCCTCACTCGTGATGATCTCGGTTTATTGAGAGGTCTCTTTGCCCGGGTGATGGCCGAGGTGGAGGCGCTCAGGCGCGCTCCCTGATCGCTTGTTCGGCAGCCTTCTTTGCGATTCCTAGATCATAGCCCGAACTAACCAGCTTCTTGAGTAACTTCAATTTGAGTTCGCGTGGATCGCTGATCTTTTTGAATGCGGTCCGCTCCAGGGTCCGGCTTGCCAGTTCCACGGCACGTTCGAATTCCCGGTCGGCATCGAATGGAAGCGTTTCCACCCGCTCCTTCAGCCCCTTTTCGATCAGTTTCTGCCGAATGTAGCGACTGCCTTTTCCGCGTCGTTCGAACTCGCGTTGAAGGATATCCGCATAGCGGGCATCCTCCACAATCCGGAGTCGGACACACTCGTCCACCACAGCAATGAGCCAAGCTTCGACTTCCTCGGAAGGGGGCGAAGCCTCAGTGGTTTCGCGGAGCTTTCGCTTCAGGTAGCGCAGGAGTCCGGCACGGGAAGTTTCCCGTTTCGAGCAATACCAGAGCGCCAAATCCATCCAGGCTTTTTGTGAATCAGGCCGGGTTTTGCGTTTCATGGACGAATATCCTCTGCAGTCGGAAGGGATGCTCGGCATCCGGTCTCTCCAGCAAGGCGATCGGGAGTCCGCCCATTCCCGCAATCAAGTAACGGGAACGGGATTCGGCTTGATCCGCCATGATGAGCAAACGCTCCACCTCGGCCGGGACCCCGCTCCGGATCCGGGGGAGTTCGAATTCCCGGAGTTCGATCCGGGGAAGGTGGGTCGCGAGTGCATTCAGGGGTATGAATTGACTGAAATCCGAGAACGCGATCCCGTCCTCGATCTGTTGGAGGGTCGAGTCCAGTGACTTGCAGTTCGAGAGCCGCAAGTCACTCGAAGCGGTCCGTTCCAAACGGTCGAGGTGGGCGAGCGTTCCTGCCTTCCGGGCAAGATCTTCGGCAAGGACCCGGACATAGGTCCCGCTTTCACAGGTCACCGAGAACTCCAGGCTGCCCCGGTCTTCCGACAGGATTTGAAGTGAGTCGATCCGCTTCAGGATGGGCTCGCGCTTCACTTCAATGCCTTGGCGGGCCAGATGGTGAAGGGCCTGGCCTCCCTGCTTCTTTGCCGAGTACATGGGCGGAGTCTGCCAGTAGGGACTCCTTGCGAATCCTTCGGCCTGTTCCTGCCACTGTCCGATCTTCCAATCCGGAATCGGGGCGCTTTCAACGGTTTCACCGGTCAGGTCTCCGGTGTCTTTGCGTTCGCCCAAACGGATCCTGCCCGAATAGGACTTGGTCGAATGAAGGTAACAGTCGGCGAGTTTGGTCGCTTCTCCGACCAAAACGGCGAGCACTCCGGTCGCGAAGGGATCGAGGGTCCCCCCGTGTCCGATTTTGAAGTTCTTGGGCGCACAACCCTTCCGGATCAGGACCCGCTTCAGATGGTTCACCACATCGCTCGAGGTGAGGTCTTTCGGCTTGTCGATCAGGAATGCCCCGGGGGGCAAGGGGTGGGGGCTCATTCCGTGGGCTTTGGCTTTTTTTCCTCGGAAATCTGCTTCAACAGTTCATGAACGCGAAGAGTGTTCTCGAGTCCCTTGTCTTCCCGGAACAAGAGTTCGGGGACGAACCGGAGCTGCATGATCTTGGAAATCGATTTCTTCAGATAGCCCTTGGACTTCTCGAGTGCGTCGAGGCAGCTTTCCATCAATTCAGGATCCGCACTGGTTTGATTCAGCGACAGGATCGAAATGAACACGGTCGCCTGCTTGGCGTCACGGGTCAGCTCCACATTGGTCACCGACACAGAAGGAATCCTCGGATCCTTCAACTCCCGGTTGATCAAGAGCGTGAGCTCGTCCTTCATCATCGATTGGATCCGTTGGATCCTGATTGCATCCATGGGGCTCTCCGATCAAAGTTCCTGGGCGACCATGTCGATCTGATAGGCTTCGATCAGGTCACCGATCTTGATGTCGTTGTAACCGTCGATCCCCATACCGCACTCGTAACCCTGGGCAACTTCTTTGGCATCGTCCTTGAAACGCTTCAGGGAGTTCAGCTTGCCATCGAAGATGATCCGGCTGTCACGCAACAAGCGTACTTGTGCGTTCCGTACGAGCTTTCCATCGATCACGAAGCAACCCGCAACGGTTCCGGCCTTCGGTACGCTGAAAGTCTGGCGGACTTCGGCACGACCGAGATAGGTCTCGACCTTCTTCTTCTCGAGCAATCCGGCCATGGCCAGTTTCACTTCGTCGAGGAGTTCGTAAATGATGTTGTAGCACTTGATCTCGATGTGTTCGGATTCGGCGATCGCACGGGCTTTGGTTTCCGGACGCACGTTGAATCCGATGATGATCGCTTCGGATGCGTTGGCCAGCATCACATCGCTCTCGGTGATCCCGCCGGCTGCGGCATGGATGACCTTGACCTTCACCTTTTCGGTCGACTGCTTGGTGAGGGAGTCTTTCACCGCTTCCACCGAGCCGAAAACGTCGGCCTTCAGGACCACACGCAATTCCTTGAGTTCACCGGCCTGGGCACGCGCGAACAGGTCTTCCATGGAGGCCTTTGAGCTCATGGATTTCTTGTCCCGGGCGGCTTGGATCCGGTGATCCACCAGTGTGGTGGCGGCCTTCTCGTCTTTGACCACGTCAAAGCGGTCTCCGGCATTCGGAACGCCGTCGAGGCCGAGGATTTCAGCTGCCATTCCCGGCAGGACATCTTTCACGGATTCGGCAAGGTGATTGGTCATCGCCTTCACGCGTCCCCACTGGGTTCCGCTGACCACGATATCGCCGATCCGGAGAGTTCCACGATCTACGAGCGCACTGGCAACTGGCCCGCGGCCCTTTTCGATCCGAGACTCGAGGACGACCCCTGTGGCCAAAGCATTCCGGTTGGCTTTCAGGTCTTGGACCTCGGCTACCAGAAGGATGCTTTCCAGAAGTTTGTCGAGATTGGTCTTCTTCAGAGCCGATACCGGCACGAACATCGTTTCTCCGCCCCAGTCTTCTGCGAGGAGGTCGAGTTCAGCCAGTCCCTGCTTGATCTTCTCCGGATTCGCTCCCGGCTTGTCGATCTTGTTCACTGCGACTACGATCGGCACTCCAGCTGCTTTGGCGTGCGAGAGGGCTTCACGGGTTTGTGGCATCACTCCGTCATCGGCCGAGACCACCAGAATCACGATATCCGTGGCATTCGCTCCGCGTGCACGCATGTTCGTGAACGCTTCGTGGCCGGGGGTGTCGATGAAAGTGATCATCTTGCCGTCTTTTTGGACGGTATAAGCACCGATGTGCTGGGTGATTCCGCCTGCTTCGCCTGCAGCCACATTGGCCTCGCGAAGGGAGTCGAGGAGGGTGGTTTTTCCGTGGTCGACGTGGCCCATGATGGTGACCACCGGAGGACGGGGGAGGAGGTCCTCTTCCCGGTCTTCGCTCTGTTCGAGTACGGAATGTTCCTTGAATGCGATGTTCTTCACTTCGAACTGGAATTCGCCCGCGATGATGGTCGCGGTATCGAGATCGATCACCTGGTTCATGGTCGCCATGGTGCCCATGCTCATCAGTTTCTTGATGACATCGGTCGCTTTGACGCTCATTTGCTGGGCCAATTCGGAGACCTTGATGGTATCTCCCATTTCCACGACCCGTTTGTGGGCGGCGGCAACGGTGATCTCGGTACGCTTGGTCTCTTTCCCCACGGGTGCCTTCTTCTTCTTGGGAATGAAGATCATCTCTTTCTTCCGGTAATCGGAGAATTTGACGTCTTCTGGTTTCACCACGGCTTCGAAGGCCTTCGGACCGCGCTTGCGGGCTTCTTCCTCGGCCATCCGGTCGAGGTTTTCCTTATCGACCCGTGCGAATTTGAACCCGTCCCGATCGGTCTTGAAGCCGATCTTCTTACCGTCAGTTGCGGTGGTTCCGGGTGCCGCCTTGTCCAATCCTGGACGGATGGCGGCTTTCGGTGTGATCTTCGG
>CAMCGZ010000008.1 GCA_945874535.1 Bdellovibrio sp. ZAP7
TCTTCCAGACATAGATCGTCTGCATGTGCACCCCAAGCTCTCGGCAGAGGTCTTTCGGGTTCGTTCCGGCCTCCAGGCGCTTGATCGCCTGGATGATCTGCTCTTCAGTAAATCGCTTCTTCATAGGTCACTCCTTTGCCCTGATAGGGCAATGTTAACGCGGAGTGACTCATCAATCAAACTTCACAGTTTTTGGGGGTAATCCCGATCATTTAAGTTCATGGAGTTTTTGTTCGTTTATAATTCGTTTATTAATCTGAGCCATTTGTTAGAGCATGACTCGAGTGAGAACCTAGTTCTAACGTCGATCATTCCATTTTTTTGTATTTTTCCTCTAAGTGAGGTGTCGTTGATCATTGAATCCATCGCACCTAGCCATGACTCTCGAGTGTTTGGGGTCAGAACTCCAGTAATGCCATGCTCTACTTCATCTGTGTATATGGGGCTTTGTGAGTAAATTCCAGGTATGCCTAGACCAGCATAAATAATGTACTTTATTGGTGTTTTGTATTGAGAGTATGCTAGGTGTGTTGGGTCCTCGCTCGATGCAAGGGGGGTGACTGATAGAGGATAGGAATGATTGAGTTGAATTTTGTGATTTAACCAATTGACTTGGCCAAGATAGTTAAAAGGCAACGATGGCGGAAGGTAGTCGATCGAGTCAGCAAAAACGTCTAAGGACCATCCATTTTTTTTAAGGGCTTCTTCAATCGTTTCAAGCCAAGGCTTTTCAAAGGCGCCTAATTTTAGCGACCCGGCATTTGTAAATGTTATTGAGTTTTTAAAAAATTTAGTGGGCCACATGGTTAGGTGGTCAATTTTTTGAAAATCTAAACCTGTGTGAATTATGGTGGTTTCCTTCTGTGGAAAATGGTTTTCAATCCATTTGGAGATCCTGCGGGTGGATGCTGTAATGCAAGTTGCTAGGTTTATGCATCTATAGAAGTTTTCTCTTCGTTCTTTTGGTAGGTAGGCTGTATCGCCCTGTGGGAAAAATATAGGTAGATCGTCAAGATCTATAATTGTTTTTACGTTCATGGACGCGCATTCAGACAATATTTCGCACGCTTCTCGGCTGTTGGGTCTGTTCATGATTGCGTGTGTGTGTTTTGAAAAACACCCTCCTTTCCAGTCGGATTCGTTGATTATAATTAAATCAATCAGACCTCTTTCGTGTAGGCGTGTAATTGGTTCAATTATTCGCTCCTCTAGACTGCGAGAAGGTCCTTTGTTTTTAACGACCGAGACTCGATTTATTATTAAAATATTTGGTTTAGATTTGTTCGGCATTCAGTAGCTCTAGGCGCCAATGTCTAGCGCCAAGGGTTGGCTTTGTAAGAATGGTAATTTTCCCATGTTCAATTCGGATTGACGGGAATGAATCCAGGGTTATTCCCATGAGATGGCAAATGATTGCGTTAATGGGTCCGGAGTGCGCGACTATCACTAATTCGGTATTGGTTCTATTTTTCTCTAAAACAGAGTCTGTAAAGGTTGAGACCCTGTTGATCATTTCTCGCGTTGTTTCGCCGCCTGGATACCTGGCATCTAAGTTTGTTTCATGATGCCTGAACTCTGGAAATCGAGCATTAACCTCATTTAGGAGTAAATCACTTAGTCGGCCGGTATTAGTCTCGGCTAAAGCGGTTGTCTGAAAAACATTCTTAAATCCCAAAATTTTTGCTGTCATGTATGCTCGGCTAAGGTGGGAGCTGTGACAGTGAAGATCTGTGATTTTACTGAGGCTGGGATGCTGTGATATCCTAACAAGGTCTTTCACCCCGTCTTTAGCGAGTGGAGAATCTTTTTGTCCGCAAACCGAACCCTCAATGTTGGCCTCAGATATTCCGTGTCTGATTAAGTAGAGTTTTTCTATCGTTTTCACGACCCTCACTCTAACACAGATGCTCTTTGATTGTAACGTGCTGCGGTTATTGAGAAATTTCTTTTCTTTCTGCGTCTCTTGCTTTATGGTGAGCTTGGGGGCTATGTGCCATGCCAAGGATTTTGTTAGTCACCGGTGCTGCCGGATTCATCGGAAGTAATTTTGTCGAACTGGCACTCGAGGCCGGATACGCCGTGGTGGGCTACGACGCCCTGACTTACGCCGGCCACCGCGAGAACCTGGCAGCCTTCGAAAAGCACCCGAAGTTCACTTTCGTGCAGGGGAACATCCTCGATCAGGAGCTGTTTTACTCTACCCTCCAAAAGCATCAGGTCACCTGGGTGGCCCACTTTGCGGCCGAGAGCCATGTCGATAAATCGATTTCCGGCCCCGGAGCTTTCATCGAAACCAACGTCAATGGGACCTATTCCCTGTTGATGGCAGCTCGGAAGCATTACGAGGGGCTTTCTTCTACAGAAAAACCCCGCTTTCGCTTCTTGCACGTATCGACCGATGAAGTCTTCGGCGAGCTTGGACCCACCGGGAAGTTCTCCGAAACCACTCCTTATGCCCCCAACTCCCCGTATTCGGCCTCGAAGGCGGCGTCTGACCTTTTGGTTCGTGCTTGGTTCCACACCTATGGATTGCCCACCATTATTACCAACTGCTCGAACAACTACGGGCCGCGCCAGTTCCCCGAGAAGCTCATTCCGCACATGATCTTCTGTGCGCTTCAGGGTAAGGCGCTGCCGGTGTATGGCAAAGGCGAAAACATCCGCGACTGGATCCATGTCAAAGACCACGCCCGTGGCGTGTTGCTTGCCCTCGAGAAGGGTATTCCCGGCGAGACTTATTGTTTTGGTGGCAACAGCGAGCGGAAGAATCTCGATGTGGTCCATGCCCTCTGCTCCACGCTCGATGAGCTTCGCCCACGCTCGGCGGGTGGATCTTATCGCGATCTGATCAGCTTTGTGACCGACCGTCCGGGGCATGACTTTAGATATGCGATCGATGATTCGAAGGCTCAGCGCGAGCTCGGCTACGTGCACCACTTCAAGAACTTCGAGAGCGGCCTGAAGGAAACCATCGCTTGGTACCTTTCGAACCTCGAGTGGAGCAAGCAAGTGACTTCGAAGCCCGGGGTCAAGGTCAGCTACGACTGGTCGAAGATCTAATTTCGATTTGGCTGTGGTTAAGTGCACTAAATAAAAGACTTTTTTTGCGCGAAGACAAATTGTATAAATTTTGATACAATAAAGAAATGCAGCCGCCCCATGCTTGGGAGCTTTCTTCTGCCCTATCGTCCGAGGCCCGGTTCAGAGTCATGCAGGTTCTCTGTGGCTTGAGGGTGGGGCTGCGTCTCCGGGAATTGGAGCGCGCTACCGAGCTCAGCATCCGATCGATACAGGTGGCAACAGAGGGGCTTCTGGAAGAAAAGGTCCTCAGGGTCGATCAGGAGGGTCGATTTACAGTCAACTCGGCATCATCCATAGGTAATCAGGTGCTTCGGCTGTTTCTTGCCTGGAGGGACGAAGAGACTCGGAGAAAAGCGGAGCTGCTTTCGGATCGCGCCCGACTGGTGGTCCGCCTCTCGGATGAAGTGGCACGGTTCGTGAAATCGAAAAGGGATCCATGAACCTTCTATTCAGAATGCAGCAAGCCGTTGAGGTATTCCAAAGTAAGCGAATTCGCTTTGCATTGGCGGGTGGGATGGTCGCCTCGCTCTATCGGAGTCAGCCTCGGGCTACTGCAGACATTGATTTTGCGGTGTGGTTGAATGACGAAACAGTTGCAGGGGAAATTCTAAATAGCCTTGGCCTTGAGACACACCAGGTTCGGAAGGCTCAGCTTGAGGGCGGTCCGGCTTTTGCGATCAAGCGGGGGAATACTCCGGTTTACATGCTCTGTGGTCGATCGGCGGATGCGTATATCGGGGTGGATTTGATCTTGTTGTCCATGCCTTGGGTGAATTCAGCCTTGGATCGCGCTCAGGCCAATGCGGTGGATTTCGGATTCGGGGGCGTGCCCTGCATTACCGCCGAGGACCTAGTGCTCTCGAAATTGTATGCCCTGAACAATCAACCGACTCGGTTCATGGATTTGGATGACATTAGGTCTATTCTGGAGGCTCAGTCCGAGCCGGATTGGATCTACTTAAGAGACCAGTTGAAGCACCTGGGATTATCTATTCCAGATGCAATAAAGCCATGGTTCAAGAGTAAATAGACTTCCAAATTGACCCTTTTCCCTGAGTTGGCGTATTGAATACTTTATGAACCTCCTACTCTTCGGCGCCAACGGCCAGCTCGGCAAAGCATTTAGGGCACTCGCAGAAAGCGAGGCCTTTCCGCTCGGCTGGACCCTGCAGGCGCTGGGCTCCCAAGACTGCGACCTTTCTAGCGAGTCCGCGCTGAGAGCGGCGCTCGAGGGGGCTCGCCCCGATGTCGTGATCAATGCCGCAGCCTACACCGCAGTCGACCTTGCCGAAAAAGAACAAGAAAAGTGCGAATCCATCAATGCCCGTGCCCCTGCCCTCGTGGCGCAGTTCTGCGCTGAGAGGAAGATTCCCTTGGTCCACTATTCGACCGACTACGTGTACGCGGGCGCGGGATCGGCCGAGCGCACGGAGCAAGAGCCCCACGAGCCGCTAAACTTTTACGGCGCTTCGAAGGCTCGGGGCGACGAAGCGGTGATGGCCTCGGGCTGTGATCATTTGATTTTCCGGACTTCCTGGGTGTTCTCGCATACGGGTAAGAATTTTGTACTGACCATGCTCAGGCTAGGGGCCGAGCGCCCTGAGCTCAAGATAGTGGAGGACCAGATCGGCTCACCCACCTACGCGCCCGATTTGGCCGAGTATTCTCTCCATGCCCTCATGCGGGCGCTCGAGAGGAAGCTGGAGGGTAAGGGCTTCCCCTCGGGAGTGTACCACCTCTGCAACTCGGGGCAGACTTCCTGGGCTGGATTTGCGAGGGCCATTTTGCCGAATACCCGTGTGATCGGGATCCCGAGCGCCGAATACCCGACTCCTGCTCGGCGTCCGCTCAACTCGCGTCTGAGTCTTCAAAAGTTTATCCATACCTTCGGCCTCACTCCGCGCCCCTGGCAGGAGGCTCTTGAGGTCTGTTTGAAGAAAGTGAAAGAGAGTCATGGTTAAGGAATGCGGGCTTGCCGGCCTCAAGTTGATCGAACTGAAGCAGTACCCTGACGACCGGGGTTTTTTCATGGAGCGCTATGTGCAAGAGCGTTTTCAGGGGTACGGTCTTCCTGCGCAGTTTGTTCAGGACAATCATTCCCGCTCGAAGCCGGGGGTGATTCGTGGTCTCCACTATCAGACCAACCCCGCCCAAGGGAAGCTCGTGGGCGTGATCCGGGGGAAAATTTGGGATGTGGCGGTGGATCTCCGAAAGGATTCTCCGACCTACGGTAAGTGGGAGGCCTACGAGCTCTCAGACGAAAACAGCCGCTTGCTTTGGATACCTGCGGGCTTTGCCCATGGATTTTGTGTGCTCGGCAACGAAGATGCCGACGTGATGTACAAGGTCGATGCGCCCTATTCGCCAAAAACCGAGGGTGGAATCTGTTACTCGGACCCCGAGCTCAAGATTACCTGGCCGGTGCAGAATCCGATCGTATCGGGTAAGGATCAGCAGCTACCGGGATTTAAGGAATACTCCCAGCACCCGCTCTTCTGAACGAGGGTCGGATCGACTCACTCCCACCAGTTCCGATGGGAGGTGGCCTCAAATCCCAGGATTTTCCGAGCTCGTGCGGGGTCTCCGCAAGAATGTACGATGTCGCCTTCTCGAGGGGGCATGAGTTTGAATCGCGGCTCGGCCCCGGCTTGGTAACACATTTCCTGATAGAGATGGGTGACCGAGGTGCTTCGTCCGGAGCAGAGATTCACAGCCTGGCCCTGAAGCTCGCTCATGGGTGAGTTCAGGGCGAGTCTGCAGGCTCGGGCAATGTCGGTTACGGCAATAAAGTCGCGCGTGTTCTTGCCTTCATTGAACAGCAGGGCTTCCAATCCGTTCCGGATCGCCTCCCGAAACCGTGTGATGACCCCCGAATAAGGCGAGGCGGGGTCTTGCCCCTCTCCAAACACATTGAAGAATCGGAAGGAGAGGGCCCGCATTCCGCGAACGCGAACGTATTCGCGGATCAGGATCTCGGATTCAAGCTTTTGGCGGCCATAGTGGGATACGGGCTCAAGCGGTTCCAAATCCTCACTGAGGGGGCTTCCGTCTTTGCAAGCATCCCCATAAACCGCGGCTGAACTGGCAAACACCAGTGGAGTTCCAGGCCGGGGCGAGGCTAGGATCGCCTCGGCCATATTCCGGGCTCCCTCGACATTCGTTCGAGCGCTCCCGTCGGGGTCGTTCTCGCACTCCGGGACGCTCACGATGGCAGCCAAGTGGAACGCAAAGTCCGTGGGCTGGGCCAAGGCGGCTCTGAGGTCTTCTGGCTTTCGAATATCTCCTGGAACCCAAGTCATGCGGGAATGGGGCGGGTGCTGGGGGGCATTGAGGTCCAGAATACGAACTTGATGGCCTTGGTTCAAGAGCAGATGGGTAAGGTGCGTGCCAATGAAGCCGGATCCGCCGGTAATGAGGATGTTCATGGCTGCAACCCTAGCCCAAATCCCCCCTTCCGTGCTACCTAGATCCCATGCCCTCCCTCCTGATCACCGGCGCGGCCGGCTACATCGGATCGCACTTTGCCGAAGCCCTGATCGGGCAGGGCGTGCTTTCGGACGGGCCCCTGGACCTCCATTTTCTGGACGACCTCTCGACCGGCCACCGTGAATTCTTGGACCGATTGGTGGCCCTGGCCGAATCGAAGGGCCTGCCTAGGCCCAAAGTGTATGAAGCGAGCCTCACCGATGCCCCCGCCCTCGAGCGCGCCATCGAGCAAGCAGAGCCAGAAGCCGTGCTCCACTTTGCAGCGCTGATTTCAGTGGCCGAGTCGGTCCAAAAGCCTGAGCTGTACTTCCGCAACAATGTGGAGGGCTCGCAGAACTTATTGCGCTCCCTCCAAAAAGTGAATTGCCGGCGCCTGGTGTTCTCGAGCACGGCCGCCGTGTATGGCAATCCACCAGATCCGGCCGTGGCCTCGCGCCCCCTTCCCGAATCGACCGCACTCGCCCCCGTGAACCCCTACGGCGAGACCAAGCTCGCCATGGAGCGCGCCATCGAAGAGGCCTCCCGTGCCTGGGGCCTGAATGCGGTGATCTTCCGCTACTTCAATGCGGCCGGGGCCTCGGCCTCCGGAGGTTTTGGCGAGTGGCACGAGCCCGAAACGCACCTGATTCCGCTTTTGCTCCGGGCCGCAAGCCGGGGCGAGAAGCTGAAGGTCTTCGGCTCCGACTACGCCACCCGCGATGGCACGTGCATTCGCGACTACATCCATGTCGAGGACCTCGCGAGCGCGCATGTGCTGGGGCTTGAGCGTCTGATGGGGGGTGCTGTCAGTGCTTCTGGCGCCACCGAAACCTTCAACCTCGGCACCGCCCAAGGCACGAGCGTGCTCGAGGTGATCCGCGCGGCCGAGGAGGTGCTCGGCCACCCGGTGGGCTACGAGATTTACCCCCGCCGCGCCGGCGATTCCGCCGTGCTCGTGGCCGACTCGACCCGCGCCCGCGAGGTGCTCGGCTGGGAACCGAAGCATTCGTCGATGGAGCACATTCTCCGTACCGCCTGGGGGTGGGAGCGGGGACTGCAAGCTTCGGGTCGGTAATCTGGCCTGAGTCTTGAGTATCCACACTCATTCCGCGAAAGTTGACTTACAACTTTAAACTGGTAAAATAGGCTAAGTGAAATACCACTTCAAGATCAAAAAAGAAGCTCAAGGCTTCAGTGCGTCCTGTGTCGAACTTCCCGGATGCGTGACTCAGGCCAACGATACGGACGAACTTCAGCAAAACATGGAAGAAGCCCTGAACCTGTATCTGGACGAACCGCCCGATTCTCGGACCGTATTCCCGTTTCCGGACAGAACGATCAAAGGGCGAACCGTGGTGTGTGTTTCGGTGAAACCCCGAATCGCTTTTGCCTTCGCGCTCCGGATGTTCCGTCGGCAACGGAAGCTTACCCAGCGCGAAGCTGCCGCCCTAATCGGAATCCAGGGGGCGCTCAACAACTACCAGCGTCTCGAAAGCTCAAAAACCGCCAACCCCGAGCTCGAAACCCTGGTCAAGATCAAGCGAGCCTTCCCGGACTTCCCTCTCGATTCAATCGCAGAGTGAGCTTGCTCTTCACTTCGGCTCTTCCTCGATCTCCTTGCAATTGAGAATCGTGCACCCGCGGTACTGTCGCTCGCAGGGAGCGAGTGCGGCCCGTTGGGCCAAGTAGCGATCCACATGCAGGCCCACAAAGATCCGCCCGGCGCCGTTCAACGCCTGGCAACGCCAAACAAACTCGGGCTCTTTTTTGGGGGTCGGGCTGGGTGAGGGCGCCTCTTCTACCGGAGCAGGTTTTTGATTCCAGACCTCGCCCGGCTTGCCGCCGAAGGGTGGTGGGCTCGAGCACGATCCGAGAAATCCTCCCACAGCTAAGATCATCCATGCTACGCATGCATCGGCTCTGGTCATTGAAACTCCACCGGAACAAATGCATTCTGGAGATTGAAGTCCTCGTCTCCGTTTCCGACCTGCCCGCCCGAGTCAGAGCCTGTGCAAACCAATGTGCCGCCGGTGTCGGTACAGGCGTGTCCATTCGACATGCTGAAGTTCATGCTGTCACTGTCCAGGAGATGAAAACCTGGATTAGACAAAGTGGCACTCCAATAGTTCAGAACACCGCCTGAAGGGTCTCCACCACAATACAGCTTGCCGTCGGTGGTGGTGGCACAAAGGAGTGCTGTCCAAGGGTGCACCGAAAGATCTTGGATCGATTCGACCCCCATTGCTTGAATGTCGGTTTTGAGTTGATCGGCGGTCGCGTCAACGGGTGACACCTGGCAATCGAGCGGCCCGGTCGCTGCGTAGCAAACGCCCCACTCGGCCAGGACAGCGGTCTCGACGTTGGCTGATACCGTGACCGGAACACTGATCAGCCCCGGGCCGGATGCCAAGGCTTCGTTGGTATTGTCACCCCAGCATTTCAGGCTCAATCCGTCGATAGCGCAAGCCTTGGTGCCGATCACAAATAGCTTTTTGATGTCTCCGGTGAGAATGGGCGGAGCGGACATGGCCGCATCGTAGTCAATCCAAGGGTCGGAAATCGGCGATTTGCCGTGAGCCCCATCGTTTTTACCCCAGCAACGGACTTCTCCTGCCTTGCTGATGCAGGTGGTGTCGCCATAGGCGGCCACGTGCTCGACTCCAGTGACCAAAACCTGGGCAATGTCGACCGAGAATTCATCTGTGATCGGAAGGGGAAGGATGCGATTCGAGCTGCTTCGATTCATTCCCCAGCAATGCAATTCTCCACCATTCGTATTCGCAAGTGCACACGTGTGACTGCTTCCCAGGGCGACTTCCAGGATCCCATTGGCAAACAGCCGTTTGGGAACTGCTTCCTTCAGTCCGTAGGTTTTGCCATTTCCGAGTTGGGCGTTTGCATTGTTACCGATGCAAAAGATCCCCGAAACGTCGTAACACAGGTGAGCCCCCCCGGGAGCGAGGTGGATGCTGGTTGAGCCGATGTTGAATGACATGACTTCTTCGGGGGTGAAAACGGTTCTTGCGTTCACCTGCGGGTACCCTTTTCCGAGCGCTCCAGTGATGTTGTCGCCCATGCAATAGATCCGTTCCAATCCGCCCCCTGGATCGACGGTAAAACAGGTGATGTCGCCATGGGCTGCTATCGGATTCGTGGCCGAGAGGTCCTCGGGTGAGGTCAGGTGCGGAGTTTGAAAGCTCGGATTCAGAGCGGGGTCGACTCCGAGCTCGCCGTTGTTATTGCCTCCCCAGCAGAATAATTTCCGGTAAAACAATGTGTTGTGCCTAGCCTTGACACAAGTGTGATCAAAGCCTGCCACAATCCGATCTTCTGGAGTGTAGTTGGGATCGACATCAAACTTGGTCGAAGGGATCGAAGTGGTTCCATCTCCGACACCGGTGCCGAGCTGTCCCGAAGAGTCCGAGCCCCAACACGTGACTTGAACTGGACTTCCGAGCAGGGCGCAGGTGTGGTACCAGCCAGCGGTAATGGAACGAATGGTCCCGAGCGAGCTGTCAATGGCCCGGTAGGGGTAGGGCACAAAGGAGGAGGTCCTTCCGGCCCCCACTTGCCCGAAGCTGTTCCCTCCCCAGCACAACACTTCCCCCGCAACAATGGCGCAGGTGTGCTCGGCGCCTGCCGCAACAGCGGTCACTCCGGTTTGGAAAATCAATTGAGGATCGGGATAAATGCTCACATCAGTATTTCCATTGATTTGTCCGCTCGAATTGCTTCCCCAGCAATACAGCGCCCCATCGCGAATGGCGCAAGCGTGCGCCAATCCCAGTGTGACGGAATAAACCCCGGTCTCGAGACCGGGAATCAAAACCGGGCCTGGATACTTCTGGAGCACAGGTGTAGTGGGGTTGTTCGGATCGTAAAACTGGCCCCAGCACCACAGTTCGCCATCCGGTCCGGTCGTGGCACAGCTCATCACGTTGTTCGATGCCATGGGGCTCACGAGAGGTGGGCTAGTAAGAGTGCCCGGACTTTCGCCGAAGAAGTACGGACCGAGAACTGTGGTGGAAGTGGTGAATACCGTGACCGAGGTATTGCCTCCTTCCTGGGTGGTTTGGAAAATATTGGCTCCACTGCAGGCCAAAGCTCCCGCTCGCACCGAGCATTGAAAATCATTTCCTGCCACTACTTGACTGACCGAGTTGCTGGAGCGCGTGGCTGTCGCGCGAGTGTAGTTCGCTGCAACCGCCAGATCGATTTCGAAAAATGTCGGGCTGTTCCGTCCCCAGCACCAAAGTGTGTTGTCGGTTTTCACAGCACAGGTGAAGGTCTGCCCCACTGAAACGGTCGCGACATCGGTGAGCTCCGGGAAGCCGGGCAGATCCAGGGTGACATTGGCGACCGCGGCTTCATAAGCGCTGGTCGTTCCTCGGCCCAATTGGCCATAAGTGTTGGTGCCGGCGCAGGCCACTCTTCCGTTCAATAAGGGAACAGTGGTGTCGTAAACCATGCAGCTATGCCCGAGCCCAATCGAAGCGGATTTCACTTTCCAGCCTGCCTGGGACACCTTGATGGGAGGCTGACCCCTTCCCCAGCAGAAAATGGCCTCGTCAGTTCCGATGGCGCAGGTCTGGTTGTCGGATGCGTAGACCTTCAAGAAGGTGGAGGGACCCGAGATCGAAGTGAGGTCGATCTTGGAGAAACCGTTCGATAAATTCGAAAAATCCGAAAGGGTATACGCGCCCGGAGATGCGACCCCCAGCTGCCGGTTGTCGTTGGAACCCCAGCAATACAGACCTTGGTCATTCAGGATCACACAGGCGTGATTGGTGCCCAAAGCATAGTCGATGACGGTGTCGGTGCCCATGCTCACATCGGGGAGCAAAATCTTTTCGGGTTCCAGATGAGTGAGGACGGGGCTGTCTCCTACGCACATCAGCTGGCCTGAGTCTGTGACGGCGCAGACCATTTTATCACTGGCCTTGACGCTGACAAACCGATCGCTGATCCCGGTGTTCAGCTTTCCGCTGGCACCGGAGGTCGTGCCCAGAAGGGTGGGGGTAGGGGTGTCCCCATAACAGTGCACATCTCCAGCAGGTGTACCCGGAATGGCTTCGTTCCCGATCACGACACACAGGTAAAAGAGCTCGCTCTGTGAGCTCAGACTGATGATTTTCTTTTTTTGTTCAGAGACGTGCGGAATCCAGGGAGAGGTGGGGGCATTTTGGAGGGGGCTCAGTGGGGAGCCCTGGTTGGTCACTTCGTTGGCACCCACGCGCCATTCGTCGGGTGGGGCGACTTGCCCCCAGGAGTTGTCCCCCCAGCAGTCCAATCCGCCCGCGTTGTCGATGGCGCAGGTGCGACCATCGACTGTTTGAATGGATTTGTAACTCGCAGTTCTGGGTCCGATAAATCCTCCACCTCCACCCACCAGGCTGCTGGATGGCCAATCGGCCGCACGCATGCGCCCGCACCCCGAAAGGGTGAGAAGGGCGAGGCAGAGAGTGCTGATGCGGACGAAGCCAGCCAAGAAATTCCTTTCCGCGCGGACACGCGTCAGGAACTCATCGGTCAGGGAGTGTTATTACTTGACTTTTTTGATCTAGAATGAAGGACTCAGGAGCAGGCCCCGTCGGTCACCACGGCGTCCCGCCGGTACCCCCGGAGCTCATCGAGGCTCCATTCCGGATAATCGGAAAGAGAGGCAGTCGTCGTGCGGGCCATGACCCGCAATCCAGCCGTGTCCCCTCCCGGAAGGGGGAGGGCCCGGAGGCGTTCGGATTCGGTCTGAATGAGGGTTACCCGTTCGGTCGCTGCCATAGTCGGGGCGAACTATAGGCGATCAGGGATTATTTTGCAATGAGTTAAATATTTCTCATCTTGCAGAAAAAAAGTCTCAAGTTCTCTTTTGAGGCTCCGAAGAGAACCATGTCTAGGTTGGAGGCACTTTGGTGGGTGCTAAAACGCTTGGGCACTTGACTGGGGGCCGCATCATCTGATTTCGGAGAGACCACTGACTGAGGAGGTCAATCCGGGGTACAGCACAGGTGATGACGGCTCCTTTTTTTTTCGCTAATCTCAATCCATGGCTTTCCAGGTCAGCTTGAATCACATCGGCATCGCCACAGCTGCCGGAAATACCCAGCTCGAGAAGCTCTTTCGCCTATTGGGGATCACCCGCGGCATCAGTGAGCAGGTCGCCGACCAGGGCGTCCACGTGCACTTTTTCAATCTCGAAGGCACCCCTCCACACCTCGAGCTCCTCGAGGTCCAAGATCCTGCCGGTTCGGTGGCCCGCTTCATCGAAAAGCGCGGTCCCGGTATTCATCACCTTTCATTTTTGGTCGAGCAGGGGGGCTTGGACTCACTCATGAAAACCCTCTCTGCAGAGGGCTTCCAGTTCACTTACGAGACCCCCCGCGCCGGTGCCCAAGGCATGCGCATCAATTTCATCCACCCCGCCACCGCTGGCGGAGTTTTGATTGAACTCATGGAGGCCCGCGATGCCCATCCGAATCAGTGAGACCCTGAAACGTCTCCTTTACATCTTTGTCGGCATCTTTGTGCTCCAGAGCGTGGTCGATCAATTCTTCGGAGGGAATCTCCGCGGGTGGTTCGCCCTCACTCCAGTCGACATTCTGAACGGACGCCTGTGGCAGGTCTTCACTTACGGCTTTTTGCACGCCGATGTCATGCACCTCGTGCTGAACATGATGGTGCTCGTGTTCGTCGGGTCCGACATCGAGTCGGTGTGGGGCCGTCGTAAATTTTTGCTGTTCTTCTTTTATTGCACCCTGATGGCCGGGCTTTTTTATCTGGTCATGCAGCTGCTCATGTACGATCCGCTCTCGCTTCGGCTTCCCTTGGTGGGCGCCTCGGGGGGCATCTACGGGCTCTTGCTCGCCTATGGCATCCTTTTTCCGGACCGAGAGATGCTTTTCATGATGTTTTTGCCCATGCGGGCCAAGCAATTCGTATGGGTCTTGGCCGGGGTGGAATTCCTGCAAACCCTGTATTCGGGCCAGGGTCGGCTCGGGGCCATTGCTCATTTGTCGGGGATGGGTGCCGGCTACCTCTTTTTGCTCCTCCAGGCCAAAGGCATGAGCTTCCGAGGGAAGCCGAGCAAAGCCGGGGGCGGGTCCTCCGGGGCAAAAAAGCGTTCGAATCACCTGCGCTTAGTCAAAGATGAGAACAAAGATGAGGACGACCGCGGCGGACCGCGGACTTGGCACTGAGAAGCAGGCACTGACCCCTGATTTCGGTGGGGATTGCGATTTGGAGCGCTTTGCGTTAAGAATGGCTCCATGAATACACGCCTCACCCGTACCTTGGTTCTGGCCGCTTCCACCCTTTTACTGAGCCTGGCTGCACATGCCCAGCTCCCTGGTGGGCGCTATCAGGGATCGGTCAGCAACAACCCCTTCAATGAGTGGTGCCGGGTGACGGATGCCACAGTCGAGTTTTTTGATGCCGGCCAGGGCCGCTACCAGATGGTTTGGATCGAGGAAGGCTTCGCTCCCCAGGGCGGTTTCTGCAACTCGGTGCGCGACGGACTGCTCGTCCCGACCGACAAAAAGGGCGAATGGCGGGTGGATTTCCAGGATTTCGACCTTTCTCTCGGGCGAGCCCAGTTTGACCCCGAGACCCGCACCCTCACTGTGGTGGGCAGCTATTCCAACTACAGCACCGGCTTCACCACCCTCGAAGGCAAGTTCCAGTTCCTGACCGACGGAACCCGCCTCGGTTACTCCCGAATGATCAGTCGGAGTGCGGCTTCTACGCTCTTTGCCAACGGAAACCTCTACCGTCGTTGACGGATCGGGGGTTTTCCGTTAAATCTGACCTCCTATGTCACTCCTTCACGAAGCCATTCAAGATAAGAAGTTCGATACCCGCATGATCGAGAGGAACCTCGTTCGGAACGTCGTCTCTGACAAAGAAGTCAAGACCGCGATCGAAAAGCTCCCCGACGACAGCGAAAACGCAGAATTCACCAGCCTCGACGATCTCGAGGCCTGAGAGGAACTCACCATGAGCGCAGTCACCCCGCATGATATCGAGAATGTCACCATCCTCGGCACAGGCCCTGCGGGTCTGACCGCCGCCATTTACGCTGCACGGGCGAATCTGAGCCCCTTGTGTGTCGAAGGCACTCAGCCCGGTGGTCAGCTCACCATCACCACCGAAGTCGAGAACTTCCCCGGGTTTCCTCACGGAGTCCAGGGTCCCGAGATGATGGTCAATTTCCGCCAGCAGTCCGAACGTTTCGGAACGCGCTTCAAGCAAGGTGACGTGCAGAAGGTGGATCTCTCGAAGCGTCCCTTCACGCTCACGCTTGCCGACGGCAGCGAAGTGAAAACCAAGACGCTCATCATCTCGACCGGGGCGTCTGCCAAATTGCTCGGGCTTAAGAACGAATCGCGCCTCATGGGTCGCGGAGTATCGGCTTGCGCCACCTGCGACGGATTCTTCTTCCGCAATCAGGACATCGCCATCGTGGGCGGCGGTGATACCGCCATGGAAGAGGCGAATTTTCTGACCCGTTTTGCCAAGAGCGTGACCCTCATCCACCGCCGCGACACCTTCCGTGCCTCGAAGGTGATGCAGGACCGCACCCTCAAGAACCCAAAAATCAAGGTGATTTACGATACCGCGGTCGAAGAGATTCTTGGTGAGAACGAAGTCACCGGGCTCAAGCTCAAGAATCTGAAAACCGGCGAGCTTTCTGATCTGGTGGTCACCGGTCTTTTCGTGGCCATCGGTCACCAACCGAACACCAAGCTCTTTCAAAACCAGCTTCCGACCGATGAGGCCGGCTACCTGATTGTCCAGCCCGGAACCACCAAGACCGAAATCCCCGGCGTCTTCGCCGCTGGTGACGTAGCAGATCACGTTTACCGGCAGGCCATCACCGCCGCAGGCACCGGTTGCATGGCGGCCATCGATGCCGAGCGCTGGCTCGAGAATCAGCACGGCTGAATGTGAGCCGGCTCGGTCTATCCATCGAGATCGCTCTCCGTTTCCTCCGCTCGAAGACCCGTGGGGGGTTTCTTTCTTTTGTGACAGGCATTTCGATCGCAGGAGTGTGCGTGGGTGTCGTCGCGTTGCTCGTGGTCACCAGCGTGGTGAACGGTTTTGAGAACGAGCTTTCGCGCGTGATCTCCGGCACCCAAGGCGATGTGCTCTTTTACACGCGCGGGGCGCCGATCCGGGATCGTCAGGATCTCGAACGCAAGATCTGGCAATTTGCGCCGGGCATCCGGGACATTACGGGCTCCTTTGTGAGTGAGGTGATGTTCGGCGGGCCGAACGGGGTATCGGGCGGTGCTCTCGAAGGTGTCGATCCGGCGACCTGGCTCCAGGTGATCTCCGTGGCAGACCGGTTGGCACCCGGTGGGGCCTTGCCCGTCAATGATGGCGAGATATTGCTCGGATCCGCCTTGGCAGAGAAATTGGGCACCGCTGTGGGCGACTCGGTCCGCGTCATCATCCCCTTCGCGGGGCTCGGCGACGATGAAGACCAGGGCTACGGATCGCCTCGGGTGCAAGACTTCAAAGTCACCGGCATCGTGCACCTCGGAATGTACGATTACGATTCCAAATACGCCTACGCTCCGCTCAGGTCGGTGCAGCAGTTGGTCTTCAACGAGCCGCGCGATTACATCACCTCGTTTCGTATCAAACTGAAGAACCCCGATCGAGCCCGCGAAGTCGCGGCCGAGCTCTCCAAGCACTTCGGATTTCCGTACCGGGTCCGAGACTGGAGCCAGCTCAACAAGAATCTTCTGTACGCGATCGCTCTCGAAAAAGTCGTCATCAGCGTGCTCCTGACCGCAATCATGGTGGTGGCGGCCTTCAACGTGATCAGCGCGCTTTTGATGCTGGTTCACGAAAAAGAAAAGGAGATCGCGATCCTCCGCGTTCTCGGAGTGCGTCGTCGCGATCAGTTCCATCTCTTTTCGTTCATCGGGTCCTTTTTCGGACTCATTGGCACCCTGCTCGGGGTCGTGGTGGGGCTCATCGCCGTCTGGGTGCTTCGCCACTACCGCTTCATTCGTCTGCCAGCCGAGGTGTATCACCTCGAGTTCCTGCCGGTGGTTGTCCGCTGGACAGAGTGGTGCGCGATTGGTCTAATGGCCTTTGTGATCTGTTTCCTGGCTACGGTCGGCCCGGCCGCACGCATAGCCAGGAGAAATCCGGTCGAGGGACTGAAGTGGACCATGTGATTCTGAGAGCCAGAAACGTCTTCAAGGAGTTCGTGAAGGAGCGCGAGCGCATCCAGGTGGTGAAGGGCGTGTCGCTCGACATCCACGAGCGCGACTGTTTGGCCATTATGGGCGCTTCGGGGGCCGGCAAGTCGACCCTGCTCCAGATCCTGGGCGCGCTCGATCGGCCCTCGCAGGGGGAGATCTTTTTCGGCGAAAAATCGGTGAATCTCTGGAAAATGTCCGACGAGGAGCTCTCTGATTTCAGAAATCGCAACCTCGGCTTCGTATTCCAGTTCCACTTTCTCCTGCCCGAATTCTCGGCGCTCGAGAACGTGATGATGCCCGCGCTCATTTCGGGCATGGACCGGGATCAGGCCGGGAAAAAGGCCGCGGAGCTCCTTCGCTTTGTGGGACTCGGCGAGCGGCTCGATCACAAACCGGCCGAATTGTCGGGGGGCGAGCAGCAGCGCGTGGCGATTGCGCGTTCTGTCATTCTGCGTCCCAAATTGCTCCTGGGCGACGAGCTCACCGGGAACCTCGACTCCGAAAACAGCCGCAAGGTGATCGACCTGTTGCTCGACCTGAATCGTGAATTCGGAATCGCCATTCTCATCGTCACGCACGACCATGACGTGGCCCGTCGAATGAAGCGGGTCGTGACGATGAAAGATGGAAAAATCACGAACTCGTGATAAGACCGGATCTACGTGAGATTTTTGACTTTTCTCCTCGCATCATGCTTTTGGATTCAGGGGGCCTTGGCCGCTCCTATCACTGAAGTCAAGACCACGGGTTTGAAGCGGATCGAGCGTGCCGCGATCCTCGAAAAGATCCTCTCCCGCCCCGGAACCGAATACGATTCCGACCGGATCCGGACCGACATCGAGTCCCTGTACGGGATGGGGTACTTCGACGATATCGTGATCTCGAAAGATCCGGCTCCGAACGGAGTCACCCTCACCTTCGCTTTTGCCGAGCGTCCGCTGATCAACGAGATCCTCTTCGAGGGGAACGAGAAGATCTCCACCTCGGATCTTCAGGAAGCGATCAAGGTCAAGAAGTGGTCCATTCTCGACGTCAACAAGGTCCAGGCGGACATCGAGATCATCCAGAAGCAGTACGAAGAAAAAGGGTACTACCTTGCGAAAGTTTCGCACGAGCTCCGCCCTGACAAGCCGGGCGAAGTGAAGCTCGTGTACAAGGTTTCGGATTTCGACAAGGTCGAGATCAAGCGCATTGTTTTCTTGAACAACCGGCACTACACCGACGAGAAACTGAAGGGCGTGTTCGGCGAAACCAAAGAAGGCAGCTCGATGGGGTTTTTCTCGAACTCCGGCACCTTCCGTGAGGCCTCCTTTAAAATGGACCTCCAGCGCATGACTTACTGGTACCTCGAGAACGGGTACCTGAAGTTCCGCCACGAGGCTCCGGTGACCACCATCAGCGAAGACAAGCGCTACGTGTTCATCTCGATTTACGTCGAAGAGGGCGATCGGTACTCGATCGGGTCCTTCGACTTCAGTGGGGATCTGCTGTTTCCTAGAGACGAGCTCCGCAAAGAGATCCAGATGGGCGACGGACAGGTGTTCTCGATTTCGGGCCGGAACGCCGATATCCAGCGCCTGACTGAGAAGTACCAGGACCTCGGCTACGCCTTCGTGAACGTGATTCCGAAGATGGATTTCAACGACGAACTGAAAACCGTAAGCCTCGATTACTCATTCGAAAAGGGTTCCTTGGTGCGGTTCGGCGAAATCCGCGTGGTCGGGAACACCAAGACCTACGACCGAGTGATCCGCCGCGAGCTCCGCATTTACGAGGGCGAGCTGTACAGCGGGTCGAAACTCCGTGTCTCGAGAGAGCGCGTGGAGCGTCTCGGGTTCTTCGCTCCGGGTGAAGTGCAGTTCAACCAAATTCCGCGCAAGGGCCGCGACGATGTGGTCGATATCGAGATTGTCGTGAAAGAGCGCTCGACCGGCTCGGTGACCCTCGGTGCGGGTTACAGTTCGGTCCAGGGCTTCTTCTTTCAGGGCCGGATCCAGGAGATCAACTTGCTCGGTCGCGGTCAGAACCTGAGTTTCGAGACCCAGTGGGGCCGGCAGGATCTGGTCCGGAGTTTTTCGCTTTCTTTCCTCGATCCTTACGCCTTCGACACCAAATGGAGTGCGGGCTTTGACCTCTTCATGGCGAACTCGCCGATCCCGGATCGCTACCTGATCCGCCGTTCCGGGTTCAACCTCCGCGCGGGTTATCCCATCACCGACGATGTGCAAGGCTTTGTGACCTACAAGTTCGAACACCTTCGGGTCCTGGCCAACTACGCCAACGACCGGAATGCGCTATTGGCGGCCAACCCCTCGCTCGGGCTTCCGCCCCTCCGCGCGGACGACAGCCTCGACAAAGGGATCCTTTCGAGCGTGGTGATCAGCGTGACCCGCGACAAGCGGAACAACCGCTTCGAGACCACCGGCGGTAACTTCCAGAATGCCTCCCTCGAACTGGCGGGCCTCGGCGGGGTGAAGAACTTCGCGAAGTTCACGGCCAACAACCGCTACTACAACAACATCATCGGAAACTTCGTGTTCAAGAACAGTACCGAAATCGGTGCGCTCTTCAATACCGGGGGCCGTGGCATTCCGCCTTCCGAGAAGTTCTTCCTCGGCGGACCTTGGAACATGCGGGGCTTCGATGTGTTCTCGCTTTCTCCGGTCCGGACCTTCATGGATCCGGTGCTCGGGGCCAGCTACGAAAAACTCGGTGGGGTGTCGCAGTTCTATTCCTTGTTCGAGCTGGAGCACCCGCTCATCCGCGAGGCCGGAATCAAGTGGGTGCTCTTCTACGATGTGGGGAACGCCTTTGCCGGATTCCCCGGCCTCGATGCGGAGGATCCCGAAAATCCATATCGCTTGCGCCAGAACTACGGGTTCGGGATCCGCTGGTTCTCGCCGCTCGGACCCTTGCGCTTCGAGTGGGGCTTTCCGGTCAATCCGGGCCTGATCCGGACTACCGGTCAGGTCGAGGCCAGCCCCTCATTCATTTTCTTTATCGGACAGCCGTTTTAGGTTAAGGTGTTTTCATGAACAAACTCGCAACATACATCTTCATCCTGTGTAGTCTCATCCTGAACGCCGGCATCGCCAGTGCCGAAGGTCAGACCGTCGGAGTGGTCGATATGCAAAAGTGCATCCAGACTTCGGCCGCCGGCAAACGCGCCCGTTCCGAGCTCGAAGGCGCCTTCAACAAAAAGAAGAAAGAACTCCAGGACCAAGAAGCTTCTCTCAAGAAGCAGCAAGAAGAGTTCATGAAGAAGGCTGCAGCTCTTTCTGACGCCGCCAAGAAGGAACAGCAAGCGAAGTTCCAAGAGAAGGTCATGAAGTACCAGGAACTGGTGCAGAAGTCCCAGGCCGACATCCAGAAAAAAGAGCAGGAAATGAGCGAACCCATCATCCGGAAGATCCGCGAGAAGGTTGCCGAGATTGCCCGCAAGCGGAGTTTCGGGCTCGTGATCGAAAAGAACGACAATATTGTGATCTACAGCGATGGCAAGTCCGACATCACTGAAGATGTCCTCAAGGCCCTCGACTGAGAGCCGGAAGGGCGGCGGTGATGTTTACCCCAGCTCAATTATCAGAATGGTGTGAAGCGCGGTGGGTGAATGGCGATGAGGCCGGACCTTCCGCGCTTTTCCATTCTTTGGGCCTGTCTCGTTTGGCCACACTCGAAGATGCTGGTCCGAACGATGCCGCTTTCTTTTTCTCGAAACTGTACGAAGACGACCTCAAGGTCACGAAGGCGGGCTTGATTCTGACGGGTGAAGCCTTTGTCGAGCCCTTGAAGGCATCGGGACTGCCGGTTTGGAAAAACGCGGTGATCCTGGCTGCGCGCGATCCCTACTTGTCCATGGCCAAAGCCACGGCCGAAGTGTCGAAGCTCCTCTCCAGTCATGATCATCAGGTGCGGGTTCTCGCATCGGAGATCCACCCTTCTGCCGTGATCGATCCATCCGCGAAAATCGGAGCATCGGTTCGCATCGGAGCCGGTGTGGTGATCGAAGCCGGAGCCGAGATCGCCGACGGCGTGGTGCTTTACCCGCAAGTGTACATCGGGCGCAAAGTGAGAGTCGGTTCTGATTCAGTGCTGTTTCCGCACGTGGCGGTTTACGAAGGAACCCGCATCGGGAAGTCTTGCCGGATTCATGCCAATTCCACCATCGGTTCAGACGGCTTCGGCTACGCACCGGAACGTGACCCCGAGACGAAGCTCCCCAAACACCAGGCCAAAATCTGGCACTTGGGCGGGGTCTGCATCGAAGACGAAGTCGAGATCGGCGCCGGGACCACCGTCGATCGCGGGACTTTTGGAGACACCTACATCGCCCGGGGTGCCAAGATCGACAACCAGGTCCAAGTCGGGCACAACTGTCGGATCGGTGAGGGCGCCATTGTATGCGGTTGCGCAGGCATGGCGGGCGGGTCCTCGCTCGGTCGCTTTGCCATCCTTGGGCCGCAGGCCGGCTTGGCCACCAAAGTTCAAGTGGGCGATTACTCCATGATCGCTTCGTATTCGGCGCCGACCAAGGACGTCGAGGCCCATTCCGAAATGGCGGGCTATCCTGCACGGCCCATGAAGGAACACTTCAAAATCCTGGCTCTCCAGCAAAAACTCCTCCGTGAAAGGAAGAAGAAATGAGTCCGAACGTGGAATTCCCGCTGGTGCAGAAAGACATTCTCGCTTTTTTACCGCACCGGCATCCGTTTTTGATGGTGGATCGCATTCTCGATATTCAAGGCCCCGAAGGTATGGATCAAGGGGGTTCTAAAAACAAGGTCGGGATCCGCGTGGTCGGCATCAAGCAAGTGACCGCCACCGAGCCCCACTTCGCAGGGCACTTTCCCACGCTCCCGATTATGCCCGGAGTCCTGATTGTCGAGACCATGGCTCAAGTGGCGAGCTTCTCCATGTACCCGAGCATGTGGCAGCGGGCTCAGGATCCGAATCACGGGTTCCAGTGTTTTTTGGTGGGTGTCGATGAAGCCCGCTTCCGTGTGCCGGTAACCCCGGGCGATAGCCTTCGCATCGAGACCGAGGTCGTGTCGTGCCGTTCGAGTCTGTGGACTTTTGAGTGCAAGGCCACCGTCGAGGGCAAACTCGTGGCCGAGGCCCGGATCATGGCGAATTTGATGATGGGGAAAAATCATGGCTGAGAACCAGTTGCGAATTCATCCGACCGCGATCATCCACCCCGGAGCTGAGCTTGCTCCGGACGTCGAAGTGGGCCCTTATTGTGTGATTGGCCCGAACGTGAAGGTCGACTCCGGAACCCGTTTCATGAACCACGTTTATGTCGATGGGCACACGCGCATCGGCAAGAACAACGTGTTCTTCCCTTTCGGATCGATTGGGGCTGTCCCGCAGGATCTGAAGTACAAGGATGAGCCGACCGAGCTCATCATCGGCGATGACAACACGATCCGCGAATCGGTGACGCTCAATCTCGGTACCGTCCAGGGTGGCGGAAAAACCGCTCTCGGCAACCAAAACCTACTCATGGCCTATGTACACTTCGGGCACGACACCATCGTCGGCAATCATTGCATCATTGCCAACTCGGTGAACCTGGCCGGACATGTGGTGGTCGAAGACTATGCCAACATCGGTGGAATGACCGGAGTGATCCAGTTCATCCGGGTCGGCGCTTACTGCTACATCGGAGGCTGCTCGATCATGGATCGAGATGTCCCACCTTTTGCTGTCGTGCTGGGTTCGAGACCCGCCGAGATCAAGGGCGCGAACATCATCGGACTCCGTCGTAAGGGATTCAAAAACGACGTGATTTCGGCCATCAATGAGTCACTCAAACTCTGGAAGCGCCAGGATGTGATGAAGGAACAGTGCCTGCTCGAGATCGAGAGCCAGTATGGCGAGGTCGAAGAAGTGAAGCGTCTGCTTCAGTTTATCCGCGGAAGTGGCAACGGCTGCGTCAAATGAGGATTTTTGTTTCTGCGGCCGAGATCTCTTCCGATCTGCATGCCGGCAAGATCGTGAGGGCATTGCTCGATCACCATCCTGAGGGAAGTCTTGAAGTTCTCGGGATCGGCGGCCCTTCACTCAGGTCGATTCCGGGATTCCAGACTCTCGAACAGGCCGAGAATCTTCGCGCCATGGGCTTCACCGAAGTCCTATCGAAGCTGCGCCAACTGCGGCAAATCAGGGATCGGGTCCTGGCCGAGCTGACCCGGAATCCACCCGACGTGATCCTCACCTTCGACTACCCGGAGTTCCACCTTTCGCTCATGGAAGGCATTGCAGGAGTTCCTGCTCTGGCGGGAGCTCTCAAGATCTGTGGCATCCCTCCCAAGGTCTGGGTCTGGCGGCAGCACCGGGTTGAGCGGATCCGCAGGCTCTACGACGGAGTCTGGACCATCCTTCCGTTTGAGCGCGATTTTTACGAATCCCGCGGCATACCCGTCATTTATGAGGGAAACCCCCTGATTGCGGATTTGTTCAGGAATGGCGAACCTTCGAAGACCCCGTGGCTCACCGAAACGAGCCTGCGTTTGGCGGTGATGCCGGGGAGCCGTGAGGCCGAGATCCAACAGCATCTGAAGGTGATCCCGCAGGCCTTGAAGCACCTGGCGACCCTGACGGGCAAGAGGGTGCATGCCGAAGTTCCGGTTCCGAGCGGAGTCGGTGAGTCCCTGATCCGGCGGGAGCTGGTGACGGACGGACAAGTGAGCTACGAATTCTTCAAGGACGGATCGCATGAGGTCTTGGCCCGGAACTCGATCGGGCTCATCAAATCCGGAACCTCCACCCTCGAGGCGGCCGTGCTGGGCTGTGTGCCGGTGATTTTTTACAAGGTGAGTCCGCTCTCGGAATTCATCTTTAAATTTATTGTGCGCTACTCAGGACCTGTCGGGCTTCCGAACATTCTTTTGGGTGCGAAGCGGAAGGTGGATGCACCTTTTAAGGAATTCCTTGGCGTCGACGCCACTCCTCAGGCGCTGGCAGTGGAACTGTCTCATTGGGTCGAGGATGCCGCCCAGTTGCGTGAGCTCCAGAGTCGGGGAGCCTCCTTGAAAGAGAGCCTGGTCCCGGTGAGCGATGTCCCTCGGGCTGTGGCGGCGAGCATCACCGGATGGATCAAGAAACGCCCGATAGCCCTTCATTTACCGCCCCGGCGGAAGTCGATTGCCCTGCTCTCGTGGCTTTGGTCGGCGGTGAATGGGCTTCGGAGATTTGCGATCCGTCACGGAGTCATGAGACCCGAGTCCCTTTCTTTGCCATCGGTACTGGTCGGAAACCTGCAGGCGGGAGGGACCGGAAAAACTCCGGTGGTGATCGAATTGGCCCGGGGCCTGATGGAGCGGGGCAAACGTGTGGGCATCATCACTCGCGGATATGGCGGTCAAATCTCGGGCCGTTTTCACCTGGCTGGCTCGAACGATCCGGCCTCGCTGATCGGCGATGAAGCGCGCGAGATGCTCGATGCTCTTCCGGGTATTTTACTCGCTGTCGACTCGAACCGGGTCCGTGCCGCACAGGAGCTGAAGAAGCTCGGTGCCGAGGTCCTGGTGCTCGACGACGGTTTCCAAAATCTCGCCTTCGAGTCGAAAGTCACGGTGCTTCTGGTGACGGACCTGGATCGGGATCGCGTCCTGTATCGCGATTTCGATTCGAAAATCCGCGATGCCGATTTCGTCTTTCAGGCCAAAGGCCGCAGGACGGCGCGTTTTTCGAAAGCGATCCCGATCGAATGGGTCAGTGAGTCGCTTCCGGGCAAACCGCTCTGGATCCTGTGCGGCGTCGGTGATCCCGAAGAGGTGAGGCGCTTTTATGTGCATGCGGGTGCGCGCGTCGATCGTCTGTTCGCACTCCCGGACCATGCCAAGCTCGATCCGGAGTGGGTTCGGCACCGCATGTTCGAGGCCGAATCACAGGGAGCGGTACTCGCGGTCACTCCGAAGGATCGTGTCAAACTTCCGACGAATGGCTTCGAGGACCTTTGGGTGCTTCGACGCAGGATGGCCGATACCTCTGTGTTCCAAGCGGTGTGGGATCGTTTGCAATAAGTCTTCGTAAGCACTAAACTTATCGGCATGGTCCGCCTGAAGCTCACACTGCTCGCACTCCTCATCCTCTCTGGTTGTTCGTCCGGCCCGCTCCGAAAATTCGAAGAAGGGGATCTCGGCAAGGAGATGTCCGAGGACATTGCCAAGAAGTTCGAGATCAAGGATCTGCCGGCGCCAACTCCGGTGCCGAGTCCGACTCCGGAGCCGAAGAAGACTAAGAAAAAGAAAGCAGACACTGCACCGAAGGCCAAGGTGATTCCGATCCGTCGTCCGGCAACACTCCCCTTCTTGGTCGGCGAGAAGCTCCGGTACGATATCCGCTTTGTGGGGGTCACCGCCGCACACATGGAACTCGAGGTCATGCCCGAGAAGTCGATCTCGGACCGGAAGGTTCTACCCATTCGATCGAAAATCAAGACAGTTCCTGTTTTTGATCTGGTTTACCGGGTGGACGACAATGTCTTCAGTTATTTCGATGCCGATGGGATGTTTTCTCACCGCTTCACGATGGATCTCGACGAATCGAAGCAGTCCCGGAAGCTGATCGAGCTCTACGACTACGACAAGAACATGAGCTTCTTCTGGAACCGGATCCAACACTCCGAGAAGGGCTTCATCGAGCAGAAGGAGTCGTACACCATCAAACCCTGGTCGCAGGACCCGCTTTCGGCCATTTACTTTCTTCGCACCGTGGACCTGCCCCGCGAAGCAGGCCAGGAGTTCCGCTATCCGGTGATTCTGGACGGTAAGCCCTGGGAGTCTCTCTTGCGCTACGTCGGCAAAGAGCGCATCTATGCGGGCGGCAAGGACCGCGAGGCCGTGGTGTACCATGTCGAGAATTACCACAAGGGCGAGCTCCGGAACCGTGAGAACAAGATCTGGCTATCGGACGACGAACGCCGCCTCGTGCTCCGGATCGAAACCAAACTGAAAATCGGCTCCTTTGCGGTCGCTCTGGATCAGATCTTATGAAGCGGATTCTGGTTCGTGCGCCGAACTGGATCGGCGATCAGGTCATGGCGTACCCGTTTTACCGGATGCTGCGTTCGCGCTACCCGAGTGCCTGGATTTCGGTCGTGTGCACCGAGTGGGTGAAGGACATCCAGTTCCGGGGTTGTGTCGACGAGGTGATCGTTTTGCCGCGCAAAAAGGGCGATTCGATTTTCAAGACCCTGTGGACCCTGATCGCATTCTCTGTATTTTTGCGTAAGAAAGGACCCTGGGATCTCGGGATCAGTCTTCCGAACTCATTCGGTGCCGCACTGATCATGGCTTTGGCCGGAGTGAAAAACCGCCGCGGCTACGATGCCGATGCGCGAGGGTTTTTGCTCCAAGAGAGGCTCGAGTTCCCGCAAGACAGCTCCACCCATCGAGCCCAGGCCTATCTCGGTCTCCTGCCGGGATCGCCACCGGAATTCGAAGGCCAGGAGTACTGGCACCGGAGTGGGGAGTGGTCGTTTGATCCGTATATCCACTGGCCCGAGATCGAGCCCATCGATCCGCCCGAGGGACCTTATTTTATCGTCGCACCCGGAGCAACCGCAGATTCGCGCCGTTGGACCTCGGAGCAGTTCGCCGGCCTGATCGAATCGCTGATGAACCGCCATGGAATGAAGGCGGTGGTGGTCGGGGGAGCTGCAGAGAAAGAAATCGCCAATGCCCTCTTCCGGAGAGGCGTGCAAATCGACGACTATACGGGCAAAGGTTGGGTCGCCGCCCACTGGAAGCTGTTCCGCGGAGCACGATTCACCGTCTGTAACGAATCGGGCCTGGCCCATGTGGCTGCTCTCTGCGGGAGCCGGGTCCAGATCATTTGCGGTGCGGCCGATCCGAGGCGCACCAAACCCATCGGCCCCGGCGCCGTGCAGGTGAAGGTGAACCCGGTCGAGTGTTGGCCGTGCGAACGGAATCTCTGCAAGTTCGAAGACCATCGAAAAAACAGCTGTTTGAAGGGGATCCACCCCGCCCATGTATTGGAGGAGATCGAGAATGGCTTCCTTGAGTCCTGAACTCCCCTTGGTGCTGTTTCTGTTCTTGAATGGAAAATTCGACGAGGACGAACAGCTCGCGCTCGAGGATCTGTTCGAGCTCCACGGGCGGGCCTTGCCCTGGAGGGCGATCTGCATCCAGGATTCGGAGATCCACAGACGACTGGAACTTTTGGCACCCGATCGGGTCGAGACTTTGAAGCAGGTTCCGCGAAAGAATCTCGATTGGACCCTGCTCGAGTTTTTGAACATGGAAATCGGACGGTTCAAGGTCAAGATCGTTCACTGCTGCGACACCGATCACTTGGGGTCGATTCTTCCCTGGATGCTGAAGTTTTCGGATGTGCCGCTCATTGTGAGCGAAGGTCCGAATGTGCAGAAGCGTTTGCGTCACTTTTTTCAGTCCCTGTTTTATTCGCGTATTGACGCCCTTTTGGTTCCGACCTCGACGCTTCGAAAACGGGTGGCCCAGATGCGTCCGATCCTGGCCAGCAAGATCCGCGTGGTTCATCCAGGGCTTGATTTCAATATCTTCAATCCCGATCATTTCGACTTCAAGATCCTCAGGAGCAAGTGGGGAATCGATGCATCGAATTACGTGGTCGGAATGATCGCCTCGCGTGAGTACAAGAAAGCACAGGCGGCCTTCATCAAAGCAGCCGCTTCGTTCTTACGGAACGAGGACCTCGCCGCCCGGACCAAGTTTGTGATTGTGGGTTTTGAACACGAAGGCAATGAGGAGCTGATCGACCTGATCCGGCAGTTCCACTTGCAGGAGTCGATCATTCTGGCTCCGGCCGAGGAGTCGGTGCCGAAGGTTCTGGGCTCACTCGATGTGTACGTGCTCCCCTCGAGTAAGGCCATGTTCGGCCTCCAGGCCATCGAAGCTCTGGCGATGGGGACGCCGATCATTTGCGCGGCAGGCCCCGATTCGATGGAATGGACCGGCAATTCACAGAGCGGACTCCTGATGCGATCGGGCGACTCCTTCGATTTACAGCGGAAGCTCCGCATCCTGCTCGAAGACCCCGAGCAACTGAAGAAAATGGGCTTGCGCTCGGTCCAGTACGCGCGCGAGAACTTCGATCGCGGACACCGCACCGAGCGCCTGATGGAAATTTACCAACGGACGCTCCGGCGTCGAAATACCGAGGCATCCGTCTAGAGTTGATAACTTCCTGAAAGGGAGATTGCCAGAGTGGTGCGGGTGAGCTCCTGGCTGAGAGTGGTTCCGGCTATGGCTTGACCCTTACCGGTCCCGCTGGCGTAGGATGCTCCGAGGGTAAACGAGGAGCCCGGCTTTAAGAACGAAAGGCCGATCGATCCACCCGTCATGTCCACATGGTCAGGCTGATTGGTTGAATTCGAATCGATGGTCGGAGTGTTAGCGCGATTTGTATACACCCCTAAACGTAGGGCGAATTGCTCACTCAAGAACCACTCGCTTCCCACAGACCAGTTCAGGGTGGGCGTCAGTCGGTAGTCCCTGAAATTTGAGTCAGCGGAATGGTAATTCACCTCTGCCGAGAGCAGCAGGGTCTTGTCGAAGAACCAGGTACCACCCAAAGTTCCAACCCAAGGAGCCTGAAGCGTGGGTTCGGTTTTATCTTCGAGGATTTCGACTTCTTGGCTGAATGCGCCACCCGGATCGGCCACCGGGAGACCGGTGATCGGATCGGTTTTGGTTCGGGTTGCGCGGATCACCGAGCTCGAACTGAGGAGTACCCTTTTTGAGAGGGTGGCTCCCAGGGCCAGGCGATCGCTCCACATGTGCTGGATACCGATCTTTGGCACCATTCCGTAGAACTCACGATCCAAGGCGACGTTTTGGAACAAGTATTTTCCGGTGGCGTCCGGTGCGTATCGTACGAACTGGTTGTTGATTGCCCGGTCCGTTCGAGCGAATCCCAGCAGGCTGATTCCAAGAGAGGTCCGCTGACCGACACTCAGGGCATAGGCCGGTCCGAACAGGTACGTTGTGTCGGTGCGGAAGTACTTGCGGCTGAAGCTTTCGGGGGTGTCGGGCCTGCTCGACAGGCCCGTGATGCGATCATCCTGGTTGATCGATTCCGAATCCGGGGTGATCACTGCAAAGCCGAATTTCCCTTTGCCGAGCGATTGACTGAATCCGAAGAAGGTCGGACTCATTCCGGACGAGGAGATGGTGTAAGGTTGGCCTCCCAACACATCTTTTGAGACCGACTTGGTGCTGACGAAGGTGTTGGCTGAGCCGCTCAGATAATTCTCGAAAGCATAAATGAGGCCCGCCGGATTGTAGTAAACCCCGCTCGGATCGTCAGAAATGGAAGTAAAGGTCCCCCCGAGCCCCGAGGCTCTCTCACCGATGAGGATGTCTTTGTAGTGGTATTCACCTGAATGGGAAGTTTCGGACAGAAAAGAGAACATCATCCAGACAGGAAAGAGGTAACGGAATTTCATGAGCTTCTCCTGGGGAGTTTGGCCATCACTTCTTGAAAACGCTTCATGCGAATGCGAAAAGTCTTCGAGGATGAGGCGGGCCCTTCGGGTGTGGTGGCGGAAAGTTTGGCAATTCTTTCTGGAAAGGGCGGGTGGGTCTTCGGGAGCCGGCCCTCCGAGGCGCGCTTTTCGAGGCGACTGAGCAGGCTTCCCAGTGCCCGGGGTTCGTACCCGGCGGCAGAAGCATAGATCACACCCCCGAGATCGGCTTCGTGTTCGCGCTCCGGGCCGAGGCCTTTCTCGAGCAGGATCTCGAGCCCGGCCTGCACCATGCGAGTCATCGAGAAGGCCAGATCGGATGAGCCCCGGGACAGCATGCGGGTGAAGATCTCGCCGGCCTCCACCTGCCGTTTGGGGAGCACCTCGCGATTCAGGTGTCGCTCCGTGATGTGCGCGATCTCATGACCGAGCACTCCGGCCAGCTCGTCCTCGTTCTGGATCACTTTGAGGAGTCCGTACGTGACAAAAAGGTATCCACCCGGTGCCGCAAAGGCATTGATCTCTTCGGTGTTCAGCACCGCAAAGCGATAGCTCACCTCGGGGCGTCCCGAGTGGGGCACGAGGCTTGTGCCCACGAGATTCACGTATTCTGTTAACTCCTGGGATCCTTCTCCCGGAATGAGCCCGTATTGTCCGATGATCCGTGAGGCGATCTCCCGACCGACCCGGATTTCGTCCTTCAGCTCCTGAGTGCGGGTGTCTGGCTCCAGCTCAGGGGTGGTGGCGCATGCGGTGAAACCGAGCAGTAAAACAAAACTGAATGCACGCATCACCGGAGTCCTCCTTCGAGTTGGAACTTCCGGAGCGAATCAGGATGGATCTGACGGCTTTCGATCTTTTGAAGCGCTTCGGGGTCGGAGGGGTAGCGATCGCGCCCCTCGCGTACGCGGTTTCCGGCGGTCAGGCCCCGGGTGGTTGCCGCCACTGAGTAAGAGGAGGATCTTCTGCGGACCGATTTGGCCAGATCCTGGTCTTCTCCCAGTTTTTGGAGTGCGTCGGTTTCGAGGGGCTTTTGCTTTCCGACAAAGAGTCGGTGAATGAAGCCCGTCTTCACGCCGATTTTGACCCGGTACCAGGCACCTTCTGTTGCGATTGATTCGAAGGCGGTACCCCGGGGTAACTCCTGGAGGATGGGTGCTGTAAGTTCGGGCTTTTCTCGGAGTGCTCCTTTAGCCGCCTGAACATAGAGGGGCTCGGCCAGGCTGTGACCTCCGACGAACCCGAGAATGATCGAAGTGATGAGAGTCCATTTGAAGTGCATTTTCATTTTTCTTTGGCCTCATAGATACCGGTCCACAGGGAAGGCGGTTCTTTCATCAGGTTTTGACACCGTTCAGAGAAGACCTGGCTCAAGCCGGCCCCTTCCGGATACAGTTGGGCGAGAGCCCGGTAGGCATCATGTGCTTTTTGAAATTGTCCGGCCAAGTAATGCTCAAAAGCGATTGAGGTTTGAAGAGACACTTCACGGAGCCGGGCTGCATCCGGGCTATCGGACTCTCCGAGCGGTTCGAAGATCCTGACGGGGACCTGCTTCCCTTTTACCTTCACCAGATCCACCGGGCGTGAGATCAGTTGATTCCGGATCATTTCCTCGGTTCTCGGACCCACGATGACTTCCAGATGGTACTGCTTGGTGAGCCCCTCGAGGCGCGAGCTCAGGTTCACCTGGTCTCCGATCACCGTATAATCGAGGCGCTGTTCGTTGCCGATGTTCCCGACAATCACTTCTCCGGTGTTGATGCCGATTCCAATCGCCAAGGGTTCCACGCCCGAAGCCTTCCATTCCTCATTGAGGCGCTTCAGTTCGGAGCGCATCTCGAGGGCCGTACGCACGGCACGGAGCGCGTGATCCGGATCACGGATCGGGGCACCCCAAAAAGCCATCACGGCGTCGCCGATGAATTTGTCGAGGGTGCCCTGGTGTCGAAACACAGTATCGGTCATCCGTCCGAGATACTGGTTCAAAATCTGAACCAGGCGTTCGGGGGGTAGGCCCTCCGATAGGGAGGTGAAACCACGAATGTCCGAAAACAGAATGGAAAGCTCTTCTTTACGTCCGACTTCGGCGTGCGGGTTCTGTCCGGTACGGATCAGCTCGTCGGCCAGGGCCGGAGGCAGGTACTTTCCCAAGGTTTCCTTCAGGCGCTTCTTCTCGCGCCCTTCGACAAAGATCAGGTAAGCGAGCGAATCGACACCAGCCACGATCCAAACGAGCAGGGGCAGGGCGAGCTGAAGGTGGAGGCTCTGCTTTTGAAAGAGCCACACAGCCGAACCCGAGTAAAGGAGAGTGAATCCCACCGGAATGCCAAAGCGGAGTCCGAGGGGCAGCCCCGAGAACAGGACTCCGTACACGGACAGAATTCCTGCGATCAGGATCAGAAAGGACACCACTGAAGGTAGCGGACGGAGGAAGTCGCTTTGGAGCATGTTTGAGATCGCAGTCGCATGCAAGAAAAACCCGGGTAGGGCCGGGTCGACGGGTGTGGCCTTGAGATCTTCAAGTCCCGCTGCACTGGCTCCGATGATGAGGATCTTGTTCTGGAACTCGAGGGGATTCACCTTCAGCAAGGAGGGATCGCTCACTGTTCCGCTTCGCAGGTCAGCGGCCGATTTCAAGACGGTGGCGATGGGAATCACCGTGAAGGGGACCTTTCCCGAATAGTAGTGGAGACTCATTCGACCGATAGAATCGAGAGGAATGTCTGGGTTACGGAGGAACTTAGACCAATTCGATTGGGGAGTTCGATCCAAGAGAGCCCTTAAGGTCAGAGAGGGAAGAAGTCCGGATCCAGCATCAAACAACAGGGGCGTCCGGCGGTACACCCCGTCTGCATCTGTGGTCGTCGATACCACATGAAGGTGGGGAATGTGTTCCAAGTAAGGTGTGGCAGGGAGAATCGGCTCGGTTTTTTTTGGAAGCTGATCCAGCCATTCTGGGGCCTCAGTATGCGGAGGGAGAAGGAGTCGTGGCGGAACGGGCTGAGTCGATACCGATTGACCCTCGGCTTGGGGTCGCACCATCATCGTGGCATGCGAGACCATGCCCGCTTCACGAGAGGCCCGAGCCAGGCGAATATCACTGTCGCTGGCCTGTTCTTCTTCACTGAACATCAAGTCGAAGTAGATCCCGCTCGGCTCACCGGCCGAAAGAAACTGAACAAGCTCGGAGTAGATCGCTCGCGGCCAAGGCCAACGCCCGAGGGATTTTGAAAGGAGCTTCAAGCTTTGCTCGTCGATATCGATCAGGACCACATCGTCGACAGGCGGGGTGCTCCGGTTGAAATGACGGTAGCGGAGGTCGAGGCTGGCCAGCTCCAGTCGTTCTGCCACCGGAGTTTGCAAAAAGAGGGTGGCCAGGAGGGTGACCGCCCCCGCGCCCCAAAGGGCACGGATCTGTCTTTTGGAAAAACGGAGCGGGGCCGGACCTGAGTCCGACCCCGACCGGGAATCCAGTTTGGGATTCATCTTTCTGAATCCTTACTCGAACTTGCCCACGCCTTGGGCGGTGTAGTCGATGCCCGAAATCGCATCGAGAGCCGTCAGGAAGGCTCCCCGAGCCGTGGCATCCGCCTGCCAGACGGTGGAATGCTTATTCCGCATGGGTGCAGTCAGACCGAAGTTGCTGGGCATCCCCCCTGAGCGCCCAATCGGGTTACATGTGGCTGCTGAGGTTGCGGAGAGTGTCGAGGCCACGAGGCAATTGCTGGCGCCGTTTCCTGCGCTGGTCATGCCCGTGACGTCCGTCAAGCTTCCGGCTCCGAAAGCGGCTTCCACGTAGATGTTGGTTCCGTTCGAATTGGCATAAAAGTCTCCGAACAACATGCCATTTGCGACGGTCTCATCCTCGACGGTGTTGAAGGTGAAGGATCCGGTACTTTTGTTCGCAAGGACCCGCTGTGCATTCACCTTGAATTCGCTTCGGCCTGAGCAGGAGGCTCCGCCTGCCTTTTGACAGCTCGCACCGACAAACCAGATCTCGGCTTGATTTCCATCCACCGAAGCTTTGGCAATCACGTAGCGCTCTCCGCTGCCGTTGGTGAGGGCATTGTCGTCGGTCCTGTACACCAGGTACACATTCTCACTGTCTTTTCCGAAGGCCATGTTCTGTGTGGCGGACCCCGGCGCGGTCTGTTGCTCCCAACATTGGAGCTTCTGTCTCACCGTCACGGGCTCGTTATTGATATTAAAGGTGAATGCAACCTCGACCGGAGTTTGCTCGACACAAGCAGGGGCGGATTCGCTGCCAGTAATGCGTCCGTCGGTCTCGCTCATGGCGGTATCGAGAACATCAATCCAATAACGATAGTATTGAGTGCCGGCGACTCCGGTGATTTTTTGGAACACTTCGTCTCTCAAATACTCCACGAAGTGGGCCGCGGTGGAGCAGGAGGAGCTGCTTGCCGGATTTTTTGAGGTGCAAGTGGACTGTGCCGCGTGAGCCGAAGGAACTGCGCTCAGCCGATCCCAGAGTCTGTTCCGCGATGCGCTCGAAGTTTTGAGCGCAGTCGGAATCGCCGCATCGACAATGGCACCGATATTCGGAGCGCCAAAGCTGGCGGCGCCACTGGAGTCTTTACTGCATCCTGAAATCAGGCTGGAGACTAATAATGTGGAAAGCGTGAGAGTGGACTTGAGTTTCATCGTTCCTCCTTGAACGTTGGTGAGTTTGCCTCAGTGTAAGGTGAACCCCCCGCACCTCCCCAAATCAATAGATGTTGAGTCAGATGCAGGGGGCTGAAGTGCCAGAGGATTGTCAGTTTGCAGGTCTTGCCGCGTACCGGCTGATGAATTCATTTCGAGTGTTGAAGCTGGCAGTGATTCCATCTCCGGCATTCAGCCAGGCTTCGCGATTCGATGAAGAACTCCAGTTCGAAGTCGGAAAACCCTTGTTGGATGCGGATTGGGTCCACGTCGTGTAACCGACCAGGGTGAAGATCGCACCCATGATGCCGCTCTTGGTGTTGATCGCATCCGTGTGACCGGTACAAGTCCCGCCGCTTACTTCACCGCTCAAATCGGTGTCGGACGAGACTCCGGACCCGCCACTGAATGCGATGCACAGATTTCCAAGCCGGATTTCGTTACTCGAACCTCCGATGCGGGATTCGCGGACGCTGACCGTCCCCTGTGTGGAGGTGGAGGTAGGAGAGTAGAGTGCGATTTGAACATAATTCTTGCCTTCACCACTCTGGTCCTGAAGCGAATAGAAGTACTGTTTGCCACTCGAGCTCTCGATCAGATAGCGGTAGTGCTCGAACGAACCTGTGGTGTCGTCCACTCCGGTGTGGTGTTCGAAGGCGAGCTTACCGGTGCTCCGGTTCCACTGAAGGGAGTTGAAGGCGATCCGCGTCGAACTGAGTTCGACATGGAGCATGTTCAGAGCGGCTGAATTCGAGCGAATCCACATCAGATTTTCAAACAGTGTGCTTCCACCGGCACTGCCTTTCAGATACATGCGCTTGTCGTAGAAGGTGGTGTCAGCGGGATTCGAAACTTCAGCATCGATGGTGATGGTTCCCATTCCGGCAATCGTCAAGGGTGAGGAGTGAGTTCCCACTGTAGGAAGACCATCGCCGTCTTTTGGAATGGAGGTCTGCCCCATGTAGGTCAGGATGTCGGTGAGGCTGTCCATCCGCCCGAAAAGGGTCGGGCGAAAAGTTTGCCCGGAGCCACGCTCAAATTCGGCATCGAGTGCCATCTTCAGGTAGTCGCGGTAGTTGACCGTGGCAGGGAGTGCAGAGCCTCCATAATTCGGTTCGGAACCACCCACCACACCGCCCGGCGGCTCTGTCAGGAGCGAGCCATTGGCCCAGTTGGTGGTGTAGAGGAGTTCGAGTGATGGAGTCGGGCTCACCACCGCATTGGCGAGATATTCGGGAGTTCGAAGGCGCGCGGGTGCCACTCGGGCGGGGGCGCCCACGCTGTTCCCGAGGTTTGGAAGCGTGTCATTCATGTAGGTGAGTGCCGAGGTCAGCGCGGTCGAGAGGGATACGGTCCCGGCGGAGCTCGCGGCATCGTCTTGAGCGCACCCCGAAATCACCATTCCTAGAACGGCGGCATAGAGAGTCCCCGCCCATGCAGATCTTTTCATTTTCATATTTATCCTTTCGCGACTCTCGGGGTATCGACACAGGATGAAAAAAGCCGAAATCAATCTTTGATGATTGAGTGCGCTTGCGTCAGGATGACTGTGGTCCCGGTCGGTGACTCCCGAATCCACTTTACGGTAATATTTTGGCGCTCGGCCATCAGGCGGGCGATCCGAATGCCTAAGCCGGAACCGGATTCGCCCGAGGTGCCCGATTCGCTGAACCCTTCGCGCGCGAAGACTTCATCCGAGATGCCTTTACCCTGATCCCGAATCAGCCACTCGGTCGTGTCGCCTGAACTCCGGGTCTCGAGTTCCACGCGCGAACCTTCCGGAGAGAATTTGATCGCATTCGAGAGCAGATTCAGCACCACCTGGTACGAAAGCGACTCCGGATTGGCCCGAAGAGTGTGCAACTTCGAAATCCGATCGAGCCCGAGGGTCACGCGTTTTTCCTCGATCCGGCTCCGGATCCAGGGGCTCAGTTTTTCCAGAATTTCGGGCAATGAGAGTGTCTGGGTCGGCAGGTCGAGGTCCTCGCTGGTGGCGGAATAAGATTCCACGTTCGAGATGATCTCGCGGATCATCATCTGGGAGTTTTCGAGCTGATTGATCAAGCTCGATTGCCGGTCGGGATCAGGATTCTTTCTGAGCTTTCGGACCATTTGAAGGGCTCCGACAATGGGTTCTTTGATGTCGTGACTCAGGATCCGGATCAAGCGGGCTCGCCAGGTGCTTTCACGTTCCAGATGCTTCCGTTTTTGTTCGATGTCTTCGAGTGCGCCTTGCCACGAGTGGGTGATCACGTGAACCTGGTAGGTCGTCAGCGCCAGGATCGAAAGATCGAAGAAGTAGCGCAGGATGACCAAGTGCTCTTCCGGCATGCGCTTGTGTGCGTACGAGGTTTGCACAAAAGGAAAGAGCGGGAGCGAGAGTAAGAATACGCACACGGTTCCCAAAATATAAGTGAGGGGGCGACTTCTCCCTTTGAACATCATGAGCACCAGAATGAACTGGGGGATGGCTACCAGATTGGCGTGCGAGGTGGGTCCGAGAAAGGAGCAGATCCACACCGAGGCCAGAGCATTCGAGACCTGTGACATCACGCTCAGGGTGGTCTTTGAAATCCGGGATTTTCTGAACCAATAGGGTGCGCCGATCATGAGGAGGAGCACGTTGACCGGGAGGGCCACCTTCCAGTTGAAGTCCTGCGGAGTGAAGTAGGCCGAAAAGCTCATCACCACCGCGCAATAAATGAGCGTGAAGCGCTCCACGTACGCCTGTTGGTTATCGAGCAGGGTTTCGTCCATGATCTCCAGATCTTATCATGGAACCCGAAGGGGGCGGACCGACTCACCATTTTTTGATTTGACCGGATTTCCCATTTATCCTGATAACTTAAGAGTGATCTCCTTGAAAAAAACCCCGCACATCCTCTGGCTCGAGGACCATCCGACCACGGTGAGTCTCCTCCGCGAGGAGTTCGAGCGCCACTTCGGTTTGGAAGTGGTGTCGAGCGTGGATGGGTTGCGCAGGCGTCTGAACGGCGAGGGCGTGGTGCCCGATGCGGTCTTGCTCGACATGGAGCTCGCAGACGGGTTCCATGGCTCGGATGCGCTTCGCGTTTGCCGGGAGGCCGGGGTACGCGGGCCCATTCTGGTGCTCTCGAACGACGAGAGCCTGAAGAGCCGGATCCAAATGCTGTCGTTCGGAATCGACGACTACCTGTGGAAAGCGATGGACCCTGAAGAAATGCTGCTTCGGATCCGGAATGCGATCCGAAGGCATGAGGGAGTCCAAGAGCCGGTAGGGTTCGAGCTCGAAGGGCTCCGTTTGGACCCGGTCGAGGTCACGGTGGAGCTTTTCATCGCCGGGCAGTCGAGCGAAATTCCTTTCTCGAAGACGGAATTCCACTTTCTGATGATGTTGCTCCGCTGTCACCCCGAAGCTGTGGAGGTCGAAAGGCTCCGCGCAGAGGTGTGGAAGCTGCCCGTGCTCGAACACGGCACCATCAACACCTTCATTTGGAAGATGAACAAGAAGCTCGAAGAGTGGACATACCGGATCAGCAAAAGCGGCGATCAGATCACTCTGACTTCCAGGCACCCATCTTTTCGTTAATGTAGGCGGTGAGCTTCTCGGCCGGGATCCGCTCCTGCGTCATGCCGTCGCGCTCGCGGATGGTGACGGTCTGGTCGGTGAGTCCATCGTAGTCGATAGTCACGCAGAACGGGGTTCCGATCTCATCCTGGCGGCGGTAGCGCTTGCCGATGGTTCCGCCCTCGTCATACGTGGCGCGGAAGTTCCGCTTCATCTCGGCGTAGACCTTGTCACTCATTTCAAGCAGTTCGGGCTTCTTCATGAGCGGGAACACCGCCACTTTGTAAGGAGCGAGCTTAGGATGGAGCTTCAGCACCGTGCGCTCGCCCTCGACGCGGTAAGCGTCGCAAAGGGTGGCCAGGAGTGCGCGGTCGCAACCGACCGAGGTCTCGATCACAAACGGGATGTACTTTTCTTTCGCGGCTTCGTCGAAGTATTCGCACTTCTTGCCCGAGAACTCCTGGTGGCGGCGCAGGTCGAAGTCGGAGCGGTTGTGCACGCCCTCGATCTCCTGCCAGCCGATGGGGAATTCGTATTCCACGTCAAAAGCCGCGCGCGCATAGTGGGCCAGCTCATTCGGGCCGTGCTCGTGGAAGCGGAGCTTCGAGCGCCGCAGGCCGTTGGACAGGTGCCAGTCGATGCGGGTCTGCTTCCACTGTTCGAACCACTCCATGTCGGTTCCGGGCTTCACGAAGAATTGCATCTCCATCTGCTCGAACTCGCGGGTGCGGAAAATGAAATTGCCCGGCGTGATCTCGTTCCGGAAGGCCTTTCCGATCTGGGCGATTCCGAACGGAATTTTCTGGCGGGAGCTCTGTTGGACGTTCTCGAAGTTCACAAAAATCCCTTGAGCGGTCTCGGGGCGGAGGTACACCACGTTCGCGGTGTCTTCGAGCGGGCCCATGAAGGTCTTGAACATCAGGTTGAATTGGCGTGGCTCGGTCAGCTGACATTCGCCATGCTGGCCCGGGCGCAAGGAAGACTTCTTGCCGCAATTGGCGTGCTCGAGCTTGTCGGCGCGGAAGCGGCCTTTGCAGGTTTTGCAATCGACGAGCGGATCGACAAAGCCTTCGACGTGACCGGAAGCCTCCCAAGTGCGGGGGTGCATGAGAATCGAGGCATCGAGGCCTTCGACGTCATCGCGATCGGTCATGGCCTTCCACCACGAGTTTTTGATATTGAGTTTCAGCTCAACGCCAAGCGGACCGTAATCCCAGCAAGATCCGAGACCCCCGTAAATTTCAGACGAGGGGAAGATGAATCCCCGACGCTTACAAAGAGAAACGAGGTCTTGAAAACTGGTCAGTTCCTTGATGTCACTCATGCAGAGCAGGGTAGCACAGGGCTACTCGTTCCACAAAACCCGGAGTGTGGTCTGGCCCACCGCCTTCAGGACATCGCGAGAGATGAACTCCGATGTGTCTTGCAAGGTGTGCCATTCGGGGGGGAATCGCCCTTCAGGTGTGAGGTGGATCACATCCATGACCGGGATTCCCAGTCCCTCCATGAGGTACACGTGGTCGTCGATCACAAATGAGGCACGCTGATCGGGGAAGTAATCCGAAAGTCCGAGCTCTTTTGCTGCGGCGTGCACTTTGGCCACCACAGGTGCGGCCCGGGCTCCCGAGTGTCCTTCGATCGGGAAGGTCGCTCCGATCCGACCGACCATGTCAAAATTGATCCCGAATCGGGCCCGATATGCGACAGGGACGGGGTTCTTGGCCCAGGCCTGGGTTCCGAGGCAGTAGCTGTTGGTATGGCTCGGGAGGCCGGCGTCTTCGGCGTCTAAAAAGAGCAGATCCACTCCCACATTCGGCCGGGAGGCCTTGAGGGCGTGGGCCAAGGTGAGTAAGAGAGCGGTGCCACTGCCACCGTCGTTCACTCCCGGCACGGCTTGCTTTTGTTTTTTCGGATCGCGTTCCTCGTCCGCGAAGGGGCGGGTGTCGTAATGGGCCGAGAGCAAGACGCGCTCTTTTTTCTCAGGATCGAATTGACCGATCACATTGCGCGCGAGGACCTCGGGGCCCACCGGTGGTTTCACCTTCACTTCTTGAATGAGCACCTTCGCTCCGGAGCTTTCGAGTTCCCGTTTGATCCAGGCACTGGTCCGGGCAAGGGCTTCGCTGCCGGCGGGTTTCGGGCCGAGATTCTCGTACGCGAGAATCAGCTCGTGGGCGTGATCGGCGTCAAAAGAAGGAAGGGGTCCCGAGCGTGAGCCGCATTGAAGCTCGCACGCCGGAAGCAGGAAAAGGAGCGGCCAAAGACGCCTCATTCAGGTGCTCGGCTTGTAATAGCCGATGAAGAACGAAAAAATCCACATGGGCCCGATAAACAGGTGCTCAAGAGAGGTCAGGAAGGCGGGAGATTTTTTCTCGTACACGTAGTGACCGAGGAGTTGAAGCACCCAAGACAGGATTTGAATCACAACCAGAGCCGACATGGGGAGCAAGCGGGCCAGAAAGTAATTGATCACGGCAAAGAGCGTGAAGGGAATGCCGAGCTTCCAATCGACCTTGAGCGAGAAAACGGCACCGGCCAAGAGAAGGAGTACACCCAGGTCCAGGGTCCAGAAGGCACCCGGAGCAGGGGACCAGAGCACCACTTGGGCCAAGAGGCCCAACAGGCTGAACAGCACTCCCGGAATCCCGAGGATGTGGGTCATTTTATTCCCCTTGGTGCGGTGGTACTGCTCGTAATCCTTGAAATAAATCAACAGGGCCGGGGTCGGTAGTGCGCTCATAGTGGACTCAGTTTAGCCGAGGGTCGGGGGGTGGGCAAGCGGGCAGTCTCGGGTTAGACTGTGAAGATGGGAAGCCGGATCACTCGATGGGGAATGGTAGGGATGTGGCTGGGCCTCACCCTTCCGGCTCTTGCGGCCGATCCTGTCGAAACAGAGGTGAAAATCGGCCTGGCTTGCGAAGACCTGGCTCAGTTTCCGGTTTTGGGTGAGCCCAAAACCGACCACATCACTTTTTTTGAAAAGCCCGAACGCCCCTTTCAGCGAGCCGGGATCATTTTGAGAAAGCGAACCGGCGACCATGCGGATGTGACGGTGAAATACCGCCCGAGAACCCCTTCGGCAAACCCTCCGACGGTGCCAGGGGTGGAAGTCGAAGGTGATTGGACGCTGAAATCCCGGTTGAATACCTGGTCCTTCAAGATCCGGGGGGCACAGTTCACTCCAGAGCAAATGACCTGGTTGGCCTCGATCACCTCGGAAAAACCCGAGGCCAGGGGACGGGTCGAGCTCGAGGGTGAGCGCTGGAAGTGGAACGCCGACGGATTGAAGGTTTCGATCGAGCGTTGGTCGAAAATGAAAAGCTCCGGAGGAGATTGTCTCGCTCTCGAGATTTCGACCCGGGTGGAGACAGCTCAGGCCGAGTCGGCACTCGCAGAACTCCAGAGGCGAGTGGCCGGCAGGGGTATCCGGATTCAGCCTTCCCTCCAGGAGAACAAAACGGCCCGGGTGCTCGATCTTTTGCTTGGCCGAGCGCGTTGAGTCTTGCCACTCAGGGGCTGAATTCGGTAGCGTCTTAGGCCTATGACAGGCGCACAGATCCGTAAGATATTCCTCGATTATTTCAAGAAAAACGGCCACTCGGTCATCGAGAGCTCCTCTCTCGTTCCTTCGAACGACCCGACTCTGATGTTCACCACCGCCGGGATGGTCCAGTTCAAGGACGTGTTCCTGGGTAAGGATCCGCGCTCCTACACCCGCGCTTCGACCTCGCAAAAATGTGTGCGCGCCGGTGGCAAGCACAACGACCTCGAGAACGTGGGCTTCACTGCGCGCCACCACACCTTCTTCGAGATGCTCGGAAATTTCTCTTTCGGCGATTACTTCAAGAAGGACGCGATCCACTTCGCTTGGGAGCTGGTCACGAAGGAACTGAAGCTTCCTAAAGACAAACTCTATGTCACGGTTTTCGAAACCGACGACGAAGCAGCCGAAATCTGGCACAAGCAAGAAGGCGTGCCGCTCGATCGGATTTACCGTTTCGGTGAAAAAGACAATTTCTGGTCGATGGGCGACACGGGCCCCTGCGGTCCTTGCACCGAGCTCTTCATCGACCGGGGCGAGAAGTACGGATGCGGAAAATCCACCTGCAAAATGGGCTGCGATTGCGACCGTTACATGGAGTTCTGGAATCTGGTCTTCATGCAGTACGACCGCGATGCGAGCGGAAAACTGAACCCGCTTCCGAAGCCCTCCGTCGATACCGGTGCGGGACTCGAGCGTTTGGCGTCCATTTTACAGGATGTCGAGACCAACTACGACACCGATATGTTTGTCGACATCATTGCCAAAATCTCGAAGCTTGCGGGCAAGCCTTACAGCCCCCAGACTAAAGACGAGAGCGTGTTCTCCTTCCGCGTGGTGGCCGACCATGCCCGTGCGACCACCTTTCTGATCGGTGATGGCGTGATGCCCTCGAACGAAGGACGCGGCTACGTGCTCCGCCGGATCATGAGGCGCGCGATCCGCCACGGGCGCAAGCTCGGCTTTGACGGTCCTTTTTTGCACCAGGCCTGTGGCTTTGTGATCGAGCAAATGAAAGACGCCTACCCCGATCTGATCGAGAAACGCACTTTCATCGAGCGCGCCGTGCTGGCAGAAGAAGAGCAGTTCTTCAAGACCCTCGACCGGGGTCTCGGTCTTCTCGATGATGAGCTGAAGAAGCTCGGCTCGAGCAAGACACTTCCCGGAACCGTGGCCTTCACGCTTTACGATACTTACGGATTTCCGCTCGATCTGACCCGCACGATTTGTGACGAGCGGAGCATTCTGGTGGATGAGAAGGGTTTTGAAACCGCGATGGAGAAGCAGCGCGAAGAGTCGCGCAAGCACTGGAAGGGGACTGGCGATCAGGTGCTGGAGGCCGAATGGTTCACACTCGCTGACACGCTCAAGAAGGCCGGTAAGCTTCCCGAGTTCGTGGGCTACGAGCATTTGCAAGCCGAGGGCGAAACCCTGGCCGTGATGCCTGCCAAAGCTGAAGACGGATCGGATCTGCTTCTGGCCGTGTTCTCGAAGACGCCCTTTTATGGCGAATCCGGGGGCCAGACGGGAGATCGGGGCACGGTGACCGCGGGTGATTTTGTGGCCGAAGTGGTCGATGTGAAGCGCCCCGTGCCCGATCTGATCGTCGCGCACTTGAAAGTCCAAAAAGGGATCCTGAAAGTCGGCGATCGTGCCCTTCAGAAAGTCAGCGACGAAATCCGGGCCCTCACTGCCCGGAACCACACGGCAACCCACATGCTCCAGTGGGCGCTTCGTTCTGTGCTTGGAAATCATGTGAAGCAGGCGGGTTCCTTGGTGACGCCGGAGCTTCTGCGCTTTGATTTCTCCCACTTTGAAGCAATGAAGCCCGAAGAGCTCTCCAAAGTCGAAGACCTGATCAATGCCAAGATCTGGGGGGGCGATCGGGTCAAAAAACAAGTCATGAGCAAGGACGAGGCGATCGCTTCAGGTGCCATTGCCTTTTTTGGTGAGAAATACGGCGATCAGGTGCGCGTGGTCCAGGTCGGGGATTACTCGACTGAGCTTTGCGGCGGAACGCATGTCGATCAGAGCTCGGACATTCATCTCTTCAAAATTGCGTCTGAGGCCGGAATCGCTGCGGGTGTCCGCCGGATCATTGCGTACACCTCGAAGGGTGCTTTTGCTTTCTTGCGCGAGCAAGACTGGAAACTGAAATCCCTTCGCGACCAATTGAAGGCATCGAATGTGGACGAAATTCCGACCAAGGTCGAACGACTTTTCGACGAGACCCGTGAGCTCCGGAAGCACATCGAAAAACTCGAGGCGGCCCAGCAAGGAGCCGAGATCGAGACCCTGCTCCAAGGCTCGGGTTCTCACTCGGGTGTCCGCGTGGTGGCCGGTCAGGCCGCTCCTTCGGGCGAAGGGATGAAGAAGCTTCGCGAGATGGCCGACCGGATCAAGCAGAAGGATCCGGCATCGGTGACGATCCTCGGGATCCGCGAAACCGGAGAAGCGGGCGAAAAGCCCTTCTTGGTGGTGGCAGTCGGATCGAAGGTGGCTGGCGTCAACGCAGGTGAGATCATCAAGAACTCGGCCGGTGTTTTCGGTGGCAAGGGTGGCGGAAAGCCTGACTTCGCCCAAGCCGGTGGGGCCGAGGCTTCTAAGCTCGATCAGGCGATTGCCGCAGCTCGTGAGCTGGTGCTCCAAAAGCTGTCAAAAAACTGACGCATCTTTCTACCGGTAGAACGATTTAAGACTCAAGCCGTGTCCTTCCGGACCCGATGAGTGAATGGGCACGGACGCCCGAAGTGTTGCCAGGGATGCGGCAGGAATCGTTACGCCTCATGGAGAGGAAACATGAAGAGCAAATTTGGAATTGCCGCACTGATCGGATTCGCATGCATCCTCGAGATGTTCATGCCTGCACGTGCCCTCGGCGCAGACTACAGTGTCTATGAGGTCTACCGTGCCATCGACCTCGGGGAGTCGGACCGTCCACCCCCCAAAGAAATTTTTGTGAACATGGGAAGCAACCAGGGCGTGAAAAAAGGCTCGGTGCTCGATGTGTACCGCAAGGTCGTGAGTTTTGACATCCTGTCGGAGAAGGTCGGGGGAGAGCACATGATTCCCGTTGGCCGGATCAAGGTCATACACGCCGACGAAAAAACCGCCATTGCGCGAGTGGATCGCTATGTTTCGCTGGAGCAGGAGGTTTCCCTCCTGCCCCAAACGGTGATGATCGGTGATCTGGTCCGCCTAGCCCGCTGAAGCCCCCTCTTCTGCAAGAGGGGTTTCCGGAGTCGCTTCGGATTTCGGTTTCGAGTGCAAAAAGTGAAGCTGGTCCGCGTGCACCTCGTGCAAGTAATGGACTTCGCCTTCCTCGTCTTCGTACTTCCGGACACGGATTCCGCCCTCGACCAACAGGGGCATTCCTTTTTTGAGTTCCTGCTCGGCGAGTTCCGCGGGGCGCCCCCAGGCGACGATCCGGTGCCAGGTGGTTTCTCCCTCGTTTTTAGTCCGGTTCCAGAATTCCGTCGCCAAGCTGAAGTTAGCCACGGGGATACCGGTCTTGGTCTGTCTCACCACCGGATCATTGCCGATTCGTCCCAGTAACATGACGCGATTGATGTCTCTCATGAATCCTCCTTTTTTAGGTTGTGTTGACCGGACAGGGTTGCGATTCTTGTGCCAATGCAGTGGAAGCCCTTACGCCCCGGATTCGGACTCGCAGGCAGGATCGACCGGACCCTGGTCGATCGGGTCGGGGTGAATGGTGTTGAGTCGCTGTTTCGAGCTGGAACCGACGATTACTGGATGGAGCAAGCCCTGATCGAGTCGATGAACTCGGTTGGCATCTCCGCACCGAATCCCGGAGTGGGGTGTGTGATCGTCAAGAATGGTCGTGAGCTGGCTCGAGGCCACACTCAAGCTTGGAAGCAGGCTCATGCGGAGCGCATGGCCTTCCATGCTTTGCCTCAGGATGCGGACCTGGAGGGAGCGGAGGTCTTCGTCACACTCGAGCCGTGTTCGCATACCGGATTCCAGCCCCCTTGTTCGGACCTTTTCCCGGGGCGAGGCATTGCCCGAATCGTCGTGGCGACAGTGGATCCGGATCCGCGGGTGAGTGGAGAGGGGCTCCGTCGGCTGGCGACTTCAGGTGTTCGGGTCGAGACCGGAGTGCTGGAGCCCGAGGTTCGGGCCTCGCTGTTTCCGTTCACGAAGACCCGGGGGCCGAAGAAAACCGTTTGGGTGGCCAAGTGGGCCCGGATGCCATCGGGGCATTTGGCCGATGTCGACGGGAACTCGAAATGGATCACGAACGCCAAGTCTCGCGCTTACACCCACTGGCTCCGGCAGAAGTACGATGCGGTGGTGGTCGGTGCCCGCACCTTTCTGGTCGATCGACCCGCACTGACAGTTCGGGATTGTGCACTCCCCAGGCAACGACAACCCGAGCGCGTGGTGTTCGATCCGAGAGGTGAACTCCTGAGCCTGCCTGAATCGGAGCTCGAGTGTTTTCGGGTGTTGGTCTGCAATGATCTCCTTCCCGAGCCCAGGCGCGACGGGACCGTATTCGTCGGAATGGATGCGACACCGGAGTCTCCCGATCTCGGGCTGGTTTTCAAAAGCACGCTCGAATCGATGAACTTCGAGAAGCCGCTTCAGAGTGTGATGGTAGAAGGGGGGGCGCGCTTGCTCCGGACCTTGTTTGAATCCGGAGTTTTTGATGCAGCGCACACTTTCACTGGCGCTCAAAAATTCGATCGGCTCTCCGCTAGGGAGTGGCTCGAGTCTGGGCCGGGTGCCGGATTCAGTCCCTGCACCCATCATGTTTTTGACGAGGATGTCTTGCAGGAATGGGTGAAAGAGGATTAAATGGTGCGAGCTAACCCAACCTTGAGGAGACAAAAAGATGAATAAACTGGTCATGTTGCTGCTTGCCGCTACACTCGCGGCGCCTGCGTGTTCCAAAAAGCCGAAGCCCGACGAGTCCGGCCTGGCTTCCGCCGCGAATGCCGACGAGAACATCGGTGATTCCGACCATGGCAATGCCATGGGACTTCAGTCGATCCAATTCGGCTACGATGCTTACGTCCTCGACGGAAAAGCGAAAGAAATCCTGAAAGCCAACGCCCAGATCCTGAAAGACAAGACTTCGCTCAAGGTCCAGGTCGAAGGCCATTGCGATCAGCGCGGTGGAATTCAGTACAACGTCGCTCTGGGCGAAAAACGCGCCAACTCGGTGAAGAAATTCCTGGTTGAGCTTGGCGTTTCTGCTGATCACGTATCGGTGATCAGTTTCGGTAAGGAAAAACTCCTCGACCAAGGGACGACTGAAGAAGCGTATGCCCGCAATCGTCGCGCGAACTTCGTCGTAACCGCACGGTGAACGGAAGAAAGAAATCCATGAAAAGGGGGCTCCTGGTAGCCCCCTTTTTTTTGGCATCTTGCTCGGTGACCGCAGTCCGCCCGGCACAAGAGATGTCCAACATGGAAGTGAGCATCCGAGCCGCAAAAGAAGTGAATGCGGATACTCTCGCCCCTGAACTGTACCGGATGTCGAACGAAGTGGGTTTGCAAGCGAGGCAGGCTTACCGGCTGAAGAACTTCAAAGCCGCGAAGAAGCTGTCGGACGAGGCGCGTGCTTATGCCGAACGGGCTGAATTCGAAGCGATCCGGAACGGTGCCAAACGCGATCTGGTTCCGGCCGATCCCCTGGCTGACCCGTCTTACGCGCCGGTTCCCCTGTCGACCCCGGTCGAAGGGAGCGCATTTGATGCGCCCAAGCCCCCGGGTGGCGCGCCTCCTCCGCCTCCGGGCGGGGTTCCCAATCCTCCCTGAAAGTGAGACATTCTTCACATGAGGTTTGATGGATCCCGTTTTCTGCTTGTTCTATTCTTATTTTCCGCTTCTTGTGTGACCACACGCGAACAATTGAACCAAATGCGGAAAGAGGGCCCTGAAGGCGCGCCTCCTGCCGAGGAGCCCGCTCGCCCGGTGAAGAGCGAGGAGCTCGCACCAGTGAAAACCGTTCCCGAAACCGCGCCGACCCCGGTAGCAACCCCGGAGCCCACTCCGGCTCAGGTGGCTCCGCCCTTCGCGCTTCCACCTTCGACTCCGTCGCCGACTCCGGTTCCGGTATTAAAGCCCGAAGTGACCGATTACGGTGTGGAAGAACTCCGCGCCGAACTGGCCCGTGTGGCGGGTCTGGCCGAAGAATACCGACACGACAAAGAGAAGTCCGAGACGGCCTCCGCCGAGGCACTCAAGAAAGCTCAAGAGCGAATTGCCCAACTCGAAAAGCAGTTGAAGGACCTCACGCCTGAAGTCCCGACCCTGCCCGAAGGAAAGTCGAACTTCCAAGCCGGCAAAGACGCTTACCTTGCCGGGAACTTCGATGAGGCGGTTCACTTCTTCACTCAAGCACTCAGTGTATCCGAGTCCGGCAAAGAGGCCGAGGAGGCGACTTTCCTCCGTGCCGAGACTCAATTCAAAAAGAAGCAGTACAACAAGGCGATTTTGGACTATTCACGATTGGCCGAGAAGTTTCCGAAATCCGCTTATCATCCGAAAGCCATTCTGAAAATCGCCGAAAGCTTCGAGGCGCTCGGCAACAAGGATGAGGCCAAGGGATTTTACTCGGAGTTGATCGACAAATTCCCGAAGACCGCCGAAGGCATGCTGGCCAAGAAGCGCCTGAAGGCCAAACCATGAGTCTCATCCTCGGAATCGAAACCTCTTGCGACGAATGCAGCGCCTCGGTTCTTCATCATGAGGGGCAGCGGTTGAACCCCCTCTCGGTGGCGACTTTCTCGCAAATCGAGCTGCATCAGCCATTCGGCGGAGTGGTTCCGGAGGTCGCCTCGAGGAATCACCTCGAACAGATCGAGCCTGTGATCTTCGAGGCGCTCGATCGGGCCAAGGTCGAGATCGCCGATCTGGATGCGATTGCTGTCACCAATCGTCCGGGCCTGATCGGGGCCCTGTTGGTCGGGGTCACAGCCGCCAAGGCCATGGCCTACGCCAAGCAGAAACCGCTCGTGCCGGTTCATCATCTGGAAGGTCATCTCATGAGCGCCTTCCTGCATTCCGAAAAACACGATCCGAAACGGATCGAATTTCCAGCCGTATTCCTGATGGTCTCGGGTGGTCACACCCATTTGCATCACATTGAGTCCGCTCCGGATCAATGGAGCGCCACCCTGCTCCGGGATTCTTTGATCGGACGATCGATCGACGATGCGGCAGGAGAAGCGTTCGACAAAACGGCCAAGATCCTGGGCTACCCCTATCCGGGCGGTCGATGGATCGACGAGGCCTCGAAGGGCGGAGATCCGAAAGCCTTCGAGTTGCCCCGGGGGCTCAAACAAAAAGACAGTTTTGATTTCTCATTCAGCGGATTGAAGACAGCCGTCCTGCTGCTGGCAAAACGACTCGAACAGGAAAAAACCCTCGATGCGGCCATTCCTGATTTGTGTGCGAGCATCCAGGAAGCGATTCTCGATCCCCTGATCCAGAAGGCACTCTTGCTCGCGCGCCAGAAAAAAGCGAAGTCCATCGTGGTCGTGGGCGGGGTCGCGGCCAACTCAAGATTGCGTGCGCGACTTGCTGCTGAATCTCCTGTACCGGTGATGGTTCCCGATCTGCGGTACTGCACCGACAACGCCGCCATGATCGCTGCGGCCGGGGCCATTCGATTCGCTCAAGGGCAGGGGCTCGAGTCTTCCGCATTTCTCAAACTGAACGCCTTTGCAATCGCGGAGCACTGAACATGGCGACCTTCGATAAACAGCGTGCATTCGGGCAGAATTTTTTGAAGGACGAAGGCGTCATCCGCTCCATTCGTGATGCGGCCCTTGAGGCAGTGAAACGACATGCTGGGCATGCTTTGCTCGAAATCGGACCCGGCAAGGGTGCGCTGACCCGGCCGCTCCTCGAGCACCTGCCGATCGAGGTTTCCTTTTACCTGGCTGAGCGTGACCGTGAGCTGATCGAGTACTGGGAGGGAGAATCCCGGGTGAAGAGTCTTTTAAAGGGAGATTTTCTGGACCATGAGGATTCGGTCCTCGATGCACTCGGACCCCTGGTGGTGGTTTCGAATCTGCCGTATTCCGCTGGTACGGCCATTGTGGTGAAGCTGGCCGAGCGTTCACAGCAGATTCCCGAGATGATCCTCATGTTCCAAGCCGAGGTGGCCCGTCGCTTGCGTGCTGACCCCTCGACTCCGGACCGGGGCAGTTTGTCCCTCTACATTCAAAACGAATGGGATGTGGAGCGCTTGCTCCTCGTTCCACCCGAGGCCTTCCGTCCCGCCCCGAAAGTGATGTCCGAAGTGGTCCGGCTGACCCGGAGGAAAGAGCCCCGGATTGCGGTAGCGGACCCGGAGAATCGCGCTGCCTTCAATGCGCTCCTCAAGTGCGCCTTCGCCCACCGGCGCAAGATGCTCCGGGCCAACCTCAGCGGGACCCCTTGGCAACAGGCGCTGGCAAAGTCAGGGGTGGATCCGACCAAAAGGGCGGAGGCACTCGAGTGGGACGAGTGGGTGGCCCTTTGGCAACATCGCTGATTCCATGATACTCAGATTTGAGGGAGATTTCGCACGTGTCTGAATTCCGTAGCCGCATCAAACAGCCCCTCCTGATCGTGAAAGATCACTTTCTTTCGGGCTTGCTCGTGCTCGCGCCGATCTTGATCGTGGCGGTGGTGTTCCAGTGGATCTTCGGCGGCATCATGGCCTGGATGGAGCGGGGTCCGTTCCGGATCTTTTTCGACAATCCGGCAAGCGAGGTCGTGGGTGTGCTCCGCTTCCTGCTGATGATCGGCGTCCTGCTTTCGGGAGTGATGATCATTTCCGGAATCGGTTTTTTTTCGAGGCTCTATTTCGGCCAGAAGGTATTCGAGTGGCTCAAGGAGGGGATCGAGAAGATTCCATTCTTCGGAGCAATGTACTCCTCGCTCAATCAATTGTTTTCCGCGGTTTCTTCGAGCGGTGGAAAGCAGTTCAGCCGGGTGGTGTTTGTCGAATATCCTCGCAAGGAGTGTTGGGCGGTGGCCTTTGTGACCGGCCAGGCGGCTTTCAAGGGGCTTCCTCCCGGCTGCATCAGTGTGTTTGTTCCGACCGTACCGAATCCGACCGCCGGCTTCCACTTGATGGTCCGCGAGAGCGAAGTGATCGAGAGCGGTCTCAAGGTGGACGAGGCCTTCCGGCTCATCCTGAGTCTCGGAGTGGCGGTTCCCCATGAGTGAGACGAAAGGCGGAGGCGAGAAGCTCATCGCCAGCAATCCCTCCGCGCGGGCGGATTTTTTTCTCGATGAGTTCGTCGAGGCCGGCATCGTCCTCCAAGGAACCGAGATCAAGAGTCTTCGGAACCAGAGTCCGAATCTGAAAGACTCTTTCGTGGAAGTGACCCATAAGAAGCGGGGAGAGAAGAACGCTCCCACTCTCGAGGCTTGGTTGGTCAACCTGCACATCGGGCCGTACTCGCACGGGAACATCTGGAACCACGAGCCGCGGAGGCGCCGGAAGCTCCTCTTGCACGCCCACCAGATCCGTAAGCTCTTCGGCGCCACGACTCAGGATGGCAAAACCATTGTTCCGACCCGGATGTACTTTTTGAAGGGGCGCGTCAAGGTGGAGATCGCGCTCGCCAAGGGCAAAAAGAAGGGCGACAAGCGGGAAGACCAGAAAAAGAGGAGTCAGAACCGCGAGATCGAACAGGCGATGAAGCGCAGCCGTCGTTGATGGCATGAGCGAATGCAGGGGTGGGTGCGCCGCGTCTGGACAGGTTCAGGTCGCATCGTGTACAGTCTACGTTCTAGCAATCCCAAGGAGAAGAGTTGTCATGGCAAGAGTTACGATTGAAGACTGTCTGGATCACGTGGATAACATGTACGAGCTCATCCACTTGGCCACTCGCCGTTCGCGCCAGCTCTTCAAGGGCTCTGACTCACTCGTGAAGTGCAAAAACCGCACAATCGTCACCTCTCTTCGTGAGATCGCCGCAGGCAAAGTGAAGCCCCTCTACAAGGGCGAAGACGAAGCTCCACTCCCCGGCGAGCTGTGAGATTTGCGATCCTGTCCCTGGGGCTGTTCCTGTCAGGAACAGCTTTCGCTTACATGGATTATGCTCCGAATGAGCAGCTCTTCCGTCAGGTCGAGAATGAATCATTCCGGATCCTTCCGCGCACCGAGAAGTGGGTGTTCGCCGTCGATGCCGACTTTTTCAAGCCGATGTTCCTCGGATCGAACGATGCGAATCTCTACAAGTTCGATTTTTATCATGGCAATGGTTTCTGGCTGAACTTCCGTTCGGAATACCGCCCGGTCGATGACCTGAGCATCAACATCAAACTCGATCTGACTCAAGGAACCTCCAGTAACGGTCCCACCTTTCTGGCCTTTGTGATTCCGCATGTGGGGCTCACCTACCGTGTCCCCGGACTGCTGGGGCTCGATTGGGAATTCCGCCTGAGCGACATTGTCCGGCAAACGGTGGGGACCGGATTGTTTGTCGAAATGAAAGAGACCGTGGGCGGATCGATCACGGCCGCCAGCGATGGATTCCAGGCCAAGCTCATGGTCGATGGTACGGGGAGTTTCCGGCTCGATGGCGGCCTGGCCGCCCTGGATGTTTCGTTCGCGCACGGCCTGATCGGGGGCACCCTGCTGGTGCAGGAAATCCAGACCGACTTCCGAGCACCCCGAATGACCGGAACCTTCTACAGCCGCGCCAATTACGATAACGGGTTTTCTTATGGGGTGGAAGCCGGAGCCAATTCCAATGCCACAGCTTCGCTCGCTTATCTCGAACTGAAAGGGGATGCCGGGTTGCTCGGTTACCGGATCAAGCCCCAGTACCGGCACTATGGCAGCCGGATTCTAGGGTTGCTCCCTGGTCGGATCATGCACAATTTTGTGGCCTATGATCAGAACGACAAGCCTTACACCTCGCTGATGAATATCATGGCTTTTGGCGACGATGTCGACACCGTCACTCTGCAGACGGACGCTGAACTTCGCTTCAATGTCTTTTACAGGCTCTTTGCCGAGACCGAGTATGTGAGCTGGTTTTTCAAGGGACGCCCGGATCTCCGGACTCTGTTTTATCGCGCCGGAATCCGTTTCACTCCATTCAAGGACCGGGACGACGAATTCGCCTTTCTGGTCGGAAACCGTTATCTGAACGCATCCACCCTCACTGCTTCGGGTAGAACGTACACCTCGCCGGTGTATCCGGATCTCGAGAACAAGCCGTTGTTCATCCGCCAGTTGTACCTGATGGTGAACTACTCGGTGAAGTTCTGAGGCTCCGGCCTCAATTCATCCCCGCATGAGTTTCGAGCGTTTGGTCGCAGCCAGCACCGCCTTGATCAAGGTGACCCGGAGCTTGCCTTCCTCTAGAGCCATCAGACCGTCGATGGTGCATCCAGCGGGAGTCGTCACCTCGTCTTTGAGAGCGGCCGGATGTTCTTCGCGGTCGAGTACCATTTTTGCCGCGCCCATCATGGTCTGAGCTGCGAGGAGAGTGGCTTGCTTGCGGGAAATCCCCACTTTCACTCCGGCCTCGCTTAGTGACTCGATCATGAGATAAACATAGGCCGGGCCGCATCCCGAGAGGCCGGTGACGCCGTCGAAGAGGCTTTCTTCGAGCACACTGACCAAACCGAGCTCTCCGAAGATCTTTTCGGCCGTCTTGAGATGTGACTTCTCGCACCTCGGTCCCGAACAAATGGCCGTGACTCCGCTTTTAATGAGGCATGGCGTATTCGGCATGGCCCGGACAATGGCGGCCTTTCCGCCGCTCCATTCCGACAACTGTTCGGTACTGATGGCCGCACAAATCGAAATGAGGAGTTGTCGTTCATGGATTCTCGAAGCGTTGGCTCTCAGGATCTTCTCGACCTGGTGGGGCTTCACCGAGAGCAGGATGATGTCCGCTTCGTTGAAGGCTTCGGAATTGTCGGTCGTACAGTGGATCTTGAGGCGGCTCTTCGCTTCTTTCGCGGACTCTTCGGTCCGTGTCGTACCGCTGATCTGGTAGTCGTCACTCAGGCTTCCACTCATCAGGCCCTGTGCGATCGCTTCACCCATTTTCCCGAGTCCGACAATGGCAAGCTTCTGTTTTTTCATGCTCTTCCATTTTGCAGGAAGGGCAGGCGCTCCGCTACTGCTTTAAGTGCCGGGTCTCGGTCCGCGCCGGCTTCTTGACGGGCGCCTTCTTCATCACCTTCGGTCGGGGCGGATTGCCGATGGCAAGCGGGAACACCTCGTTGATGTGCTCTACGAAACGGATGTCGAGGCTGTTCAACAACTCGATGGGTAAATCGTGCAGATCCCGTCGGTTCTCGAGGGGAAGGATCACGCGCTCGACCCCGGCCCGACGAGCTGCAAGCAGTTTCTCGCGGATTCCTCCGACCGGGAGCACCCTGCCGGTGAGTGAGAGTTCCCCGGTCATGGCAGTTTTGGCCCGTGCCGGGACACCGGTAAACAGGGAGTACAGCGTGGTGGCCAGAGTGATGCCCGCAGAAGGGCCGTCCTTGGGGATGGCTCCGGCCGGGATGTGGATGTGGAGGTCGCGGTCTTTCAGGCGGTTGGGGGTCAGCAGCATTTCATCGATGAGGCGTTTCTTGACGAAAGTCCATGCGATCTGGGCGCTTTCGAGCATGACGTCGCCCATTTGTCCGGTGAGTTTCAGCTGTCCGCTTCCGGGAAGATCCGTCGCTTCGATGAAAAGGATGTCTCCTCCGAGGGCGGTCCAGGCCAGCCCGATAGTGACCCCCGCGAGGATGTGTGTTCCGGCCAGCTCCTGCGTGAATCGGGCCGGGCCGAGCAGGGCCTCCAGATCCTCTTCGCGGAGGATGACCGGTAAGCGGATTTTCTCGCGGGATTCCCGCCGTTCTACGATCCGGGTGGCCGTCTTCCGTGCGATCTTGGCCAGGGTCTGTTCGAGGACCCGGAGGCCCGGCTCGCGGGCATAGTCCCGGATCAGTTTTCTGAGTGCGGTTTTTTCAAGCTTGAGGTCGGTCGGCCCGATGGCGTTCTCCTCGAGCACCTTCGGAAGAAGGTGGGTCCTGGCGATTTTTTCTTTCTCCTCGAGGGTATAGCCGTTCAGTTCGATGACCTCCATGCGGTCGAGAAGGGGTGCGGGAATCCCCTGCAGGGTGTTGGCGGTGGCGATGAAGATCATGCGTGACAGATCAAATGGCACATCGAGGTAATGATCGAGGAAGGAGGAGTTTTGCTCGGGGTCGAGCACCTCGAGCAGCGCGCTCGCGGGATCTCCCTGATAATGAGAAGCAAGCTTATCGATCTCATCGAGCAAGATGACGGCATTTTTGCTTCCGGCCCGACGCGCAGCTTGAATGAACTTTCCGGGCATCGCACCCACGTAAGTCCGGCGATGTCCCTTGATCTCGGCCTCGTCCCGCATGCCCCCGAGTGAAAATCGGTAAAAGTTCCGCCCCATGGCCTGGGCGATCGACTTGCCGATCGAGGTCTTCCCGACGCCGGGAGGGCCCACCAGGAGCAAGATCGATCCTTTACCGCTTTTCGGATCACGCCTGCGTTGAAGATTCCTGACAGCGAGGAACTCAATGATTCTCTCTTTCACCTTTTCGAGGCCTGTGTGGTCCGAGTCGAGTACCTCCCGCGCATGGCCGAGCTCGAGTCGGTCTTCGGTCTCGGTCGACCAAGGAAGGGAGCAGAGCGTTTCGAGGTAAGTACGGGCCAGATTGTATTCGGGGGATTGTTCGCTCAGGGTTTCGAATTTTTCGAGTTCCTCGAGCGCGATTTTTCGAACTTCTTCAGGCATGCCGGCTTCGGTGATGCGTTCCCGGAAGGTCCGGCTGTTCTGGTCTTTGCCTTCTTCTTCGATGCCGAGTTCCTTCTTGATGAGCTTCAATTGCTCGCGCAAGAAGAATTCCCTCTGGAGAGTGCTGATCTTCGAATTCACCTCGTCGTTGATTTTCTTTTGAACCGTGGCAACATCCTGTTCGCGTTTCAAGAACAAGAGGAGTTTCTCAAAGCGTGACTTGATGGGAAGGGTTTCTAGAAAATCCTGCGCATCGCTTTTTTCGAGACCGAGTGCGAAGGCCACAATGTCAGCCACCACGCCGGAGTGCGGGGCATTCAGGAGCGCGAGCTTCATCTCTTCATTGAAGAAGGGGTGGGTCTCGGAGAGTTCCTTTACATGCTGGATGATGGATCGGGTGAGGGCGTCGATCTCGAGCGTTTTTTCGGGGGCGGCATCATCGGCGTAGTCTGCATCGACGACGAAGTGGGGTTGTTCCGAAAGGAACTTCCGGACTTTGAACCGTTTGAGCCCCTGGACGAGGATCTGGATCGAACCATCGGGGAGTTTGATCCGTTTCAGGATCTTGACCACCACTCCGGCATCGAAAAGATCGGCGCTGCCGGTACTGTCCTCGGGCGTATCCCCCTTGGTCAGAAGCAGGCCCAGGTGATGCTGCTTTCTTGCCAGGATCTCTTCGACGGTGGCAATGGCCTTCGGGTGCCAGATCACGAGCGGCGCCATCAAGGTCGGATACAGGATCGGGCCGGCATGTGCGATTGCGAAGAGGGGCTGGGGAAGGATTTGATCGGGCAGAGTCAGAGGGTGTTCCACATCCTCATCAATGGTGCCGATCCGGAAGAAATCAAGGTTTCAGGTCGATAATCAGGCGGGCCGGAGAAGAGAGTTCAAAAACCTCCGTTTTCATGGGGTTTTTAGAATTGAGAGTGAACATCCACCGGTCGGACTCCACTTGGGGAAGAAACTCGACTGCGCTCAGAGTGCGGGTTTTCCGGGCGGCTTGGATGGCGGTCTGAGTGGAAAAGTCGGTCTTGATTCTGCCGTAGACGGTCACTGTGACGCGCTGGTTGGAGGGATCGTTTTCGACCAGGAAAAACGGGGGCCGATCGGATTTCGAAAAATCCACCACCACCCGGTCATATCCTGCGGGGTTTGCGGCAATCCGGACTCCCGAAATTTTCACATCCGAGATCAAGCGATCGCCTCCGCTGAAAGCACCTTCAGGGAGGTAGACATTGCGCTTCACCTTCAACGCTTGGCGAAAGGCGGATTCATCGAATTGGGCCCGGGCGGTGGAGCCTGAAATCAGAAGAACGATCATGCCGGTCAGAAATTTCATCTTGAATGCAGTGTAGCGCGAGCGTTCCACGATGACAACCTCAGTGCTTCTTGCGAATCCGGACGGCAATCCATCCGATTGCCAGGAGCAGGATCAGGCCGATCACAACCTTGAAGCCCCGGTTCGAGTCGGAGTCCGGTGCGGTGGTCGCCGGTTGCGACGGCGACTCCTCATTGCGGGATCCGGATGCCGAAGACGAAACCGTGGAAGCGCTGGAGCCTGCTGGAGCGGTCGAGGCCTGTCCTGCAGGCGTTGTCACGGTGGTCGCCCGGATGATGCCTTTCAGGGTCTCGAGGGTGACAGGCTTTGAGGATGGGACTCCGGTCTGGTGAAGGTACTGGAGCATCCCACCCGTCAGGACCTCGGAACCGTTCTCGGATCGAAGACCGAACTTGCCCATCTCCATGCTCTCGATCTCGTAGGAGCCGTCCTCTTGTTCACCGGTCAGGAAGAGAACCGTATCCTCGTTTTCTTTGAATTCGGGCGAACCCGGGACTTCGTGATGGTAGCCTTCTGTTTCTCCGCCGAGTCTCCGGACCCGGATCTCATCGCGAGTGATGCCTCCCTTCAGGGGCTCTTTCACTTCAATGAGTGCGTAGGTGTAAAGGATCACTGTTCCGTCGGCCGCGGTGGTTTTCTCGACCTGTTGACGTTTGACCGTCCCACGGACGATGTGCTTCGATTTTGCTGTGAAGCTTTCGATCGATTCGGCATGGAAACTGGTTGCCGAGGCAGCCGGTAGGTGAAGAGAAAGCAGCATGGAAATGAAGTGCAACTTCATACCCTTTAGCGTATCAATAAAGGGTAACCATGGCACTGCTTCCCCGCGCGATTCTGGAGAAAACCAAATCCAGCGTCATCTATTTGTTGCTCTTCGTCGGGTTGATCATCGCGATGATCGGGATCTACCGGGGTGGGGTGCGTCTTTCAGAGCTCCGCGCCGAGACGGTCTACCTTCCCGACTTGCCCGGGGCGTTGTTGCTGTCTTTCATGCGGATGGCGCTGGCCTATTGCGGCTCACTCGTCTTCGCGTTCGTCTTCGGGATCCTTGCCGCTCGCACCCGTTCGGGAAGCCGCTTCATTCTGCCCCTGATTGACATCCTTCAGTCGGTTCCGGTGGTCGGATTTTTTCCGGCAGCCATCAGCTTTTTCATCGGGATCACCCAGGGGCACCGCATCGGCGTCGAACTCTCTGCGATCTTCCTGATCTTCACTTCCCAGGCATGGAATCTGGCCTTTGCTGTCTATGAGTCTTTGAAGGCCATACCCGGAGAGAACGAAGAAGCGGTGCAGGCCTTCGGACTGAGTCAGAGCCAGCGTTTTTTCAGGCTGTATCTTCCGGCCGCGATTCCCCGCGTGGTCTACAATTCGATCCTCTCGTGGTCGAACGGGTGGTTCTTTCTGGTTGCGTGCGAGATCATTGCGATCGGACCCGTGCATTACAATCTGCCCGGAATCGGGAGTTTTCTGGCCCGCGCAGCCGAAGAAGAGCGGATCGGGCTCGTCCTCTGGGGGCTCGCATCTCTGGCGACGATGATCCTGGTGCTCGATGTGATGATCTGGAAGCCCCTCATGATCTGGTCCGAGCGGTTCCGGCAGGACGCGACCGCCAACCAGGACGAGGAGGATGTCGGTATTTTCTTGCGGCTTCCTAAAACCATCGCTTCACGCTTTGAGTTTTTGACCGAGCCCATGCTTCAGATCCTGAATACTTTCACACTGCCGGCACGTTGGTTTTTCAGGGAGATCGTGTTTCCGCTCTTCTGGGATTTGCCGGCGTATCTTTTGTCGCGAGCCTTTCAGGGGATCACGAAACCGATCGAACCCGTGATCGAGCAGACCAAGAAGGCCCGGGTGGCGATCGGGTATTTTGCGCTCGGATTCCTCGTGGTCTTCGGATGCTTTTACATCTGGAACTGGTTCAGGGGTCCGCTTCCACCCGTGATCCGCGATCTCCCGCTCGGTCTCCTGTATTCGACCGGGAGGATCCTGCTTGCGCTCTTGATCTCGTTTTTGTGGATTTTGCCCTTGGTTTATTTCACCTGGAACAAGCCGAAGCTCCGTCATGCACTGACCACGGTGGCCCAGCTCGGGGCCTCGATTCCCGCGACCGCCCTCTTTCCGTTGATCGTTCTGGTCGGGGTCCGGAAGTTCGGCGGCGGCATGGACCTGGCGACCCTGATTCTCCTCACCTTCGGCATTCAGTGGTACGTCTTGTTCAATGCCATTGGCGGAGCCTCGACCATTCCTTCGGATCTGGTCGACGCGACCCGATCGTACGGATTGTCGCCCTTTGCGACATTCCGGAAACTCGTGTTTCCGGCAATCCGGCCGGCACTGATCACCGGAGCCATCACGGCCTGGGGTGGCGGTTGGAACGCCTTGGTGGTGTCCGAGTACATGACCGTCAAGCACGAGGTCTTGAAGGTGAAGGGACTGGGTGCTCTGCTGTCGACCGCCGTTTACGAACTCGGCGACGGACGTGCGATCACCCTGTGCATTTTGGTCATGGTCGCGTGGATCCTGTTCGTCAATCTGTTGGTCTGGCAACCGCTTTATCAGCGCAATCTCGAGAGGTTCAGATTCTGACATGAAACAGCTCATCGAATTCAAAAACGTCTCACGGCGCTTTCTTCTCCCCCAGGGGGAAGTGACCGTGCTCGAGGATATCTCTTTCCAGGCGATGGAGGGGGAGTTCATCTCCATCGTCGGTCCATCCGGTGCGGGGAAAAGCACTTTGCTCCGCATGATGAACGGCCTGCTTCAGCCCTCTTCGGGATCGATCCTGTATGAGGGGCAGGAACGTCGTGGCATCAACTACGAGACGGCGATGGTGTTCCAGAACTTCGGACTCCTTCCCTGGCTCACGGTGGCCCAGAACATCGAGCTCGGACTCGAGGCTCGCACCAAGGATCCCGAACTCAGGCGGGATCGCGTCCGCCATTATGTGATGAAGGTGGGTCTCGAAGGGTATGAGGAGGCCTATCCGAGAGAGCTTTCTGGGGGCATGAAGCAACGGGTAGGATTGGCGCGCGCTCTCGCGGTCGAACCGAGCCTCTTGTTGATGGACGAGCCCTTCTCTTCTCTCGACGTGCTGACCTCGATCAACCTCCGGAATGAATTACTCGACATCTGGAGTGATCGGGACAATGTCGTGAACACCATGATCATGGTGACCCACAATATCGAGGAGGCGATCGAGCTCTCGGACCGGATCCTGATCCTCTCCAACCGCCCCGGCCGGATCGCCGGGGAACTCAAGATTGACCTGCCGCGTCCACGCCGGAAACGGGATCCCCACTTCGTGGAGTATGTGGACCGGGTCTTCTCACTTCTTGCTTAACAGAATCGGAACAAACAGCGTAAAAAGGAACCTGTATTCATGAAACCCGCAGCCCTCCCAGAAATAGGAATCAGCCAGATCCTCGGACTTGTCGAATTGCTCGCCGGAAAAGGCGGACGTGAGGATATCTACAAACTCGCCGCCGAGCTTTCGATGGAGCTTGGAGAAACACTGACAGTCATCCGCGCAGCCGAGATGCTGGGCCTGGTGCACACCCCCGGTGGCGATGTCGTGGTCGAGCCCTTCGGCAACCAGGTGGTCGATGCTTCGATCACCGACCGAAAGGATCTGATCCGCGATAAATTGGCCGAGATCCCACTCTTCAAGATGGTGAAGGAGTATCTGTCCCGCGAAGAAGAGACCGAGGTGAGTCGCGAAGAGATGCTCGAGAAACTCGCCGAGCTGTTGCCGAACGAAGATGCCGAGTCGTCGTTCGGAACCGTGGTGAGCTGGGGCCGTTATGCCGAGATGTTCGGTTACAACGACGACACCCAGACCTTCTACCTGAGTCCTTAACGGATCAGGCCCCGGTGTTCCCACTCAGGGTCAGTACGGTGATTTCAGCCCGTTTTCCGAAGCGGTTCGGGGGGCCCCAGAAACCCGTACCCCGATTCACGTAAAGCTGGGTCTTTTCGTTCACGCGGTACAAGCCTTCCGAGTACTTGAGGACGACCTTCACGATGAACGAGTACGGATAGAATTGCCCCGCGTGGGTGTGCCCCGAAAGCTGGAGATCAAATCCCGATTTGCAGGCGCCATCGATGCTGAAAGGATTGTGGGCGAGCAGGATCTTGCAAGCGACTTCTTCGGAGCAAGTTGCGGCTTTTGAGGCGTCGGTGGCGTGCAGGGGTTCGAAGCGCGCCGCTTGATGATCGAACACGCCAGCCAGAAGAAGTCGTTCCTGGCCGCTTTTTCCGGCGCGCCTGAGGATCCGGTTCGAGTTTCCGAGCACCGTGATGCCCATCGAACTCAAGTGAGCGATCCAATCCTGGACTCCCGAATAGTACTCATGATTCCCCGTGCAGAAATACACGCCCTCCGGCGCCTGCAGTCGGGCCAGGGGGGCGATCTGCTCGCGGAGTTGGCTCACGCTGCCGTCCACGAGATCGCCGGTGATCGCGATCAGATCCGGCTTTTCAGCCAGGACTTGCTCCACCACGCGATCGAGATATCCCTTGTGAATGAGCGGACCCACATGGACGTCCGAGATCTGGACGATCCTGAGACCCTCGAACGAGGGTGGGAGTCGGTCCAAGGTCACCGGTACCCGGACGATTTCCGCTCCCGCGGTCGCCTCGAAAAACCCGGCCACCGAAGTCAGGGTGGTGCCGGCCAGCAGGGTGCGCCCCACTCCTTCAGTGAGGAAAATCCTTTTTTGCGGATCGAAGGTCTTCGAAGTGAGCTGGAAGAGCTCGGCGAAAAAGAAAACAATGAACACGGATCCGATCCAGCCGAGCAGGCTGAATTGGGTCCATTGGAGGATCAGATCCGGTACGGATCCGGCCGGCGCTTCGAGCCAGCGATATAAAAACGGGCCGAGGGTCATGAGGCCTGCTGAGGCCATGAAAAAGACCAGCATCTTGCGGTTTCCGGCTGGAGTGAGTCCGAGCCTCCTCCGTAGCAAACGGTAGGTGAGCCAGGAAACGAGGAAAGAGATCGTGGTGAAGAACAGCGCGAATCGGATCAGGTTCGCGTGGTTCATTCCTCGATTATCCGACGCTCATCATTCTCATGAACTTCTCTCTCCGGTGCATCAGGTCTTCGCGAGAGAGAGTTTTCAGACGACCGATACTGAAGTCCTGGATCGTGAAGCTCGCCATGACGGTGCCGTAAACGACCGAACGGCGGAGCAGCTGATCCCAAGCTTGAGGATCGTTCTTCATCATCGTGCGGTTGGCTCCGGCCTCGGCGAGGTAGCCCATGACCGCTCCGGCGAAGCTGTCGCCCGCGCCGGTCGGATCGATGACTTCGTCAACGAGAAAGGCCGGTGCGAGGAAGGTTCCGGTCGGGGTGAAGAGGGCCGAGCCGTATTCACCGCGCTTGATGATGATGTTCGACGGACCCATGGATTGGATCTTACGAGCGGCTTTTTCGAGGCTCTTTTCGTCGGACAGCAAGAAGGCTTCTTTTTCGTTGATGCACAGGAGATCCACTTGCTTCAGGGTCTCTTTGAGCTCGGCCGGCTTTCCGGTGATCCAGAAGTTCATCGAGTCGCAGGCCACGAACTCGTGACCGCGCACCTGGTTCAGGACCTGCAGCTGGAGCACAGGATCGATGTTGGCGAGGAACACCACCGGGCAGTCCGTGTGGGTTTCCGGAAGTTTCGGATCGAAATGTTCGAAAACATTCAGGGCAGTGGCAAGGGTCTTGGCTTCGTTCAGGTTGGTGTCGTATTCGCCCACCCAGTGAAAGGTCTTCCCTGCGGCAACTTGAACCCCGGTGACATCCACATTGCGCTCTTTCAGGAAGCCGAGGTGCTCTTTCGGGAAATCATCGCCGACCACCGCCACAATCTTGATCGGAGTGAACAGTGACGCGGCCAGGGAGAAGTAATTCACGGAGCCTCCGAGGACATGATCCGCTTTCCCGGCAGGGGTGCGGACGGAGTCGAAGGCCATGGAACCGACAGTCAGGATCGGACGGGTGGGGCGTGTGTGCATGGCGGGGATTCTAATAGCGGAACTCTTTCGGGTCAATCGAATTGCCCCGGGGCTTCATCGACCCGGTGGCGGCAATGGGGTTCCGGTCCAGAGTCCGGATCCAGGTCTCAAAACCGGCAATTCCGACGCTGAGCTCGATCCAATCCGGTTTCGGGTCGGGGACCCCCCGAACATGAACCCCGGCCGGAAGATCCGGAATCCCTCCGGGGAACTCGATGATCCGGGCATCTCGCGAAATGCGCACCCGACCGTCCCCCGGAGAGCTCCGGTTCAAGGGGAGGGGGCGGAACCCGCGGGTGGCCAGAACGGCACGCCAGGCCTCTCCGGGGAGGAGGTGTTCCTCGTGAAAGCGACGGGCCCCTGCCTCGGAGGATCCTTGATGGGCAAGGGCGATCAATAGAAGACCTGCAAGGAGCCCCAGGAGGGCCCGGACTTGCCTCAGTAATGCAGGGTCGATCGCTGGTGGTCCAAGGCGCGATAGAATCCCCGGTAGGTTCGGGCGAAGCGTTTGCCACAAAGAACCAGGACGAACACGATCAGACCTGCCCATAGTGCCACCTCCAACAGTATCGAACCTCGCTTCCGTTCAAGGGCTCCACCTGACCTTCCATTTCTCATCGGGAGACCTCCATGCCACCGCGGTCGACTGCTGATTCCGGGAAGCGATCCCGACGCGGTATTCTTTCCGGGCGGGCGGGGCGAGGGTTGGCGCTCCGGCCAATACCGCCTCCGCATCGAGCTCCACCAAGGACAAGTCGTGCTCTGGAAAACTGCTCCGCTCCGGTCGCCTGCGGAGGCGGCAACCGATCCCCGTGAGCAGGTTCCAACGGAGGGCCTCTTTCATCCACTCCAGACGCAGTTTTTCCTGGTTCATGCGCTCAGCGAGCAAGAGGAGCCGGAAGGATTCGAGTGCGGTGGGGCCTGCAGGGGTCGGGAGCAGGCCCAATGTGATCCTTCGCGCCGACTCAATCCGTTTCCAGGACCTCTCGTGTGCGGTAACCCAGGAGCGAATGCGGAGAACTGCGATCCCCGTGCAGCGATCGAAATTCACCTGTCGCTCCGTGATTGCCCGGAGGTGCCGGGCGGCCATCCAGAGTCCGGTTCCCGAACTGAGAGCCAGGAGAAGGAGAACCCCTCCGAGGAGGGAGAACCCCGCCCGGTCCGATCGAGCTGTTCGAGAGGCAGGAGACGGATCCGCTCCTCCAGTCCCGCTCCGCAGGGTTCCACCCGGATCACAGGGGCGGCGGTGAGCAGGAGCTCGTCCCGGGCAGACCGGAAGGCACGGATTCCGCAGCGAATCCGGGTGAATTCGATCCACCCCATCCGGATCGCCCCCCCTGCCAAGGGGAGCAGAATGAGCAACAGGGCCCATTGGAACTCGATCAGACTCTGTCCACTCCGGCGATTCAGGGGATGTGGATCTCCTGGAGTTTTTGGTTGATGGTGTCGAGCTTGGTCTTGATGGTGGATCCCACCATCCGGGATGCGGCGATGGAGCAGACCGCGATCAGCATGACTAAGATGATGTACTCGCTCAAGCCTTGGCCGCTCCGGTCGGAGAGTTTCAAAGAGATTCGATTCATGTCTCTTTGATCTACAAAAACCGGGCCAAGGGGGGTACGATGGAACCTGATGCAAAAGAGCGAGAAATTTTTCATTTTCAGCTGGAAGGAATTGTTTGTTCTCGGACTCCTCGTGGTGACCGCTTTGGGGTTCTGCTTCACGCTCGGACTGCACTACGGAAAGCAGATCCGAGTGGATGAACAGGTGGTCGAGGCTCCCGCTCCGAAGGTCGAAGGGAGCCATGAGGCGACTCCCCCCCGTGCTGTACTGGATCAGGGTGCCCAGTATGTGGACCAGGCCACCAAGGAAGCGATCGAGGGTGCCACTGAGAAAGCGGCTGCCGAGTCCGGAATCAAATTGGATCATCCGAAACCCGTTGAACTGCCGGCCGAGAAAACCGTTCATCCGCCCCTGGCTCTTCCGACAGCCGTGACCCATCCTCCGGTTGCCGAGGACGATGAAGAGGAAGAGGAAGAGGAAGTCGAAGAAAAAGCCGCAGAAAAAGAAAAGCCGCCTGCGGAGATTTATTCAGTGCAATTGGGATCCTATCCCAACATGGCGGCCGCACGGAAGAAGACGGGTGTGTTCACCAAGCGCGGACTGAAGACTGAAGTCCGGACTGCGAAAGTGAACGGGGAGACCCGTTACCGCGTCGTGCTTTCAGGATTCAAATCCCGCAAAGCCGCCGAGGCCAAGGGTAAAGAACTGGTTTCGAAGCGTAAAATCGAGAGCTTCGTCGTTATTTCTTCCGCTTCTCCTCATTGAGGCGTTCGATTTCGGTCAGAACCCAGAACACCCGGTAAAGGAATAGCAGATTGCTTCCCTCGTAATCGAGCAGAACTTCGCTCGCTGAAACCAGGGTGATGTTCTTGATGAAACCCTGGTCCTGCAGTTCCTGGATTTGACCCACAGGAACTCCGGCCTGCTGAATCGCCGGGCCGATGTTCAGGCGCTCGATCGAGTCCGCCAGCGGTTTGGCCTGAGTCCGGTTCTGGACCATGAGTCCGAGGATCTTGAAGCCGGACGGGGACAGGGTCTGCCGTTTCTCGTGGGGGGTCAGATTCTGTTCATTTAGGTATTGTATGAATTGGTCGAGGAAACGGATATCCGTCAGCATGAGGTCGTCTTTCAGGATCTTGACCGTCTTCAGGAGCTCGATCAGGCTCAACACCTTGGCTGAGGGGACTTGGAGGATCTGGGTGGCGAAGCGTTCGAGCATGGCCGAAGTGAACTCGATCCCGTCCGGTTTCTCGTTCTTTCCGTAACGGGAGGCTACCGTCAGCAGAGCGGTGGAAAACTTCAGCAACTCGGGTGTGGTGACAAAACAGTATTCCTTAGAGCGGTTCCCGTGTTTGTCGACTTCGTATTCGGTCGAGAGGCTTTCGAGCATCCGGACCTTGTTGTTCGCAGCCCGGAGGCGCGAACTGATGGTCTTGATCAGGGTCACAAGCCACTCCGGAATTTTCGAAAGGGCGTCGTCAAGCGACCCCTTCGAGATCTCGATCAGGTCGGTCGGCAGCAAAGCTTCGGCTGAGGCCGAGCGGGGTTGTCCGTCGAAAAAAGCAAGTTCTCCGAGTACCGAACCTGCGCGCACGGTATCGATTTCGATCTTGCCCTCACCCTTGCGGCGAAAGAGCCGGATCGCCCCTTTTTTGACAAAATAGAGGGCATTGGAGGGATCCCCCTCTTCGAACAGAATGTCTTTTTGCTTCAGATTGACTTCTTTGGCACTCATATCACTTCCTGCGCATTTCTATGGTTCCGTCCCAATCAGGTGGTGGGGGATTCTTCTCGAACTCATCGCAACGGGTGAGGTAAATCTCAGAAACCGGATCGCGCGTACCTGTGCGGGACAATTGAACTTCACTGGCGAGTTTGAATTTTGTTCGAGCGGCTTCCCATTCGCGGTGCTTGAATGCCTCGCGAGCCTCGGTGAAGTTCCGGATCAGTTCAGGGGCGAACTCCACCTCGGAGACCTGGATCAGGTCGACCGCCTTGGTCTTCCCTTTCACGATCACGGAATCGAGAATCCGGGTGTGGAAGCTATTCCGGATCTCTTCGGGTAGCTTTTCACGGGTGACTTCTGTGCTGAGAATGTCGCCTCCATACAGACGAGTCAGGCTCTCGAGTCGCGACGCCAGGTTCACATGGTCGCCAATGACAGTGTATTCGAAAATCCGTTTCGATCCCATGTTTCCGACGCTGACCAGGCCTGAATTGATCCCGATCCCGGCACTGACCTTGATTCCGTAGCGTTTCTTGAAGTCAGGCGCGATTTCATCGAGACGCTTCTTCATGGCAACAGCGCACTTGAGTGCCCGTTCGACGTGGTCTTTCTGATCGATCGGAGCGCCCCAGAAAGCCATGATCGCGTCCCCGATGTATTTGTCGAGGGTTCCTTCGTGCTGAAAAATGATCTCGGTCATTTCTGAGAGGTATTCGTTCAGAAACTGAGTCAGGACCTTCGGATCCATGTTCTCTGAGAAGTTGGTGAAACCCCGGAGATCGCTGAACAGAATGGTGACCTCTTTACGCTCGCCGCCGACCTGGAGCTTGCTCGGATCCTCGAGAACCAGCTCCACCACCTGCGGTGCGAGGTATTTCGAGAAGGCCTCTTTGACGAATTTCTTTTTCTTCTCCTCAAGAATGTATCGGATCGAGAGCAGGGTGACGAAGATCAGAAAGGTTTCAATCAGCAGAAATACGGTGGAAAAGTTGATGTGGTTCTTGAAGAGGATTTGGACATCAATCCACCCCAGGATTCCCAGGAATCCGATGAACACGAGAATGCTCGGGATGGCATCCAGGCTCGAGAACAGGAAAATGAAAATCAGACCGAAGGTGAAAATCAGGATCAGAGGCAACCAGCTCATGTGAATGGCGCTGGCCGACTTGAGAGGATGATTCGAGATCAAGTTGTCGAGAGCAGTGGCGTGCCCCTCGACCCCGGGGGTATTCGAGTCGAAGGGAAAGGCGCGCATGTCATAAACTCCGAGTGCGGTCGCACCGAAGAGCACGTGAGAGTCGCGGAGGATCTCTTGCAGCTCGGCTTCCTCGATCGGCTCCAGCTGCGTGAGCAATCGATGTACTGGGATGTAATGGTAGGGCTCATAGCCCGGAATGGGTTTGTCGAGGTGGAGTCCCGTCGGTCCTTTGAAGTTGATGTCCATGTATCCGAGCGGAGTCACTGGAATCGGGTTCGAGGGATCCTTCTTGAAGTAAGCCTTCTTGATGAGTCCCTCGGGACTGAACTCGATCTGGATCTGGTCATTCCGGGCGAGCTCGGCCATCTTCACTGCCAGGGACGGAAGGATGAGCTTCTCAGAAAAGGAGAACAGACCGTAGCGACGGATGTATCCATCCGGGTCGGGATCGGCATTGAAGCTACCCGCATAACGGGCGTTGTTCCGGTGCAGGTCGATATTCGGGATCAAATGGAAGAGGTTTTTCAGTGAAGTCTTCCAAAGGACCTCTTTCGGAAACGGATAAGGCTGATCGAGGGCGAACTTGCCCGTAGTGGAACGGATGTCCTCGGAAACTCCTTCGAAAGTGAGCGGACAGGATTCGCCTTTGTCGTATCGGGGCTGGCAGGCGCCGTCATAAGCATATCCGAGTACCAGACGATCTTTGGCCTGTGCGATCGCTTGGGCCAATTGCGGATCGCTCTCGAGTTCGAGGAATTGTTTCAGGAGATTGGGTTTGTATTTGCGGATGAGTTCGTAAGCTTTTTCATGAATCCGTTCTTCGGGCTCCGAGAATACGACATCGAAGCCGATCGTCTTGACCCGCATTTCCAAAAGCCGGTAGATGATCTCGGCATAGACCTCCCGATGCCACGGCCAACGCCCGATCTGGACCAGAGACTCCTCATCGGCTGCGAGGATGACGATTTTTTGATTGGCTGACTGCGGTCCGCGCAAGCGGAACTTGACGTTGGTCAGGGCCCCGGTCACCGAGCGGGCCACCGGATAGATGGTTTCGCGTAGAAACCGATTTTCCAGCCCCCCGCGTTCACCGAGATCCAATGTGATTTGAAAGAGTGCTGCAATCAGAACCAGGGGAAGCGCCGAGACCCAGAGAATGAAACGATTCATGAGGCAAGCGTCCTTTTGGCCCGGCGACTCCGGTAGAGAATGATCAGGGTTCCGGTGATCAAGAAGCCGAGCAGTCCGAATTGAAAGCGTTTGAACCCCTCAATCAAGGGGTCGATATTCTCACCGGCGTAGTAGGCCAGATTCATGAGCCCGAGCAGATAAATCACGGTCGAAGCCGCATCGAGCAAGAAGAAGGTCCTGGCGCGTACCTGCAGGGAGCCTGCGGTAAAATAAAGGGCGGTCCGGATGAGTGGAAGAAACCGGACCAGGAAGAGAAACCGCGTGCCGCGTTTTTCGAGGTAGCGTTCAGCAGCGGCGACTTTTCCCGGGGTCAGGATCCATCGGAACGGTGCCTTTTTCAAAATCTTCGGGCCGAACTTCCGTGCGACAAGATAATTGATGGTGTCCCCACTTAAAAGTCCGAGGAAGGCGACCGGAATCAGGATCGGGAGCTTGAAGAATCCCAGAGCAGCGAGAACCGAGGCTGCGATCAAGGTGAGGTCGGAATTGATCGGCATGCCGATCCCGCAACCGATCAGAGTGAAATAAAAAACCAGATAGGCCTGGATCCCCTGATACTGGGAGAGGAATTCCTTCGCTTGATCCATGATTCAAGGTTAAAGGGTCGGCCAAAAAAAAGCACCTGAAACACAGGGCGTTTCAGGTGCCAATTGTTTGTGATGTCAAAAGGTTCACTTCGCTCCGAGTCGGGCCAGCTCCTCGCGGTACCATTCGCTCAAGATCTGTTTTGAGGTTTCGGGATTCGTGCCCCAGTGAGCAGCCACATCGATGTTCACTTCGGTGAGCGCTTGACGGTTGCCGCCGGCGGCTTCCTTCACTGCACGGGTGGCGCGGGACAGGTCCACACCGTAGAGGCGCTTGCTGAAGTCTTCGACGTCAGCCTGGGTTCTGGCCCGGTCGCGCCCGAGAACAGCCCAGTCCTGGAGGGTCTTTGCGATGCTCACGCCGGCTGATTCCGCCAATGCGTATTTTTGCGAAAGGGTGCGTCCTGCGGCACGCGAGCTGGCTTCTTCCTGCTCGGCTGCCGCGGTGATGATGTCCGCGGATTGCGATGCGCCGTCTTCCATTTCGTTCAATGCGTTTCCGTACGAATCATAAAGAATGCCGGTGCTGCTCAGCCAGGCATAGCCCATGTAGTCCCTGCGGAAACCGTAAGAATCGGTGTAGGTCCAGTAATCGAAGTAGAGGGTGCGGCTGCTGGAATAGGGGTCCTGGTTGGCCGTGATCTTCGATCCATCCGCATAGAAGTTACAGCCCGCCATGGGGTAACCATAAGAGGTACACTGGTTTCCATAAACGTCGAACCAGGCGCGACGGTAGGGATCGACATAACCTCCTCCGCCCCCTTGAACGATCACGGTTTCGCAGGCGGTGAGAGAGAAGAGAGTCAGGATGAGAAGTCCGGTATTGCAGATGAGATTGGAGATCGTTTTCATAGTGATGCCCCCCCTTGTGTCGGCATCGTGTGGTTCACGTCAGGCAAACAGCAAGGGGCGTGCCAAAATTACGTCAATAGAATGATCAATGATTTCAGGGGCTCATCTTCATGCTGCTGGGGGTTGAGTCGGCCGGTGACCCTTTGGCCCCGATCTTTTCCAGTGCGGATTGGCACCAGAGGGGCGTTAGATCAGCGCCCGACGGAGTGAGTCAAGGGCGTAGGCGGCAGCCCGCTCCTGGGCGCGGTCGCGGTGGTTTTCGAAGTGGAACTCACGAGCCAGGGTCCGACCCTCTTTTGCCACGGCAATCCAAACGGTCCCTCCCGGGGCGAAAGCGTCGCCCTCGGGCCCGAGGTAGCCGGTGATACCGAGTCCCCAGGTGGTTCCCCACTTCGTGCGAATCTTCTCGGCCATGGCCTTCGCACTGGCTTCGGACACCACACCGGATTGCTCGAAGAGGGTTTTCGGAATCCCGAGCTCCAGGGTTTTGAGTTCAGTTTGATACGGGACCAGCGAACCTCTCAAAATCTTCGAGGCTCCAGCGATCCGGGTGAGGCGCTGAGAAACGAGTCCGCCTGTACAACTCTCTGCCACAGCAAGAGTCTCTCCGCGATCCCTCAACAACTGATGGACCGACTCTTCAATGGTCCCGGGTTCGATGCCGTAGGCGTCTGTTCCACAGGCTTCTCGTAGTGCCGCGAACTCACTCCGGAAAGAAGCCTCCCCTTCAGGTGCGGACACCGCCATTTGCAGACGGAGGCGGACACCGACATTGGACGGCAGAAAGGCCAGACTCATGCCGGGGATGCTTCGGATCCGTTCCACTTCGGAATGAATCCTTTGCGCAAGTGCGCTTTCACCGATGCCGGAGGTGAGGAGGGTTTCCTTCAGGATCCGGCTCGAGCCGAGAGCGGGATCGCTCAGAAGCTTCGGCAGGATCACCCGCTCCATCATGCTCTTCATTTCGTGAGGCACTCCGGGCACGATAAAAATCCGTGTCCTGCCTTCCATTAAGAACTGCCCGGGAGCGGTTCCGCAGTCATTGTCGATCCGCTCGGCGTCCCGGAGCAGGTAGCCTTGCTTCTTGTTATTCTCGGTCATCGGTCGGCCGCGGGAGCGGAAAAACTCCTCGATCTTGCCCACCCATTCCTCGTCGTAACGGAGCGGGATCTTGAAGTATCGGGAGAGTGCCTCGACCGTGAGATCATCGTGAGTGGGGCCGAGCCCCCCGCCGATGATCAGAATATCGCTGCTACTTTGAAGAAAACGGAGCGCACCCGTGATTTCGTTCATTTCATCCCCGACACTCAGGTGCCGGGTGACAGAAATTCCGATCGCGGTCAGGCGCTCACTGATCCATTGAACGTTCGAGTTCAGGACCTGCCCGATCAGGAGCTCATCGCCGATGGTGAGGATGGAAGCTTTCATGGCCCCGCTCATTCCTCGTCGTGAAGTCTGAGTTTCTCAAGCACGGAAAAGTCCTCGAGCGTGGATGTGTCCCCGGAGGTCTTACCGGTGGTCACCATTTCGCGGAGGAGTCGGCGCATGATCTTGCCCGAGCGGGTCTTGGGGAGCGCGTCGGCAAAACGGATCTCGTCCGGTTTGGCGATGGGACCGATCTCCCGTGCGACCCAGTTTTTCAGCTCGACCTCGATGGCCTTCAAATCGGGTGAGCTTCCACTGACTTGGGCCTTGAGCGACACAAAGGCCACCAGAGCGCTCCCTTTCAATTCATCCGGTCGTGCGACCACAGCAGCCTCAGCCACCTTCGGATTGGCCACGAGAGCGCTTTCGACCTCCGCCGTCCCGAGCCTATGCCCGCTCACGTTCACCACATCGTCTACACGTCCCATGATCCAAAAGTAGCCGTCGCGATCCTTGCGCGCCCCATCGCCTGTGAAGTACCACTTCTGTTTCTTGAAGTCGCCCCAGTAGCCGGTCACGTAGCGTTCGGTGTTTCCGAACACGGTCCGGAGCATCGAGGGCCAGGGGTGTTTCACTACCAGGAGTCCGCCCTCATTGGCCTTGCAGGGTTTTCCATCTTTGTTGACGACATCTGCGAGAATTCCCGGGAGTGGAAGGGTGGCCGAGCCGGGCTTGGTCGGAACCGCGCCGGGCATCGGAGAAATAAGAATGGCACCCGTTTCGGTCTGCCACCAGGTATCCACGATCGGGCATTGCTTCCGACCGATGTTCGAGTGGTACCACATCCAGGCTTCAGGGTTGATGGGCTCGCCCACCGATCCAAGCAACCGAAGCGAGGAGAGATCGTGCTTCTTGGGATGATCGTCTCCGAGTCGCATGAAAGAACGGATCGCGGTCGGCGCGGTGTAGAAAATCGTGGCGCGGTGGCGCGCGATCATCGACCAGAGTCGGTCGGGACCGGGGTAGGTGGGAACGCCCTCGTACATCAGAACGGTGGCTCCATTCATGAGCGGGCCATACACAATATAAGAGTGTCCCGTGATCCAGCCGACGTCGGCCGTGCAAAAGTAAAGGTCCTCATCCTTCAGGTCGAAGACGTGCTTCGTGGTGTACTTCACCTGGGTCAGGTAACCGCCCGTGCTGTGCAGGATGCCCTTCGGTTTCCCGGTCGATCCGCTCGTGTACAAAATAAAGAGCGGATGCTCGCTGTCTAGGGCTTCGGCTTTGCAAACGGGAGATTCACCCGGAACGGCCTCGTGCCACCAGTGATCGCGGCCCGCTTTCATCGGGGTTTCCTGACCCGTGCGCCTGAGCACCAGGACATGATTCAGAGTCGGGACTTCATCGAGTGCGGTATGGACAGCGCCCTTGAGCGCGCTCGGAGATCCTCTGCGGAAGGCTCCGTCCTGGGTGAGGAGTGCCTTGGCCTTCGAGTCATTCAGTCGGTCGCGGAGGGCTTCAGCCGAGAAACCGCCGAACACCACATTGTGGGTGGCCCCGATGCGGGCGCAAGCCAGCATGGCCATGGCGGCCTCCGGAACCATTCCCATGTAGATTCCGACGACATCGCCCTTTTTGATGCCGAGTTTCTTCAAGGCATTGGCAAGACGGTTCACTTCGTTCGAGAGTTGCAGGTAAGTGAGGGTGCGCACTTCGCCCGGTTCACCTTCCCAGATCAGTGCCGCTTTGTTTTTGCGGGATGTGCCCAGATGCACATCGAGAGTATTTTCTGCCGCATTCAGTTTTCCGCCGATGAACCACTTGGCGAAGGGATGCTTCCACTCGAGAGTCTTCTTGAATGGCTTCTGCCAGTGAAGTTCTTTGGCACGGGCCGCCCAGAAGGCCTTCGGGTTCCGGTTGGCTTCATCGCGGAGCTTCCGGTACGCGGCAGAAGAAGGAAGGTGGGCCGATTTGGCGAAGGATTTCGACGGCGCGAATTTGCGCTTTTCTTTGAGAACGGACGAGATTTCAGACATGGTTTCAGGGTACGGTCGGTGACCGGAGCGGGCAAGAAGGAAGTGCACCGACGCGGGGGACTGTGGTACCTTCAAACCATGAAGAAGATCCGTCTTTTGACGCCCGGACCGACCGCCATCCCCGAGTCGGTGCTTTCCAAGTTCGCGCAGCCCGTGATCCATCACCGCACCTCGTTATTCGAGGCGCGATTCAAACAACTTCAAGACCATTTGGGTTGGTTGTTCCAGACGCGTGAGCCCGTGCTGACCCTGACCGCGACCGGTTCCGGTGCCATGGAGGCTGCCGTGGCCAATCTGTTCTCGCCAGGTGAAGAGGTGATCGTTCTCAATCTTGGAAAGTTCGGAGAACGTTGGACCAAGCTCTCGAAGACCTACGGACTCACGGTTCATGAGTGTTTAGTGGAGCGTGGCTCGGCAGCTGACCCTGCAGAAGTGAAGCGATTGTTAGTGAATCATCCATCCGTGAAAGCGGTCTTGTTCCAGGCCTCAGAAACCTCTACCGGGGCGCTGAATCCTGTAAAAACGATTGTCGACCTTTGCAAGGAGCATGGAGTACTCAGTGTTTGTGACGGAATCACCGCAGTCGGGATTTTCGATCTGCCGATGGATGCCTGGGGAATCGATGTCCTGATCACCGGGTCCCAAAAGGCGCTCATGCTGCCTCCCGGGCTCGCCTTCATCGCTCTGAGTGCCCGGGCCTGGCAGGCGGTGGCGGTGTCCAAAAGCCCGCGGTTTTATTTTGATCTCACTCGCGAACGGAAGATGCAGGAAAAACAGCAGACGGCTTGGACCCCTGCGATTTCGTTGATTGAAGGCGGGGTCGAGTCGCTCGGACTTTTACGTGAAGAGGGTTTGCCGGGCCTGTTTGCGCGCCATGAGGTCCTGGCCAAGTGCACCCGCGAAGCCGCCAAGGCTCTCGGTCTCGAGTTGTTCTCGAAGGCCCCATCCCCCGTTCTCACCACGGTGAGGGTTCCGGCCGCATTCACGGTCGATCAGGGGAAGGCCATCCAGAAAGTCATGCAAGAAAAATACGGCGTCATCATCATGGGTGGCCAGGACGAGCTTCAAGGGAAGATTTTGCGACTCTCCCATTTCGGTTACTGCGATGTGTTCGATGTCGCCACCGGGATCGGAGCGCTGGAGCTCACACTTCAGGAACTCGGCCATCCGGTCGAGTTCGGCAAAGGGGTCGGTGCTGTTCTCAAGGTGTTTCGCGAAGATTCCCGTTGAGGGAGCATTCCGGCCACTCGAAATCCTTCTCGCATCCGAGGACCCGACGGAGCGGAGCCGAAAAAGATTCCTTGCGTCGATCCTGACCGTCCGTATGGGCGTTCAACAGATAGCGGCGCAGGACCGAGCTTTCTTTGGGAAAAGCCTGCGAGAGAGAAGGGCCCGGGCACTGCCACGAGCTTCCGGCCAGGAAGGTCATCCTTCGGTCCCAAAGGGAGGGGGAGTCCTCGAGTTGAGAGGCGATCAATCGACTTCCGAAAAAATCCGCGAAACGTTCCGAGGGTGAAGAACTGTATCCTTCTGCGATCATCGCCTTTCTGTCGGAGAACTCCCCTTCTGAGCGAATCATCCCATCGAGAACACCCTCGAAAAGAGCCTGGGTGCTGCGAATCGATTTTTCCAGGCGGACTCCGGGATCGGGCTCGGTGTTGCAGCGGTATTCTGCCGCGAATGCGGTCAGGAGCGAGAGTTCGCTGTCGAGAGTCTCGTCGTTCCATTGAGTCTGGAGAAAGTGACAGGGGTTCATGTAGGAGGGGTTCTCGACCCGCTTCCCGTTGTTGAGGGGTAGCTTTTCCTGCGTGATCCGGATGAAGGCGTCTTCGCCGGCAAGTTCGCGGATGGTTTCGCGGACGGTGGTCGTTGCGATCCTGCGGATCGCTTCCGTTCCGGGGGGCTCGGTATCGCGATCCTTCTTGAGGCATCGCTGGAGTGAGGCCAGTTTCGGACGGTAAGAGCCGAGCTCCGAGAGCAGATCCGGGATCTCCGCCTTGAATTCGCGCCAACGTTCGCAAGACCAGTTTGAGGGCCGGGCGGTGCAGAGGCTCCGGTTGAACCCCTCGAGGGACCTGCTGATTCCGCTATTCTTGAAAAAGAGGTGCAAGCTCCGATCGTTGTCGAGCGCATGAGAAAGCTCGTGCGCCAGAGTGGGGAGAATCTCCTCGCTGTTGAAATCCCCCGCGCACACAGTGATGACATTCAAGGGGGTGTAGTAGTAGGCGTTCATCATCGTGGTCGAGCAGTCGCGGTCGACAATTTCGGGAAGGCTTCCGGGTAGGACGAGTCTGACTGTGCCGATCCGGTCCTTCCACTCCCGCCGGAGTTCCGCCTCGACCGGCAAGGAGTCGATCAAGGTCAGGGTTTTTTTCCGGAGAGTCTCGAAGGTCGTCTGGACCTTCTTCCAGTTCGGATGGTCTTTCCAGATCGCGGACGAGATCTGGGCCAGGAGGACTTTCCGCTCCACTCCTTCGGCGTGAATCACCTCGGGGGGCTGAAGATCCGACGGGGTCCGGGCATAGTCTTTGAACCTCCTGCTCATCCGGATGATGAGCGTGTCCCGGATCGCCAGATCCCAGGTGTGAGAGGTGCCAGATTCTTCCTCGTGGGCCTCCACCCGATCCATCAGAGTCATGCGTTCGAAAGGGGTCCGGTTCAGGAGTTGTTCGAGCCGTTCGAAGTACTGGTGGGCGTTCAGGATGAGTTGCAGGTCGGGAGGCAGGTGGCGACGGTTCCGGAGCTTGCTCCGGGCGAACTCCACGAATACCTGTCTGAAGCCGTTGACGGTCTTCCCCTGAAGCACCCGGAGCGGGCCGCCCTTTTTCTTCTGGATGATGAGGTTCCCTTCAACTCCCGGTTGGTACAGGGAATCGCAGTATTCGTTCAGCATGGAGAGGCAGCCCGGTGAGGCCTCACCGCCACCGGGGGCGGATTCCGGAGTCTCGGGAGAGATCCGGGCGATGGCGGGTTCCTTGAAACGGAATGAGTCGAGGCTGCAGGCGCTAAGCAGAGCCAGGGACCCGATCAGACTCATCGTAAGACCACGAAAACCCACCCTTATAGGATAACCCATTTTTGATGAAAAATCCCTTGATCGGATTTCCCCCTTCTGCTATTCCTGAGGCTCCTTTCACACTGTAGATGAGTCCATAGCTCAGTTGGTAGAGCATTTCACTTTTAATGAAAGGGTCGAAGGTTCGAATCCTTCTGGACTCACCACTTTCAAAACGATTTCAGATACTTCCCAAAATTGAACCGTGGAACCCTCCCTGATCCAAACCGGCCTCACCATCCTCTCCCTGGCCCTTCTGGAGGCGCTACTTTCGATCGACAATGCAGTCATTCTGGCTTTGATGGCCCGTGAGCTGAAGCCTGAGCTGCAGAAGCGGGCCCTACGTTATGGATTGATCGGCGCGGTGGTGTTGAGGTTGATGGCAGTGGCGCTGGCCACGGAAGTGGTGAAGTACCCGTGGTTGCGTGCTGTCGGAGGAGCCTACCTGCTTTGGCTCGCCATCAAGTACTTTCTCAGGAAAAGCGGGGATGAGGAATCGAAGTCCCGCAAGACCTCAGCCAATTTCTGGGTGGTGGTGTTCTGGATCGAAATCACCGATCTGATTTTTGCAGTGGATTCCATCCTGGCCGCAGTCGCTGTGACGACCGACTACTGGAGTATTGTCGTGGGCGGGATTCTCGGCGTGATCCTGATCCGTTTCGCGGCTGAGAAAATGATCTCACTCCTGAATCGGTTCCCGAGGATCGAGACCTTTGCCTACCTATTGGTGGGCGGTGTGGGTCTCAAAGTCCTCTATCAGGTCGCTCATTCTTTCTGATAGTTCTGGACCTCGATTCGTGACTCCGGAATCTCGAGCGCCTTCGCAATGGCTGCCTTTGAGATCTTCGCGGTGCCCACCAATCCCACCATCAGGCGGTCGGGGCGGACAAATGCTGCAAGAGCCGAGTTCACCTGTTCGCGAGTGATCCCTGAGAGGCGATTCGCAAAATCGCGGAAGTATCCATCCGGGAGTCCGAACAGGATCTCGGTCAGGCGATTCTCCATCCTCTTGGCAGGGGTGTTGAAATTGAATCCGGCTCCGTTCAGGAGACTCTTTTTCGAGTTTTCGAACTCCTGTTCGGTCAGACCTTTCTTGCCGAGGTCCTCGATCATCCGGAGGGCCTCGCGGATGGCAGCAGGAGTGTCGGCGTTCTTCGGAAAGAACGAAACCTTCCACGAGTGTGGGGTGGTACCGAGCCTGAAAGCGCTTCCGGCTCCGTAGGTCCATCCCCGCTTCACACGGAGTTCGACCATGAGGCGGGCTTGGAATCCTCCGGCACCGAATGCGTGGTTGGCCAATTGAAGGGCGTCGAGATCAGGGTGGCGGATCGAAACCCCCTTTTGTCCGATCACCACCTGGGTCTGGGTCCGGTCGGGCTTGTCAAAAATCATCACGCGGAGTTTCCCCGGTTCAGCGGCAAATTCCGGAACACTTTGGGTCTTGGCAGCACCGGGACGTTTTTGTCGGATCGATTGCAGGAGGGTTTGAAAGGAGTTTTCCTCCGCACTTCCAGTGGCCAGCACAATCATGGACTCGTCATGGATGAGCTTTTGAAACTGGGACTGGATATCCGCGATCGAAAGATCTTTCAGATCCTTGAGTTTGCCGTTCGAGGGCTTGGAGAAGGGGTGGCCCTTGAAAAAGGTCTCATCGAATCGGAGTCTTGCGAGGTTCCGGTCATTCGAAAGTTCGTTCAGCAGCGAGGAGATCTCCTCTTTTTTGAGACGCTCGAGCTCCTGGGACCGGAACGAGGGTGAGGTCAGGATCTCTGCCAAAAGGGACAGGAAATTCGGCAATTGGTCCGCCAGAACCATTCCCCGGAAAGCGATGAACTCGGCCCGGGTCTCGAAATCGAGCGAGCCACCCATGGCGTCGAGTGCGAGATCGATCTGCTGTTTGGTCTTGTTCTTGGTTCCCCGGAGCATCATTTTTCCCATGAGGCTCGAGACTCCGGTCTTGCCTTCCGGATCCTGTGTGGCACCGCCCTTGAAGGCGGCCGTAATGTATACCAGCGGCAAAGAAGCATCTTTCTCAAAGTAGAACTGGGCCGCTTCCGAGCGTGAGGTGAAAGCAAAAAGGACGAGAAGGGTGGTGAAGGTTTTCATGGTGGGTCTCGTGAGTGATCTCATTGCTGATCCTTTCCTGTGGCGGCGGACTTCGGTACGCCGGTGATCACGGTGAGTTTCGCGGTCTGGAACACGCGTTTCGAAGTCTCTTGGATTTGCTCGGGGGTTACCGAGTAAACCTGTTCCTGTTGAGCAAGTCCGGCTTCGACGCTGCCGTTCTCGGTCTCGAACTGGCCGAGGACATGGGCCCTGCCGTGTGAGGTGAGCAGGCGGCTCATGAAGCGGAAGCGCATGACGTTCGTCGCGCGTTTCAGTTCGTCTGCCTTCACGGGGGTGTTCTTGAGACGCTCGAGCTCCCGGAGGATGACGGATTCAGCGAGGAGGGCGGTTTTCCCCTTTTGCAGGTCGGCTTCGATCAGGAATAAGCTCGGATCACGCAAGGCTATGGATCCCGAGCCCACAGCAGTGGCGATGCCAGCATCGACCAACGCGCGATTGAGTCGGCCATTCCGCCCTTCGGTGAGGAGCCCTTGGATGGCCTCGAATGCCGGAGTGTCGCTCGAATTCAGTCCCTGGATCTTGAATGCGAGCCAGACCTTTTCCACTTCGATATTGAGTTCCAGACGTTTGCGGCGCTGGGCAGACTGTTCCGGCTCCGCCTGGTAAGGGGGATTCTCCGTCTTTCGTGCAGAGAGATCTCCGTAGAGTCGCTCCACCCGTTTCAACACCCGGTTTTCGTCCACATCCCCCACAACGACGATCACGGCGCGATCCGGACTGTAAAAGCGGGTGTAGAAATCCCGGCCGTCCTGGGCGCTCATGGAAGTGAGATCCTGTTCGTAGCCAATCACCGGCCAGCGGTAGGGGTGGGTTGTGAAGGCGGTCTCAAACAGGGTCTGGTACATCGTCCCTTCGGGTGAGTTTTCTTTACGGAAGCGCCGTTCGTTCTGGACGACCTCCCGCTCGGTCTTGAAAGAAGCATCATTCACGATGAGGTTCACCATCCGGTCCGATTCGAGCTCGGAGATCAGATCGAATCCTTCCTTCGGCATTTCCTGGATGTAAACGGTGTGATCATTCGAGGTGAAGGCATTTTCTCCTTCGGCTCCCGCTTGCTCCAACAGGGCATCAAAGCGGCCATCCGGATATTTCGAAGTCCCCTTGAACATCATGTGTTCGAACAGGTGGGCCAATCCGGTCTTACCGGGAACCTCGTTCCTCGATCCGACGTTGAACCAGGTCTGATATGCGAAGGTCGGGGAGGACGTGTCCTTCTGAATGATGATTCGCAAGCCGTTTGGAAGAGTGGCTCGCTTCACTTCGAAGTTTCCGACAAAGGGGAGGGTTTCAAAGTTCCCGTCACGGACCTCTTTCTTGGAGGCGGATCCGGTGTGGGAGCAGGACGAAAGGAGCGGAAGGACTCCGCAGATCATAAGGAGCAGATGAGTGCGCATGGGAGGATTATCCTTCAAATGTTTCGGGATTGTCAGTGTTGATGTGTTGACTCGGTCCTCGGGCCGGCCTAAATTCGGGGATGGGGGGATCGAACATGTCCGTGGCGGCATTTCAGAAGAAGAACTTCCGTTATGTTTCTGACGGAAAGTCTTACCGGAACCTGCTTCATGCGGGAGTGGCCGGGTTGGTGCTTCTGGCTATGGGCTTCGGAGTCCTTCAGGCCTCCCGTTCCTCTATATTCTTGTTGAAGGCGGTCAGGGTGGAGTCCCTTTCTCCCGGATACCCCTTGAGTCGCGATGCCGTCCTCGAGATGGCCAAGGCCCCGGTCGGACGGGTTTCTTTGTTCCATCTCGACATGGAGCCGATGGAATCCCGCCTGATTCGCAATCCTTGGGTCAAGGGTGTGGTGATCGGAAAGCAGTTCCCCGGAACCCTCTCCCTGAAGATCATAGAACGGACCCCGGTCGCCCTCCTGAGCGAAGGCTCCGGCAGGATTCTGTATTTAGAGGACGATGGTTCGACTTTCGAGGACCGGGCGATGGTTTACCCGGCCGATCTTCCGATTCTGACCGGCTTCCCGGCGGGGGATCTTCCAACCCTGAAAGCCCTGAATCAATTCATCGAAACCTGGTTTTCGAGCGATCGCCTCCCGGGTCTGAGGTTGTCTTCGCTCAGTTACGATGAAAAATCGGGTCTGAAAGCCATGGTCCTTTACCCGATGAAGAACCAAAAGCTCATGAGAACCGTGATTGAACTCGGTCTCAATATCGAAGAAGCCAACGGGGTCTCCTCGGCACATCTCAGGCAGGTCTTCGACTACCTCTCCACCCGGTCCCAGCCGGCGTCAAAAATATGGCTGGGGGACGGAAAGAAAATCGTTGTCAAATTTTCAATGGGTCCATAGACTTTCAGCTAAGTTGCGTCAGTTGGAATTTTGTCGCAACTGGAACGGTACCCGGGCTCATGGGAGGAGGAGGGTTAAGTGTCTAAAAAAGATTTAGTCATCGGTCTCGATATCGGGACAACCAAGGTGTGTTGCATTGTCGGAGAAGTCCATCCGGCGACTCCGACCCAAGCTACCTCTATTGATATTATCGGTTTTGGCCAAGCGCCCTCGGCCGGACTCCGGAAGGGCGTTGTCATCAATATCGACTCCACGGTCGAAGCCATCCGCAAGGCGGTCAAAGAAGCCGAGAACATGGCCGGAATCAAAATCAATTCCGCCTATGTCGGCATTGCGGGCACTCATATCAAGTCTTTCAACTCCTCGGGCGTGGTCGCGGTCAAAGATAAAGAAATCACCGAGCAGGATGTCCAGCGGGTGATCGAGGCCGCAAAAGCCATCATGATTCCGCAGGATCGCGAGGTTCTCCACGTGATTCCCCAGGAGTTCATCATTGACGATCAGGACGGCATCCGTGATCCGATCGGAATGAATGGCGTCCGGCTCGAAGCCAAGGTTCACATTGTGACCGGTGCGATCAGCGCCGCACAGAATCTGGTCAAGTGCGTAAATCGCGCAGGAATCACCGTCACGGAGCTCTGTTTGCAGCCCATCGCTTCGAGCTCTGCCGTGTTGACTCACGACGAGAAAGAACTCGGAGTGGCACTGGTCGACATCGGTGGCGGAACCACTGACATCGCTATCTTTCGCGAAGGGGCTCTTCTTTATACAGCTGTTCTGCCCGTCGGCGGAATGCATATCACGAACGACATTTCTGTCGGCGTCCGCGCTTCTTTGGATGCTGCCGAGAAAATCAAAATCGCACACGGTTGTGCCATGTCGTCCCTGGTGAAGGAAGACGAGACCATCGAAGTCCCTTCAGTGGGTGAAGGCAAACCGCGTGTGGTATCCCGTAAGATTCTGGCCGAAATCATCGAGCCGCGGATCGAGGAGATATTTTCCCTGATTCAGCAAGAGATCAATCGTTCGGGCTATGCCGATCTCCTGGCTGCGGGGATCGTGATGACCGGCGGGACCACCTTGCTTCAGGGAATGGTCGAGTACGGCGACTTCCTGTTCGAAGTGCCTCTCAAGCGCGGGTCTCCGATCCGCCTCGGAGGGCTCAAGGAAGTGGTCAATTCTCCCAAATACTCAACCGCTGTCGGTCTGCTCAAGTTCGGAGCCGATAAGTTGAACCGCGTCCATCAAGGGGGTCCGTCTCTGTTAGCAGACGGTCTGCTCGGCAATGACGGGGTCTTCAGTAAGATCGGTGGACAGATGAAAAACTGGATGAAGGATTTGTTCTGAAACTTTTCGAAAACAACTGACACAAGGAGGCGTGGTACATATGTTCGAAATTCAAGAAAACAAGGTTCTAGGTGCTAAAATCAAGGTTGTCGGAGTGGGCGGTGGCGGATGCAATGCCGTGAACACCATGATCCGTGCCGGTCTGACCGGCGTGGAATTCATCGCTGCAAACACCGACAAGCAGGTGCTTGAGAGCGTTCTCGCTCCGAGCAAGATCGCCATCGGCCAAGAGCTGACCCGCGGTCTCGGCGCCGGCGCCAACCCTGATACCGGTCGCAAAGCCGCCCTCGAAGACTACGCACAAATTTCTGAAATGCTCTCCGGATCCGACATGGTGTTCATCACCGCGGGCATGGGTGGCGGAACCGGAACCGGTGCTGCTCCCGTGTTTGCCAAGATCGCCAAGGAAGTGGGCGCACTCACCGTCGGTGTGGTGACCAAGCCGTTCCTGTTCGAAGGCAAGAAGCGCATGAAGCAGGCCCTCGAAGGCATCAATCAGCTGCGTGAGAGCGTGGACTCCCTGATCATCATTCCGAACAATCGCCTGCTCAATATCTCGGGAGCTTCGCTTTCGATGATGCAAGCATTCGGTAAGGCCGACGAAGTTCTCCTGAACGCGGTTCAGGGTATTTCCGACCTGATCAATCACACCGGCTACATCAACAGCGACTTCGCCGACGTCCGCACGATCATGGAAAATAAGGGCCTGGCCCTCATGGGGATCGGTTTCGGTCAGGGCGATCACCGCGCGGTGGAAGCTGCGACTTCGGCTATTTCCTCTCCGCTGCTCGAGGACATCTCGATCAACGGTGCGACCGGGATCATCATCAATATCACCGGAGGCTCGAACCTGACCCTTCACGAAGTGAACGAAGCCACCTCGATCATCCAGGAAGCTGCTGATGAAGACGCTCAGATCATCTTCGGTACCGTGATCGATGAGTCTTTGAATGACAAGGTAAAGGTCACCGTGATTGCGACCGGTCTCGGTTGCGATGCCTCCGCTCTGATCACTGAGATGAAGAATGCCAACCCGGCAATTCGGAATAACAACACGAATCCAGTGTCCCAGAACCCGGTCGCAAACAATCCGGCTAACAACAACCCTCCAGCAATGAATCTCAATCCAGCCCCGGTTGCTGCAGCTCCAGCAACCAATGGTTTGGGAGCGGTTTCGGAGAATTTCAATGCCCAGACGGTTCAGAATCTTTCTGCTGCCAGCAATGAAAATTCGGAACTGGCTCGCGCCCGTGAAATTGCCAAGCGTCTCGGCATGGTGAGCTCCGAAGGGCAGGACTACGATGTTCCGGCTTTCATGCGCCGCTCGAACGAGTCGAACAACAATAACGGCTGATCGGTCGATTTGATTTGCAGAAGGGTCTCCGGGCGATGCCCGGGGGCCCTTTTTCGTTTGGATTCAAAGGGATTTTGACTATAGTGGGGGGCATGACCCCAGTTTTGTCCGAAGGAGCCCGTGCGATCCAGTCCTTGTTGAACAGTCAGGGACTCCCGGCTCCCTCGTTCCAGGTGGTGCTCGGTTCCGGATTCAAGGATGCTCTCGAGCAGGGAGTCCCTCCGGGGTTCGTTATTGCCGGCGAAGTGCCTTTTTCATCGATTCCCGGGATCCATCCCTCAACCGCCCCCGGACATTTAGGGAAGTATGTTTTCGTCAGGCATCGCACTCAGAAGCTTTGTGGAATCATCCAGGTCGGGCGCCTGCACGGTTACGAGGGTCTCGAGCCCCGGGAGGTGGTCCGGACGGTGCTGTTTCCGCGTGAACTCGGTGTGGAGCATTTTTTTCTGACCAATGCGGCTGGTGGAATGGATCCGGCACATTCAACCGGGGATGTGATGCTGATCCGCGATCAAATCAATCTTTCGGGGAAGAATCCTCTGAGTGGGACCAATCCCTCGCGTCCGGATGGGAACCCGTGGGGACCGAGATTCCAAGACTTGACCCGGCTTTTTGACCGGGAATGGACTCGGGAGTTGTCCGTCTCCCTTCTGTCCGAAGGGCTCAAGGTCCATGAAGGTGTTTATGTCGGTGTGGCCGGTCCGGCGTTCGAGACCCCTGCCGAGATCCGATTTTTTCAGGGAATCGGCGCCCATGCGGTGGGCATGTCGACCGTTTGGGAGACTGTCGCACTCAAGCACAGCGGGGCGCGTGTGTGTGGAATCTCGCTCATCAGCAATATCGCCGCCGGGCTCTCGGACGGCGCAGATGGCGAGCCAGAGGAACTCGATCACTTCGCCATTCTCGATGCATGCAAAACCTCGTCCACCGGGATCCTGAGAGCGATTCTGACGTCGGTCGAAAAGAATTGCGGGGCATGAGATGACCTTCGATCTCGGTATCCGATGCAGGACCATGCTCCCGATGACCGCAGGGGAGGGAAAAGTATTACAGGACTATTTCCTCGCCGTTAAGGACGGTCTCATCGTTGAATCGAGTCCGTGGAAAGAGGGTCGGGAGAAGGAATGTGCCCGTTTCATCGACGGCGGGAGCCGGATCGTCATGCCAGGGCTCGTGAATGGCCACACCCACCTGGCGATGAGTCTCCTGCGAGGGTACGAGGACGATCTCCCCTTTCATAAGTGGCTGTTCGAGCGAGTCTTTCCGGTCGAGGCGAAGTGGGTCGATGCCGAATTCGTCGAAGTCGGAGTGTCTCTCTCAGCCTTGGAGTGCATCCGCTTCGGGACGACCACGGTCAATGACATGTACTTTTTCACCGAGACCTCTGCCAAAGTGCTCGATGGCGCGGGCCTTCGTGCCACACTGGCCTGGCCGTTCATGGACTTTCCGGTTCCGGATGAAAAGCACCTCGGAGATCAGGCCGTATCAGGCAGACCGGCCAGGTTCCAAGCATTCTATGAGCGCTACCGGAATCATCCGCGCATCCGTCCCGCCCTGGGGCCTCATGCGCCCTATACCTGCAGTGACAGTTTGATTCGGGAAGTGACCGATTTGTCGAACCGGTTCCAGGTTCCCGTCCACATGCACGTTTCAGAGACCGAGAAGGAGGTCCGTGAATCGCTTGCAAAATATGGCAAGACTCCGGGCCAGCGTCTGTACGATCTCGGCGCGCTTCATTCCCGCTTTTTTGCGGCTCATGGTGTTCATCTGACAGATGAGGAGATCCGTCTCTTCCGCGAAACCGGTGCCAGTGTGATTTATAATCCCGATTCCAACTTCAAGCTGGGCTCCGGGATCGCGCCCATCACCCAGTTTCGGAGAGCGGGTGTCGAGTGTGCTTTGGGAACGGATGGATCCGCGTCGAATAACGATTTGTCACTTTTTGGAGCCATGGATCTGGGAACCAAAGCCCAGAAAGTCGCGCACCACGACAGTACAGCCATGGTCGCGCTCGATGCGCTCAATCTTGCCACCTACGAGGGTGCGCGCGCCCTGGGGCTCGGAGATCTGATCGGATCACTCGAGCCGGGCAAGCGGGCCGATCTGATTCTGATCCGGACGGACTATCCCCATCTGATGCCCATGCACTCGGTGCTGAGTCAATTGGTCTATGCTTGTCAGGGGCTCGAGGTGGATACGGTCATTTGCGATGGGCGAGTCCTCATGGATCAGGGTCGCTTCGAGACGCTCGATCCTCAGACCATCTACGCTGGGGTGGAACGGATCCGTCAAAAGTTATCTCAAGAGCTCGATCTGCACCTGTAAACGGATCCGGTTGATGTACGGAGTCTGCGCGGGTGTTCCGGATTTGGACACTACCCAATGGGTATTTTTAGGCTGAAAACGGCTCTTCTCGAACTCATCGCCCGATCGTGGGCTGGCATTGTCTTTGCTTTATTCCGCTATGCACGGAGACGATGATGAAAATGAAATTCGAGATCCCGACCTTCCTGAAACCCTTCTTGTTCCTGTTCCTGATTTCGGGCATCGGCTGTGGGATGCAGAACTCTAACGTCTACAATCTGACTCAGAGCGGAGCCCAATTCACCAGTGCCCAGTGCTCGACCGTTCGCCTGACGGTCAGCGAATCCAATAGCCAAATCAGCGGGTCAGGTTCCAATCCTTGTTTCAATCAGACCTTGTCCGGAACCAAGGCCGCCAACGGACAAATGAATGTGACCCTTTCTCTCATTCCAGTGACCTCCGCCACCAGTTCTTACGGTTACGGAGGGGGAATGTACGGAGCCTCGTCGACGAACTGCACCTACCAGGGAGTTCTGATGATTTCCGGCAGCTCCATTCAAGGAGTGCTCAACCCGGTTTCCTCCTATGGCTACGGATGTCTCGGTAGCATCACCATCAACGGAACCCGTAACTGATTTCTGCAACTGTCCCCCTCAACCCTCATCTCTCTCTCAATGAGCCCCGGTCGAAGGATGGTCCTTTGACCGGGGCCTCGTTCTCGTTCATACTCAGGGCATGAAATCCGCGCTGAATGCTTTGCCCGGCCCCCGGGACCATTTCGAATACAAAAAAGGCAAACTATCTGTGGAGGGCATCCCCCTCCAGGACCTTTTGGAACGTTACGGATCTCCCCTGTACGTGTATTCGGGAGGAGCGATCCGGCAGTCTTATTCGGCATTGAAGAAGGCGTTTCGAAAGTCACCTGTTCAAATTTGCTTTGCGGTGAAAGCCAATTCCAATCTGTCGATACTCCGCCTGCTTTCTTCGCTCGGTGCCGGATGCGATCTGGTGTCCTACGGCGAGTGGGATCGGGCCGAGCGTGCTGGAATTCCACGTGAGAAGCGGGTTCTTTCCGGAGTGGCCAAAACTGCGAGGGAGCTCGAGAGTCTGTTCAGGCTTCCTGAGGGTGGCGTGGGATCCATTCATGTCGAGTCGGTGATGGAGTTCGAAATGATCCTCCTGATCGCGAACTCCATGAGGCGACCCGTTTCGGTCGCTTTCCGTTACAATCCGGATGTCGATGCTGGAACCCTCGATAAAATCTCCACCGGTCGGAAGCACGACAAGTTCGGCCTCACACGAGAGGAGATCCTCGATCTTGCGGTCACCTACGGAGACGATGATTTTGTCCGGATTGCGGGACTTTCCATTCACATCGGAAGTCAGATCACGTCGATCCGTCCCTTCGATCGGGCTTTTCAGCGTTTGGCCGAACTCAAGCTCGAGGTGGAGGAGCATCTCGGTCGGGATCTCGAATATGTGGATCTCGGAGGCGGGATGGGAGTCCGCTACCAACAGGAAAAGGTGATCGATCTCGGTGAATACGCCGGCCTCATCCAGAAGCACTTCAAGGGAGTCCCCAAGATCTTGATCGAACCGGGCCGCAGTCTCATCGCCAACGCCGGTGCGCTCGTGAGTCAGGTGGTTTATTCAAAAGAAAGAGGTAAAGATAGGACCCTGATCCTCGACGCGGGAATGAACGATCTGGTCCGGCCGGCTCTCTACGAGGCCTACCACGAGATTCTGCCTCTTGCGCAAAATGCCTCTCCTCCGGTGAGCTGGGATGTGGTCGGGGGCATTTGCGAAAGCACGGATTACTTCGCCAAGTCACGGAAACTTCCCTTGGAGGGTTTGCCGGGTGAGACTCTCGCGATTCTTTCGGCAGGAGCGTACGGGTTTTCCATGAGTAGCACTTACAATTCCCGCCCCAGGGTGGCCGAAGTTCTGGTCGATCGAGGGCAGGTTCAATTGATCCGGAAGCGTGAAACTTTCAACGATCTCATCCGGCACGAGACCGGTCTCTAAAGATTCAATTGTAGTCGGCTTCGGTGGGCATTTTGTTTTGTAAGAAAGTATTATTAAAATCGCATTTTCTGGTCGCGATCCCCCCGACCGCTTTTTGGGTGAAGTTGTAATAAGCCAATCGCTTCGTGCCGAAATAGATCACGTCCGGGTTCACGCTCCGGATCGGAGCGGCAAAATGGTGCAAGGAATCGCATGAGAATGATCCGTAAAGTTCCGGGTGACTCTTCCTCATGTTCTCTTTGATCATCTTCAGGCCCGGCCGGTTTTTCCGGTACCAATCATAATCGGTATGCCCGTTTTTGAGCAGGCGCGGAGGCCCGAAATCCGGTCCACCTCCATCGCGCGAGTGGCCGATGTAAAAGACCGCCTCGTTGTTCTTCAAGGCATTTTTGAATTTCTCATTGAGTTTCGAGGTGCGCACCGCCTGATCCGGGTTCTTTCGATTCAGGTCATCCCGGTCGGTGAGGGCACTGCTGTGAAGATTGACTTGGATTCTTTTACCATCGGCCAGGGTCTTGCTGAGCTTGTCGGCATTCTTGGCATCCGCTTTGAATCCGCAAGGTTCGGCACCGCAGGTCATGTAGAGTTTTTGCACCAGATAAGCACGTTGAACCGCATCAGCAGTGACCGGTGGTTCTCCGCCCGAGTCGAGATAACCTAAAAACAAGTCGATATGGGCAGTGTTGTCCTGGTAAAGCCGGCGCATTTTTTCCTGACACTTTTCCAGGTTGGATTCGGATACTGAAGGATCGCAAACCGGAGGACGGTTGACCTTCGAGAAATTCACCAGGGTCTGATTCACTTTCTGGGTCGAGTTGAATTCTTCCGCCTGTGTCGGAGTTGCCATCAGAGTACTTTGAATCAGCATCAGGAGCCGACAGAAGCGGATCATGGGCACACCTCTCTGACTTCCGGGGCTTCATCCTTGCGGCAATCTTTCAGGTCGATTTTCAAGCTCTTCCTCTGGGCTTCGGTCAGACTTTTGTAGGTTCTGATTGCGGCCACGCGGACCTGAAGCGGATCTTTCTTCAGGGCTTCTTTCATGAGGTCAGCCTGATCGTTCGTGCTCATGCGGTCGAAGCGGTGAAAAAGAAACTCATGCCCTCCGACCCTCACTTCGGGAATTGTGGAATTGAGGAGACCTCTCAAGGCCTTCGGGTTTGGTTGCCAGTTCAGGTCCCCCAGTACCTGGAGGGCCCCGAGGGTCCTCAGAATCGAATCCTCCCGATCCGCTTGTCCCAGCCAGGCGATCATTCCTTCTTGGATCCTTTTTTCGTTTTGTGAGGTCCGGATCCTGACCAGGGCTTGAAACACCTCTGGGACGAGCCGGTCGTTTTGAATCTCCAACAAGGTGTCGAGGAGCTTTTCACGCTTGGCATTCGCCACCACGCAGGCGGCGTCGCGGACCTGTTCCGGATCTTTCAATGCGGCTTCGAGCTCCCGGTCCAACTGCGGATCGTTCAGGCTCTTCTTGAAGGATTTCGGAATCGGACTCCCCGAACGCAACTCGATACAGAGACCGTGAAGGTTCACCTGAGCCGCCGGGGCGGATTCCATGAGAGTGAATTGAAGGATGAGCTGAATCCAGAGCATCGACTTCTGATCGGCGTCATCCCCGTGATTCTAAAGGACGAGGAAAGATGGTGCGCGCGGAGGGACTTGCCCTCCGATTCCCTCGCCTCCCGCTCGGTCGCCTCCGGGCCAGGTCGATTCCTCAGTCATGCATCCTGCATGACTGACCCCGTCCGAAGCGGTGCTTCGTCCGTGGCCGGAATCTTCCGTTCAAGTCCCTCCTTGCACCCATGATTCTTCCTTCCTAATTCTAAAAATGGCTAAATTGAGCGAAATAAACGAAGGAGGCGTACGGATAGTACGTCGTACTGAGTGAGTTGAGCGAGATGACGCCATTTTTTGAAGTCGGAAGGAAGATGGTGCGCGCGGAGGGACTTGAACCCCCACACCTTACGGCACCAGATCCTAAGTCTGGCGTGTCTGCCAATTTCACCACGCGCGCGTCGAGAGATGAGGCCTCACTTTATCCTGTTGCAGGGGGCAAATCCAGTGTAAAGCTATGACCTTAACCCCCATGAAGACTTACTTCGGTTCGCAATTCCTGGATGCCGATTTTCCACCACAGACCGTGGTGGCGCTCGGGAATTTTGACGGTGTCCACCTGGGGCATCAGGCCATTTTGGGTAGGGCCTTGGAAGATTCCAGGACCCTGGGGCACCCGGTGGTGGCCTTCACCTTCAAGCCGCATCCGACGATCGAGTTGAAGCCTGAGTCTGACCTGAGATTGCTAATGACCTACGACGAAAAGCGGATCAGGCTCCAGGGGCTCGGGGTGGACTATTGCATCGAGGAACCCTTCAATTCGACCTTCGCGTCGCTGTCCGCCAAAGAATTTTTTGACCGGATTCTGCTGGGGCGGGCTCGTGCACGGGTGATTGTGGTGGGGGAGAGTTTCACTTTCGGTCGGAATAGGGAGGGTACCATCCCTGTTTTGAAAGAATTTTGCGATGCGGCAGGCGTGACCTTGCGGGCGCTGCCCCCGGTCGAAGTCGAAGGACTTCCGGTTTCGAGCTCGCGAATCCGCTCGGCCCTGTCGGAGGGTCAGGTGCGTGTAGCCAGTGAGCTGCTTGGACGTCCGTTTTTTTACAAGGCGGAGGTGGTTCATGGAGACAAGAGGGGGCGGACCATCGGATTCCCGACCGCGAACATGAAGTGCGACACCAAATTCCCGTTACGGTCCGGGGTCTACGCAACGACGGTTTTTTGGCAGGGGAAGATCTACCCTTCCGTCACCAATCTCGGTACCCGACCCACGTTCGACTCTTCGGAGCTCCGCATGGAGACTCATCTCCTCCACGAGGATCTCGAACTCTACGGCGAGATCCTCGAAGTCTCTTTTCATGAGCGGATCCGTGACGAGCGGAAGTTCGGCTCCCTGGAGGAGCTGAAACACCAGATCCGGGCCGACACGGAATTGGCGGGGCATCTCTTAAGTTCACGAAATTCTTAAATAGAATTGCGATAAGCCTTCCTTCGGCCCTAAAATAAAGGGGATGTCCAGGAAACTCGTCGAGCTCCTCTACAAGGAAAAGCTCCTCACACAATCCCAGTACCAGGATGCCGAGGCCATCTTCAAAAGCAACGGAGATGCCATCCGTCAGTTCATTGAGAAAAAAGTCCTCTCCGAGCAGAAGTTGCTCCTTTTCCTCAATCAGAAATTCTCACTCCAGAGTATCAACCTGGCCAAGTTCGAGGTGAAACCGGAAGTGGTGGTGACCATCAGTGCCGATCTTGCGCGGAAGGCTCAAGCGATTCCGATTCAGATGAGTCGGGGAATCCTTGTGGTTGCCATTCCGGATCCGACCCAGATCGCTTTTTTGGATGACATCCGGTTCGCCACCAAAATGAATGTGGAGGCGGTGTTGACCACATTCACCGCTTTCGATGCAGCCTTCCTGAAGTATTATTCGGGGACCCAGAACCTGGGTCGGGCTCTCGAGCAATTCAAGAAAGACTCCCAGACCCCCAAGGGAGGCAAGGAAGAGCAGATCCAGCAGATCGAGCAATTCCAGGTTCATGATGTGAACAATGCCGCCGGCGATGACGCTCCGGTGATTTCAGTGGTGAACAGTGTGCTCACAGAAGCCATTCGCCGCGGGGCTTCGGATATCCATGTCGAACCTTACGAGCGCGATTTCCGTGTCCGGATCCGGGTAGACGGGACACTCATCGATGTCACGCATATCCCTATGGAGATGAAGCGTGCGGTGGTCGCGCGGTTCAAGATCATGGGGCGGATGGACATCGCCGAATCGAGAGTGCCTCAGGACGGTCGGATCAAGATCAAACTTGGAAACAAGGAAGTCGACTTCCGGGTGAACACGCTCCCAACCCTTTTCGGGGAGAAGGTCGTTCTCCGTATCCTTTCCAAAGGGAATCTCCAACTGGACCTCAGAACACTCGGATTCGAGGACCGTCAATTGGAGATCTTCCGGAATGGGATCGCCCAACCGAACGGAATGGTCCTGGTAACGGGACCCACCGGTAGCGGGAAGACCACCACGCTCTATTCGGCTCTTATGGAGCTCAACCAGGTTTCCGACAATCTTTCCACTGTCGAAGACCCTGTGGAATACAATCTCGAAGGGATCAACCAGGTCCAGGTGAACAAAGATGTCGGCTTGACCTTCGCGGCAGTCTTGAGAGCACTGCTTCGTCAGGATCCGGATACGGTCCTGGTGGGGGAGATCCGGGACTTTGAAACGGGTGAAGTCGCGGTCCAGGCGGCTCTGACCGGGCACTTGGTGCTCTCTACGCTTCACACCAATGACACGGTTTCCACCATCACCCGGATGGTGAACATGGGAATTGAGCCGTTCCTTGTCACGGCTTCCGTCAATACCATTGTGGCCCAGCGATTGCTCCGGACGCTCTGTCAGCATTGCAAGCAGCCGACCAAGATACCAGCCGACAAGATGGAGTCTCTGGGTATCAACAAGTTCGCCGCCAATGCAAAATTCTACGGTCCCAAGGGCTGTAAGGAGTGCAACAATACCGGCTATAAAGGTCGGGTCGCTATTTACGAGGTTCTGGAATACTTCTCCGAGTTGAAGGAAATGACTCTCGCCGGGCGTACTGCGATTGAAATCAAGAGGACTGCGGTCGAGCAGTACGGTCTCCAGACTCTCAGGGTTTCGGCGCTCAAAAAGGCCGTCGAGGGTAGAACATCGGTCGATGAGGCGGTCTCCATGACCGCGGAACAGTGAGGCATTCATGAATAGGACGGTAAAATGGGAAAGCTGACACTCACAGCATTGCTCCGGGCGATGGTGGATCAGGATGCATCCGACTTGCACATCACTTGCAATACCCCCCCCCAGTTCCGGATTCATGGCAAACTCATGAAAGCCAAGACCGACCCGCTCACACCCGAATCGATCAAAGAGTTGGTCTATGAAATCCTGACGGAGCAGCAGAAGAAAACCTTCGAAACCTCGAACGAACTCGACTTTTCTTTTGGTGTGAAGGATGTCGCCCGTTTCCGGGGAAACCTGTTTTTCCAGCGAGGCTCCATGGGTGCGGTGTTCCGGAAAATCCCGGTGAACATCCCCGAGTTCGATAAGCTGAGCCTCCCCGAAGCCATCCGTAAGATCGTCAAGCAACCGAATGGTTTGTTCCTGGTCACCGGGCCGACCGGTTCGGGTAAGTCCACCTCACTTGCAGCGATCATCGACCTTTTGAATCGTGAAGACAACGGGCACATCCTCACTTTCGAGGATCCGATCGAATTTGTTCATCAACATAAGAACTGTATTGTGAACCAGCGGGAAATCGGTGCGGACTCGCACACGTTTCATGATGCGCTCAAACATGCCCTCCGGCAGGATCCGGATTTCATCCTGGTGGGGGAATTGCGGGATCTCGAAACGATCGAAATGGCCCTGACTGCGGCCGAAACCGGCCATATGGTCTTCGGAACCATGCATACGAACAGCGCGGTTCAAACCATTGCCCGGGTGGTGAACGTCTTTCCTCCGCACCAGCAACCCCAAATTCGACAATTACTCGCGGCAACACTCATCGGGGTCCTGACCCAACAGCTGGTGCCGAATTCGGGAAGATCCGGCCGATCGGCCGCATTCGAGCTCCTGGCTCCCAATACTGCGATCAAGAACCTCATCCGGGAAGACAAGACGCACCAGATTTACGGTGCGATGCAAGCGGGACAGGCCGGAACCGGGATGCAAACCATGAATCAATCGCTGGCCGAGCTGGTCCGTAAAGGGAACCTGACCAAGGCCGATGCGATGGCTTACAGTCTCGCACCCGAAGAGCTCGGGAAGATGGTCTGAGAGGAACGATGAATGCCTGAATTTGTCTACGTCGCCTCGGACAAAGCGGGGAAAAAAGTAGAAGGGAAGATGGAGGCGTCGAACGAGGGCGAAGTCCGGATGGCCCTTCGGGGTCAGGGTTTGCGTCCGAACAAAATCGCAAAGGCCTCGTTGACCCAAATCAACGTCGGGACCGCCATCAAGGGGCTTGCCGGGGGTTCGGACACGGTCAATGTCGAGCGTCTGATGAACTTCATCCGGCAGCTCCAGACCATGATCACTTCCGGTGTGCCGCTCATTCAAGCCATCGAGCTCTTCCATGAGCAGGAAACCGATCCGACCTTGCGGCGGATTCTCGGTGCCTGCAAAGAACGGATCAACGGCGGGAGTTTCCTTTGGGAGTGCTTCGCCATGTATCCCAATACCTTCGAACGGGTATTCGTAGCTCTGGTCCGGGCGGGGGAGTCCTCCGGTACACTCGATATCATGCTGAAGCGGGTCGGAAAGTACCTCGAGAACTCCTATCGGCTCAAAAAGCTCATTAAAAGCTCGATGACTTACCCGATTTCAGTCACGGTGATCGCAGTCGGGGTGATCACCCTGATGCTCACGGTGGTCATTCCCAAGTTCGAGTCGATGATCATGAGCAGCGGTGGCGAAATGCCGGCCCCGACCAAGTTCGTTCTCTGGCTGTCGCACTCCCTGATGGATAATTTTGTTACGGTATTGGGTATTCTCGGACTCGGGTTTTATATGCTCAGATCCTACCTCCGCACGAACGAAGGGCGGATCGTGATGCAAAATATGGCGCTCGGTTTGCCGCTCAGCGGACCGTTGATTGTCAAAAGCGGGGTCGCCCGTTTCACCCGCACTTTGGCGACCCTTCTGGCATCGGGTGTTCCGATTGTGGACTCTCTTGAAATTTGCAAGGCAGCAGCAACGCATGTTGCCTATGAAGATGCGATCACAGAGATGAAAAAGGATGTGGAGCTTGGTGCAAGCTTTACCGCAGCAATGTCTAAATTCCCGAAGCTGTTTCCGAGAATGTGCATTCAAATGAGTTCAGTTGGGGAGAATACCGGTAACCTCGACAAAATGCTCGAGAAGATAGCTGAATTCTATGAAGAAGAGGTCGAAAACGCCATTCAGGGCATGCTGAAACTGATCGAGCCGGTCATGTTGGTGGTCATGGGTGGCATCGTGGGTGGTCTGATGATTTCAATGTATCTACCGATATTCCAGATGGCAGGCAGTGCCGGTGGAGGAGGGGAATAATCATGGCAGCGATCGACGAAATCAAAAGACCTTTGTTGGGGAAATCCCCTCAAGTGGCGGCACTGAAGAAAATGATCGAGCGAGTGGCGCCATCGAAGACCAATGTTCTGATCATTGGCGAGAGCGGTACCGGAAAGGAACTGGTGGCCAGGGCACTTCATGAATTGAGCCCGGTAAAGACCGGTCCTTTTGTGGCAGTCAATTGCGGAGCGATTCCTGAGACTTTGATCGAGAGTGAGCTGTTCGGACACAAGAAAGGCAGCTTTACCGGAGCGGTAGCGGATAAAGAGGGTCTCTTCCAGGTGGCAGACGGGGGAACCCTGTTCCTGGATGAGGTCGGTGAGCTCCCACTCACCATGCAGGTCAAGCTATTGCGTGCTCTTCAGGATCGCGCCATCCGTCGGGTGGGTGGAAATGAAAACATCAAAATCGATGTGAGGATTGTTGCCGCTACGAATCGGAATCTCGAAGAGGCCGTTAAAAAAGGTACTTTCCGCGAGGATTTGTACTACAGGCTGAATGTGATCCTTCTCGAGACCCCTCCTCTTCGGACTCGAGCCGGTGATGTTGAGGAATTAGCTGTGTTTTTCCTGAAGCGTTACAATGATAAGTACAATCGGAGTCTCGGGGGGTTCACTCCCGAGGCACTTGAGATCATCCTGTCCCATCGCTGGCCCGGGAATATCCGGGAACTTGAAAACGTGATGGAAAGGGTGTGTACTCTCGAGTCGGGCGGAGTGATCGAGATCACGACTTTACCCCCTGAGATGGTACTCGCAGCCCGAAAAGAACTCGGGAAACCGAGGGAATTGATCTTGAGGGCGGATTTCAGCCTGGGGCCGATCGAATTGGATCCCATCCTCGAGCAGGTCAGAATGTTTTATAAGAATGAAGCTTCCGTATTTGCCAAAGGAAATCAGGAAATCATCGGAAAAATTTTGACTTAAACCTCCGCTGACTTTCTCCTTCGGCGGGAATATGTGGCCCATATGCCTATAAAGAACAGTCCTAAAATGACTTGTGCTCCAAGTTGTTTCGAGTTCAGGAAAATCCTGGGTCGTAAAACAACAGATTTAATACCTGGTTTGAGCTCGATTCCCGTGAGGGTCTGATTCGACTTCAGTGTTCTTAGGGATTGAGTGGCCCCACTATCTGTGTTTCCGGTGACCTCGATCAGTTGTGATGGATTGATCGGCAAGACCGCGAAACATCCCTCAGTGTTCCCTTCCAGGCCAAAACGGATCTCCTCCAGATCCGCTCTTTCAATGCGATACTTGAGACTCTTGCAATTATCTGGAAGATGCTGTGGTGCTTCCGGGGAGTCGAGGACGTTGAGGATGTAGTCCATCCCTCGAGTTCGGTCTTGTGCCAGGGCGGCTACTTCTGAGGAGTTCATTCTGGCGGTTTTAATTGGAATCCTTACGGGGTGGGAGTCCCGAACTCTTTTGCTCACCAGTTTCTGATCTTCCATTCTGATTTCATGAACAGAATTGAAAAGGGCTTTGAAGAAACTCGGTGCATTGGGGCTAGAAAAATCTGCGGTCATCCGGTAGGTTTCGTTGACCCCGGTAAATGCTCCGAGTAATTCAGAAAAGCTTTTCTGTGAATTCAGGTAAAAAGAAAGGCTGTATGCACCAGTGAACATTCCCACATTGGTCGGGGTGCCTGGGATAAAATACTCACTGCGCTCGAGAACAGATTTGGATCCGTCTTTGATCTCTGATTTGACCTTCGGATCGAAGTTGTAACTGATGAAGTCGCCTTTTCTTTCGATAGCCCCGAAGATCGATCCACCGACGAGCATCCCCATGGCCAGATGCTGGACTCGGATTTTCTTGATACCCAGAATGAGTAGGCCTGCACTACACAGCTCGAATGCTACAGAGACATTCGAATTCATGAGGCTTCCCACACAGGTGAGGATTGCGCCACCGGTAAACAGGATGAATTCCCGTGGCGAAACCTTTTCCTTGCTCCGGTAGACCACCAGGACCAGGCAACCCAACAATGTCAAAAGCGGAATCATAAATCGGGTGATGACCCGAAATGCACCCAGGCCTGGAATCAGCTTGAGTAGCAAAGGGGCGAAGCCCGGAGGGTTGAATGAAAAGATGAACAGGATGAGCGCGGGGATGAGTAAGCCGAGCAGGATTTTCTTTCGAGCCGTATTTCTCCAATATAGGATTCCGAACGCTGAGAGAAGTCCAAAGGCGGGGAAAGCGATTTCGTGATGGAGTGCTGCTGATACCGCATCAGGAATGGTTTCTGTTGATTCAAATACGCTTCCAGACCAAGTTGTCCAGTCGGGCAGTAGATACTGGAATACCGCATGGGTATCCTTCACATTCCTGGCCAATTCCCCGCTCGAGAAAAAATCCAGGATCGACCTCACCTCGCACCAACAGAAGGCTAAGGTGGCTGTGGCGAGGCAGCCCACGAATACGACCAGCTCCCACCGCCTGGATGGGTCCCGGAGGCTGGATAAAACCACTGGAATTCCCAATGGTAGAAGCAGGAGTAGAGAATAAAACAGGGTTTGGTATCCGACATAGGAAAGGGCCTGGGCGAATCCAAAGGCCAGCAAGCCGAAGTTGAGGGTTCCTATCCTTTTCTTCCGCCACAAAGAGCTCAAAATAAACAACAGAGCAGGGCAGGCCATATAGGAAAGAATGAAATTGACGTGACCGGCCGAAAAGCGGGTCATCAAAGCCGGAGAAAAGCCGATCAAAAGGGGTGCTATCAGGTAATCGCTCCAGAACCACCGTCTCCAAGTCCCGACAAATGCCAAAGCGAAGTAGGTCGCTAGCATCTGGGAGATCATCAAGGTGTAATTGATCGCACCTTGTAGCCCCATTCCCAGTCCGAGCAATAATCGTTCGAGTGGAATGGATCCTATGGCAGGATGCATGGGGGCACCACCACCCTGCCCGAAATGAAATGCCAGGACTCCATTCGGACCCAGACTGTCCTTGAGCAACGGGTAGTGGTGAAAAGCACCATCAGGTCCGACCAGGAGCATCCGTCCATTCCATGAGAAGAGAATCTTCCAAAAAGCAACTGTGGCAACCAGAGACCAAATCAGGTTGAATAAAGGGTGAATTTTTGACTTGCTCGATGGATTCATTCTTTTGGATGATAGTCGACGGATAGGTCTCCATCAAATGGATTCACCGGAAGGAGTGTCGAGTTGATGTTCAGGGGCATAAAAAGTATTGCGGTAATGGCAAGCTTGGGTATCGGGCTTTTCTTGATTTACGGGCAGCATTTCTATTTAGATCAACTGATCAAGTATGACGATCCGTTCGTGGTGGTCCCGATTCAAAAAATCGACTCTTTCAGCCAATATGTCAGCGCAGTACAGAAGGGTGTCGTTCCTGATCTTCAGCCGGTCCGTGACCTCAGCATCAAGATCAACTACCTTCTGGAGGAATGGTGCGGAAGACCTTACTTCCACCAGACCAACGTTCTATTGTTCCTGATCGCTCTGTTGGGTATTTATTTTATGTTGTCCGAGTGGTTTCCGAGATCTCCACTCGGCAATGTCATGGTGCTCCATCTCATCGCCTTCTCGCCCCTGTATGTCAGTTCGGTTGCATGGATCACGGCACGCAAGCATCTCTTGGCATTGATGTTCATTGTTTGGGCTACTTGGTTTTTGCTGAGGTATCTAAAGGGAGAGAAGAGGGCGATCTGGGGTGTATCCTTGATGTATGCTTTTTCTCTACTGTCTCATCCGATGAACATCATGTGGCCCGTAGTCTCGGCTATTGCGTTATTGTTTTTTGGAAGTGGTCGAAAAATAAAGGTTCTATTTCCTTCTTTTTTAATCGCTCTCGTCTTGGGATTACTGAACCTAAAGTACTATAGCAGTAGTTATGAGTTCATGAGCGGTGGCCATGCCAAATTTGCGGATGTCGAGATCCACGGAATCGACTCATCGCTGTTGATGCTCGGGCGTTATGTGTTCCAGACCTTTATTCCTTATTGGACTTCTGTCGGCGACTACGGCTTTGATTCCTGGCAGAATCTCGTCGGGCTTGGTATGATTCCAGTTTTTTTCGGTTTGATCGGGAAGGCGGGCGGCAGGAGGATGTTGGTGCTGTCACTTTCAGGGTTTATTCTTCTTCTGTTTCCCGTGGTAGCCCGGATCACCCAGCATAGTGGAAATGACACTTACTTGTTGACTGGAAGCATTTTTCTGGTGTTCTGTGCGTATCATCTTTTTCAAGAGCGCATGAAACAGGTGAAATTAGGTAAAGGGATCAGCCCAGCCGTGATGGCGCTACTTGTGATTTTTCTACCTTTTGAAGTGGCCTACTCGAGAAGTAAGGCATGGGCTTGGTCGGATAGCCTTTTGATTTTCAAGCAGGCATACGAAGTGGAGCCGAGCTATCCCAATCAATTCTCTTATGCTGAAACACTGTTTTTCAGGGGGCAATACGACAAAGCCTTTCTGATCATCAAGGACCTTCATGACTCCTACGGGATGAGTCCGCACTTGGACGGTTTGATTGCCCGTCTGATCATTGAATCGCCGGATTTCTCAGATCAACAACGTCTCGGATATTTTGATGAGTACAAGCTAAAGAGCAGGGTGGCTAGGATCCTGCGGGCTTCGATAGAGAGTCGCGTCGGCGAATATCAGATTGCTTTCCGCAGAATGAGTGAGGCGATCGAAGAGCCTTTTTCATTGAATGTGGAAATGCTACGGTGTGATTGGATTGAGCAGCAGTGGATCTTTGCATGTCAGAAGGCCGGTGTTACTAGCTGCGAACAGCTGAAGATTCGGTTTCAAGGTAAGTGTGCGCACCATCCATGATGTCGACTGCTTCTCGGGTTCGCTCCGTCCAAAAAGAAAAGGGGAGAAGGTGTTCCCTTCTCCCCTTTTGGCGCCCGGTTAGGCTCCGGATATTTTCCTTCTCTACTCAGTACAGCCCGCTTTGGGAGTTCTTCAGCTGCTTGTTTTGATCGATAGTCCAGCCATCATAGCCATTGGTTAAGGCCAAGCCGGCACCGGCGGTCAGGATGCTTCCAGCCGCCCCGATGGTAAAGGTCTGCTGGGCAATGGCAGAGGTCGCCCTACCGCCTGCAGTACCCGTACTTTCTAACATTCCTCTGGCCGCTGCGGCTGTGGTAGGAACGAGTGCCGCATTTTCTCCGGCAGTTGCGAGAAATATTCCCATGTTCGCGGATTGATCGTCACAGCTGGCGTTACCATCCGCAGTGTAGATCTGGGAAGCCGGATTGTAAGACCATTGGGTGAAGGCACAGCCTAGAGCACCGCTTGGACCGCAACTGCTCACGTTGCCGCTTCCAGTTCTGAATCCAACCGAATAGTAGAATCGAACTCCATCCCGGTTGTAACCTGCTTGTCCCAAGCAGGTCGTGTAAGAGGAGTTCTCAGCGGCGAAGCTCTGCTCGATGGTATATGCACCACCCAGCGAGAGTCGCGCTTCGCTCTGTCGGCTTTTGGCCTGAAACTTCTTGTACTGGGGTACGGCGAGTGTTGCCAGGATCCCAATGATTGCCACGACCACCATGAGTTCCACCAAGGTGAAACCCGCATTGTTCCTTGCGTTCATCTTACGTTCCATATGCATCCCCTCCTTAAAAGGGTATTTTGGGCTTCCCTACGTCCGCCCATACCATTATTCTATGGACAAGTTTATGAAATGGCGAGGTGTTTTTCACCGTCAGGCGCTTGTCGCCCTCGTTTTTTGCTTGCCTCTCTATTTATCAATCAAAGAAGTTGATTCTGGTCGTCCCCATTTGATGAAGGCGGGCGATTATCAGCTTTCGCCTCAGTTCTTCAGATTGATTTCGGGAGGATTTTGGCCGGCCGCTCACGATTACCTGTGGATTCGAACGTTACAGCTGATCGGTTCGGGGAGTTACAGCGCTGATGCGCTTCAGGAGAGTGTCGGGTTTTACCGGCTTTCCACCGGTCTGGATCCTTATTTTTACGAGATTTACGATCAGGCTGCGGTCAATTTTTCTTGTTTGTTTGATGCGCCATTTGCGGCACTCGAGTTCATCGATAAAGGGATTCGGGTCTACGAGAGGGCAAGCCCTCCCAAGCGTTTCTGGACCCATCCGTACAGTCTGTATCTTTACAGAGCATATGTGAATGCCTTCATGAGGAATGATTGGGCCCAGGCCCGGAACGACTACTTGAAAGCCGCGTATTCCCCCGGGTCACCTGGGTATCTCCAGAGTATGAAGAAATGGCTCCAGGATGGGGATGGTGATCGGAAGCTGGCAGTGAAGGTACTCAAGTGGATGATTTCGACGACCGAGCCCGGACCGATCCGGAAAAAGTACGAGGAGAAACTCAAGCTCTATGAATGAAGCAATAGCGATTGAGGTAGTGGGTCTCGAGTTCAATATTGGGAAAAAGCGGATTTTAAAGGGTCTCAACTTCGGAATTCCTCGAGGCAAAGTCTTCGCAGTGCTGGGACACAATGGTGCTGGCAAGACCACCTTTTTCCATATTCTGCTCGGGCTCAAGTTCCAGACCGCAGGTGAAATCAGGACTCTGGGGAAGTCGAATGAGGATTGGAGATCCCGGTCGGCGATCGGCTATGTGGTCGAGCGCCCCTACCTCAATCTGGATCATGAGTTCGGCGCTCTGCTGACTTATCATGCCCGCTTGGCTGGAATTCCACGAGACCGTGCCCTGTTTGAGAAGATCGCCGAAGAGGTGGGGTTGAAGGGGCATCTCGATGATTTGTTGAGCACCTTTTCGAAGGGAATGTTGCAAAAGGCCGTGCTGGCCCAGGCGGCTCTCGGGAATCCCGAGATCAAAATTCTGGACGAGCCGATGAGTGGGCTCGATCCCGAATCCCGTGATTCGGTCAAAGCCCAGATCCAGAAGTGGAGTGCCGCGGGTAAGACCATTATTTTTTCCTCTCATGTGATGGAGGATGTCGAGCAGCTGGCCGACGAGGTGCTGATCCTGGAAGACGGAGAGATCCGGTTCAGGGGCACGGTGGATGAATGGAGAATGCGCAAATGAATTCTTACGCGGCCTACCCGGCTCAGACTGCATTCGTGGCGGTACAGGCATTCCAGGATCTGCTTCGCGAGCGGATCTTGTACAATATCTTCTTCGTTTCTTTGTTCTTGCTCTTTTTCGGATATCTTGCCGCACTTCTAGTTTACGGACATCAGGACAGGGTCATGCTTCATTTCGGAATCATGATCAATGCCCTTTCGGTTTACTTGGTGGCGGGGGGGGCGGGTGCCAGGCTGCTCAGGTCCGAAGTGGAGCAGCGGGTGGCTTACTTGCCGCTTTCGCGCCCGGTTTCGCGAGTGAGTTACTTCTTCGGGAAGTGGTTGGGAATCGCTTGGTTTTGTGCTCTGAATCTGCTCCTTTTGACTGCAGTCCTTTGGATCGCCCTCAGGGTCACCGGTGGCGGCGTGAATGAGGCGCTGATTCAGGCCACGCTTCTGATCTGGTTTGAATCCTTGTTGGTTTCCGCTACCGCGATGTTGGTGTCGTTGTTTTTCCGGCAGGGGCTTTCGGTCATGGTGTGCATGGCTTACTTGTTTCTGAGCCACAATCACGATCAGCTGGAGTTTTTGAAGAAACAAGCCGGTGATGGATCCGCCGTTTTCTCGATCCTCAAGCAGTTGACCCCCAATGCACAGGTGTTGTTGATGGATACCCGTGTCTATTATGATGTCGCACTCAGCGATTTTGAGATGATTCAACGGATGGGTTATGGTCTGGCTTGGGCCATGCTGTTCATGCTGATTGGAAACGCAGTCTTTTACAGGAAGAATCTGTGATGCTGATCGAATCGATCGGAGTGATTCTACTTGGACTGGTATTGGGAAGTTTTTTGAATGTGGTGATTCATCGCTTACCCCTGGACGAATCGATCCTTTATCCGGGGAGTCGGTGCCCGGCCTGTCGCAAATCCATCAGGTGGTTTCACAATGTGCCCGTAATCGGGTACTTGGTACTCCGGGGGAAGTGTGTGGCCTGTGGGGCCAAAATCTCCGCTCGTTATCCATTTGTGGAGCTCCTGACCGCCTTCTTGTTTTGGGGAGCGTATTTGGGTCTGCCAGGAGACGGGATCCAGGCTGTGAATCAATTCAGGATCTGGATTTTTATCCTGATTGGAATCGCGGTTACCTTTATCGATCTTGATCACAGGATCATCCCGCACACGCTCAGCTTTGGCGGGTGGGCGGTGGGGCTACTGACCTGTATGGCGGACTACCGGCACGGGGCTTGGGAGTTGGTGGGGGCTTCGGTCGCTGGATTCGGGTTTTTCTTTTTGTTCGGTCTTCTGTATGAAAAAGTCACTGGTCGCGTCGGCTTGGGCGGGGGGGATGTGAACTTCATGGGGACGATCGGAGCTTTTCTCGGGTTCGGGGGCATTTGGTCTTCGATTCTAATTAGTTCAATTTCGGGGAGCGTGGTGGGGCTCCTCATGGCCACCTGGTCCAAGCGGCGTGGGGAGGTCGACGGGGGACAGGACGGGGTGCTCCGGACCCAGATTCCTTATGGGCCTTTCCTCGTCTTCGGGGCTCTGGTAGAACTGTTTTTCGGGGTGTCAGCATGGATCGGCCTTTAGAAGAAGTACAGTGGCGGGATTTTGAACTTTATGAACAGGTCCGGATCCGCCAGAACCGGAAGCGGTTTTTTATCCTGGGTTCGGCGCTCATCCTGTTTCTCTCTCTATGTGCCGTACCGGTGGTGAAGGAGCGCCTGCCGAAGTGGAGATCATTGCGGGCGGCTCGAGAAATATCCACAGAGCTGGAACGGATCAAAACCCTGTCTATTCAGGAAAAGCGGCCCGTCCGATTGAAGTTCATCGAGGGCGGGCAATACCGGGTGGAGGTCCTCGACCGCTGCAACGGGGGTTCGGTCGTGCGGGAGCTCGATCCGGGGACCTGGACTCTCAGGCCCGGGGAACTGGCCATCATTTCGCGTTCCGAGTCGGCAAAGTTCTCTCTTGGATTGGCTACGGATGAGGTCTGTTTTGACCCGGTATTTGGACTCGAGGTGAGTCAGGCGGTCAGGACCGTGGTGGTGGTGGTGGTCCCAGTCAATGACTTGACTATCGGCCGACTGGATCGAGCTTCTTACGTGATTCTCGACGGCGAGTCGGCAAAAATTTCCATAAACTAGTGTCAATGAATTGTAATTGTTACTCGCACCCTATACTCTGGTATTCATGGCATCCGCTCAGGGAAGGGCAGGAAGTAGTCTACTCGCGCGTTTGAAGGGGGGCATTGACCTCTCTTTCATGCTTGGTCGTTCCTATGTGGGACTGAGTATCGGTGCGTCGAGCGTCAAACTGGTCGAACTGCGCAAAAAATCGAACTCCTGGATGATGACGGCGTACGCCAACATTCCAGTCGAGGAAGTTATTTCGGATCAGCGCGAAGTGGTGAATGCCGCCAACATCGCTTACGCCATTCAAGAAGCCTTGACCGCGACCAAGGTCAAATCAAAAGAGGTGTGTTCCTCCCTGGTGGGGAGCGGGGTGATCATCAAAAACATCACCATCAGTGTGAACAATAAGAAAGAGCTCGAAGACCAGGTTTACTGGGAGGCCGAGCAGTACATTCCCTTCGATATCAATGATGTCGTGATCGACTACCAGACCATCCGGGAGATCAAGAAAAACGAGTTTGAGGTGGTGGTGGTGGCGGTGAAGAACGACTACATCGATCAGTACCTCGGAGTCATCGAGGAAGCCGGCCTGCAGACCCGGGTGATGGATGTTGAAGTGTTCGCGCTCCAGAATTGCTTTGAATCGAATTACACTGTTCCTTCGAATGAGGCCGTTTTGATTGCCGACATCGGGGCGATGAGCACCAAGGTGACCATTTGTGCGGATGGATCCCCGCTCTTCACCAAAGATGCGCCTTATGGTGGAATCAATGTGACCAACGAGATCCAGAGAGAGTTGAAACTCCCGACTTTTGTCGATGCGGAGACCCTGAAGATTTCCGAAACACTTCCGCAAGAAGTGTCCGAAATCGTTTCGAGGATGTGCCATGTGCTCGGAACCGAGTTGAAGCGATCCATCGACTTCTACAATGCTTCGAACCTCGGGCCGCCGGTATCGACGGTCTACCTTTCAGGCGGCGGATCGCGAGCCCAAGGCATGCTTCCGATCGTTCAAGAATATGTCGGAGTCCCCGTGCAGGTGGTGAATCCCTTTGAGCGCATCCAAGGGGATCCTAAAAAGATGAGTCAGGAATACCTCGATAGCATCGCGCCAGAAGCGGTGATTCCGATCGGCCTGGCGATCCGTGCGAGGGACAAGACCACATGATCAAGGTCAATTTGGTCAAAAAGCGCGTCGCATCTACCTCGGGTGCCGGGGGCAAGATCGATGACCTCAAATCCAAGATCAATCTGGATGCATTGAGGAATGTCGGCCAGGGGAGCGGTAAGACTCTTGCTCCGTTGTTCTACAAGATCGGCATTCCAGCGATTTTCGCACTATCGGCAAATTACTTTTACGACGAGACCATTCAGGGAATCCGTGACGAGCAGGCCAAAGAACTGGCTGCCGTGGGCGAAGCCAAAGACAAGATCAACAAGCAGCTCCAGAAAATCAAGGGATTCGAGGCCATCAAGATGGAGCTCGAGCGGAATTCAATGGTGATCCGGGCCAAGATGGACACCATTGAAAATTTGATCCGTGGCCGGGATTTCACCGGCAAGTCGATGATGAGTCTGGTTCAGGCTTTACCGAAGGACTCTTGGATTGTCGAATACAGCCAGGTAGAGAAGAGCTACACGATTCGTGGCGGGGCCATCGAATACACCATGGTGAGTGACTTCATGTCACGATTGGGCCGGACGATCTATTACAAGGAAGTCTCTCTCCGCAATTCATCGAGTGATCCGACGCAAAAAAGAATCAGCTTCGAACTGACTGCGAGGAGAGACTGATGGGGGGCTTGAAGTCCACACCATTCTATCTGATGCTGTTCGGATTCTTGGGGTACTTGGGGTTCCAGTATTACACCTTCAGCTATTCTCCGGAGGGTGAAGTGGAACTCCATCGCGCCGCCTTGGCCAGCGCAAATTCCGAATTAGAGGGATTGAAGAAAAAGCTCTCTGACGGGAATAAATTCATGAAGTCGTTGGATCAGAAGCGTGAGGAAATCCGTGCTCAGATCGTGAAGCTCGGCGAGTATCAGGGTGCTCTGTCAGAGGCTCCGGATGTGCCGGTTTTACTTCGCTTGCTCGATACCGAGGCGAAGCGGGCAGAATTGAAGGTGGACCGGATCGAGCCCGGCAAGAAGGACCAACGGGAGTATTACCTCGAACAGGAGTTCAAGCTCGATGTCCGGGGGAGTTTTCAAAATCTGCTCCTCTTCATTCATCGGGTTTCACAGCTCCAGAGGATTCTGAGAATCGAAGGTGTCACTCTTCGCATCGCCTCAACCAGCTTGAGTGCCAAGGCGATCACCCTTTCCGCCAGTTTGTCGGTTCGAGCTTACCAGTATTCGCTGAGCAAAGAAGACAAGCTCCAGATCGCTGAAATCCCCAAAGACATGATCGGCTCCGAGAGCGGCCCGAAGAAAGAATCGGAAAAGCCAAAGGCTGAAGAGAAACCGAAAGCGAATGAAAAAGCAGGTGAAAAGGCCGCAACTGCGCCGGCAGAGCGTCCGAAAGGGGCGGGAGGACCATGAAATCCATGATTCTTTCCACTCTTCTCATGATACCGTTCGCCGTGTTTGCGGCACCGGCTGCCCCTGTAGCACCCCTGGCTTCCTCTGAGCCAGAGCTCCCCATGGACTCGCTCCTGAACGAAGATCTGATCCGTTCTTTGCGTGATCCCTTCCAGCTGCCGACCAGTGCAATAATCAAAAAAGAAATCCCGAAATCGGAACTCGAGACATTGGCATTGAAGGATTTCAAGCTTCAAGGTGTGATTTCCGGCCCGCGTAAAGTCCGTGCCATGTTGGCCGGTGGAGGCGGGAAAACCTACTTTGTGAAGGTCGGAGACCGGATCGGAGTCCGGGGCGGCAAGATCACCCAGATCACCTCCGATGCCGTGCGGGTCACCGAGTTTTACCAGGACGAAAAAGGACGCAATGTTCCTGATATCTACGAATTGAGGTTGGCGGGAGAGCTGGTCTCTCTCACCAAGAAAGACGAGGACAAACAATGAGGTCATTCATGCTGGCGCTCCTGATGATGGCAGTCGGTGTTTCTGCAGAAGCCGGACAGATCCAGTCGATGCAGGTCAAGAATGTCGGAAACGAGAGTGTGATCGAGATCATCGGAAACGGTATCGGAGACTATGTCAAAGAAGAAAAGACTTCGCCCCCCCAGCTGGTCCTGACCTTCAAGGACTCCACCATCGCCGATATCGCACGCCAGACTTTCGATCCCTCCACGGAATTGCCCAACTCGCCGCTGGTTCAGATTTCCAGCTACCCCTTCACCGATCTGGACGCCCGGGTGGTGCTCGATTTCAAGTCGAAACTCCAGTACAAGATCGATGCGAACGACCGGAAAATCACGATTCGTATTCCACTCTCTTCTGATAAGCCGGCTGTGGCAGTCCAGCGGGAACGCGCACCGGACCTGAAGCCCTCCGATCTTGATCCTTTGACCACCATCATGAGTGCCGAGACCGAACAGAAATTCACGGGTTCGCCCATCACCTTGAAGCTGAAGGACGCGGACGTGCACGAGGTGCTCCGGTTGATTTCGGATGCCAGCGGGTTCAATATTGTGATTCACCCTCAGGTGAACGGCCGTCTCACGCTGTCGCTCGAACAGGTACCTTGGGATCAGGCGCTGGATGTGGTTCTGACCACACTCAGGCTCGCGGCCGAGAGAAGGGACAGTGTCCTGCGAGTGGTACCCCGGGATCAGCTCATCAATGAGAAGCAAGCCGAGATCGATGCCAAGCGAGTAGTGGCTCAGGCGGCACCGCGGATCACCCGGATATTCCCGGTGAGTTATGCGGAGCTGGGAACGCTTCAGTCACTCTTGACGACCTTTGTAAATTCCCAGAACACAGCGGGTGGAGCCCCGGCCACAATCCTCATCAATGCCAACACCCAATCCTTGATTGTCCGGGATACCGCCGAGGGTGTGGATCGGATCAAGAAAATGATCCAGCTGCTCGATGTTCAGACGCCTCAGGTGATCATCGAAGCGAAAGTGATCGATGCCTTGGAGTCTTTTTCCAAGACCATCGGCGGTCGTTTGAGTATGTCTTTGACATCGAACGGACGGAATCGGATGGATTTCAATGGTGGTGTTCCAGCAGCCGGCGGTGGGTCTTCGAGTTCGACCGGGAACAGCAATAGTTTCCGTTTCGGGATCGGCAACACAGCCACACTCGATGCCTTGTTGGCTTTTTCTGAGACCCAAAATACAGCGAA